>DATCEV010000018.1:0-108347 GCA_036509895.1 Verrucomicrobiia bacterium
CGCGGCCAATGCGCGCAATTCCGCCGCGTGGCGGACGGGCGGGGAAATCGCCTTGAGCAAGCCGGAATTTCTGGAGTTTGCGCGTGACTGGACGGCCGAGGCGGTGCGTTACGCGGCGGAAGATTTTAGGGTTGTCGCGCAGCGCGCCGAGGCGTTGATGTTGAGCGGCGACACGGCGCCGGCGATGGAATTGTGGGAGCGAATTTGGAACAGCGAACGCGAGCCGCGAATTCTGGCAGCTTTGATTTTATGTGAGATTTTGGAATCGCCGACGACGCACGCGCCGCAAAATGAGCGCGAGGAAGCGATGGCCAGCCGCGAATTCATCGGCTGGTATCGGAAATTGCTGGCGGTGAAAGCGCAGCAGACGATTGCGCAGGTGAATGAACAAACCGGGAAGTTGTCGCGCGCGTTGCCGGGGGCCGCGAAAAGTCTTGAAGCGACCCTGGCCGAGATGGAGCGTTGCGCCTGAAATAATTTTTCGCTTCGGCGTTTTTGGAAGCGTTAAAATGATTCGCGCCGGATCAGCAATAAATGACCAAGGCCTCGGTGATCGGTTGAATCCGGTTGTGATTCAAAACTTTTTCGATGAACGTGGCGTTTAATTGCTGGCCTTCGGACACGAGCAATAGACCGTTGTAAGTGTGAATGCCTTTGGCCAAAACCATTCCGGGCCGCAAATCAGCCAGCATGACCTGACGTTCTTTTTTGGGAATAACTGCAATGGTGTGCGCGCGCAAAAAGGCGCGCACGGCTTCGGGATCAAAGGCCGCGCCGGAATCCATTTTTATTTTTTCAACGGCTGCTTCGTCGCTCAAGGGACAAGAAGCGTAAGCCACGGCCACCGCCAATAATCTGGCCAGCCACGGAATGCCATCGTTGGCGAGTTGATCGGGATAACCGCTGCCATCGTAACATTCATGGTGAGCGCGGATGATTTGGCCGACTTGTTCCAGATGGCTGCCGAACACGGCGAGTTCCTGGCCAAGGATCGGATGTTGTTCGATGAGCGCTTTTTCCGCCGGGCCGAGTGTCTTCGGATCTTCCTGCCAATGCTTGATGATCTGGCGGGGCACACCGATCAACCCAATGTCATACAAAAGGGCGCTCGTCTCAATCACGCGCGTTTCTTCCGGGCTTAACTGAAGCATTTGCGCGATGGACTTGCAAAGTTGAAACACCCGCCGCGCCTGATTGCCCAGCATGGGATAAAACGTTTGCATGGTATGAACGCAAAGCTCTATCGAACGGGCGAGATTCCGTTCCAAGGCCGCGTTCATTTCCGTCAGTTGACGGCCTTTCTCGGCCACGAGCCTGACTTGCTGTTCGAGCGAACGGTTCAAATCAACCAGTTGCTCGTTCATGGATTGGGTCGTTGCTTGAAGATGCTCGTTGTGGCAAATCAGTTCATGGCGTTGAATCCCATTTTTTACAGTCGCCAGGAATTCTTCGCGCAGCCAGGGCTTGACGATGAAGCGGAAAATTTCGCCTTTGTTGATTGAATCAACCACCGTGTCCAAATCCAGCACGGCGGTGATGAGAATGCGCGTGGCATTCGGTTGAACTTTCCGCGCGTGCGCCAAAAGTTGGAGTCCCGTCAATTCCGGCATTCGCTGGTCGGAAATGATGGCGGAAAATTTGCGCCGGTTGATTTCTTCCAGCGCGAGCCGTGGGTTGCTGAATCCAATGGCTTCGTAACCGGCGCGCTCCAAAGTCTGTTGCAACAACGCCAGCACCTCCGGCTCGTCATCCACCACGAGAAGGGCGTCCGATTGTTTGTGCGTTGCGTCCAGATCATTCATGGCAGTGGCAGACGCAATTGATTTTTAAGAAAACGAAGTCCACGCCGCCGGCTGCGCAAAACCGTAAGAGAGTTGCAGGCGTTTCAAATTGCGCCCGGCTTGTTTGAGTTGTTCGCATTTTGACTGCGCCGTTTGCTTGGCGGCTTGCAGCGACATCCGGTTGTGTTTTGCGAGTTCAATCAATTCCGAAACGAGGGCGCGAATATTTTTTTTCCCAGCCACAGAGCCAGCGCCGGATAGATTCCATTCATCGCGCGCTTCGCCGGTCAATCGGGTAATCAGCGGCTGGATTTTTTTTATTGCCTCCTGGCATTCCAATAAAAAATTCCAGTCGCGAAGGTGAATGGCTTTGCTCTCGGCCTGGGCCAGACGACGCCATTCTGAATAGGCGTTCAGCAGCGGTTGTTCTGCGTTCATGCCGCCCTCGCCTCGGAAAGGAGCGCGTCGTCCAGTCCCGGTTGTGATTGAGATTCTTTTCCTTGATTGGTGAGCATCGTCGCCCAGGCGTCGCGCAATTCCCGCAGGCAGCCCATGACTTCGATCACGCCGTCGCGGCGTTTTTTCATATTGCTCTCGACGATGCGCCGATCAAAATAGTCATAAAGGTTGCGCAGCGTTTCCGCGAGTTTTCCGCCGGCTTCGAGATTCAGGCAACTGTTCAACGTGCGGATGATGTCCACCGCGCGCTGCAAATTATTATGGATGGTCTGGTTTTTCTCGCGCGGATCGTCGTAGTCAAAACCAGTCAAGGCGCGTTCCAGTGAATGCAATGCCCCGTCAAAAAGCATCAGCACCAGTGGTCCGGGCGGCGCGGTTTGCGCGGCGATCTGCCGGTAGGATTTCCAGGAATTGGCTGAGTTCATAATAGCCGTTCGCAAAATCCTTATCAGCTTGGCGGATGGTTGATGTGTCCGGCCAAAACCCCGGCTACTTTATTTAGTAACTCGTCCGAAGGATAACTTTCGTTAGCAACCAACGCATTCGCCCGCGCCACCGCTTCGGGACGGACGGAAGTCTCCTTCAAGGTTTTCTCCAGAGCCTGTGTGCGCTCAAAGGGCATGGTATTCTCCGCCGGCTGTGTGTTTTTCCGGCGGGCAACCGACTGGCTGATTTCAGTGTTTGCCTTCAAACCGGGATTGAACTCAATTTCCATGGAGTTTATTCTTGGTAACAATTTTACGACCGCTCACATATATTATCGGCGGCGCGCGGAATAACTTTACTTCAAACTTCATCTTTCGGGCAATGTTTGCAATAGTTCCCCCGCCGAATACTGCCCAAAATAACGGGGCGAATTCAAAATCGCCCACTGATCGTCCAATACCGGCTGCGGCTCGCGGTCGGCCAATTTCCAAAACGCTTTGAACAAAAAAGCGGTTTCGCCATGGATCCGCTGCTGATGTTTTTCAAATTGTTCCGCGCCTCGGGCCACCGCCGGTTCGTTCGCGTCAAAAACTTCGTCCGCCGCCCAGAGGATTTTTTGCGAATGCACATCCACCAGTTTCATCCGCCAGCCGACCGCCAGCGGCGCGTAAGCGCGGAATACCGTCAACTGGCAAAATAAAACCGCATCGCAGCCATAAGATTCTTCCAGTGAATTAAAAAAATCCGGCGGCAAAACTTCCGCGCCCGTCCAGCCGAATTTCCCCGTAAGGCTTCGCAACATTTCTGAACCGACCGGAACCACCTCGAACTTTTTTGTTTTGACCAGTTGGGCCTGCAAAACCGGATTGAGCATTTCACAACCCTCCAACAAATCGGCGCCTGACTTTTTGCAAGTCAGCGGCAACACCACTACTCGCTTCAAATCTTTCGGCAAGACAGGCGATGAAATGAAAGCATTTTGCGGCTTGGCATCCTGTCCAAAAACCAGCGCGTCATTTATCAGCGCCCAACCGAATAAAACCATGCAGGCCATGAGTAACCGGCTTGTGATTTTTTTTTTCATGGCTTTTATAGACTGCCGTTGGTGATTTGCTCGGACAGATAAGTCAATTCCTGGCTGGCCTGCGATTCGGCCTGTTCCATGGCTTCAAATTCGCTGGTCCATTGCGCTGAGTCCGAAGAAATTTTGGTTTCCAGATTGGAGATTTGCGTGCTCAAATTTTTATATTGTTGCGTCAGGCTGGCCTGATGATTCGTCAACTCGCCATTGTCGCCCGTAACGCTCGTGACGTAATTATTCAATTGCGTCGCCAGGCCGTTGGTGGAGTCCGAAAAAAACGATTGCACGGCGTTGAGGTTACTGGTCAGCGCATTGTTCAATGTGTCGGAATCGCTTAAAGTAAGCGTGTTGTCCTGCCCGTTGGTTTCAATGCCCAAGCCAGCCAGCGACGTGATCGAATTGGATAATCCTGATCCCGAAAAAAAACTTAAGGAACGCAAATTTTCGGCGAGGTCGTCGGCGGTTTGGTCGCCGGTAAGCGGGCCGGGCGTCACCGTGCCGTCCGCAGCGGTGGTCACAAGCTGCTGGCTGCTGATCGCCGTCTGCACCGCGTTGTAATCGGTGATGAATTGCTGAATGGCCGAACTGATTTTGTTCGTGTCGCTGTTCACTGTCACCGTCGTTGAACCAGTATTGATGGCGGTGACGGAAAGTCCGGTGATGCCGGAACTGGCTTGAGTGATCGTGTTCGACTGGCTGACCAATTGCTGTGTTCCGCCATTGAGCGTGTAGAGAAGATTCTGGCCGCGAGTCAAGGCGCCGCTGGAAAGTCCGGTCGCCGCCAGAAAATTTCCCGTCACATCCTGCATCGAGACGCCCACGTCACCCGTCGAATTGTTCGTCAGCGTGAAGCGATTGTTCAACGTGTCGTAAGTGGCCGTGACCCCGGCACTGGAGCTGTTGATGCGATCCAAAATATTTTGGATGCTGTCGCTGCTCCCATCATAATTGATCGCCACACCGTTGATGGTGAACTCGCCATTGCCACTGCCGCCATCGGTAACGGCTGTCGCCAAATCCGAACCTGACAAGGTCACAGTCGGGTTGACCCGGCCCAGCGCCGCCGCGCTGCTCACGGAATCCGTGCCGTTGTTATACAATTGGGCGACTTGCAGAAAATTGCTCGTGTCCGCCGCGCTGCCCAGAACGACTTCGCTGCTGTCGCTGCTGGCTAAAGTAATTTCATCCGTGGTTGAATTATAACTGGCGGTGACCTTGTTATTTGTCGCGGAAGCGATGTTATTAAAAACATCCTGCAACGAATCTGTGGCCGCGATGGTGATTTGCGCGCCGTCCACTGTGAAGGTTCCGGCAGTCACCGGCGTGGCAAATCCCGCCGTGCCAATGGTCACGCTGCTCACATCGCCGCCCGGAGCAAGAACCTGGCTGATGTTGCCTGCGCCGACAACTTGGGCGGCAGTGGCCAGTTGCGAAATATTGAAAGTAAAACTGCCCGTCGAAGTTTTGGCGCCGGTTGCGGCAGTCGCCACCGCCGTATTGGAAGATTGCGCCGCCGTGCTTTGATAAAGTGTCGGGTCTTGCAATGATTGCAAATCTGTCTGCAACGTGCTTAAGTCCTTTGCTATGGTGGTGAAGGCGGAATTCTGGGTGTTGAGGGCGCTTTGTTGATTTTGCCATTGCGTTTCCGGCGCGCGTTCCGCTTGCGCGAGTTCAGAAACCACGGTGGACCAATCCATTCCCGAAGCCAGCCCGGTCACCGCCAGCGTGGATTGCAAACTGGTGCTGGAATTATTCGTCAAGCCAATTTGAGGAACCTGGCTGGTGCCGAGTATCGAATTAATGGTGCTGGCGGTTGACATATAATCCTTCGATCTGTCTGTTCAGACGAAATTTTTCACCCTGTTCAACAAACAACTTTTCATGCGAAACCTCGGACGACGCTTTTGCGCCGTCCGAGGATTGTTACCAATTCAGCGAATCGGACTGCGCTCCTTACTGAAGGAGTTTCAGCGCGATTTGTGGCAAAGCGTTGGCCTGCGCCAACATTGCCGTGCCGGTCTGGACCAGGATATTTTCCTTGGCGTAGTTGGTGCTTTCCTGCGCCACGTCCACGTCCATGATCGTGCTGTTGGCGGCTGACAAGTTGTTGTTCAACGTCGCCAACTGGCCGCTGTAATCG
This sequence comes from Verrucomicrobiia bacterium, assembly GCA_036509895.1. Taxonomy (GTDB): domain Bacteria; phylum Verrucomicrobiota; class Verrucomicrobiia; order Limisphaerales; family UBA11358; genus UBA11358. Next base: position 5,888 of record DATCEV010000018.1, read on the forward strand.
TTGAGTGTCTCTTCGTTCGAGCCAAGAGTTGCGCGATCCGTTGCCAATTGAGAGATGGCCTTCTCGACGCCCGTCAGCGCGCTTGCCGCGCCGCCAAGAGTGCTAACGTCATCACTCTTGAGACTAGTGAATGTTGTGCTGGTGGCCAAATTAACGCCCTGCATTGCGAACGTATTTCCACTGCTGTCAATTGTCACATTCAACTGGGTGCCGCCAAACAGACTGACGCCATTGAAGTTCTCCGTGGACACGTTATTGACATAGGTGGCCAGCGTGCTGAACTCCTGTTGATACAGACTGCGATCGCTGTCCGATTTCGTCACGTCCTGCGCCTGAACTGCCAGTTCGCTCATACGATCCAGCGCACTGGTCACCTGCGAGAGATAACCGTCTTGCGTTTGATTGAATGATACGGCGTCGGCAATGTTGTTTGACGCCGCAGTATTTTCGCCTTCCTGCGAGACCAGGTTCATTGAGACGGCCAAACCTGCGCTGTCGTCCGCCGGCGAAGTGACCTTCGAACCGGAAGACAAACGCGCGAGTGACTGGCTCAACATGGCGCTCGATTGGGCGAGCAATGTCGCCGTTGATTCTGCTGATGTATTTGTATTTATTACCATAATAACTCTTTCCGTGAGTCGCCCCGTCAAGGGCATTGATTTATCGCAACATCCATGTCGCGTAGGCAGACCTTTGCAGGCGTCTGCCGGTTTTCCTTCCGACCGTTTATGGCCGCCGGACGCCTTTGCTACAGAACCTTATCGGCAGAAACCTCCAGAACTTAAATCGAATCTGCATAAAATATAATATTGCTCGAAAGCTGGCTCACGCACCCAGCCGAGATTTTTGGGAAAAGTTCTCGCATCTTTATTAAAGCCGCAGTAAAATTCCCCAACTCCAAAATTTGAAAGAAATAAAATGAATCCTCCCGCTTCGTCCATCCAATCCGGCAACGGCCAAACCTATCGCGGCCCGTTCGCGATCATGACCGTTCTGTTTTTCCTGTGGGGATTCATCACCGTGCTCAATGACATTCTTATTCCGCGACTTCAAGACGCTTTTACCCTGACCAATTATGAGATCATGTTTGTGCAGACGGCTTTCTTTGGAGCTTATTTCATCGGCTCGCTGTTATATTTTTTCATTTCAGCGACCGCCGGCGATCCCATCGCGCGCATCGGCTACAAAAACGGCGTCGTCATCGGATTGTTGCTGGCCGCCATCGGAGGCGCCATGTTTTGGCCCGCCGCCAGCCTGCTTTCGTATCCACTATTTTTAGGCGCTCTTTTTGTGGTCGGCCTGGGATTTGCCATGTTGCAAATCGCCGCAAACCCTTACGTCACCATTCTTGGCCCGGAACGAACCGCTTCCAGCCGCTTAAATCTGGCGCAAGCTTTCAATTCCCTCGGCACCACCATCGGGCCTTTGATCGGCGGTTATTTAATTTACCAATACTTTGCCAAAACCGGCGTCAATGGCGCGGATTCAGTCAAAATTCCCTACCTCGCCTTTTGTATCATCTTCGCAATCATCGCCGTGATTTTTTTCTTCCTGCATTTGCCGCACGTCGGCGAAGGCAAAATTGAACCCGGCATGGGCGCGTTAAAATATCCGCACGTCGTCTTGGGGGTTCTCGCGATTTTCATGTATGTCGGCGGCGAAGTTTCCGTCGGCAGCACCATCATCAAATTTCTCGGCCAGCCCAACGTCGCCTCCATGAGCGCGCTTGACGCCAGCAAATACGTCTCGCTTTTTTGGGGCGGCATGTTGATCGGCCGTTTCATGGGCGCGGTCGAATTGAGCGAAATGAAGCAAAGTAAAAAGCAACTTTTGCTGATTGGCATTCCAGTTTTGGCATTTTTAATTATTTGTTTTGCCACCGGCTGGAGTCTCGCGAAAGCAAAACCCGAACAGTTCTCAAATTTGTCATTCGGAAATTTCGTGGGCGCGTGTTTTTCCGGCGGCTTTGCGGTGGTAAAAATGTATTTGCCGCTGCTCGCGCTTTGCTGGCTCTTTTTTCAATTCGGCAAAGGACTCGCCGGCCGCACGCTCTTTGTTTTTTCATCCACGATTGTCGTGCTGCTGGCGATTGCTATTATTTTCGGCGGCAAATTGGCCATGTGGTGCATCGTCGGCATCGGACTTTTTACTTCCATCGGCTGGCCGAACATTTTTTCACTGGCGCTCGACCGCATGGGCGTTCTTAAAAGCCAGGTTTCATCCCTGCTCGTCATGGCCGTGGTCGGCGGCGCCGTTTTGCCGCCCATCATGGGAAAAATCGCGGACAACTGGAACCGCCAGATTGCGTTTATCATTCCTTTGATCGCCTATGCCTACGTCGCCTTTTACGGAATTGCCGGCCATAAAATCGGGCGCGAAAAAATTCCGGCCAATCAATAAGTCAATCCGAATCCAGATTGGAAAAGCGGTTCATCCGGCATTTTGTAAGACATGAATTGATCATTGCTGCGCGGCCATTCGCGCGGCAATTTTCCCGAAGGCTTCACCTCGCCAAACAAAACGTCGGCCACACCCTGGCCTTCGCTGCCGGGCAACCACGCAGCAATAAAAGCATCGCTTGAAGCCAACACCGAATTAAGAATCAATGGCCGACCGGAAAAAAGAATCGTGGTGACGGGCGCGCCGGCTGCCCTGACTTTTTTCAGCAACGCAATCATGTCAGGCGCAAGATCGAGAGCGAGGAGATCGCCCTTAAATTCCGCATAAGGCAATTCACCAATCACGACAACCACCGCATCGGCATTTTTAATGTCATTGCCCTCGGCAGAAAAAGTCACTTGAGTTTCCGGCGAGATTGTTTGGCGAATGGCTTGAAGAATGGTTGTGCCGCGAGTCAACTGTCCCGCTCCTTGCCATGAAATGGTCCAGCCACCGCATTGGATCGCCAGATCGTCCGCCGCTTTTCCAACGACGGCCAGATGCTTTATTTTTTTCGACAGCGGCAAAACGCTTTTTTCATTTTTCAAAAGCACGAGCGATTGCTGCACGCATTGCCGCGCCACTTGACGGTGTTCCGCGCCACCAATTTTTGCCATCAGCGAAACATCGGCATAAGGATTTTCAAAAAGTCCCATTTGAAATTTGATCCGCAAAATGCGGGAGACTGCGTCGTCAATCCGCGACAGCGAAACTTTTCCTTCCGCCACCAGCTCTTTCAGATCCCGGATAAATTCGAGGTAGCTGTTTTTTCGCCCGGCTCCGAACGGAATCATAATCATGTCGAGGCCCGCGTTGATGGAAATTTCCACATCGATTTTGTAATCCGGCGAAATCTGGTCAATCGCCGCCCAATCGGAAACGAGAAAACCTTTGAAGCCAAGTTCGCCTTTGAGCACGCCGGTCAAAAGATATTTGTGCGCGTGCATTTTTACGCCGTTCCAACTGTTATAAGAAATCATGATCGAACCGACCCCGGCTTTGATCGCGGCAAGATAGGGCGGCAAATAAATTTTTCGCAGCGCGGCCTCGTCGCCAACTGTGTTGCCCTGATCTTTTCCGCCTTGCGTGCCGCCGTCGCCGATAAAATGTTTCGCGCACGCGAGAACGGAATCGGAAGCCGCAGAAAGTTTTTCGCCCTGAAGTCCTTTGATGACGGCCGCGCCGAATTCGGAAATCAATTTTGCGTCTTGCCCAAAACTTTCATAAGTGCGTCCCCAACGCTCGTCCTGCACGACGGCAAGGCACGGCGCAAACGTCCAGCGAATGCCCACGGCCGCCGTTTCGAGCGCCGTGATGCGCGCGGCTTGCCCGATTAATTTCGGATTGCGCGTCGCTCCCAATCCGATGTTGTGCGGAAAAATCGTCGCGCCCGCCACGCCGTTATTTCCATGAACGGCGTCCATTCCATAAATCAACGGAATTTTCAATCGCGATTTCAGCGCGTGCGCTTGAAGTTCGTTGACCGTCTTGAGCCAGGTTTGCGGATTGTTTTCGCCCGGCGGCTTGGAATCGCCGCCGCTCAACATCGAGCCAAAACCATATTTCTGAATGTCATTGCGGTCTTGAACTGCGTTCAAATCCGGCTGAACCATCTGGCCAATTTTTTCGTCGAGCGTCATTTGCGCGAGCAAAGACCGGACTGGCGATTTGTTTGAAGGCGGCATGGCCATGCTTGATTTGCTTTTCATTCTATCTTGATATTTGGTGGAAAATTGTCGTCAGTTTTAACGACGCTGTAAAAAGTTTTATTTTATATCCCGCGTTTTTCTTTTGGCGTCTTAAAATTATTGAAGGGCAGGGGAGGGGTGGCAACGAGAAATTGGCCGGCGATTTTTTTGCGAAATCGAAAACTGGCGAAGCGCCCGGCCATTTGTTATCCTGGCCGCGATGGAAAGCAAAAGGTTGGAAACCAAAGTCGGCCTGTTCATTTTTATCGGGCTGGCTTTGCTGGCGCTGTTGCTGATTCAATTCAGCAAAGGCTCTTCCTTTTTTCACGGCACCTATGAATTGCGCCTGCACGCGGCCAGCGTCGGCGGCATCAAACCGCGCGCCGGCGTGCTGCTGGCCGGCGTGCAAGTCGGCAGCGTCTCGAACATTCAACTGGCCAACGACGGCAAAAGCGTCACCATCATTTTGAAGATCCAGAAAAATTTCAAAATTTATCACGACGCGCAATTCGCCATCGAACAATCCGGTTTTCTGGGCGACCAATACATTTCCATCATTCCCACGACCAATACGCCGCCGGTTTTGCAAAACGGCGCGAATGTTTTTTGCGAACAGCCGTTTGATTTCCAGCAAGTCGCCCGCTCGGCCACCGGCTTTATTCAACGCATAGACAGCACCGCAAAAAAATTGGACGCCTCGGTTTCAGAATTGCAACGCGAGGTCTTGAACGAGCAGACGCTCACAAATTTTTCCGCCGCCATTGCCAATCTCCGCGTGTTTTCCCAGCAGGCGCTGACCACCGTCGGTGACATCAACGGGATCATCGCCACCAATACTGCCGAAGCAGATGCCGCCGTCAGTAACGCCGTCGCCTTTTCAGAAGACTTGAAGCGGCTGGCAAATTCCGCCAACGCGCTGCTGACGACCAACGGCGCGGTGATTTCCGTCGCCGTAAAAAATGTTGAATCCTCCACCGAAACCCTGAAACAATTGATGGCCGACTTGCAATCTGGCAAAGGACTGGCCGGCACCATGCTGCAAAATCAAGAACTCGCAACCAATGTGCAACTCATCGCCAATAATCTGGCTATCACGACCAGCAATCTCAATCGCGCCGGCCTTTGGGGAATTTTATGGTCGCACAAACCCAAAAAACATGACGACCCGCCGGAAAATTCTGATCGCCGGAACCATTCAACGCGTTAAAACATGACACCGCTTTGGGCCATCCGCCTTTTATTTTTGAGTCTCTGCACCGTTGGCGGTTACGCCATCAGCCAGGTCATGCCCGATTTCATCGCGTCCAGTCATAGCGGTTTCATCGGCATGGTCATCGGTTTCGGTTTCGGCGACCTGTTGATCGCCGTGGATGAAATGTTGAAAAGCTTTTCGCTCCGCGCCTTTTCCGCGATCACTTTCGGACTGTTGCTCGGCACGCTCGTCGCCATGCTCATTGACCGTTCCGGCCTTTTTGACAATGCGGACATCTCGCAACATTTGCTCATCCGCCTCGGGCTTTTTTTAAGCTTCACCTACATCGGCATCATCCTCGCCTTGCGCAGCAACAAAGAAGATTTTTCCCTGATCATTCCTTACGTCCGTTTTTCACCGCAAAATAAACCGGACAATCTGCTCCTGCTCGACACGAGCGTCATCATTGACGGCCGCATCGCCGACTTGATTGAAATGAAATTTCTCGAAGGCTTGATCGTGGTGCCGCGTTTTGTGCTCCGCGAATTGCAGCAGATTGCCGACTCCGGCGACGCCATCAAACGCGCGCGCGGGCGGCGCGGCCTCGAAATGCTCAATCGCATCCAGCGCAATACGAACAACGAAGTTCGCATTCACGACGGCGATTTTCCCGAAGAAAAAGAAGTGGACGCCAAACTCGTCCGCCTCGCGCGCAATTTGAACGCGCGACTTTTTACCAACGATTACAACCTCGCCAAAGTTGCCGAATTGCAAAAAGTAAATTATGTCAACCTTCATGAAATTGCCAAAACGCTCAAAGTTATTTTGTTGCCCGGCGAAATTTTGCAATTGAAAATCGTCCGTGAAGGCAAAGACAAAGGGCAGGGGGTCGGTTATTTGCCCGACGGAACAATGGTCGTCGTCACCAACGGTCACGCGCACGTCGGCCAGCAAATCGAAGTGCAAGTGCAAACATTGCTTCAAACCGGCGCGGGCATTATCGTCTTCGCCGAAGTCAAACCACAAAGCATTGCCGTGTGAGTGCGCCGTTAAAAATTTTTATGGATTTTGCCACTATATTTTCTGCGTTCAATCCGGCGGAAGCGCAACTCGTTCGCTCGCGTCTCGAAGCCGCTGGCTTTCATCCTTATGTTGTCGGCGAACTTTCCGCGTTCAGCATGGAAGGTTATTCACTCGCCACCGGCGGCATCCGTGTCCAGGTTCCCACCGCCGAAGCGGCCGACGCCAGGGAATTTCTCGACGCCAAATGACTTCCGCAAAATTAAAAATTCTCCGGCGGCTCAAAAAAATTCTGCCCGGCGAAATTATTTTTGATTCCGCCGCGTTAAAAAATTATTCCGGCGACAAATGGTTCGCCGCCCATCAACCGGACGCCGTTGCTTTGCCCCGGTCAACCAAATCTATCGCCGCAATTTTGCGTTTTGCGAATCAAAACAAAATTCCCGTGACCGCGCGCGGCGGCGGTTACGGCTACGTTGGCGGTTGCGTTCCGGTTCGGGGCGGCATTGTGCTTTCGCTCGAGCGCATGAACCGGATTCTCGAAATCAACGCCAAAGATTTTGTCGCCGTCGTTCAACCCGCCGTCATCACGGAAAAATTTCAGGCCGCCGTCGAAAAATTGAATTTATTTTATCCGCCCGATCCCGCCAGCCGCGCGCACAATTTCATCGGCGGAAACATTGCGACCAATGCCGGCGGCCCGCGCTGCCTGAAATACGGCGTTACGCGCGAATACGTGCTCGGCCTCGAAGTCGTTCTGGCGAATGGCAAAATAGTTCGCGTGGGCGGACGCACGCACAAAAACAAAACCGGCTTTGACCTCACCAAATTATTTGTCGGCTCGGAAGGTTTGCTCGGCATCGTCGCCGAAGCCACTTTGAAATTGATTCCCTTGCCGCCTTTTCGCGCGACGCTCGCCCTCGGTTTCGGCTCCATGAAAAATGCGGTCGGCGCGTTGCAGGCAATCCTTGCCGCCGGATTTTTGCCCGGCGCGCTCGAACTGGCCGACGAATTTACGCTGGCCGCCGCCGCAAAATATACGCGCAGCCAAAGCCTCGGGGTTTGCAAGGCGCATTTGATCGTGGAAATTGACGGCCAGAAAAATTCTGTTTTCAGCGAATTGCCCGAAGTTGAAAAAGTCATCGGCAAATATAAACCATTTTTTGTCGAACGCGGCTTTGGCAATCTTGAGTGCGAAAAAATCTGGCAAGTTCGCCGTGAATTTTCCACTGCGCTCAAAGTCACCGGCCTGACCAAATTGAACGAAGATATTGTCGTTCCGCGCGGAAAGTTGGAAGAGCTTTTTAAGTTCACTTCCAGATTGCAGAAAAAATTTAATTTGCCGATTGCCTGTTTTGGTCATGCCGGCGATGGGAACATTCATGTTAATGTGATGGTTGACGAAACACAGCCCGGCGCCCGCGCCCGCTGCGATCAGGTTCTGGATGAATTATTTCGGCAAGTTATCGCCTGGAACGGCGCGATCACGGGCGAGCATGGAATTGGCCTCGCAAAAAAACGTTGGTGGCCGCTGGCTGTTTCCAAAGAAGCGCGCGAACTGCACCAAACTCTAAAAACCGCGCTCGACCCTGAAGGTATTTTGAATCCCGGAAAATTCCTGGATTAACTTAAGTCAAATTGTTCAAAAAAAATAGTGTAAAAATAGTGTTGCTTTTATTTTTACTTCCCTTAATTCTTTTGCCGATGAATATGAAAGACATACTTAATCTATCTGCTGACAAGCTTAAACGCATCGTCACCTTGAAAGCCGACATCGAACGTTTGGAAGCTCAACTTCAAGGCGTTCTAAGCGGCGGCTCTTCTGCTGCACCTGGAAGAGTAATCAAGAAACGGCGCGCCATGAGCGCCGCTGCGCGCAAGAAAATCTCCCTCGCCGCCAAAGCGCGTTGGGCCAAGGTTCGCGCCGCAGCCAAGTAAGATAAGCGGAGTTATCCGTCGCAAAGCGCGATAAGTTTAGAAAACTTTTCGCGCTCTTTCCAATTTATTCCGGCAATCCGGGCGAAACTAAAACAACAAATTCGCCCTTTAGGCTTCGCTTTGCCGCGATTTCCAAAAGCTCCGCCGGACTGCCCCGCAAAAATTCCTCAAACTTCTTCGTCAGTTCTCGCGCAAGCGCCACTTTGCGTTCAGGAAAAATTTCATTCAATTCGCCAAGAATTTTTTCAATGCGATAGGGCGATTCGTAAAAAATTAGAGTGCCTTTTATTACTTTGAGCGATGCCAACTTGTTTTTTCGCTGGCCGGATTTGTGCGGCAAAAAACCGATGAAATGAAATTCATCTGTCGGCAAACCGCTTGCGGTCAGCGCGGTGATCAACGCGCAAGCGCCGGGAACAGACTCGACGCCGAAGCCCGCTGCAATCGCTGCTTTTACAACCCGTTCGCCCGGATCGCTGATCCCCGGACTGCCCGCGTCAGTGATCAGCGCAACTTTCTCGCCGCGCCGGAGGCGTCCAATGATTTCTTCACTGCGCCTGGCTTCGTTGAATTGGAAATAACTTAAGAGCGGCTTGGAGATTCCAAAATGTTTCAGCAATTGCCCGCTGCGCCGCGTATCTTCGGCGGCGATTAAGTCGCACTCGCGCAAGACGCGCAAGGCCCGAAGCGTAATATCCTCAAGATTGCCAATCGGCGTGGCCACAAGATAAAGCGTGCTGGACTTAAGCGGCGGTGCTTCCATGATACAATTAAATTAAAGCCCAATGATGAACAAAGTAATTTATAAAATAAGTCTTCACTACTAAAAATCAGTAATCAAATCGCCGGTGCCTTCCTAAATTGTTCTGGAATATTTTATTTTATCCTTATCCGTTTCGGCAAATGTATTGTCAAAACACATCGCAATATTGCGGATGAACAAACGTCCGGCATCCGTCACGTCAAAACCGTTTTCAGAAAATTGAATCAAGCCGTCTTCGGCAAAATTTTTCAGCGCGGCCAGTTCGGTTGCAAAATGTTCGCGGAAATTGACGCCAAGATTTTTTGACATCGCCGAATAATCCAGCGACAAATCGCACATGACGCGCATAATGGTTTCGCGACGAATTTTGTCTTCGGCGTTCAAAAAATAGCCGCGTGCGAACGGAAATTTTTTTTCGTCCAGCGCGGAATAATAATCCGGCAATTCTTTTTCATTCTGCCAATACGCGTCGGGAATTTGCGAAATCGCGCTCATGCCGAACGAATAAATGTCCGCGTCGCCGCGCGTGCTGTAACCCTGAAAATTTCGCTGCAACGTTTTATTCCGCTGCGCCAAAACCAATTCGTCCGCCGGTTTCGCAAAATGATCCATGCCGATGTAAATATATTTTCCATTTTCCGTCAGCCGCTCGATCACCATTTTGAGCAACTGCAATTTCGTTTCCGGTGCCGGCAAATTTTTTTGTTCCAAAATTTTTTGCGCCGGTTTCACCCACGGCACGTGCGCATAACTAAAAACCGCTAGCCGGTCAGGCGACATTTCCAAAACTGCGTCGAGCGTTTGGCCAAACGTTTCGACCGTTTGAAACGGCAAACCGTAAATCAAATCAAAGTTGACCGAACCAAAATTATTTTCGCGCGCCCAATCCAACGCCTGCTGCGTCAAATCGCGCGGTTGAATGCGGTGAATCGCTTCCTGAACTTTTGGCTCAAAATCCTGCACGCCGAGCGACGCGCGATTGAAACCGATTTCGCGCAGCGCGACAACATGCTCGTGCGAAAGTCGGCGTGGATCAATTTCCACACCCGCTTCAATGTCGTCGGAAAATTGAAAATGTTTGCGGATGATTCCGCCGAGCCGCCGGATTTCGTCCGGCTGCAAAAACGTCGGCGAGCCGCCGCCCCAATGCAGTTGGACGACTTTGCGATTTGGATTCAACAATTTTGCCATTTGCGCGACTTCGCGTTCGAGATAATCCAGATACGGTTTGCCTTCGCCGTGATTTTTGGTGATGACCGTCGTGCAGCCGCAAAACCAGCACAGCGTTTCGCAAAATGGAATGTGAAAATAAAGCGAAAGGCCTCGCTCGGATTGGTTATTTTCGGAAATTTTTTCTTCGAGTTCTGAAAAGGAAATTTGGTCCGTGAATTTTGTCGCGGGCGGATAGCTCGTATAACGCGGCCCGGCCACGTTATATTTTTTCACCAAATCCAGATTGACGTTCAATTGGCTCACAAAATTTATTTTAACGCAAAAGGCGCAAGGACGCAGAGACACAAAGAAGAAAATTTATTCTTTGCACCTTCGTTTCTTTGCGTCTTTGCGTTAAGAATTTTCATTTGAAATTTTTCACGGTTTCGACCAGCGCGGAAAGGTTTTCCAGTTTCGCGTCCGGCGGCACACCGTGGCCCAAATTAAAAATATGCCCGCGCGTGTCGCGCATTTCCGTCAAAATTTTTTCCGTTTCCGCCGCGACTTTTTCGGGCGTTGTCGTCAATAATGTTGGCTCAAGATTGCCTTGAAGGCCAATTTGCGGCGGCAAAATTCTGCGAATGTCCGCTAATTTTACTGACGAATCAATTCCCAAAATGTTCGCGCCGGTTTCGATCAGCGTTTGCCAGTTGGAATTTTGGCCGCGCGAAAAAACAATGATCGGAACGCGCGGATTTAATTGCGAAATGATTTGTTTCATCCAGCGCGCCGAGGCTTCCTGAAAATTTTCCGGCGGCAATAAATTGGCGAGGCTGTCAAAAATTTGCACGGCGTCCGCGCCCGCGTCAATTTGCATTTGCAGAAGTTTTGCGACGGCGGCGGCCAGTTTTTCCATGAGCGCGCAAAAAGTTTTTTTATCGGAATCAAAAAACATTTTTGCTTTCGTAAATTTTTCCACGCTGCCGCCTTCGAGCATGAAATTGGCAAGCGTCCACGGCGAACCGGCAAAACCGATCAGCGCGGTTTTTCCGGCGAGTTCTTTTTTAACAAGTCGCAGGGCGCGCGGAATGTAATCCAGTTTTTCCGTAAAACCGCCGCCGTCGAGTTTTTTGAAATCGTCCGGCGTTCGCAAAGCAAAATCCATTTGGATGCCGCCGCCGTCGCGGAATTTGTAATCCTGCCCCAAGCCTTCGGCGGCGACAAGGATGTCGCTGAACAAAATCGCGGCGTCGAAATCGAAACGGCGAATCGGTTGCAGCGTGACTTCGGCGGCGAGTTCGGGCGTCTGGACGAGTTGCAGAAAGGAAAATTTTTCCTTGAGCGCGCGATATTCCGGCAACGCGCGCCCGGCCTGGCGCATGAGCCAGACAGGCGGGCGGTCAACGCTTTGGCAGCGGCAGGCGTCGAGAAAGCGCTGGCGGTTCGTCATTTTTTGCGGCGATAGAATATCGGAAAATTTCGCGGTTGCGAGGGGGTTTTTTCGCGCAACTTTGTGGACGCGGCGGGTTTTAATTTTCAGGACGATGAAAAACGAGCCGTTACCAGATGAATTGCATGAGTTGCTTTGGCGTCAAAAATTGACGGAAGCGGACTGGAAAAAACTGCGCGCGTTGCCGGAAATTTCGGCGAAGCTCGAACTGGAATCGCGGTTAAGCGAAATTCTCGCGAAAATTCCCGATGCGCCAATGGCGTCGAATTTTACGGCGCGAACAATGCAGGCGATCGAACGGGAAGATTTGTGTCAAAGCCGCAAATTGCTTTGGCGTTGGAACTGGCACGCGCTTTTGCCGCGTGCGGCGGTTGTGGCGGTCGCGGTTGGACTTGCCGGTTTTGCACTTCATCACCATGAAATTTCCCGTCAACTCGCGGAACTGGCGAAAAATGTCGCGCTGGTCGCCGCCGCACAACCGTTGCCCAGTGTGGAAGCGTTGAAAAATTTTGACGCGATTCAGCGCATGAGCCAGCCCCAACACGCCGATGAGGAATTGATCGCGCTGCTGCAATGAATTGTTTTCGTCAGTTGGCCCATTGCCTTGCCGTTTTCATTACGGCAAATTTTTTTGTTCTTTCTTTGGCCGCAAAAAATCTCCCGGAAGTTCCCGCGCCAACGAATCATCCGCCGCGGCTGGCACAAAGGAAATCTCCCGTGGATTTTTTCCGGCAATTGCTGGCGATGACGCCGGATGAACGCGCAAAATTTTTGACCAACCGCCCGCCGGAAATCCGCGCGCGCATTCTCGCCAAAGTGAATGAATATGAAGCGCTCGATCCGAACGAACGCGAACTGCGTTTGCGCGCGACGGAATTGCGCTGGTATCTGATGCCGCTGTTGCACGCGTCGCCGACCAACCGCGCCGCTCGGCTGGCGCAAGTGCCGGACAACATCCGCGACGTGGTGGAAAATCGTCTCACGGAATGGAGCATTTTACCGCCGTCACTCCAGCAGGAATTTTTGGAAAACGAACGCATTCTGCGTTACTTCGCGCATGTGGATTTGAGCAATAATCCGGCAGAAAATTTTTGGCGCGAACCGAGCGACGCGGATCGCGCGCATTGGAATGCGCTTTCGGAACCCGAACGCAAGCAGATGATGGCGGGCTTCAACCAGTTTTTTGAACTGACGCCGGATGAAAAGCAAAGCGCGCTCAATACTTTGTCCGAAAGCGAGCGCCGCCAAATGGAAAAAACTTTGCAGATGTTTGAAAAATTGCCGTCGGCGCAGCGCGACGAATGCGTGCGCGCCTTCACAAAATTCGCGAATATGAGCACCTCCGAGCAGGCTGAATTTTTGAAGAATGCCGCGCGCTGGTCGGAAATGTCGCCCGCCGAACGCCAGACCTGGCGCGATTTGGTTGTCAACGTCCCGCAATGGCCGCCGCTGCCGATCGGTTTTTCCGTGCCGGTTGCTGCGACCAATCAACCATGAAAAGGCAGATTTCAATTTCAATTTTCCTTCGCGCGTTTTAATTTAAGTTGTGCATCCAATTGCGTTTCATCTCGGCTCCTTCGCGGTTCACTGGTATGGCATCATGATCGCCCTCGCGTTTCTCGCCGGACTTTGGACGGCCACGCTGCGCGCGCGCCGCGAAAAAATTTCCGCCGATAAAATCGCCGACATCGTGCTCTGGCTCATGGTCGGCGCGATCATCGGCGCGCGAATCGTTTATGTGACGACATATTGGAAGGAAGAATTCGCCGACCAGCCGTTCTCGGAAATTTTCATGGTTCAACATGGCGGACTGGTTTATTACGGCGGTTTTATCGGCGCCGTGATCGCGGGAATGATTTATATCCACTGGAGAAAAATGCCGTTGTGGAAAACCGCCGACGTGCTCGCGCCGAGCATCGCGCTGGGAAGCTTTTTTGGCCGCACCGGCTGCCTGCTCAACGGTTGTTGCTATGGACGACCGACGAATCTGCCGTGGGGAATCACTTTCACCAATCCGCAGGCGCACGAACTTTCGGGAACGCCGCTCGGTGTGTCGCTGCATCCGACGGAAATTTACGACGGACTTCTGAATTTGATTCTTTATTTTTTCCTGGCGTGGCTGTTCCGCCGCAAAAAATTTGACGGCCAGATTTTTGCGACTTACCTGCTCTGCTATTCTGTCATCCGCGCATTTGTCGAATACTTTCGCGGCGATTATTCCAATTTGCATTATCACTTCGGCCTCACGCCCGCGCAATGGATTGGCGTGCCGATTTTCATCGCTGGCCTCGCGCTCGCGGCAATTTTGTCGCGACGCGCACTGTTGACCAAAAGCGAGAATGGAAAATAGAGGATGGAAAATGGCAAACGCATTCCATCCTCCATCCTCAATTCTCCATTCTCGCCCCTCCTTCATCGCCGGACCGACCGCCGTCGGAAAATCTGAAATCGCGCTCGCGCTCGCGGAAAAAATCGGCGGCGAAATTATTTCCGTGGATTCGATGCAAGTCTATCGCGGCCTTGACATCGGCACGGCCAAACCGTCGTCCGCCGAACGTGCCCGCGTGCCGCATCATCTGATTGATATTTGTGGCCTGACGGAAAATTTTGACGCCGCGCAATTCATCCGGCTGGCGCAAAAGGCCGTTGAAGAAATTCAGTCGCGCAAAAAAATTCCGATTTTCTGCGGCGGCACCGGACTTTATTTCAAGGCGTTTTTGAGCGGACTCGGCGAAGCGCCCGCGACCAATCCTGAATTGCGCGCCGAACTGGAAGCTGCGCCGTTTGAATCGTTGCTAAAAGAATTGCGCGAACGCGACCCGGCGGCTTATGAAAAAATTGACAAACAAAATCCGCGCCGCGTCATCCGTGCCGTGGAAGTGATCCGGTTGACGGGTAAGAAATTTTCCGACCAAAGAGCCGAGTGGAAGTCAGAAGTCAGAAGTCAGAAGTCAGAAAAGTTTTTTGCGCTTTCGCGGCAGGCCGACGATTTGCACGCGCGCATCAACGTCCGCGTGGACGCGATGTTCGCGCGCGGACTGGTGGATGAGACGCGCGGATTGCTCAAGCGCGGCCTTGAACAAAACCAGACGGCGATGCAGGCCATCGGCTACCGGCAGGTGGTGGAACATTTGCGCGGCGAACGCCCGCTGGCGGAAACGATTGAGCTGGTGAAAAGCCGCACGCGGCAGTTTGCCAAGCGGCAACTGACCTGGTTCCGCCGTCACGGAAACATAGAATGGATTGAATTGAAACCGGGCGAGTCGCTGGAAAATGTTTGTGAAAAACTGCGCTTGCACATACAAACCGGCGCGTTAAATTAACGCCATGAGTTCGGAAACGATTTTCAAAGAAGCCCGCGCGCTTCCTTTCGCGGAACAGATTGAATTGTGCCGCAACCTTTGGGACGGAATCGCCGGTTCGCACGAACTCACGCCCGGCGAAGCCGAACTGATTGACCGCCGCCTTCAAGAACACCGCGAAAATCCCGGCGACATTATTTCGTTGGAAGAAGTCAAAGCCAGACTCGACGCAAAATATCGCAAATGAAACGCGGGTTCGTCCTTCGACGTGTTGCGGAAAAGGAATTCGATGATTCCATCGCCTATTACGAAAACGAGCACAAAGGTTTGGGTTTGGAATTTCGCGCTGCGATTGAAAAATACTTTCAGCGCATCGCCGACAACCCGGAATGGTTTCCAAAAGTTCGCGGTGAAGTCCGGCGCGCCGTCGTCATCCGCCGTTTTCCGTTTGCGATCCATTTTTTGATTGAAACCGAACGCATCGTGATCCTGTCCGTCTTCCACACGAGCCGCGAACCGGAACAATTGAAACACCGGCGATAGGATTGCCGCCAGCTTGGCCCGGAATGGATTGAATTGAAGCCGGATGAATCGCTGGAAAAATGCGCTCGGAGAATTTATGAAATGATTTAAATGTATTTGTGCAAAAGTGCAAAAACATAGAAAATTACTTTTCCGACAATAGAGCAAGTTTTATTTGACAGACGTTTTTGCCATCGCTTTGTGACGTTGCCAGCCGCCATTGATGGAGGCAATAGCTTCTTGAAATAAATTCATGGTCTCGGCGTCGGGGCGATTTCCTTTGGCGTCAAATTCCCGAAGGTTGCTTGTGTAGCTGGTCACACAATTGCGGTCGGCGGATTGCGGAATGTTGAAACTTTTCAGCAGCGCGCAGAGCGATTGCTTAGCGACACGATGGCAAAGGAGCGATTCATTTGCCGCATAAGCGAATCGCGAAGCCGAAACAAGTCCACCCCATTTGTAAGTAGTGGAGAAAACGAAGTTTTCATCGTCGCTCATATAAATGTCAGCGGTGATGACGAGAAGATATTTGATGGGCGCGTGAGGAAATGTGCCGACGGCGTTGGTAAATGATTTCACGATGGCGGCTTCGCTCCATTGCGGGCCGGTGGCCAGTCCGCGCGCGCGCGTGTGCGGTGGCAACGGCACGACGTTGGTCGAAATGAAGACGGACAAATTCAATTCGTTGTGGATGACATAGCCGATGGAATCGAGCAATACGTCGGGAACATCGCCGACAGGCGCAACGACTACTGTGCAGCCTTCGACATTTTCCAATTGCAAATCAATCGCGTGGCGCGGTTGTTTGACGACAGGATTTTCAGCCGTCCAATATGGTGCAGTGGCATCGGCAGGACGTGTTTGATTTTTGACGATTGCGCCGGACGGCTGTCCTTCGAGTTGTGCAAGGCGCACAGCAGCTTCACGATTGTCGGCGTCGAGCCGCAGCGTTTCGTGATAAAAATGAATGGCTTTTTCAGTCTGTCCTTGTTTATCCAATTCGCGCGCATAACGCAGCACCCAATCGGCGTGATAGCCGGCGACGATATTGTTTTTCAGCGCGAGCACGTGCTCGGCGGCGAGGCGATTGCGGTCGGGATTGAATGGATTCAAATAAGGGTGACGCGTTTCCACGGCATGGCTTACCGCAAAAAATCCAATAACAAACGGCAGTGCCCACCACCAAATACGGAGTTCAGAATGGTCCGGTGATTTCCATCGCCAATGCGGGAACGCGTAAAAGACGGCGCAAATGGCCACGACGATGGTGCCTTCCCATCCTTGTCCCATGCGCAGCGAAAAAAAGTCGCGCGAGTAAAGCGCGACGGCCATCGGAATCAAAATGATAAAGGCAATGACACCGAGTGCTTCGGCGAACAATTCACGTTTCGGTCGCGGCGGAATGTAACGGCTCGCGAGCTGGTTGACGCGCGCCTGCGCCAAATCGCGGGCGGTAAGATTTTTAGAATTCAGTTTAAATATGGCGGCAAGGCGCGCCCGTTTTTCCGGCGAAAGTTTTCCATAAGCACGAGTCAGGTTGTTGAGCGCGGTTTCCAATTGTGCGGGAGAAGGCGGTTTTCGAAACGCTTCCGCTACGAGCGAAATAAATCTGGCGATAACAAATAGTGACAGGATTACGGCAAGACGCGTTCCCGAAAAAACACCGTAGAGCACTAGCGCCAGCAGCAATAGAAACACGGCATGGAACAAATAGCGATTGAGCAGGCGTTGAATCATGATATCAGTGCGACAGCAAATGAACAAAAAGAGGAACGGATCAAGTCATTTTGTTTCCCTCGGCCTTTTGACGACGACTTCGATCTGGGATTTGTTTTTCGCGATCATGTTCGCGGGCAAAATGCCGCGCCAGAATACGTTCGGGTAAATCACCGCGCCGCGTCCGAGGATGCTGCCGGGATTCAGCACGGCGTTGCAGCCGGCTTCCGCGCCGTCGCCCAGCAGCGCGCCGAACTTGCGCAGGCCGGTGTCCAAAATAGTTTCAGGTTGAAAGTTGAAGGTTGAAGGTTCACCAACCGCCGCGTCTTCAGAACTTGCAACTTTCAACTTGCAACCTTCAACCATGACGTTGCCGGGAAAAAGTTTGAAATTGGAAATTTTCACGCCCGCGCCGAGGTGCGCCTTGTGGCCGAGGATGGAGTCGCCGACGTAATTGAAGTGCGGCACATGCGCGCCGTTGAAAAGCATCGAGTTTTTCAGCTCGGACGAATTGCCGACGACGCAGCCGTCGCCGATGATGACGTTTTCGCGGAGGTAGGCGTTGTGGCGAATCTGGCAATTTTTGCCGATGATGGCCGGGCCTTTGATCATCGCGCCGGGTTCAACCAACGTGCCTTCGCCGATGAAAACTTTTTCGCCGATGCTTGCGCCGGGAAATCGTTTGGGCGGATTTTGTCGCGGCTGTTGCGCGAGATAACTTTCAATTTTTTTGAGCGCGTCCCACGCAAAGTTGCAATCGGCAAAAATCGCGGCGTGTCCGGTTTGCGCGAGGTCAAACAAATCGGCGGGTTTGAACATGGCGGCAGGTTAATGGAATTTCGGGCGGCGGCAAAGTGAAATGGCGTTTGCAATGGCGCCATGAAAAATGAAGTCGTCAATTTGTAGTCAATTCGGAAACTTGCCATCAGCGCGGGATTGCGAGTATGAACTTGGAAATGAAAATTGCCTTTCGATTTTTTCCCATTCTCGGCGCCGCGTTGTTTTTTCTGCAGAACGCGGGCGCGCAATCCGGCGTTCAGACGAACGATTATCATCAATGGTGGAACGACCGTCCGTTTGGCCGGCCTTATCGCAGCCACGCGACCAATCAACTTCCTTTGATTCGCGTTCAGGGAAATCATTTTGTTGATCCCGACGGCAAAACAATTTTGTTTCGCGGTGTTTCCATTTCCGATCCCGACAAGCTCGAACATCAGGGTCATTGGAACAAACATCATTTTGAAGAGGTCAAGAAAATGGGCGTGACGCTCGTGCGCATTCCGGTGCATCCGATCGCGTGGCGCGAACGGACGCCGCGCGAATATCTCAAGCTGCTCGATCAGGCGGTGGATTGGTGCACGGAACTGAACATGCACGTCATCATTGACTGGCACAGCATCGGCAACCTGAAAATGGAATTGTTCCAGGACCCGATGTATGACACGACGCAAAAGGAGACGTTTCAATTCTGGCGCACCGTCGCGCAACATTTCAAGGACACGCATACGATTGCGTTTTATGAATTGTTCAACGAGCCGACGCTTTATCGCGGCGAACTGGGCGATATGTCGTGGAGCGACTGGAAAAAATTGAACGAAGACATGATCCATTTGATTCGCGCGTATGACACGGAAAAGATTCCGCTCGTGGCCGGTTTGGATTGGGCGTATGACCTGACGCCGTTGAACATCGAGCCGATCAACGCCGAAGGCATCGGTTATGTGACGCATCCGTATGCGAACAAACGCTCGCAGCCGTGGCCGCCAAAATGGGAGGAAGATTTTGGATTTGCCGCATCGAAATATCCGATCATCGCGACGGAAATCGGATTTTCCGTGCCGAAAGGAACCGTGGTCAAAGACGATGACTACGGAAAACTCATCGTCAATTATCTGGAAAGCAAAGGAATCAGTTGGACCGCGTGGTGTTTTGATCCCGAATGGGGGCCGTGCCTGCTGGCAAATTGGAATTATGACCTGACCGGCAGCGGAGAATTTTTCAAGCAAGCGATGCAAAAGAATTCAAGTGATTGAAAAGTTTTCGCTTGCCAGTCCTTTTCTATTTGCTGCAATTACAGTAAAATTTTCGCGTGACCAATCCATCGCAGCTTCGCATCCGGCGCGCGACCGTTGACGATTTGACCGCGCTCAAATCGCTCTGGATTTCCATGCGCCTTGCGCCGGACGAACTGGAAAAGCGCCTGACTGAATTTCAAATCGTCGAAAGCGGAGACGGGAAGATTCTGGGTGCCAACGGAATTCAATTTTCCAAACACAATGCGCTGCTTCACAGCGAAGGCTATTCGGATTTTGGCATTGCCGACGCCGCGCGCCAATTATTTTGGGAACGAATCCAAACGCTCGCGTCCAATCACGGCGTTTTTCGGATCTGGACGCAGGAACGTTCGCCCTTCTGGAAAAGTTTTGGATTCCAACCGCCTGTGGGAGAAGTTCTCGCGCGCCTGCCCGACGAATGGAAAAATGAATTCAGCGGCGCGTGGCTGACGTATCAACTCAAAAACGAAGAAGTCATCACTGCGGCTCTGGAAAAAAATTTTATTCCCTTCATGGCCGGGGAAAAAATCGGAACGCAAAGAATTTCTGACCGCGCAAAAACCATCAGGCTCTTAGTCACCATCGCCGGCTTTGCGATAGGCATCGTGTGCCTCGGCATCGCGATTTATCTTTTCTTCCATCGCAATCCGTTTTCACATTGATTGTGGAAGTCGAGGTAACGAGACTCAAATCGAAGGAAAAAATTAGAGTCTCCTCACGTCGTCTCCTACAACATCGGCAAAGAAAATTCATCCGCATGATACGAACTGCGAACCATCGGCCCGCTCGCGACGTGGACAAATCCCATTTCTTCCGCGACGATTTTGTATTCCGCGAATTTCTCCGGCGTCACAAATGCAACCACCGGCAAATGCCGCAACGTCGGCTGCAAATACTGGCCAAGCGTGAGAATGTCGCAATTTGAATTTCGCAAATCGCGCAACGCTTGAAACAATTCTTCTTCCGTTTCACCAAGTCCGAGCATGATTCCCGATTTGGTATAAATTGTATCGCCGCGTTTCGCTTTCACTTTTTTCAAAACGCTCAAGCTCCGGTCGTAAGTCGCGCGATGTCGCACGCCTGGCGTCAAGCGTCGCACCGTTTCCAGATTGTGATTGTAAATATGCGGATTCGCCGCGAGCACGTTTTCAATCGCCGTGTCATTGTCCAAAAAATCGGGAACCAAAACTTCAATGACAATTCCCGGATTCAACTCGCGAACTTTTTCAATCGTCTGACGAAAATGTTCCGCGCCGCCGTCCTTCAAATCATCGCGCGCGACGGCGGTGATGACGACGTGTTTCAATTTCATCCGCCGCGTCGCCTCGGCCACACGCGCCGGTTCGTCGGCTTCGAGCGCGAGTGGCTTGGCCGTCGAAACCGCGCAAAAACCGCACGCGCGCGTGCAGCGGTCGCCGGCGATCATGAACGTTGCCGTGCCTTTGCTCCAGCATTCCCAATGGTTTGGGCACTTCGCACTTTCGCAGACCGTATGCAATTTCAGTTCGTCCAGCAGCGAACGCGTGCGCGAAAATGAATCGGAAGTCGGCAAAGTGATGCGCAGCCATTCGGGCAGGCGAGAGCGCGATTTCAATTCAGTCGTCGTCATAAATTTTAGGGCGACAGATTAACCCAGATGTTCACAGATGAAAAATTGAAACTCAATCTGTGTTTCATCTGTGAAAATCTGTGGCTAGTGTCTTCCAAAATTTCTCCAACTCTTTCGGCCCGAAATCGGCGAGAACTTTTCCATCAGGCTTAATAAATAAACGGATTTTCGGATTGGATTCATCAGAATTCATCGCGGAGGGAGCGACGACTTTTGCGTCGGCGTTTTTAATGGATAAAGTCCAGGACAACAGCCGAATGTCTCGTGAAAGGCCTGGCTGAAATGGCTCAAGCTGGAATAGCCGACTTCCAGCGCCGCTTCGGTGACGTTGAATTTTCCCGATTTCAAAAGTTCCGCCGCGCGCTCCATTCGCAATTGCCGGAGATATTGCGGAATCGTCATTTTGGTTTCCGTCGAAAAGGTCCGGCTTAAATGAAACGGACCGCAACCGACCGCGCGCCCAATTTCTTCCAACGTCGGCGGTTCTGATAATTTTTCCCGGAGCAACGCGATGACTTTTTCCACACGCTCGATGGAAAGTCGCTGCTGCCGCTGGCAAAACAATTCCTTTTCGCCGGGCGCGACGAAAAACAATTCCGCCGCGACTTCCAAAGCTTTCGCCCGATACCAAACTGATTGCGCCAGCGCGAGCACCGGTGCTTCGCGCAGGCTCGCCAGCAATTGTTGCTGGCGGCTGGTCAGGCGCGTCACCGGCGCGACGACGGATTTTTCAGATTGGCCGCCGACGATTTCGCGCACGAGCGGGTGCAGCGACGTGACGAATTCGTTCAAATGCTTTCGCAGAAATTCAAACGACATTTCGACTGTCAAAAATTGATGCCGTTGATTGGCCTCGCGCGTTGCGCGCAAAAACTGTTCACCGCGCCGGTAAAATCCAACGGTTAATGGCGCGAACCTAATTTCATTTTTATTGAGCGCCATTTTTCCGCTGCCTTCGAGGTTGAGGCAAACTTCAACGCTGCCCGGATGAAAAGTTTTTCCCCAATCAAATTCCTCGCGCGTTTTGAAATCGTGCCACTCGAAACTCGCGCCCGCGTGCGCGACGCTTCCATGCAGATGCCGCCAGCCGTCGCCGACGGCGCGCCAAAGCGGACGCTCGCTGAACGCGGAAAAATTTTCCGTGCCGGTTTCAGTCTGTCGTTTGGCCAATTTGGACACCGGGGTATTTTGTCATTTTTTTGGCCGCGCGCAAATCATCTTGCGCCGCAACCCACCGTCAAAAAACCGCAAGCGAACGGAAGCGTGGAGAAAAGTTTTCTGCGAGAGTTTGGCCGCATGAAAACAAAACGCGGATTTACTTTGATCGAACTGCTCGTGGTGATTGCCATCATCGCCATTTTGGCGGCGATGCTTTTGCCCGCGCTGGCCAAGGCCAAGCAAAAAGCTTATCGCGCCGTTTGCACGGGCAATTTGCGGCAATGGGGACTCGCGCTCGACATGTATTTGGATGACAACAACGAAGTTTTTCCCGATTTCAGCATTGCCAATAACACGCCCGGCGCGCGCAGCGGTTACGATCAGGACAACCTCCTTTGGAGCGACCTCGCCGGTTTTGCCGCCGCCGGTTATGGAAAAAGCGCGTGGTTCAATGCGTTGCCGCCGTATGTTTCGCAAAATGCGCTTTGGCAATACGCGGACAATCCCACAAATTTTGTGAATGGCCGGAATATTTTTAGTTGTCCCTCCGCCAAATTTCTTCCCGCAGAAGTGGATCCTCTGAACCACGTGGCTTTCAGTTATGGCATCAATTTCAAAGGCACTAATGGCTTGGTTCCCGCCAGCTCGCCGTTCAAGGCCACGGCCGTTTTGCATTCCTCGGCGTTCGTCTTTTTTTCAGATGTGCGGGCCAACTCCGGTGAGACTCCGTTTTACGGCGCGAATCCTCTCAACGATTTGGGCGCCGCGCGCGGTTCGCTGAATCATCTTTCTTCCCGCCATAACGCCGGGGCTAATCTCACGTTCCTTGACGGCCATGCCGCTTATTTCAAATACTCCTACATGGCTTATCAGAAAGGAACCAAGGTCGGCGATCCCGGCAATCCCGACATCAATTGGTCTTACGATGGTTCGCCGTCGCAATAATATAATCCGCTTGCCGCCGCTAAAAATCACACCGTCAAGATTTCTTTTTCCTTGTGCGTGACGTGACCGTCAATTTTGGCAGAGTATTGGTCGGTCAATTTTTGAATTTCTTTTTCCGCCGATTCGACTTCTTCTTCGCCGACGCCGCCGGAAGCTTCCGATTTTTTCAAAAGTTCCAGCGCGTCGCGGCGCACATGGCGGATCGCCACGCGCCCGTCCTCGGCCATTTTTTTAATTATTTTTACAAATTCCTGCCGCCGTTCCGTGCTCAATTCCGGGAACGCGACGCGGATGATTTTTCCCTGCACGACGGGCGAAAGGCCGAGGTTCGCCTTTTGGATGGCTTTCTCGATTTGCTGGATGCCGGTCAGGTCCCACGGCTGGATGACGAGCATGCGCGGTTCCGGCGTCGTGATGCCCGCGAGTTCGCGGATGCGCATCTGCGAGCCATAAACTTCCACCAGAATATTTTCGACGAGCGATGCGGACGCCTTGCCCGTGCGCACGCCGGCAAATTCATTCGCGACCACTTGCTCGGTCTTGAGCATTTTTTCTTCGGCTTCCAATAAAATTTCGTCAGGCTTCATAATTCAAACAGGCTAACCATGAAAATGCGGCGGGTCGAATGAAAATTAAAAACGCCGCCCCAAAATAATTTCGTGCGCGCTTCCACGTCACAACGTTGTGCCGCAAGGCACGACGGAACTTTTCTCGACAATCCGGCGTCCTTTCAGGACGCAAATTCTTTTTGGATGATTTTCCAGCCACTTCGTAGCTGGCTAATTTCCGGTGTCCCTTTGGGACAAGTGCGGACAAGATTTCACGAAGGCGAGGCGAAAGTCTCGCCTTTTTTATTGTCCGAACGCCCAATTTGCAACTCTGATATACTCATTTTTGTAATACCAGATTGCCAAGTCAGCTTGTCCTTGAGTTTCTTTCAGATATTCGCGGGTTTTTTCGGCATCGCCAGCATAGGCGGCGAGATAAGCCCGCTCGCCTTTTGCTGCTAATGAATCCGGAAAATGTTTTTCGATGACCGCAAATCCTCGATCCACTCGTGGCCATGAGAAATGGTTTTCCTTGAATATATTTGGAGAATAAGAACGAGCATGAATGCTCCAAACGACTTGTGCGTAGAGCATATCTCCGTCTTTGCCGCCTATTCGGTCTGCTGACTTTTCCAAGTCCGACTCCATTTCTCCTTCGCCGCCATACCATCGAGGCATGAGATAAATTGCTCTTTGAAGATATGAAAGTTCGTAGTCGGAAGCGTTTGTGATTGCTTGACTAAAGACGTCATTAAACTGGTCTTTGTCCATCTGCAATCCCAAAGCTGCTCTCATTTTGACAGGCCAATAGTGTGGGCATTGCTCTTTGAGGTTTCCTGCTTCATTCAATACGTTCATAGCCTGATTTAGTCTTTTGCTAAAGAGATTTCCACCTTTATCTGTTACCGTGTTTGCGTAACCGCTACCTCTAGCATGCCAAGCATAGTTGACAAGAACGTTCGCCAAACTAACACGCGCGGTTATGGCCTCTGGTTTAGAGGCAACCCAATCCTGCAAAGCTGCAATACTATTTTCCCATTGATCATCAGACGCATTATCTGAAGGGACAAGACCGGCATAAACATCGGCTAATTTCCAATGTCCGTTTGCGTAACATTCTTTCGAAGTGCGAAGTTTTGCGGCTAGCTCATCCAGCTTGTCAAAATCTTTGGCCTTGAGAAATGCCGCTGCGCTTTTTTGGATGTCAATCATTTGTCTGGATTCAGAATCAGGCCAAACCGTCGTCACTTGAAATGGCAAAGCCGACGATGCGGTGATATCCTGGTTATCAGCCATTCCATTGATTTCAGTCGGCGATTCAGTTGTTGAGTCCGACGCCGATTTTTTTGAGCAACTCAACAGCAACAAAGGCAGTAATAAATAAACGATTTTATTTTTCATAATTTAATTTTCTTTGTGTGTTTTCAATTTTTCGACTCGTCCGATTAAATCATTTTCACCGCAAATGATTCGTCGCGTCGGCAAAGCCGGCGACGATTTCGCGCACGACTTCATCATCGGTAGACCTCCCGGCGATGGCGCACGCGGTTCACGCGCACAATCCGGATTTCATCGGCAATCTCATAAACCGCACGGTAATCACCGACACGGATGCGCCAGTCATGCTTGCTGCCGGCAAGTTTGCGGCAACCGGGCGGGCGCGGGTCGCTGGCGAGTCCGCGAATGGCAATGACGATCCGGTCGTGAACTTCAGACGAAAGCCGGGCGAGGTCTTTTTCGGCGGCGCGTTCGAGAAAGACGCGATACATGGTCAGTGGCTTTGGCGTTCGGCCAGATAGTCGGCGAGCGGACGGTAGTGAAGTGGTTTCTGACGGGCGCGCTTCAACCACGCCACGTCTTCGGCATCTTCGACGCGCTCCAGCAGTTCCTGATATTCTTTGATGGGCAGGATTACGGAAACGGGCTTGCCTTTGCGCGTGACAATCTCAGGTTCAAGCAGCGTAGTCTTCATGGTTGGCAGTCTATCAGCTTAATCATTTTTTGCAAATCAGGTTCATTCACCGCAAATGATTCGCCGCGTCGGCAAAGCCGGCGACGATTTCATCGCGCGACTTCAAGTTGCGGATGCGCACGTAGGATTCGCTTTCGACTTTGGCCGTGAACGCCGCCTTCAATTCCTGCGCACGTTTGAATTGCTTGTCCGGCTTGGCAAGCGTGAGCGGATACTCGACGGCAAATCCGGCGGCGCGCAATTCCTGGATGAGTTTCAGCGACGGCGCGCGGAGGGTTTCGTCCTCGATCAAAACAAAAACGTCCACGTTTGCGTCGAATTTCGGCAGCAGGCCGCGCGCTTTCAAAATCTCCAGCAGCACCACGTCGCCCATGCCGAAGCCGAGCGCGGGCAGGTTCACCTTGCCGCCGCTGATAAGCTTGATGAGATTGTCATAGCGTCCGCCGCCCGCGAGCGCGCGGAACTCGCCCTTCGCATCGAACGCCTCGAACACGACGCCGGTGTAATACGCGAGGCCGCGAATGACGCGATAATCAATCTTGACGAAACTGCCGAGGCCGCGCGCGGCGAGGTTTTGCAAAATGCTTTCCAGCTCCGCCGTCGGCTGGCCGGATTCGATGAACTGGTTCACGTCCGCGAGGGAAAATCCGAGCGCGGATAATTTTTTTACGGATTCTTCCTTCGGCGCGCGTTCGAGTTTGTCAATGATCTGGAAAAATTCGTATTGCTTACTTGCGTCATTTCGCACTTCTGACTTCTGACTTCTCACTTCATAAAATTCCTGCCACGCATTGCGGCTACTCAAGCGGATGACGAAATCCTGTTCGGTCAGACCAAACGCGCGCAGCGTGTCAATCAGCAGCGCAATTAATTCCGCGTCCGCCGCCGGATCGCTTTCGCCGATGATGTCGGCGTTGAACTGAAAATGTTCGCGCAGGCGGCCTTTCTGCTGGCGTTCGTAGCGGAAGAGTTGCGGGAGCGCGAACCACTTGATGGGTTTTTTGTAATTGCGTTCGTGCGCGGCAACCATGCGCGCGAGCGTCGGCGTCATTTCCGGTCGCAGCGAAACGGCGCGGTCGCCTTTGTCCGTGAAGTTATAGAGTTGCCCGACAATTTCCTCGCCGCTCTTCGTGGTGAAAAGTTCAAGCGGTTCGAGCGGCGGGCCGTCGTATTCGCTGAAATTATAGCGGCGCGCGACGGTTCGCCATTTTTCAAAAATGAACTGGCGTGCGGCGGCGCTCCAAACATCGGAGTGGGGCAGGGGTTCGGGATAAAAATCGCGAAAACCGGGCAATCGTTCCATGCGGACAGCTTAAAAAACGCGAACCAAAAAGAGAAGGCGAATTGAAGCTGCAAATTTGCACAAATGAAACGCAGATTCATTCAACAGAAATTTTCTCTGTGTGAAATCTGTTTATCTGTGGCTAACTTTGCGCTGGCAGTTTCAATACTTCCGCGCGCATTTCTTTGCCGGCCTTGAATTTCACCATCGAACGGGCAGGGATAGGCACGTCGGTTTCCGGTTTGTGCGGATTGCGCCCGATGCGCGCCTTGCGGATTTTGACTTCAAAGACGCCGAAGTTGCGCAGTTCCACTTTGTCGCCCTTGGCGAGCGCTTCGGAAATGTAGTCGAGGGTTTTTTGCACCACCTCAAAAACCTGCTGCTGACCCAGGCCGGTTTCATTGCTGATGCGGACGACGAGATCGCGTTTGGTGAGAGTCATATTTTTTGCTGGTAAAATTTATTGCACGATGCGGATGGTCCAGAAATCGTCCGCCAGATTGGAATCTGTCGATTCGCATCGTCGTAGCCTACACCAACGACTGCGTGACTGCCAATCACTTGTTCGTTGGATTTGGGCAGTGGCGCGTGGCCGGTTTTGGCCACTTGCGCGCTTTCAAAACTCTCATAAACCGTGAATCCGAAAACGAACGGAAAGCCGGACGCGAGACAGCCTTTCAACTGGCTTAAAACCGGCGTCAAACGCTGATACAAAACCGCCTTGTATTTCAACGCGTCGGCATAGCAATTTTTCGGCGGAATCGCGCCCAGCATTTCCATCGGCGCAGCATAAAGATGATCGCGCGCGTCCGGCAAATCCGGCAGCCAGCCGTAACGCGCAATTTTACGTTGGGTCAGAATGCCTTTGGAATTCATGATTGAGTTGGCAAAATTCGGGAAAATTGACGGGCGGCGATTTCCCAAACTATTTCCATTTGAACAAAAGCTGTCAACCACAATCAATGGCCGATGCAATAAACCTTCAACCCTGATAATTATAGTCATACAATGTTTGAACACTTTACTGCATAAACATTGAGTTTTAAGACAGAAAATAGTTGAAAATAAATTTGACAGGGGTTTTCAGAAAAAAGGGGAATCCGGAATTTTGGGTGTTCTTCAATCGTCTTTTGCCGGGCATCTGTCGTCACCATCATCCACTCGCTGTTCAGGCTTCTTAACACAATTTCCGATGCTTCACAGAAGCACGGGATTTCTCTGCAATCAAAAGTCACGCCAACCGCCTGCCTATTCATAACGGCTAAATGCGGTATGTCATGCCTTTTGCTCGCAGAGAAATCCCGCAGTCAGTTGTTAAAAAACCTTCTCAATTTGCGAAGCGAGTGGATGACGGTGACGACAGACGACAGTTCAAAAAAAAACTCATGAAAAACACAATACAAAGCAACGAAGCGAGGGAATCGGGTTCAAAGCAAACGTCATCAGTTCAAAAAACAATCACACGGTGCAAATGGTGCATTAAACGGATCGGGGAGCCAAGTTATAAAACAGAGAATTATCTGGGCTTTTGTTACAAAGGAATGCATTTTGTAAAAATCGAAACTCTTGAAGAGGTCATTACGGACGGCATTTGCCCGGAGTGTTTTGCGATCGAAAAAGCAAAAATCGAAGCAACGAAAACCAAAGTTCACATCTGCTAACTAGTTCTGGGGAGGAACGACAACGGACTGACTCGCTTGAGTCGGTCCGTTTTGCATACGCTGTTGAAAAGTCCCAAAACCAGAACTTTGACGACGCGGATAAAGAGAATCGCGGGAGTCAATAAAAGGAATCACCTGGACGGAAGAAGCGGAAAGAAAATGCAAATTCGTCGGAGCAGAAGAAAATTGAGACTGAAAAAGATATTCAGAAAAAACCTGAGAATTTAACGGATGGGCAACGGCAAATTCTTTTCCGTGAACAATGACAGACCGCCGAGTCACTTTCTGAACTTCACCCCAGTCCGAACGGGCGTCTGTGCCGTCGCTGAAAAAAACCTGCCAACAACCATTCTGGTAAACGTAACCAGTGCAAACAACCTGGTTGGTGTCCTGGGACAGGATGGATGAGCCAGCAGACTGTAAAACGGGTTCAGCTTTTTCAAACACGCTTTGATAACCAGGCACTTTCACAGCTTCGGAATGTGGCAAAGTATTGGTAATCTTACGACCCACGAGCCAGCCGCCCAGGTGGGTCAACTTCAAAGCACCAAAACCAATTCCAATCAAAACGAGAATCATGGCCCACCAGGGCAAACCGGTCTTACGAGCAAACATATCACCAGCAGAACCAACCGAACCGGCAGCCGCACCCTTCAAACCACCCGCCGTGTCGTAACACGACCCCAAACCCGCTTTATCAAGCCGAAAAACTTTTCGCTCCATCGGCTGAATGGACGCACCGGTAGGCGCCTGATCATAAACCGCCACGGAAAAAACGTCCGGCTGACGAAACATGCCGACTTTCAGTTTTGAGTGATTCGTGGTTAGCCAAAAGTCTTGCGCGACGCGCTGACAAGTCACGTCAATTTGCTTAGTGTGTTGCGTGACAATCAAGACGTCGTCCCCAAAATGCCGGTTCAACGGAACGTAAGAAAGGAAAGCGGCAGAGGTTTTACCCCAATTACGCGCGCCGTAAAATTTCCACGCCTCGTCAATCACGTAAAGACAACCGCCAGCAGTTTTACCAAGTTCATGATCAAAATCCTGGATGACTCCCTTGGAATCACGGTCGCATTCAGCTTTGACAAGCTTGCCATCAACAATTCGGTATAAAAAAAACTCAGCCGCTTGATCATCATCCAAAACGTGAACCCGTTTGCGCAAATCGAAATCGGTCTGATACTCGCGATGAAGATAAGCCGACATGCCAATCTCCGGCTTCATGAAAGTCTTGCCACGCTTCTTCCACGACCGCACCCAGGGATCGAAACGAAAGGCAAAGTAGGCGATCACCGGACGCTCCCCCTTCGACAACTCTTCAATGACCTGTTGACAGGTCACAATACCCTTACCACCCCCAGGTTTTCCAGTAATAAAACGTATCATCAGTCCAAACCGAAAAAAAACAACAAATCCCGCTCAAGCGCATCCCATAGAAAATACCACCGCAAACCGCCCAACGCTTCGCGCATCGAAGCGTATTGACGACGCTTTTTGCCGATGATAACAGTTACATTATTCATCAAAAATCAGACGCTCCTTTCCGACACAACCGGACAATCCACGCAAAACCGAAGATAGCCAAGCCGACATAAAAACCATCCCAATAAAACCCAAAATCGCTCGTGGTGGAAAAGGAATTACCGGAGGGATCAAGAACATTGGTTTGCGCAAACAAACTCACTGGCAGGCAAAATAGAACGATAAAGTTTCTCTTCATACGCGAAAAATTCGAGACAAAGCAAACGCAAGCCCAAGTCCAAAAGTTGAAATTGTCACGGCATGAAAATGTGAAGGCTCGTTCAAGTAGACTCCCCCAAAGTATTCAGGAGCCACACCGTAACAACGGAAAAACATATTCGTGCTGAAGGGAAAGAAAGTGTTGAAAGTAAAATTACGGGACGTGGACACGACCGTGGCCACCGTCGTCCAAGAAGGAGACTTCAAAGTGTAACTGGATTGAACCTCGTAACTGGAGCCAACAACCGAGTTGTCGATTTCAAAACCGATCAGATAACCGGGGAATCCGCGAACCAATTCAAGATTGATAAACGAAATTTTAAGGGTCAAAGGACCGGGATTAAAGTAGTTCGCAGAACCGTTTGATACTAAATTCGTCGGCTGGTCATACCAGCCGCAAGGCAGATAACTGACATTCGGATTCTGGTTATTGTAACCGCCAAACTCACAGCTATAAACCCAATTCGTCGGATGATTGTTGAAGGGAGGACTGTTCGGAGGATAGTTCGTTTGGGCACAAACTGTAATACACGTTAGAGCATAAATGAATAGAATCGTTTTCATAGAGAGGAACGCATGGCGTCGTAAATACATTGAGCAAGATACAATCCGCAAGTAAAGCAAATGAGTGTTTCCATATTACGTTCCAAAAATATATTTCGCAACCGCTCCATAAAGGAGCAACGCCCGACCAATAGTCAGCTTGAAAAGGAGATAGCTACTGACAAGCGCAAACATTAATTGCAACGGAAAGAAAGCTTCCGCAAGATGAATTGAGCCGGTTGCGGCACCAGACAAAGGGTTAGCGTTATAAATCGCAAACACATCAAAACCACCGCCGATTTTCCAGGTTAAAACTACCGCCAGAACAATACCCCAACCAACAAGAGCAGCAATCGGCAAAAGAAGAGCAATGACCACTCCGGCAACATTGAAACCAGCAGTGTCAAGGTCTTGAACGGCACTGCCACGACGAGTCCCTAACTTGTCAATAATATCGACGGTGTCTTTGCATACCAAATACAAGTAACCAACAACCATTAACCAAGCAAAGAGACGCTTGGCCAAAGAAGCCACACCGGCAACACGAACGTCATGCAATGGGTTGAAGTCAAAATTGCCGTAAGAAGTCGCAAGCAACATAGTCGGATCACCATCGTCGGAATAAACAGGCCCGGTCAACTTTCCCTTAAGGGTGTCAATCGCATCAAGACTGGACTGAACTTGCGGCTGCGCAAGTCCAAGAGCAGTCGAATAATCAGTCGGCAAACCACTGGTAAAATTCGTGCTGTTACTATTCGTAACAGAACCAGCAAGAAGGTTGGAAATGCCAACAAGAGTATTTTCAGACGCAAGGTTCGTTCCTAAACTTAAATTTGTGCCGATATTAACAGTCAAATTAGAACCATTGAAAGTTGAATTGTTTAAGTTGGAAACAATCAAACCGTGGTTAAGCACGTTGGAATAAAAAGCCGCATCCTGAGCCTGAACTTGCGCAAGAGTAGACGCAATGTTAACACCGTTCGTATTCATCTCACCAAAACTAGAATTAACCAGCGACAAATCGGCGTGATTCTGATTAAAACCTTTTACCGTCGCATCGTAAAGGGCACTATCGCCCTGTTGGACACTATCATTAATGTTTGTGGTGGTAAAAAGAATAGGAGCATTCGTGCCAGTTTGAAAAGAATTAGTGGGGTTGTAATTGTTGAGCGGCGGAGAATTGTCATTAACCGGAGTTGGACTAGGATTCGGAGACGACGGTGAACTGGGAGTCGGAGAAGTGGAAACAACAGAGGGCGGAGCCGAACCGACAGCGTAAATAGAACCACCAACATCTTCCATACTACCATTAGGATCATAACGCACCAACTCAACGTTGGAAACATTGGTGCAATCAACTTCAACGGTAACAGAGCGAGTTTGTCCAGGAGGAACAGCGTCGGCTCCGGCAAGAAACTGGTAAGAAGAACCATCAACAGACGAAATATAAGTGGCAGCGTAAGAGTGAGAAACGGAATCGTTATTGTTAACGGTAAAAGTCAAATTAGTCTTACACTCGACATTAGCACAACCATCCATCGTAACATTGAAAACCGGAGAATTGCCGCCAGAAACAAACACCGTATTAGTGGCCATGGAGGAATAGGTCAAACCGTTCAAAGTGTATTCGATTGACGTAATAGTAAAAGTCGCACTAGAACCGGGATTGATAGCCGAATTAACATTTATCGAAAAATTTTGAGCATTATAAGGACGCCCGCCGCCGTCGTCTCCATTCACAGTAAAAAGGTACTGAGTAACAGGAATCAGACAATTGCCCACGTTATTGATTGTCAAAGTAAAGTCTGCCAAGGCAGATAAACCAAAGCAACAAAACAAAATAGAAAGAAAAAATTTCATTTTTGAAAAATTCTCCAAACGTGCCAATAGTAATTCGTGACCCGGACAACTGGGTGAATAATTCCGTTGGTAGTAACAACCCAATTAGAAGACAGTTCAAAAGTATAATACGTTGGATTGGTAGTCCATAAGTCAACGAGCCGAGTCGTGCCTAACGTTGACGAGACATGATGAATACCGAGTTGCGCGTTGCGAATAGCCCGAAGCCACACGAAAACAACGAATAAGAAAATCAAAATGGGAACAAGAAATTTCATCAATGATCATGGTCATGATCGGAAGCTCCAAAACCAATATCATCACGGTCAATCCTACCAACAGCATGTTTGGAAAGACGGACAATAATAAAAAAAGTGGCAATCGTGATG
The DNA here is from genome assembly GCA_036509895.1 of Verrucomicrobiia bacterium. Lineage (GTDB taxonomy): Bacteria > Verrucomicrobiota > Verrucomicrobiia > Limisphaerales > UBA11358 > UBA11358. Next base: position 38,810 of record DATCEV010000018.1, read on the forward strand.
ACAATGGAAGCCACTACTGCAAACGCAGTAGACGCACCAGTCGCAATCGCCGTCGCATCCGTCTGAGCAAAAAGAGGAATAATCATAATTTTAAGGTTTCCGTCGCCCAACATTGCGCAATATTGAGCGACGGAAATATTGAATTATTTGACCACACGTTTCGCAATGCGAACAATCACGAAAAAACTAGCAATCGTGATGACAATGGGAGCCACTACAGCAAACGCAGTGGACGCGCCAGTCGCAATCGCCGTCGCATCCGTCTGAGCAGAAGCAAGCAGGGGAGAGATGACCATCAAACCAACACCAATCTTTTTCAATGTTTTCATGTTTTCAGCCTTTGGTTACATCCGAAACGAAATTGCCCCGGAATTTTTATAGTTGACCAGAAAACAAGAATTCTGTGTAGTTGTCATTATGCCTACCATTCCCGCAATCGCACAATTTGAAATCAATCATTACGCACTCTGCGCAGAAATCACGCTGGCATGGTTTTTATGGATAGCAATCTGCGCAACCGGCCTACTCATTTTCTCCTACAGTAGCTGGCGAGAGACGAAAGAAGTATCAAACGATGTCCGGCGATTGCACGAGTTTCTAGCCGAGCAGACGAAATCATCGCATAAACGCGCTGACGAGAAACACCAAGAATCCATTCAGCCATCCCCGGAGAAATCAAACCCGTTTGCAAAGTGCCAGCCACCACACGAAACTGTTCAAGACGCTGCAAACGAGCACGAGAAATAGCTTCTAAAATCATAAATATTTAATGAGTAAAATGTCGAAGAATCAAACGAATGAAAAAAGCAAGGGTCGTATAAACCAAAACACGCACAATGAGTTGTTTGAAATAGCCTTCCCTCATAATTTTCTAAATTCACCGATCGCAGTGCGTTCAGAACGATGAAGAATTTTGCCAGAACGAACGATGTTTTGAGAAAACGGTGTCCCCAGGCGAAAAAGAACCGCTACGTATTTGCCGTTCAATTTCAAAACCGCCGGAAATTGCACTGGCAACTCAAATTGTTCAACTACACATCTATTACGTTTTCGAGTCATAATCAATCGCTCCAAAGGTTTTACTCAAGAACGCCTGCCCCCCGCTACGCGGGGGGCAGGGCGAACCTGAAATTGCAACCATACGATTTAAGGGACTCACAATTCCGACCAACCGGGCTTTTACCGTGAACACACACCGACACTCGCAAGTGACGGGTCAGGACTCATCGTCCCGAGGTTTCTTAGGCTTGGCAAACTATCCGGCAGTGTGTTTGTCGCTGTGTCATGGCTGTCAGCAGACCCGGTTCTCTTGCGAATCCACTTCATCGCTGCAAACGAGATAATCAGGTGTTGATGACGCGCAGTTTTCGCCAGTTCGTAAATATCCGCCCCGGCGTCGAGATCTTTGGTTATGTAAGCGACTGCTGAATCGGTTCCACTAAGGACAGATCGGAAACGGGAAATCCCGTAATGTTTCTTCCACCACTTATAGGCGATAGAAGCTTTTCCGACCGGCACAACCAAATACCCCAAATAACTGCGTTCAACAACTAACAACAAGTGAAGGTGTCGCCGTCCTTTGGCTTCACCCGTTTCTATTCGAACGGCATATTTCAATTCCTTGAAAGGCATCCGTTGTAAGTGAGCAACCCATTTCAACAGCTTCTCAGCCGCCAACAACGCGCTACGCTCGCTCGGTTCATTCCGAAAGGAGAGAGACGCAAAGACAGTCCAATCTACACGCGCTACCGCAAGACAAAACGGGCTGCTCATAATTTTATTTCACTGACAATTCGAGCACTCCGGACATCTGGGGACGCCCGGCGAATATAGCGCGAATTGTATTTACATGCAGCTTGACCGTTTTGCCTACGAGTTTTCCTTTGTGGTGCATCTCCTCGCGTCGCAAACCGTAATCAAACATTTGCAACAACGGCTTGGAAGCAATCTCGCGGCAAGTCACAGTAACATACTCGACGTCGTCTTTTCTACGAACGTCCTCTGCCAGAACTTCAGCTTGGATTTCCATAGTTGTTTAGTTTCTTTTTCCACTGTGTTTATCCGAACTCAAACGCCGTGGACGCGCTTGAGAAATTTCGTTGGTGCCTGCCTTGTGTGGACTGACGGCACCAACGCCCTTACAGGAAATTGGTTTAACGCGAAAACACGTTGCAAATTCAACAGAATTTGGAACGCCGAGATTCTTGCGTTTATTCCATTCGCGATGAAGCAACAAACGAAACCATTCCCCGGCATTTTCAGACTCACAATTTTCCGACGAAAGAATCTCATTAAGCTTGAAACGCTCCTGATCGTTGAGTCGAATGGAAAAGGTTTTTGTCATGCAAAACGCAAACCGATAAGAACACCACAAGAGAGCGCGAATAACGTGCAACAATTAAAAACGAGAAATTGTTCACACGCAGAGCCATTAGAAATCTGCAAACCAAATAACCGACGCTGCCGAATTCTTTGACACCGAGCACAAGTGAAACAATAACATTTCATGGTGTCACACAGTTTCCAACAGAATCAATTTTTAAATCGGAATGAAACAACAACCCCAAGCGACCGCCAATCTGTTCCAATTGACCACGTATCGCCTGAAGGTCAGTTTGAAAATTTGGAACATCTAGCGGATGACATTTGGTTTCCAAGTCGCGAAGAGAACAGGAAAGCCATTCGTTCTCTTGCTTCGCTAAAACACCATGCTCAACATCCGCCAGAAGTCCCAAAATTCCCGAATTGCGAAAAAAACGCAACCAGTCGCGAGCATCGTCTTTGCGACCGGCTTTAACCAAGTCATGAGCACGCTCCAAATAAATCGTAAAGAAATTACGCAAAACCCAAAGCCGTTGTTGTAAATCAAGTTGCATCAGTAAAGGTCGCTGTGAACGTCACATTTATAACATGAAAATTTGAAATTCAATTATAGTCATACAATGTTTGTTATATTTAATTGACAAATCCTGTTTCATTGGTAGATTGCCTACTGAAAATTTTTGATTTTATGAAGGGAAAGGTGGTTATTTGCGCGTTGCTTCTGTTCGGCGCGTTATTTTCGGCGTCCGCAATGGATCGTTGGGCGGCGTTATCCATGATTGAGAGCGGTGATAATGATCGGGCCATCGGCCCGGATGGTGAGATTTCGCGTTTTCAAATCCTGCCTGCCCTTTGGCCGGGAGGCAATCCTCACGATTTGCAAATCGCCTTGAACGCCGCCAAACAAATCATGCAAACCCGTCTGGATGAATTTCAAGCCGGCCACAAACGTCCGGCGTCAGATTTTGAATTTTATGTTTTGTGGAATGCGCCGTGGGAAGCGAATCATCCGAGCAAAGTGGTCAGGGAACGCGCCCGGCGTTTTGCAAATCTGGTTCAGCGCTGAAAGTTTTTGCCGCCTGGTAAATTTTCAAATACTCATTGACGGTTTGCTTCCAGGAAAAATCGGACTTCATGCCGTTTTGCCGGAAACGCCGCAGCAACCTCGGTTCCTGATAAATTGCCAGCGCCTTGCGCATTGCCTTGGCCAGCGCGCGCGCGCTGTAATCGTAAAATTTGATTCCGTTGGCGCTCGCCGCATTTTCCGTGAAATCAATAATGCTGTCGTCCAAACCGCCGACCGCGCGAACGATGGGAATCGTTCCATAACGCAAACTATACATTTGATTCAGACCGCTCGGCTCAAAAAGCGAGGGCATGATATAAAAATCGCAACCGGCTTCGATGCGATGCGCGAGGCTTTCGTCATAGCCGATGTGAATGGCGACTTTGTCGGGAAAACGCCGCGCCAGTTCATGATAACCGCGTTCGTAATCCGGCGAGCCGCTGCCGAGCAAAATAAATTGAATGTCCGCGCTCAACATTTCTTCCAGCGTGGCGATTTGAATATCCACGCCTTTTTGTTGGGCCAAGCGCGAAATCGTTCCAAAGAGCGGAATTTTTTTTGAAACCGGCAGGCCAAGCTCCGCCTGCAAATCTAATTTGTTCCTGGTTTTTCCCGCCAATTGCGCCGCAGAATAGGAATGCACCAGAAATTCATTTTCGGAGGTGTTCCATTCGGCATAATCAACGCCATTAAGAATCCCAAAAAGTCTTTTTTGTTTTTGGCGCAAAAGCCCGTCCAGTCCGCAGCCAAATTCTTCCGTTAAAATTTCGCGCGCATAACGCGGGCTGACCGTGGTGATCGCATCGGCAAAAACGATTCCCGCCTTGAGGCAATTCAACTGGCCGTAAAATTCCACGCCTTCCGGGTTAAAAAATTCCGGCGACAAATTTGCGAGCGAAAATTTTTCCGGCGGAAAAATTCCCTGATATGCGAGATTGTGAATCGTCAGGCAAGCGGGCGGCGGATTCCCCCACCCTTCGTTTTTTTTCTGGTTCAAAATCAACGCCGGAACCAACGCCGCCTGCCAGTCGTGAACGTGAACTATATCCGGTTGCCATGAAAAATAGCGCGCAAGATGCGCGATGCCCTTGGAGAAAAAAATAAATCGCTCGGCGTTGTCCGCATAGCCGACGTCGTTTTCCATGTAGTAACTATTCCGATGATAAAAATCCGGCTGATGGATGAAAAAAATGGTCAATCCGCCTTCCACTTCGAGCGAAAACAGTTCCCCGCGAACGCGATTTGTGCCCAGCGGCAAATCGAACTGCCAGTCTTCTTTTTTAATTTGCGGGAATTGTTCGCGAAGGCCGCGATACAACGGCGTGACGATTCGCGCTTCGTGCCCCGCGTGCGCGAGCGCTTTGCCCAGCGCGCCCACCATGTCCGCCAGCCCGCCCGTTTTTGAAAACGGATGAACTTCGCTGCTGGCGAGAAGAATTTTCATTTATGATTTACGATTTATGATTGATGATTGGATTTAAAAATCGTAAATCATAAATCATCAATCATAAATTTAGACAGTGATTCGTTCCGCTCTCAAATAAGGCTGCAACAGCTTCGGAATCAAAACACTCCCATCCGCCTGCTGATGCGTTTCAATCAGCGCAACAAATAATCTGGCGAGCGCCGTGCCGCTGCCGTTCAAAATATGCGGAAATTTATTTTCGCCGCTTTTTTCTCCACCTTCCGTTTTGAAACGCAGGTTCATCCGGCGCGATTGAAAATCTTCGCAGTTCGAGCAGCTCGAAACTTCAAGATAACTCCCGTGCCCCGGCGCCCAAACTTCGATGTCGTAAGTTTTTGCGCTGCCGAAACCCATGTCGCCCGTGCAAAGTAAAATCACGCGATAATGCAGGCCGAGCAATTGCAAAACTTTTTCCGCGTTCGCGACCATTTTTTCCAATTCGTCGTAGCCGTTTTCCGGCTTCACGATTTTTATCAGTTCCACTTTGTCGAATTGATGCACGCGAATCATGCCGCGCGTGCCGACGCCCGCCGCGCCCGCTTCCCCGCGAAAACACGGCGTGTAGGCGCAATATTTTATTGGCAAACTTTTTTCCGGCAAAATTTCTTCGCGATGAATGTTTGCCACCGGCGTTTCCGCCGTCGGAATTAAATAAAGTTTGCCAAGATTTTTTGCGTCGTCGCCTTCGGCCACGCCGTAATACTGATCTTTGAATTTTGGAAACTGGCCGACGCCGACGAGACATTGTTCGCCGACCATGAACGGCGGCGAAACTTCCGTGTAACCATGTTCCGTGATGTGCAAGTCGAGCAGAAATTGGATCAACGCGCGTTCGAGTCGCGCGCCCCAATTGGTGTAAAGCAAAAATCCGCTGCCGGAAAGTTTTGCCGCGCGCGCAAAATCAACCAGCTTCAAACTTTCGCAAAGTTCGACATGCGATTTGGGTTTGAAATTAAAATTTATTTTTTCGCCGTGAACGCGGATTTCAGGATTATCTTCTGCTGATTTTCCGGGCGGCACGGATTCGTGCGGCAAGTTCGGCAATTGCAGCATCAGCGCATCACGCGCCGTTTCAACTTCCGCGACTTCTTTTTCCAGCGTGGAAATTTTTTCGCCCAAAAAACGAACATCAGCTTTTTTCGCTTCAGCCTCTTGAAATTTCTTTTGAGCCATTAAAGCACCGATTTCTTTTGAAATTCGATTTCGCTCTGCCTTGAGTTTCTCCACTTCGACAAGAGCTTCGCGACGTGAATTGTCTAATGCTAATAAATGGTCAATCTTTGTTTCATCCCCTGCCCCGCGCGTGGCGAGACGCTGGCGAACAAAATCAGTTTTTTCGCGGATCAATTTGATGTCGAGCACGCAGGAATTATAGAAATTAAATTCGTCGCGGCAAGGTTGAAGCCGGTGCCGGCAATGGAAATCTATTTGAAAATTGAATCCGTTCGCGGCACATTGCCGCCATGCAATCTGTTTTTACCGGCCCGGTTTATGTCGTGCGCGACAACATTGACACCGATCAAATCATTTCCGCGCAATTTTTGAATCTCGTGCCGACGATTCCCGACGAATACGAGAAGCTGGGCAGTCATGCGCTCGATGGTTTGCCCAAATCGCTTTATGCGACGCGCTTTGTCAAAGACGGCGCGCTCGACAGCGACTATCCCGTCGTCGTCGCCGGAAAAAATTTCGGCTGCGGCAGTTCGCGGGAGCACGCGCCCATTGCGCTCGGCTCGGCGGGATGCAAAGTCGTTCTTGCGGAAAGTTTCGCCCGCATTTTTTTCCGCAATTCCGTCGCCACCGGCGAACTTTATCCTTGCGAAATCAGCGAACGCCTTTGCGACACTTTGAAAACGGGCGAGGTTGTCACCGTTGACCTTGACGCGGCGACGGTCACGATCCAGACAACTGGAAAAGTCATCAAATTCAAACCGCTCGGCGACGTTCGCCCGGTCGTGGACGCCGGCGGCCTGTTCAATTATGCGCGCCAAAGCGGGATGATTGCGAAGTGACGCCGTGTTCAAAAATTGCAAACATGATGGCAACCGACAAAAAAATTCCGCCCCATCGCCGTGCGAAACAGTTAAAAATAACCGGCATCGTCATTTTAGTTTTAGGAATTTCGGCTGCCGGAATTCTTTATTGGATGAGAACGCGGGCGGCGGATTTGAGCGGTGATCTCTCAATGGCCGGATATGACAAACCGGAAACGCGACAAATGGAAATGCTTTACGGCAAATCGGGCGAGATGATGGAGGATTTGTCCAATGAATTAAAAAAACCGGGCGCGCAAGCCATCATTGTCCTCGCCGTTTCAGGAATAATTGCGTTTGGTTGTTTTCATTTTTCACATTTCGATGACGACCAACCGGAATAAATAAATTGATTTATCGTTCCGTTTTATACTTTTCTTTTGGAGCGACCTGCTGCATTATCGCCGAACCATGAAACGGACACTTGCATTTCTTATCCTAGTTTCGACGGTTGCCGCCGCCCGCGCCGATTTCGTCATTCAACAAAAGATGGAAAGCGCCATGCAGAACGGCGCTATGACCATGAAAATCAAAGGTGATAAAATCCGCGTGGACATGGCGATCGGCAAGATGGGCGACATGAGCACGATCATGGATTTGGGCACGGGCGAGGCGACGACGTTGATGCACCAGCAAAAAATGGCGATGAAAATATCCGCCGCCCAGATGCAGCAAATGATGGCGCAAATGAAAAGCCGGATGAATAATGGCGGGACGAACGCCGCGCCGCCAAAATTGCAGGACACCGGCAAAACCGAAACCATCAATGGTTACAGCGCGGAGATTTACAACTGGACGAACAGCGGCAGCAACGTCGGCGGCACGATTTGGGTGGCCAAAAGTTATCCCAATTACAAAGCAATCATGGCGCAGATGGATAAATTAAATAAATCGCCCATGAGCCAGATGTCCAAAGGCATTGCGCCGGACACCAGCGCGCTGCCCGGCATGGTGATCAAAACCAAAGCTGATGTGCAAGGACAGGAAGTCACCACTACTTTGATTTCGGCACAGGAAGAACCCGTTAATGCCTCTGCTTTTGACATTCCCAAAGATTATCAAGAGATGAACGCGCCGACGATGCCCGCCGCACCCGTCCCCGCAACGCCCGATAACCAATAATTCCAAAACAAATCCAACCCCGTTTAATTTTATGCTTTATTACACTTTAATTTTTCTGCTCATCGCCTTGATCGCCGGCGCGCTGGGCTTTTTCGGCGTGGCCGGCATCGCCGCCACCATCGCCAAAATTTGTTTCGTCGTTTTTTTAATTCTATTCATCGTTTCCCTCGTGAGCAGCCGGAGAAGATAAATTTTTCCCGCGCATCATTGCCGCTTCAAAAAATTTAACTTAATCATTTTATTATGGCTAAAAAAACCACGTCCGAAGATTTGAACATTTCCCGCGAACAAATGGTCGCGCTGCTGAATGAAGATTTGGCGCGCGAATATCAGGCCGTCATCGCCTACACCGTTTATAGTCAAGCGCTCAAAGGCGCGGAATACACGGACATCGCGCGCGAACTTGAAAAACACGCCGCCGAGGAATTGTCCCACGCGCTTAAAATCGCCAAACAGGTGGATTATTTTGGCGGCATGCCTGCCGTCACGCCCAAGCCCGTCAAAACTTCCGAAGACCCGAAAGAAATGTTGCGCGCCGATCTGGAAAACGAACGTGAAACCATCGCGCAATACCGTCAGCGCATTCGTCAGGCCGAAGCGTTGGGCGAATTTGCCTTGAGCGAAGTGCTGCGCGAAATCATCGTGCAGGAACAAGATCACGAAATGGATTTATGTGACGCGCTCGGCATTGACGTGCCCGCGCCCAAAAAGACTTGATCCACCAATTGCTCAAGTTCGGGATGGCACGGCCTTAATTTCTTAAAAATTATTTGGGCCGCAAAAATTTGAAAGCGCGCCTTTTCAAAATCTCTCCACATCCATCGTGAAAAGGCTCCTCATCAAAAATTGCAGATTGCTTTTGGCCGTCCTTTTTTTGGGCGGCCTCACTTCCGCAAACGCAAAACCCTACGGCCTTGATTCGCGGCCAGCGGTCGCGCCGTTTTTGAACGGCGCCCTGCCCGAAACGGCGCCGGCCATTTCTGGAAATTGGTCGGCCGTCGTCGCGTTCACCAATTTGCTTTTCACCAATTCCGTCGGGCTGACTTATGTTCCCGATTCCAATTCCGGCTCCAATCAGCTTTGTGTTTGGGAACGCGAAGGCCGCATTTGGACGTTTGATAATTTTTCAGGCGCGACCAAAAAGAAACTCGTTCTCGACCTCCATAATCAATGCCAGGGCTGGGACGATTCCGGCTTGCTCGGCGTCGCCTTTCATCCGGGTTTTGCGACGAACCGTTTCATGTTCGTTTTTTATACCTGGGTCAAACCGGGCACGGTCGCCGGCGATCCCAACACGCGGCCCAATCCGGTTTTACCAAATACATATCACGACCGGCTTTCGCGTTTTACGCTCGATGAAAACGGCGTGGCCATTCCAAATTCCGAAACTGTTTTGATTGATCAAACCGACCAAACCGTCTGGCATCACGGCGGCGGACTTTTTTTCCATCCGCAAAATGGATTTCTTTATTTGACCATCGGCGACAATTCCCTCAGCGACAATGACCAGATCATCAACAAAAGTTTGTTCTCCGGCGTTTTGCGGATTGACGTGGATTGTCGCGGCGGTCAAATCAGCCATCCGATTTCCCGCCAGCCGCTCAACGGCATCACCGCGCATTATTTTATTCCGAACAACAATCCGTTCGTCGGCCAGACAAATGCGCTCGGCGAATTTTTTTGCCTCGGCCTGCGCAGCCCGCATCGCATGACGATTGATCCGCCGACCGGAAGAATTTTCATCGGCGACGTTGGCGAAAGCGCGCGCGAAGAAGTGGACGTGATCGAGCCGGGCGAATCCGGCCTGAATTTCCAATGGAATTATTGCGAAGGCAATTTTGGGGAAATGAAATCGCCTTACCTCGGCATCAGTCGCGGGCCGATTCTGGATTATCCGCACAGCGACGGACGCGCCGTCATCGGCGGCTATGTTTATCGCGGCAAAAAATTCGCGCGCGATCTCGGCGGAAAATATATTTTCGGCGATAACGTCATGCGCACAGTTTGGACGCTGGACGAAACGACTACGCCCGTCCAAAAAAATCTGCTTTGCATCATGCCCAAAGGCGACGGCCCGAATTCCGGCTCCGATTACACCGGCCTTTCTTCATTCGGCACGGACGCGAACGGCGAAATTTATTTTTGCCAGATGAGCAGCGTCGGCGGAAAAATTTTCACGCTGCAACGCGGTGGCCCGCCGCCACCAACTCATCCGATGCCGAAATTGCTCTCGCAAACCGGCGCTTTTTCGGATTTGAAAAATTTACAGCCGCAAAAATTTCTGATCCCCTACTCCGTCAATTCGCCGCTGTGGTCGGACGGCGCGGTAAAATTACGCTGGATGGCTTTGCCGACCGGTTCGCAAATTCAGTTTTCGCCAATCGGCGAATGGAAATTTCCCGCCGGAACCATTTTTGTGAAAAATTTTGACCTGCCGGTGGATGACACAAATCCAAAAATTTTGCGCCGGCTCGAAACGCGGGTTTTAGTCCGCGACACGAACGGTTTTGTTTATGGCGCAAGTTATAAATGGCGCGCGGACAATTCCGATGCGGATTTGGTGGTGGCTGGAACGAACGAAGATATTTCCATCAAAACTTTGGCGGGAAGGCGAACTCAAAAATGGTTTTTTCCGGGGCGCCAGGATTGTTTGACTTGTCACACGCCCGCTTCCGGCGGCGTGCTCGGCGTCAAAACGCGCCAGCTCAACGGCGATTTCAAATATCCGAACGGCGTGACGGACAATCAATTGCGCGCGTGGAATCACGCCGGCCTTTTTGACGTAAAGTTCAAAGAAAAAGAAATTCCAAATTTCGCAAAAATGGTTTCCGTTACCGATACCGCCGCGCCGCTGGAATTGCGCGTGCGTTCTTACCTCGACGCAAATTGCGCGCAATGCCATCGCCCCGGCGGCGTCGAAGCGTTTTTTGACGCGCGTTTTGACACGCCGCTCGCCGATCAGGGCATCATCAACGGTCCCGTCGCCGATCCGCTGGGCATTTTGGGCGCAAAAATTATCGTGCCGGGAAATGTGTCCAAATCCATTTTGTTTCAGCGCACGAGCATCGTCGGCCCGATGCAAATGCCGCCACTGGCAAAAAATGTCGTGGATACAAAAGCCGTCGAAGCGCTGGCGGCGTGGATCAATTCCATGAATTTTCCCGCCGCGTCATTGCCAAAAAATTGGTCGCATCAGGACATCGGCGCCGTGGGTTTTCCCGGCGATGCAAGTTTTCTGGACGGGCGTTTCAACCTGATCGCGTCCGGCAGTGACATTTGGGAAAACGCCGATGGTTTTCATTTTGCTTGCACGCCGCTAGCGGGCGACGGAGAAATTGTCGCGCACGTCATCTCAATGCAATACACCGATCCGTGGGCGAAAGCAGGCGTGATGTTCCGCGAAAATTTGTCGCCCGGATCGAAATATGCGGCGGTGGTGATCACGGCGGGCGGTGGTTCAGCGTATCAATGGCGGCCTGCCGCTGATAAAATCAGCCACAACACTGATGGGCCGTCTGCGAATGTTCCTTATTGGATAAAACTTGTTCGCGCCGGCGATACTTTCACCGGCTACGTTTCCGCCGACGGGGAAAACTGGCATCGCGTGGACAGCATAAAAATTCCGATGAAAAAAATTCTTTACGTCGGCCTTGCTGTGAGCGCGCATAATAATACGGCGTTGAATTCTGCGCTGTTTGATCACGTCAAAATTACGACGCCATAAGCGCGCAAAAGAAATTCGCGCTTTGATTTCTAAAATCAACCCGCCGCCACGCTTGCCGTCGCAGCTTTTTGGCTGAAAACCAACTTATCACCGTCGCGGGTGACTTGAATCGGCTCGCCTTCGTGCAAGCTGCCTTTGAGAATTTCTTCGGCGAGCGGGTCTTCGAGAAAACGCTCGACTGCGCGGCGCATCGGGCGCGCGCCAAATTCGGGATCGTAGCCTTTCTCGACCAAAAATTCCTTCGCTTTTTCGCCGAGTTCCAAATGCAAACTTTTATGACGCAGCCGCACCAGAACTTTTTCGATTTCCAGATCGAGAATCTGGATCAAGTCCGGCTTGGTGAACGAGCGGAACACAATCACGTCGTCGAGCCGGTTCAAAAATTCCGGACGAAACGTTTTCTTCGCTTCGTCCAAAGTCCGTTCGCGCATCTTTTCGTAAGTGCTCTGGTCGCTGATCGGCGAGAAGCCGAGCGTGGACTGGCGCTTGATCACGTCTGAGCCGACATTCGAGGTCATCAAAATAATGGTGTTGCGGAAATTCACGATGCGACCCATGTTGTCCGTTAATTTTCCGTCTTCGAGAATTTGCAACAGCAAATTCCAAACATCGGGATGCGCCTTTTCAATTTCATCGAACAGCACGACGGAATACGGGTTGCGCCGGACTTTTTCGGTGAGTTGTCCGCCTTCTTCGTAACCGATGTAGCCGGGCGGCGAACCGATGAGGCGCGATACATTGAATTTTTCCATGTATTCGCTCATGTCCAGATGAATGAGCGATTTCGTGTCGCCGAACATCTGCTCGGCCATCGTTTTGGCTAGAAGCGTTTTGCCAACGCCCGTCGGCCCGAGCAAAAGAAAAGTTCCAATCGGGCGTTTCGGGTCTTTCAAATCCGCGCGCGAACGGCGCAACGCCTTGCAGATCGCGGAGACGCCTTCGCGCTGGCCGACGACCACTTTTTCCATTTCCGTTTCGACCGTGAGCAGCCGCGCCATTTCATCCTGCCCCATGCGCTTGAGCGGAATGCCCGTCCATTTCGCGACGACGTGCAAAATTTCGTCCTCGCCCACGACAATGCGTCTTTCTTCGCGATGCGTGCGCCATTCTTTCAAAAGATTTTCGAGTTTTTCTTTCGCCTGTTTTTCCTTGTCACGCATTTGCGCCGCGCCTTCAAAATCTTGATTTTTGATCGCGCGTTCCTTTTGCATTTTAATTTCTTCGACTTCGGCCTCGATGGTTTTTGTTTCCGGCGGACGCGTCATCGTGCTGATGCGCGCGCGCGAACCGGCTTCGTCCAAAACGTCAATGGCCTTGTCCGGCAAAAAGCGGTCGGTGATGTAACGGTCGGAAAGTTTCACGGAAGCCACGACCGCTTCGTCGGTGAACTCGGCCTTGTGATGTTCCTCGTATTTGTGGCGCAGACCCTTCAAAATTTCAATGGCGTCTTCAATCGAAGGCGCTTCCACTTTCACGGATTGAAAACGTCTTTCCAGCGCCGCGTCCTTCTCGATGTATTTGCGATATTCATTGAGCGTCGTCGCGCCAACGCATTGCATCTCGCCGCGTGAAAGCGCAGGCTTAATTATGTTGCTCGCATCCATGGTGCCTTCCGCCGAACCCGCGCCGACAATCGTGTGAAGCTCGTCAATGAACAGAATGATATTTTTCGCGCGACGGATTTCGTCCATGACGGCTTTGATGCGCTCTTCAAATTGTCCGCGATATTTTGTTCCCGCAACCATCAACGCGAGATCGAGCGTGATGACGCGCTTGTTTAGCAAAATTTCCGGCACGTTGCCTTTCGCAATTTCCTGCGCGAGACCTTCGACAATGGCCGTTTTGCCAACGCCCGCTTCGCCGAGCAAAACCGGATTATTTTTCGTGCGGCGGCAGAGGATTTGAATCACACGCTCAATTTCATTTTTGCGCCCGATGACCGGGTCCATGTCGCCTTTGCGCGCGATTTCTGTCAGGTCACGGCCAAACGCCTTGAGCGCGGGCGTTTTAACTTCGCCTTTTTTCTCCGGCGTTTTTTCTCCGGCGGGAATGGAAGATTCCTCGGCGGCAAAATTCGGATCGAGTTCCTTCAAAATTTCCTGGCGGCATTGCTCGATGTCCACGTCGAGATTTTTCAAAACCTTCGCCGCCACGCCATCGCCCTCGCGCAACAGGCCGAGCAAAATGTGTTCCGTGCCGACATAAGTATGATTAAGCGCCTTCGCTTCCTTCGACGCGAGCGCGAGAACTTTTTTCACGCGCGGCGTGTAGGGAATGTTGCCGATCATTTTTTGATCCGGGCCGGTGCCGACCTGTTTCTCGACTTCCATGCGAACGGTTTCGAGGTCAAGCCCCATCTTCTGCAAAACATTAACGGCGACGCCCTGCCCCAACTTGATGAGGCCGAGCAATAGATGCTCCGTGCCGAGAAAATTGTGATTAAAGCGGTCGGCTTCCTTCCGCGCGAGCGCAAGCACCTGCTGCGCGCGCGGCGTAAAATTGCTCATGGATTCTTCACTCATGCCTGTGAAAATATAATGCTACACTTTTGAAAAAAGTCCAATGGAGTTTGAAAAATGAAGCGCGCGGCGGAAAAAATTTACGGCTTACAAATCCCGATAAACATCCCGACGATGACGAATCACAGAAACGTCAACCGCCTTGGCAAAATCATCTATCGAATAAACCACGCGATAATCGCCGACGCGCATCCGCCAGAGATTTTTCTGCCCGTGAAGTTTGATGACGCCGACAGGTCGAGGATTTTCGGCCAACAATTCAATCTTCGTTAGAATTCGTTCGGCGACATCGTCGGAAAGATGTTCCAATTCCTTGCGCGCGGAACGGGCGAAGCTGATGGAGTAATCAGCCATTCCGCCGGGATTTTAGCCGTTGCCGGACGGATTCAAGACTCTCGCGCGGCTCGCGGACGCGCGACTCGGCCATTAACGAGTCGTGGAAATCTTCCCACAGTTGTTCATGCTTCCGCAGGTCAATGACCGCCGCCGTCTTCTGGCCGCGTTCATCCACCATGAAAGTGATTCCGCTCATACAAACAATCTGGCGGAAAACGGTTGAAAATGCAACTGGTTCGCAAAAAAATCCGCTTGATAGGGAATTTTCTTGGGGCAGAGTGAAAATTGTGAAAGCACTTTCGACGCTTTTGAAAATTAAAGTTAAGCCGATTAAAAATCGTTGGGTGAAAAGCGCAATTTATTTGGCAATTTTCGTGCTCATTTGTGTCGGATTTTCAGACCTAACCACAGACATTGCGCGCGGTGTCTTTGGCAAACCACTTCATCCAGTAGGTTTTTGGATAGCAAGTTGTTTGACGATTTTATTGTCTATTTGGTTTTTCTATTGGCTCGTGACTGATTGGTATTCATGGTTTTTTAACCATGATAAATCGGCACACACGCTTAATTTAGAACAACAAAGACAGTAAGAATTTTCAATTCGCCGAAGTCGGCGGCGGAATTTTGACGACTGGCCGGCTCACGTTCTTCAACCGCTCGCGCACCATGTCGGCGCGGATCAAATCACGTTCCTCGGCGGTCAATTTGTCGGAAAGTTTTTTCTGCAAGTGCGCCGGCTGCGTCGTCAAAAATAATTCGTCTACGAGTGAACGCTCTGCGCCCGGAAACAATTCCAAGTCCACGCCCAACCGCAACAGCGAGAGTAAATTCATCGCTTCCTTCGACGAAATGCTGTGCGCGTTCGCCAGAATGCCAAACGCGCGCCCGATGTGATTGAACACGACCTTCGGTTTTTTTTCCAAAAGCGTCTGCCGCGCGTTCTCCTCGTGCTCGATGATCTGCGATAAAACTTTTTCCAGCCGCTCGACGATGGCCGGTTCGTTTTCGCCGAGCGTCATCTGGTTCGAGACCTGAAAAACATTGCCGAGCGCCTCCGTGCCTTCGCCGTAAAGTCCGCGCACCGCGAGGCCGAGCTTGTTGACGGATTGGATGATGGGATTGATCTGTTCGCCGAGAACGAGTCCGGGCAGATGCAGCATCGCGCTGACGCGGATGCCTGTGCCGAGATTCGTCGGGCACGCGGTCAGATAACCAAGGTCGCCGTCGAAGGCGTAATCCAGTTTTTTCTCCAGTTCGGAATCCAAATGGTCAATCGCGTTCCATGCCTGCTTCAATTGCAAGCCCGGACGCAACGCCTGCATCCGCAGATGATCTTCCTCGTTGATCATCACGCAAAACGTTTCCTCGCGGTTCAAAACGAGGCCGCTGCCGGAACTTTTCGCGGCGTGCTCGCGGCTGATTAGATGGCGCTCGACCAGAATCTGTTTGTCGAGCGCGCCGAGATTGTCCATCGCCTCGGAAAATGCGTCCTTCATTTCCGGCAGACTTTCGACGGCGGGGCGGATCGTTTCCAAAATTTTCACACGCTCCGGCTTTTTCGCCCAGCCTGGAAACGCCGCGTCTTTCAGGTTGCGCGCCAGTCGCACGCGACTCGACATGACGATGCGGTCGTGCGGCCCGTGACGCCGCGCGGTCTCGGCAGGAGAAACCAGAAATTCGTGCAGATCCTTCATTTTATTTTCGTAGGAGACGACGTAAGAAGTCTCTAATTTTTTAATTTGAGTCTCGTCACCTCGACTCCTACTTAAATTATATTTTTCATCGCGTCAGATTTGTCGGCGTGGCCGAACGGTCGTTGATTTTTTTCAGTTCATCCCGCAACTGCGCGGCTTCCTCGAAATTTTCCGATTCAATCGCCTTGTTCAGCTTTTTCTGCAAGGTCTTGAGCCGGTCGGAATTTTCGCGCGACGTGCGCAACGCCTCCGGCGCCTTGCCCGTGTGCCGCGTGCCTTTGTGCATCGTCTTGAGCAGGCCGCCCAAGCCTTCCGCAAACGTCTGGTAACATTCCGGGCAGCCGAGCCGGCCGGACTTCTTGAAATCCGCCTGCGAAAAACCGCAGCGCGGGCATTTCAGATCCGTGCCGACCGCCTGCTCGACTTCCTGCGCCGCGCCGAGGCCGAGCATGATGTCCGCCAGTGCGAAGCCCGACGGGTCGTTGACGCCCTTAGTCTTGGCGCAATCCTCGCACAAATCGAGCTTCTGCATCTTGTCGCCCACGATCTGGGTCAGATGCACCGTGGCCGGTTTTTCTTTGCAAATGGAACACTGCATTTTGAAAAATGTGATTCGTTGAATTGTTAAATCGTTACATTGTCGAACAAATGAATTTTACAACGTGAAACAAAAAAATGCGAATGAAATTGATTCAATCAAACAACGGCGGAAAATCCCTTGCTCCGTGCAACACGCGGACAATTTCAACTCCGTTTTCAATCGGACGATAAAAAACGACGTAACGACTGACGGGAAAACTTCTCAAGCGCGGCGACAATTCTTCGCGCTGGCGACCAATCAATGGCATTGCGGCAAGTTTTGAAAATCGGGAAACGATGACGTGAATAAATTTGTCCGCTGCATCCAAATTGTCCTGCGCGATATAAAGCCAGATTCCATCCAAGTCCGACTGCGCGACATCGGAAACCCGAAATTGTTTCATGCGCCTAGTTTTTTAACCGTTCGCGTCCTGAACGGCCAATGTCTTCGGCCAACTGCATCACATTCGCGTCAGTGTAAGATTTGTAATGACCATTATCCAACTGTTCAATGCCAATCGCCAAGTCATGTTTCAATGCAGCAAGTTGCCGTGCTTTGAACGTGTCCGATTCAACCCACCAGCGAAACAGTTCCACTTGATCATCCGCGTCAAGTTCGGCCGTGGCTGCTTTGATTTTTTCAATTGCGCTCACAAAATTATATCAGCTCGCCCGAAACTTTCGTCAAGGCGCGGTAATCGGCCACGAGCTTGCGCGTGAGCGCGCCCGGCTTGCCGTTGCCGATGACGCGGCCATCAATCTTCACCACCGGAATCAGTTCCGCGCCCGTGCCGGTCAGAAAACATTCGTCCGCGTTGAACAGATCGTAGCGCGTCAGGTTCGGCTCGGAAACTTTCAGCCCGGCTTCTTGCGCCAGTTCGATCACCGTTTGCCGCGTGATACCGTAAAGCGCGCCGGCCGACAGCGGCGGCGTGAACAGTTCGCCGTTCTTCACGATGAACAGATTGTCGCCCGTGCATTCGGCCACGAATCCTTCCGCGTTCAACATCACCGCTTCTTCGCAGCCGGAATTGTTCGCCTCGATTTTCGCCAGAATGTTATTGAGATAATTCAGCGACTTGATGGCGGGATTCAACGCGCTGTGCAAATTTCGCACCGTCGGCACGGTGATGATATCCAGTCCTTTGGCGTAATAAGCCGGTGGATAAAGCTGGATTTTGCCCGCGATAATGATGACGGACGCGCGCGCGCAACTTTTTGGACTCAATCCAAGCGAACCGATTCCGCGCGTCACGACGAGGCGAATGTAGCCGTCGCGCAATTTATTTTTCCGGCAGGTCTCAACCGTCGCCTTCATCAATTCGGAGTGTGACATCGGCAATTCGAGCAGAATCGCCTTCGCGGAATAAAACAGCCGGTCAATATGTTCCTTCAATTTGAACACACGACCGTTGTAAGCGCGAATGCCTTCAAAAATTCCGTCGCCGTAAAGCAGTCCGTGATCGAACACGGAGATTTTTGCGTCGCGCTCGTTGAAAAATTTGCCGTCAATAAAAATTTTCATGCGAAATGGCCGCCAGCGTATTTCAAAAACGGAGTCGAGGCAAACGTGAATTTGATTTGGAGTGCGCGGACGTGTCCGCGCTTTGAAAGCGGCGACGTGTCGCCGCAGTCCCAAGAAATTTGCGTGACAGCGCGCGCGAAACGATTATATTTTCGCGCTCTTTGACGACCCTATGGTCTAGCGGTTAGGACACTGCCCTTTCACGGCGGTAGCCCGGGTTCGATTCCCGGTAGGGTCGCCATTTTGCAATTCTCACAGCAGCCGCGTCAGCATCACAAAGCCCGAATGCAAAATATCGCCGACAAGTGCAACCACAATCAGCGACAGCGCGACCCAAAAAAAATAAAACGTAAATCCTCGCGCCGCCATCCAGCGACCGCAATTCGGACAGCATTTTTGCTGCAAACCAAATTGCGCGCGGCAAGCGGGACACTGGATGGTTTCTGCGCTCATGGTCGGCAAATTACGCAACGAACCTCTCTTCGTCCAGAGCCAAGAAGCTTGCCACTGGCTGATGTTCGCTTAAAGTTTGCGCGATGAACTGGCTCGACAAACTTACCCAGTTCTGGCCGCACCTCGTCGCCGGTTTCGATTTTCTCGCCGCGCTGCTTGCTTCGATTCACGCTTTGCTTCACAAACGCGATTCCCGCGCCGCGACGCTTTGGCTCGGCATCATTTGGTTCGTGCCGGTTTTGGGCGCGATTCTTTATCTCACGTTCGGCGTCAATCGCATCCGCCGCCGCGCCGTTTCGTTGCGCCTCAATAATTCTTCGATGAAAACAATTTCTGAAAAAATTTCCAACTCGCCGCAACTCGAAGCCGAACATCTGCAAACGCTCGCGGCCACCGTCCAGCGCGTCGTCAAACGCCCGCTCACCGCCGGAAATAAAATCGCGCCGCTCGTCAACGGCGACGAAGCGTTTCCCGCCATGCTCGCCGCGATTGAATCCGCGCAAAAATCCGTTTCGCTTTCGACTTACATTTTCGACAACGACGCCAGCGGAAAAAAATTTGTCGTCGCGCTCGAACGCGCCGTCCAGCGCGGCGTTCAAGTGCGCGTTCTGATTGACGCCGCCGGCACGCGCTACTCGTGGCCGCCCATCACTCACAAATTGCGGCACGCAAAAATTCCGTTTGCCAAATTTTTGCCCGCGTCGCTGCTCACGCCCTGGCGCGTCGCCACCATCAATCTGCGCTCGCACCGCAAATCGCTTATCGTGGACGGAAAAATCGCGTTCACCGGCGGCATCAACATCCGTCACGGAAATGTCCTTGTGGAAAAACCAAAAAGTCCCGTGCAGGATTTGCAATTTCGCGTCGAAGGCCCGGTCATCGCGCAATTGCAAGAAGCCTTTGCGAGCGACTGGAATTTTTGCGCCAAAGAAATTCTCGACGGCGAACTTTGGTTTCCGCAGTTGGCCGAATCCGGCAACGTCATCGCCCGCGCCATCACCGACGGTCCCGACGCCGATTATGACAAATTGCGATTGACCCTGCTCGCCGCGCTCGCCGACGCGCAAACTTCCGTGCAAATTCTCACGCCCTATTTTTTGCCGGACATCGCGCTCGTCACCGCGCTCAATCTCGCGTCACTGCGCGGCGTGCGCGTGGATATTATTTTGCCCGCCAAAAATAATCTGCCGTTCGTGCAATGGGCGTCGCGCGCGATGTGGTGGCAAGTGCTCGAACGCGGCTGCCACGTCTGGCTCACGCCGCCGCCCTTCGATCATTCCAAGCTGATGGTCGTGGACGGCCACTGGGTTTTGCTCGGCTCGGCCAATTGGGACGCGCGCAGCCTGCGCCTGAATTTTGAATTGAACGTCGAGTGCTACGGACGCGAGTTCGCGCAGCAGATGGAAAAATTGATCCGGAAAAAAATTTCCGCCGCGCGTGAAATCACTTTGGCGCAAGTTGACGCCAGAATTTTTCCGGCAAAATTGCGCGACGCCATTGCGCGTTTGTTCTCGCCGTATTTGTGAAAACCCTCGAAAGACCGCTTGCGTGAAAGTGAATCGCATGACATTGTTTTATCATGCAAACGGTTGAATTAGTGGACGCTCAATCGCGGCTGGACGAGTTGGTGGAATCACTGACTCCCGGCAACGAGATTGTGATTGAAAAAAATCACCGGCCTGTCGCGCGTCTGCTGCCGACCGCCTCGCCGCAAACTTTCAGAAAGCCGCGTCCGCTCGGCGAATTTGCTGGCAAATTTCAACCGCTTTCCCAAGCCGAACAGAATGACCTGGCGCTTCACGATAAAGTTTGGTGCGACCCGGACGCATGAAGACCGTGTTCGTGGATACGTCCGGTTTTTACGCCTGTCTCGATCAGGCCGATTCATTTCATCCCCGCGCGCTGGCCGCGTTTGAACGCGCCGAAAAGGAAAATTGGACGCTCTTCACCACCAATTATGTCGTGCATGAAACCTGGGCGCTGATTCAACGCCGCCTCGGTTGGGAAGCCGTCGAAACATTTCTGAACGACCTGCTGCCGCGTTGCGCCGTGATTTGGGCGGATGAAAATCTTTACCATGCGGCGAGTAACCGTTGCCGCCGAACCCGCGAACGCCGCTTCAGCTTGACCGACGCCATCAGCCTTGAATGTATGGCCCGCCAGAAAATCACCGAAGCCATTGCCAAGACGAACATTTTGCCCGCGAAAATGTCGTGCTGCCATGATCGCGCACAAAGTGACCCTGCCAAAGTGGACGCGCGCACGGTTCCCGGAAAATTGCGCGACGCGATTGCGCGTTTGTTCTCGCCGTATTTGTGACTGATAACAATAGCTTGACATCTTTCACGCCCTCAATTCAAATCTTGCCAGAACCCGCATGAAAATTTTGGAAAAAAATTTCGCAACCGCGCAACCGCGCAACCGCGCAACCGCGCAACCGCGCAATAGTGCGGAGAGTTATTTGTCCGCCAGCGTCAGCACCTGCGACAGGTGGCGAACTTTCCGTCGCAAGGGGCGCACCCCTTTTCATAAGTGTTGCACCCCCTTTGGTCAAGTGCGTTGCCCCTTGCCAAATGGGGCGCACCCCGCACGTCAAAAACATCACCCCACGCGCAATGGGGACACACCCTTTTCGTAAATGCTGCACCCCATGCCGCAAGTGCATCGCCCCTTTTCCAAAAAGGTGCGCCTCTTGCGATAGAAGATTCGCCCCCAGCCCAATGGGGCGCGTCATTTACCTCAAAAACCTGCGGTTTTCGCTTAAAACACCATCCATTCGCTAAAACCCTCCAACTCTTAACCCCAAAATAAGCCATGAAACGCAATACTTATTACCCCGCCCGCCAGAATGATCAAATCGTCTGGCTCGGCAATTTCAGCGGCAAACTCCCTGCCCTCGCCGCCGTCCTCGGCCTCACTGCCGCGCAAGTCACCACCGCCGCAGCCGATTGCGGCTGGCTGATTTATGTCCAGCAATCGTGGTTGCCTGCGGGACGCGCCTGGGCGCTGGCCACGACGGATGCCGCGACGGAAACCCAGACTGGTGATGGCACGGCGTTGATGGCGTTGCCCGTTTTCACCGCGCCTTCATTGCCCGCTGGCGTGGTCGCCGTCAACACCGGCGCACTTACCCGCATCTTCGCGCTCGTGCAATCCATCAAGGACGGCGGCAAATGCTCGGACGCCAATGCCACAAATCTCGGCATCGTCGGCAGCGCGCAGACCGGGCCGGACTTGACCACGGTGCAACTGGTCATTTCTGCTTCCATCATCGGTAATCAGGTGAATGTGAAATGGGGTTGGGGCGGCAACAGCGCTTTTTTGGACAGTTGTGAAATCCAGGTGGATCGCGCCGATGGCAAAGGTTTCGTGCTGCTGACCATTGACACCACGCCCGGCTACACGGACACGCAACCTTTCCCCGCCGCGTCCGTGAAGTGGACTTACAAAGCCATCTACCGTTTGGATGACAATCAAGTCGGCCTCTGGAGCCAGACGGTGAGTGTCACCGTGCCAGCGTAACATTTAATTTCGCAACCAAAACCAAAAAATCACAATAAATGAAAATGAACTTGTTCTTTCCCGGCAAAAGCGAAATTGGATTGGCCAGCGATGTCGTTCCCGCCACGGCTGCGCCGTGATGAAGGATTGACTCAACGCGATGATTTCGCCAAGGCGGAATCGCCGCAAACAGAAAGAAAAAATATGAAAACTCGAATTCTAAAAATTCTCGCCGCAACGAAGTTGCTGCCGCTGCTGTTACTGTTGGCGCTGCCCGCTGAGGTTCAAGCCCAACTCTCTTTCATCACCAACGGCGATGCCATCACCATCACGGGATACTCCAGTGCGACTTACTTTGATACGGTGACTATTCCCGCCACGACCAATGGCTACCCGGTCACCAGCATTGGAGGTGGTGGGTATGGACAGGGTGCGTTCGAAAATAACTATCATGTGGCGAGCGTCACGATTGGCATCAACGTCACCAACATCGGGGGCTATGCGTTCCAGAACTGCGCTCTACTGACCAACGTCACGTTTGGCGCCAACGTCACCAGCATCGGGTTCGCAGCGTTCGATAACTGCGATGACCTGACCAGCGTTTCACTCCCAGCCAGCGTCACCAACCTCTTAGAAGATGATGCTGATGGTCCGTTCTTTGACTGCGAGACCCTGACGAACATCACCGTTGATGCGTCCAACCCGGCTTATAGCAGTTTGAACGGAGTTTTGTTCGACAAGGCGAAAGCGACGCTGCTCCTATACCCCTGCGATCTGGGTGGAAGTTACAGCATCCCTGACAGCGTCACCAGCATCGGAGAATCCGCGTTCCATCACTGCCTCAGCCTGACCAGTGTCACCATCCCCGCCAGCGTCACCAGCATTCGAATTGATGGGGACTTCGGTAGCGATGCCTTCGATGGCTGCTACAGCCTGACAAACATCACTGTGGATGCGTCCAACCCGGATTACAGCAGTTTGGGCGGAGCATTGTTCGACAAGGCGAAAGTGACACTGCTCGACTTCCCCGGCGGTCTGGTCGGAATTCAAACCGTCCCCGCCGGCGTCACCAGCATCGGTGCCAAGGCGTTCGAGGATTGCCGCAGCCTGACCAGCGTTACCATCCCCGCCAGCGTCACCAGCATCGGGGACTATGCGTTCGATTCCTGCTACAGTCTGACGGAAGTCTATTTTCAAGGGAATTCTCCGACGCCAACCAATGACACATCTGTTTTCTCCGATGACAGCCTTGGGGTCGTCTATTACCTGCCGGGCACCACGGGCTGGGGCGCGATGTTTGACGGTCTGCCGACCGCGTTGTGGTTGCCGCAGGTGCAGACCGGCAATGGCAGCTTCGGTGTTAAATCGAATCAATTCGGGTTCAACATCAATTGGGCGGGCAACATGGTCGTCGTCGTGGAAGCCGCCACGAATCTGGCCAATCCGGTCTGGATTCCGGTAAGCACCAACATCCTCACCGGCGGCACGAACTATTTCAGCGATCCGCAGTGGACAAATTATCCCGGACGTTTTTACCGCCTCGAATCACCGTAAGGTTGCACCGTGTTTCTTCAATAGTCGCTGCGGACAACCGCAGCGGCTTTTTTATTCCACATTCGCCTCACGGCACGGTCCGCAGTTCATCAAAGATTTTTTGGATGACCATTTCACTTAAAGGTGTCAGTCCCAAGTATTGAAACAAATTTATTAAAGCTGTTTTGCCCCGGCTTCGCAGCTGATTAACAGGACGGATAATTTTTATTTCCCCGCACGTTTTGTTTTGGCAAGCGTGCTATTCGCGGACTGTCGCCATGCAATCGGCTCTCGATTATCTGAAACTTCATCAGACCCGCTTCGTCGCCGAGTTGGGCGATTATCTGCGCTTTGCCAGCGTCTCCGCGCAGCTTTTGCCCGCTTGATTTCTGTTTGCGGTTGGGGCAACGTTCATCCATGAAACTGCTGGACCGAATCACGATGGAGCCGGGCAAGTGCGGCGGGCGGCCTTGCATCCGCGGCCTGCGGGTGCGGGTGACGGATGTGCTGGGTATGCTGGCGGAGGGCGCAACCGCACAGGAAATCCTCAAGGACTTTCCGTATCTCGAAGCGGATGACATCAAGGCGGCGCTGGCTTACGCCGCGCGGCAGTCGGACCATGCGGTGCTGCAACCGGCTTGAACTTCCTGATTGATTCACAATTGCCCCCGGCGCTGGCGCGGTGGATGGTCGCGCAAGGACATCAAGCCGTCCACGTCATCGAACTCGGCATGGAGGCGATGGACGACGGCATCCTCTGGGAGCACGCGCGAAAAACAGCGGCGGTGATCTTGAGCAAGGATGAGGATTTTGCGGATCACTGGCTGTTGCACGATGAAGGCGTGGCACTGGTGTGGATCCGCAAGGGGAATTGTTCCAATGACGCGTTGATGGCGTGGCTTGAACCTTTGTGGCCGGAGACGTTGAGACGGCTGGAACAGGGTGAGACATTTATTGAGCTTCGGACATAACCGGCAAATACCGGCGCGCAAAAATTTCCTCGCGCGTTTTGTTTTGGCAAGCGCGCCGTTCACAGATTAACTATGCGCCATGCAAGTCGTCCTCGATTATCTGAAACGTAACCAATCCCGCTTTGTTGCCGAGTTGGGCGATTACCTGCGCTTCGCCAGCGTCTCCGCGCAGCCGCAGCACAAACCGGATCTGCACGCCTGCGCCGAATGGCTCGTCAATCATTGCCGCGCGCTCGGCCTCGAAGCAAAAATTTCCGAAACCGCCGGTCACCCCATCGTCGTCGCCAGGACGCCGCGCGAAAAAAATTCGCGCAAGCCGCACTTCATGATTTACGGCCATTACGACGTGCAGCCGCCGGAGCCGCTGGAGCTTTGGAAAACGCCGCCGTTCGAGCCGAGAATTACCGGGCGCGAAATTTTCGCGCGCGGTTCGACCGACAACAAAGGCCAGAATTTCGCGCACTTGAAAGCCGTTGAAGCGTATCTGAAAACCGGAACTCCCCTGCCCTGCGACTTGACGTTTGTCATCGAAGGCGAAGAAGAAGTCGGCAGCGCGAATCTCGCGAAATTTATCAAGTCACATCGCGCCGAATTGAAATGCGACGCCGTCGTCATTTCGGACACCGGAATGCCCAGCCCGAAACATCCCGCGCTGACCTACGCGCTGCGCGGCATCATCGCGTTTGAAATCAAACTGCACGGGCCGTCGCGCGATTTGCATTCGGGCGTTTTTGGCGGCGCGGTCGAAAATCCGGCGATGGCTCTCGCGCAATTGCTCGCGCAACTTCGCGATGCGAACGGAAAAATTTCCATTCCGCATTTTTACGACGATGTGTTGCCGTTCACAGCTTACGAGCGAAAACAATTCGCGCGCCTGCCGATGAAAGATTCTCAATTGCAAAAATTGCTTGGCGTAAAAAAATTATTCGGCGAACGCGGCTTCACGCCGACCGAACAACGCAGCGCGCGTCCGACGGTTGAAATCAATGGCCTGACGAGCGGCTATCAAGGCAAAGGCAACAAAACCATCGTGCCCGCGTGGGCGAGCGCGAAAATCACCTGCCGGCTTGTGCCCGATCAAAATCCGGCGCGCATCCGTAAAATCGTCCGCGACCATCTTAAAAAAATCTGTCCGCCGACCGTCCGATTGGAAATCGAAGCCGGCCACGGTGCGGAAGCGTATCTGGTTTCGCCGACGAGTCCGCAGGCGCAGGCCGCGTTGCGCGCGCTGGAAAAATCTTTTGGCTGCCCGCCGGTTTTGATGCGCGAAGGCGGCTCAATTCCGATTGTGAACGATTTCAAAAAAATTCTCGGCGCGGATTCGTTGCTGCTGGGCCTCGGTTTGCCGGACGACAACGCGCATTCGCCGAACGAAAAATTTCATCTGGATTGTTTTGAAAAAGGCCAGGCGATGAGCGCGCATTTGTGGCAGGAACTGGTTCGTTAAATCGTGAAATGTGAATTGTCGAATCGCAACTGGCATTCAAAGATTCCAAGACACCAATTCTTCTCTTAATTTTTCCAGCGGCAAGCCCACGACGTTGCTGTAAGAACCCGAAATTTCCGACACGATCATTTCGCCATGTTCCTGGATCGCGTAAGCCCCGGCCTTATCGAGCGGATTTATTTTTTCCAGGTATTCG
Source organism: Verrucomicrobiia bacterium (assembly GCA_036509895.1). GTDB lineage: Bacteria > Verrucomicrobiota > Verrucomicrobiia > Limisphaerales > UBA11358 > UBA11358. The sequence goes on from DATCEV010000018.1 coordinate 65,296, forward strand.
TTGATTTGTCTTTTATCGAGCGGATGAAACGTCACCTCGGTGCTCACCGCAAAAATCTTTTCGCGATGCGCGCGCAATTGCATCAGGCAAACGCCGGTGACGACCTGATGCGTGCGGCCTTGCAACCGCGCCAGCATCCGCCGCGCATCCTTCAGATCGACGGGCTTGCCAAAAATTTCGCGTTCCAAAAAAACCAGCGTGTCCGCGCCGAGCACGAGCGAATCAGGATGTTTTTTTGCAATGGCGCGCGCTTTGCGATGCGCATTCAGCTCGCACAGTTCATGCGGCGAAAGTTGTTCGTCAAAAATTTCAGCCACCTCGCCCGGCATGATTTCAAATTCCAGTTTCAATTGCCGCAATAATTCCGCGCGGCGGGGCGAGGCGGACGCCAAAATGAGCGGCGGCAGTTTCACGCGGTAAATCTAGCGGCGAATCAAAATTTGTCCAGAAACGGAAAATGGAATAATCTCGGCGCATGAATAACGACCGCCGCATCGTCAATCTCGCGCTCATCGGTTTCATGGGCACGGGCAAGACTTCTGTGGGCAGGCTGGTCGCCGAGCAGTTGCGTTTCGATTATCTGGACACCGACGAAATGATCCAGGCGGCGACGGGCAAAACCATTTCGGAAATTTTCAAAACAGAGGGCGAAGAAAATTTTCGCGCCCGGGAAGAAAAAGTGGTCGCGGAAATTTCCGCGCGCACAAAAACTGTCATCGCCACCGGCGGCGGTTTGCCGGCGAATCCAAAAAATCTTGCCAGCCTCAAAACCCACGCGCTGGTGATTTGCCTTTGGGCTTCGCCGGAAAAAATCTGGGAACGCGTCCGGCATCAGTCGCATCGTCCCCTGCTCCACAATCCCGATCCACAGAAAAAAATCCGTGAACTGCTCGACGCGCGCGAGCCGTTTTACAAACAGGCGGACGTTCTGATGAACACAGACATTCGCGCATTGCGAGAAGTCGCGCAGCAAGTCGTTCATCACTTTCGCCTCGAAGCCGCGCGATGAAAGAAAAAATCCGCCAGTGCGCTTTGGAATTGGGCTTTGACGATTGCCGTTTCACCTCCGCCGCTCCGCCGTCAAGCGCGCCACAATTTCAAAACTGGCTCTCGGAAAAAAAATTTGGCGAAATGTCTTGGATTGAACGAAATGCCGAAAAGCGAGTGGAGCCGCAGAAAGTTTTGGCCAACGCGAAAACAGTCATTTGTTTGGCGACCAGTTATGAAAATTTTGATTCTCGTAGGAGCCGGGGTAACGAAGCTCTGACTAAAAAATCGCCGATCAGTAATCTACCATCGGCAATTGAACAGAGTCTCGTTACCTCGACTCCTACAACTGGAGTGGTGGCTCGTTACGCGCGCTTCAACGATTATCACGACGTCCTCGGCGAGCGATTGAAAGCGCTGACAGAATTTGTGAACAAGATCAGCGGCGAAGAAACCCGCTCGCTTTGGTATGTGGACACCGGCCCGATCTTGGAACGAGATTTCGCGCAACGCGCCGGGCTTGGCTTTGTCGGCAAACATACGAATCTCATCAGCCGCAAACTCGGCAACTGGATTTTTCTCGCGGAAATTTTAACGACCTTGGAACTCGAACCGGACGCGCCGGAACAAAATCATTGCGGCAAATGCTCGCGCTGCCTTTCCGCTTGTCCGACGAATGCCATCACCGCGCCGTTTCAATTGGACGCGCGCCGTTGCATTTCTTATTTGACGATTGAACTCAAAGGCGCAATTCCAATCGAATATCGCCGCGCGATTGGCAATCGCATTTATGGCTGCGACGATTGTCTGGCCGTTTGTCCGTGGAACAAATTTGCGCGCGCAGGAAATTTGATGAAACCGCACGCGCGAAAGGATTTGGAACAGCCGGATTTGCTCGAACTGCTTTCACTTGACGACGCGCGATTCAAATCGCGATTCGCCAATTCACCAATTCTGCGGACAAAACGTCGTGGCTTTTTGCGCAACGTCTGTGTCGCGCTGGGAAATGTCGGCAACGAATCCGCGCTGCCCGCTCTGGAAAAATCTGCGCACGATTCCGAGCCGTTGATCGCCGAACACGCGCGCTGGGCGATGGAAGAAATTGAATCGCGCCGGAAATAATTCGTTAATCGAAATCTTTTTCGGCAAAACGGATGGAAATAGTGCGGGCTTATTCTACTTTTCGTTTAAAAACATATTTGCAGACAATGAATGCAAAAAATGCGCTGGCTCCGATCAGATTATAAACTGATGGTTCAGGAACAGCTTCCAGATTGAACAAAGCGACCCTCCCACATTCAGCGCCGGAGCGCCGTTGTCCCAGACCATTCTCAAATGTGGTGTAAAAATGATGATTAATTCTGTTTTCAATTTGCACAATTATTCATAATTTCTTAAAGTCTCATTCATGGCATGAATGAAGCTTTGCGACATGTATATTGGATGATTTGGGTTTCATTGGGACTCGCCATCTTATATGGCGTCCTCCTTCTTATTAATACTCGTTACCGGCAAATGTGGCTGCGATATACCGCAGTCGAAGCAACATTCTGGATTCGCCTTGGCGTTCCGAAGAAATGGGTTGACGCTTCCCGTCGCTTTTCCGAAAAACGTTATTATTTCTATGCTCTTTGGTTTTTCATTTTGATTTTTCTTTTAATGGCGCTTATTAGCGGAACAACGTATTTGTATTTCAAACATCGCTGGCTTGCGCAAAAACCACCCGAAGCCAGATCCTTTTACGAGGCTGGCGCAAAAGAAAATAAGGTCGGCAATTATGCGGAAGCGATCACCAATTTTACAAAGGCCATTAATACATATTCCAATTATCCAGAAGCGTATAGTTTCCGCGCCAGAGCCAAATACAATCTCAAGGATTACAATGGAGCTATCATAGATGCCAACAAAGCCATTGAATTAGGCTCATATTATGAGCCTGCCTACAATGTTCGTGGTGATTCAAGATTAAATCTTAACGATTACACTGGCTCGATTGCCGATTTTGATAAATCCATCGATTTAGATTCCACTTATGCTCCAGCCTATTATCAACGCGGCAACGCTGAATTTGATCTGACAAACTATGTGCCAGCCATTAAAGATTATACTAAAGCCATCAAACTGAAGCCGGGTTATGCAATGGCCTATTATAATCGCGGTTGTGCCGAACAAGGCTTGACCAATTACACTGATTCCATGGCTGATCTTGGCAACGCTATTAGACTGCATCCTGATTTTCCAGTGGCTTATAATATGAGAGGGCTCGCCAAGTGGCATCTTAAGGATTATTCGGGAGCCATCATTGATTACAATGAAGCCATTAAACTAAATCCAAAATTTTCCATTGCTTACGATAATCGTGGATTCGCTAAAAGCGACCTTAAAGATTATGCGGAAGCAATTATTGATTTCGACAAAAGCATAGAATTAGATCGGAATAACGAATCTGCTTACCTTAGTCGAGGCTATGTTAAATTCCAGGTCAAAAATTACGCTGGAGCAACTGCGGACTTCAATAAAGCCATTGAATTAAACCCGAAAGAATCTGTGGCTTATGCAAATCTTGGGCTTGTTCAATACAAGCTCTTTCAATTTAAATCCGCCCTTGAAAATTATCAGAAAGCATCGCAGCTTGATCCATCTCAAGAGGATTGGCGGTTTCGCATTTGGTTGATTCGCTCCCGCCTGGATGACCGGCTTGGCGCAACCGAAGATTTGAAAGAATATCTCGCTTCCGAAAAAGAAAAACACAAGAAACCCACATGGACTGATGTAGTCGGACTTTTTCTCATCGGTTCATTTTCTGAAAAAAATTTCTTGAATTGCGCCAAATCTGAAACTCCAAAGGTGCAAAATTGGTGGCGATGTCGCGCAAATTATTTCGTAGGCATGAAACATTTAATCTCCGGCGATAAAGTCGGCGCAATGGACTTTTTCCAGGAATGTCTTAACACGAAGGAAACGAACCGTGTCGAATATGCGAGCGCAGAAGTGGAACTCAATGCTCTCAAAAAGGTAATAAGGCCATAATTCAGCAGAGAAGATACTTCCCTGCCCCGGCGAAATTTATTCCTTGATGGCGTTCAATCCCGTTTCTCCGCTGATGGCTGGATGGCCGACGATGGCGGCGCGAATGGATTTCACGTCATCCGCCGTGACGGGCGGGGCCTGGTTGCCCCACGACGAACGGATGTAGCTTAACACATCGGCCAAAGCTGCATCGGAAAGGGCCGCGCCCATGGGGGCCATTTGCAGGTTCCAGGTCTTGCCTTCCACGTCGAGGGTTCCATTCAAGCCGAGTTGCGGAATTTCCACGATGCGCTTATGACCCGTGGCGTTGACCCATTCCGAGCCGGCCAGCGGCGGCGCCTGCCCCGGCTTGCCCAAACCGTCGGGACCGTGGCACGCGGCACAGATGGTATCGTAAGTTTTTTTCCCTTCCGCAATGTGCTCCGCCGCGCCGGATTTGGGCTGATACGCTTCCAATTCCTCGGCGTTTTCGTAAGGCGCATAAACTTGTGCATTAAACCAGCCGCCCGCGTGATCAAACCAGACTGCGCCGGCGAAAAGCAGGATCAGCGTCAGCGAAAAAATCCACATCGGCACGGTCGAGTGCGTCGCCGTCGGCCCGGCATTGGCTGGAGTGAAACTGGATTTATTTTCGTCGCTCATTTCTTGGTGGCCGGAGCATTGGTTGAAGTTTGCGCAGGCGTGAACGGCGCGTCATACAGCGGCACATCGGCGCGCAGGCTCAATAAATATGCCACGAGATTTTTGGCGTCGTCGGTCGGAACAATTTCGTAACCAGCGGATGCCGCGAGTTTTTTCGGCAGGTTCAAAGCGTCGGGCGAAGGTGCGCCAACGATTTTGCGCGTTTCAAAAAGAAAACGGAACGGCGGCATCGCGGAGTTTTTCACGACGCTCTGCGGCGAATAAAGATGGAGCAATTGCCAATTGTCATTTGCCAAACGCGCACCGACATTCGCCAAATCGGGACCGACGCGGATGCTGCCGAGTTGAACGGGATCGTCCCAAAGAAAATCTTCGGCGACGCTGCGGCGGATTCCCCAGCCGCGCGAAATGTCCGCGCCAGTGGCAAAAATATGCGTTTCAGTTTTGCCTCCGGCAGCGGTGATTTGGCTGGCAGCGGAATCGGCTTCGTCTTTTGTCAGACCGGAAAGTTTCAATTTTGAAACCAAATTTTTGACGGCCACAGAATTTTTTCCGGCGCTGGTCAGCACCACGTCGCAGGCAAAACCGCTTTGCTGAACTTGCGTCGTATGACAGGCGGCGCAACCGTCTTTGCGATACACTTGCAAACCAAGCGTCGCGTCACCGGGACGCTGGTTCGGATAAATATCGGAGGAATTCAAAACGGCAGTTTGCTTTTCCGTGCCGAGTTGGCTCGCGGGCGCGAGCACAAAACCGCACCAGGACGCGCCGAGCGTGACAAACGCTGCAATAAAAATGCGAAAGCCGCTCTTCACGATTTCACCTCCGATGTTTCCAGCGGCGCATTGACGGCGGCGACCGCCGCTTTGATCAACGCGCACTGCCATTTGAAAAATATGGCCAGCAGGTTCGCGGCGAAAAGCAAACTGCCCAGCAACAGCAGCAGCCAGCCAATCGTGCTGACGCGCAAAAATTGAATGACCGCATCAGTCGAATCCGCAAAAGCAAGATGTGGATTTTCCAATTTTATTCCCTGAAAAATTCCGCCAATCGCCAGCGGCAAAATCAAAAATGCAAGGCCGAGCATGAACAGCCAGTGTTGCGCGCGGACGAATTTTGGAAACGGCAGTTCAAAGTTCATCACGCGCGGTAAAATTTCATAAACCGCGCCGCAAGCGGCGACGGTGAAGAAACCGAGGATTTGAAATTGCGTTTGCGCCTGTCCGAACCAGGTGAATTCCAAAATGCGCGCGCAACCAGGCCACGCCGAAACGACCAACATCAAGCCGGACAAAATAAAAGCGACGGTTCCGAATTTGATGTAACAAAACGGACCGCCTTGGCATTGAACCTCTGCGCCGCGAATGGTTTTGATAAAAATCATGGCGACGGTGATGAGCGGGATAATGGTCAGCAGCGACGCGACGAAACTTAACGTCGGTAGCCACGCGGGCACGGGCGCGCCCGCCGGAATGCCGCAAAAAGTTCCGAACAAAATCAAAGTCCAGAAGGCGAAGAGCGCGAGGTAATGACTGTGCAAAGATTTGCCGGCGAGTTTCGGCAGAAAATAAAATGCGGTGCCGAGGCCGACGAGCGCAAGCCACACAAAAATCAGATTGTTCGCGAACCACCAGCCGATGACGGCCTGCGCGACGCCGCGCACCGGCCACGCGACGAGAAAAAGATTTGCCGTCGAGTAAATCCACGGAAACCAAAACAGCGCGGCCAGCAAAAACCAATGCGGCGGCTGCAACGCGCGTTCGCGTCGCGCGCCGAAAGTGGCGACGGCGGAAAGGGCAATGAGCAGAAACGCGGCAAACAATAAAACGGAACTGCCGCGCGGAAATTCCAGCCACGCGAAGCCGGTGCTGTCGCCGATGAAAATAGCGATGAGGCCGATGAAAACGCCGAGATGCCAGATGTGCGCGGCGATGACGGACATGAGCGGCAGGACGAGTTCCGTCTCGCTCAAGCGCGCAAAAATCCAAAGCATCACTCCGAGTCCGGCGGGAATCGCAAAACCATAAACGAGCAAATCGTTCGCGGCGGGAACTAGCCGGCCATAAGTGAGCCACGCGCAATTTCCAAATTGTTCCGGCATGTGAAAAGTGAGCGACGCGAGAAGTTCAAGCGCCAGTCCGAGCGCGAGCCAGAGCGCCGCGCAGTTAAAAAGCGCGAGCAACGGCACGCGGCAGGAGGCGTCAATGCGGCTCGCGAGGACGCTCGCCCCACCAAAATTTTCAGAATGTTCGTCCTCGTTCATTCAAAGGGATTCGGTTTGGCCGGTTGTTTGGGCAAAGGCGCGTTTGCTTTTTCGGCGCGAGAAATCAAATCGGCGCGGGCGTTCATCGGATTTTGCCAATTGCGCTCGACCATTTGGATCGCGGTGTCAATCGGCAGGCGCACGATGCCGCGCTGTTGGTCAACCCAGCCAGTATTGTTGAGCGACGCGATTTCGTTGGTGCGAATTTCAAATAGCGCCTTTGAAATTGTTGCCGCGCGGTCGGCGTCAATGGCCGGAACTTTCACGGAAAATTTCACGATCACGACGAGCGCGATGAAAATGACGCTCGCGGCCATGAAACCGACGACCGCGCCGGACGCGCGATTGACGTTGGCCAATTTTTGGTGGTCGTTCATGGCGCGTCTCCTTCCGCTGGCAATGTGTCGGGAAATTCTTCCGGGTCTTGATGAGCCATTCCCATCGCTTCAAGCACGCGCGGGTCGCGTTGCGGATACGGCGGATGGCTCAAGAATTTTTTCAGGAACACGCGCGCCAGGAATCCGCCCATGAAAAGGAAGCAGCCGAGTTGCAGCCAGAGCCATTTGAACGGATAGCCGCCTTGATTTTGCGGCAGCGCGGGCAAAATGTTGAACGCGAAATCGAGAAAGCTCATCGCCCAGACCCAGACGCAAACCGGCAGCATGACTTTGAAATTCATTTTCACTTTCACCGGCAGCAGCACGAAAAACGGCAGCGCGAAATGGCCGAAAATCAAAATCATGCTCATGCAAAACCACGAGCCATTTTCGCGGATGAGATACCAGAACGTTTCGACGGGCATATTCGCGTTCCAAACTACGAAGTATTGCGCGAATTCGGCGTAGGCCTGGAACAGCGTGAACGCGAGCAGCAACACGCCGAGAAAATAAAATGTGTGATCGTGCAGCACGCGATCCAAAATGCGCTGGCGTTGCAGCAGCACCATCAAAATGTAAAGCGTCGCGAGCACGAGCCACGCGCAATTCGCAAAATAATAGACGCCGTAAATCGCGGAGAACCATTGGAATTGGATGGCTTGCATCCACAGCACGGGCGCAAAAACCATCGTCAGGCCGAGCACGACGACGCCCCAGCCGGAATGAAAACGCATTTTGTAAGTGCAGCGCGGTTCGCCAGTCACGTCCTGGCGCAGCGACCAATAATTGATGCGCGCGGTCATCAGCCCCCAGATGCCGAAGAAAATCGCCGACGTGATCCAAAATCCCAGGATCGTGAACACGGGCCATTTCACCGCGACCAGACGGCTGTGCGGGTCGAGCAGCATCCACGGATAAATTTGTTTTCCGAGAATGCCAATCGGCAGAAATAAAATCGCCAGCCACGGAAAAATCAGCGACGCGAGATGCTCGTTGACGCGGCGTGTGGCGACCGACCAGCCGGCATCGCTTAAATGATGGATGAAAACGAACAAGAGCGCGCCGAGCGAAAGTGTCAGAAAAAACATGAACGACAAGAGCCAGGAGTAACTGAATTCTTTCAAACTCACGCACGCGCCGACGACGGATAAAATTCCGCCAACGACCATCAAGACGGCGGGCGCGATTTTCCAGCCGGACAAATCCAGCGGCGGCGGCAAATGAGTTGTTTCGTTGTGCGAACTCATAATTATTTCAGCGCGGTTTGTTGTTGCACGGATAAATCGTTCGTCGAGCCGAGCCAGCTTAATTGCAGCGCGCGCAAATAGGCGACAATCGCCCAGCGATCTTGCGCGGGAACAAACGGGCCGTAAGCGCCCATCGTATTTTTTCCGTGAGTGATCGTGTTGAAAATTTCGCCGTCGGGCAATTCGACGATGCGTTTGTCGTGCAGGTTTGCGACGGTCGGCATGTCGCCGATTTTTTTGGTGATGCCGTTGCCGTCGCCGAGTTGGCCGTGGCATGGCGCGCAATAAATGTCAAAACGTTCGTGGCCGCGCGCGAGCAGATGCGCGTCCATCCGCAGCGGATTGTTTTCAATGAAATTCGTCGTGCCAGAAATTTTTCCTGAATTCACCGGCGAATTTTCAAAAGAATAAACCGCACCGTTCGCAGTTTGAATCGGCTGGCTGCGCGCGATGGTTCCGGCGGGCGGCAATTGCGAGCTGACGCCGTTCGCAAAAAAATTGTCCGGTTTTTGCGGGCGCAATTTCGGCTGGCGATCCATATCGGAAAAAACTTCGAGCGGCGGTTTGCGCGAAATTTCGCCGCGCAATCCGGCGATGCCGACAATGGCCGCGCCGAGCGCTGCGCCCACGAGCGCGCAAGAAATAATGATGCCGAGATAGCGCGTCATTCGTCGTCCTCCACAAGTTCGACGTGAGTGCCGCCAAGTTCTTCGAGCAACTTGCGCGTTCCGGTTTCGGAAAAATTCAAGTCGCCTGAACCGATAACCAGAAAAAATTTGTCGCGCGAGACAAGTTCAAAACGTTTTTTCTTGAACAGCGGATGATGATGGCGCGGCAATTGATTGAGCGCGACCATGCCGATGAACGCGCCGAGCGCGGCGGCGAGCACGAGCAAAATGTAAGACGGCACAAAGGACATCGGCGCGCTGAACATCGGTTTGCCGCCGACGATGAGCGGATAATCAAAGTCGTTGCAATACCAGATCAACAGCATCGTGCCGATGAACGCGCCCGCGCCAAATAAAAATGCAAACCAGCCGACAAGCGAATTGCCCAAGCCCATGACTTTGTCCAGGCCGTGAATCGGGAATGGCGAAAAAACGTCCCAACGACGATAGCCGGCGTCGCGAATTTTTTCCGCCGCGCGCAAAACGGCCGCAGGCGAATCGAATTCAGCGATGTAGCCGTAATTTTTTTGAATGTCAGTCATTTGTTTTTAACGCAAAGACGTTCCACTTTTTTATTTTTATTTTTTTTCCGCGCCGCCGAGCGGGTGATGCGGGTCGGCTTCGGGCGTAATGCCTTTGACTTCGGAAACCGCGACCATTGGCACAAACCGGATGAACAGCAGATACATCATGAAAAAGGCGCCGAGCGTGCCGACAAAAGTCAAGACGTCCACCCACGTTTGTTTGTAGTAACCCCAGTTCGCCGGCAGAAAATCCTGATAGAGCGACCCGACGATGATGACGAAGCGCTCGAACCACATGCCGCAGTTGATGAGCACGGCGATGACGAAAACGAGTTTCAGGTTCGCGCGCATTTTTTTGAACCAAAGCAATTGAGTCATGCCCACGTTGACCAAAATCATTATCCAGCCGCCATACCAATAGGTCGTGCCGAGCAGGCGATGGCTGAACACCCAGCGTTCATACGGGTCGCCGCTATACCAGGCGATGAAATACTCCATCAAATAAATGTAGCCGATGGCGAGGCTGCTCAAGAGCGTCAGTTTGCAAACGCGATCAATGTGCCGCTGCGTGATGATGTTTTCGAGATGGCAAAGTTTGCGGAGCGGAATGAGCAAAACCAAAATCATTCCGAAGCCGCAATAGACCGCGCCGACGACGAAGTAGAGCGGGAAAATCGTCGCGTGCCAGCCGGCGATTTGCGCCGTGGCAAAATCCATGCCGACGATGGAACTGACGGTGAACACCAGCAGCGTGCACAGGCCGGCCAAAACGACGTAGGCTTTTTCGTAATTATGCCAGTGCCGCGCCGAGCCGGTCCAGCCGAGCGCGAACAGGCCGTAAAGAAATTTTCGCACGCGCGTTTTAGAACGGTCGCGCAACAAGGCCAGATCGGGAATCAATCCCATATACCAAAATGTTGTTGAAACGATGAGGTAAGTGTTCACGGCAAAAACGTCCCACATCAGCGGCGAACGAAATTGCGGCCACATGTCTTCATACGTGGGCACCGGAAACATGAACCAATCAAACCACGCGCGCCCGACGTGAATGCCGGGATAAAGTCCGGCCATCATCACGGAAAAAACCGTCATCGCTTCCGCCGCGCGGCCAATCGCCGTGCGCCAGTGCTGCCGCGTCAAAAACAGCATCGCCGAAATCAACGTGCCCGCGTGCGCGACGCCGACCCACCAGACGAAATTGATGATGTCCCAGCCCCACATGACCGGATGATTATTGCCCCAGACACCGACGCCGACGGAAATTTTGTAAGTCAACATCGCCGGCAAAACGATTGCCGCGCAAAATGCCGCCGGGAAAAACATGACCCACCACCACAGCGGCGTTTCGCCTTCGTTGAACGCCGTGAGTTTGTCGGTCAAAAAGCCGAGGCCGCGCTGGCCGATGATGTTCGGCGAACGCTTCAATTCCGCCGGCGGCGCGAGCGATTCAAGTTGGGTTGCGGTTTCGGGCATTTGTTTTTTTCAGACAGAATGAACAGAATTATCAGAATTCAATTCTGAAACTTTCGATTCGGTTAATTCTGTAAATTCTGTCTTCATTTCTTCGTTAACTCTTTTTCTCCATTTCAACCTGGCCGCCGCGTTCTTTGTATTCTTCCGTGCTGAACGGCGCGTGATAATCGGGCATCGCCGGATTCGGATTGCGGATGCGCGCGAGATAACTCGTGCGCGGCTTCGTCAGCAAATCGCCGAGCAAAGCGTAATTTTGCGGTTGCGTTTTCAATTTTGAAACCGTGCTGTCCGGGTCGCTCACGTCGCCGAACATGATCGCCTGCGCCGGACACGCCTGCTGGCACGCGGTTTTTGGAATCGTGCCTTCGGATTCCTTCAGCCTCACGTCGCCGCTCGCGCCCGCTTTCACCTTTTGCGAAATTTTCGCCTGCTCAATTCGTTGCGTGCAGTAAGTGCATTTTTCCATCACGCCGCGCATCCGCACCGTCACGTCGGGATTTTTCGAGAGCTTGATCAAATCCCATTCGTCTTCGGGACGCATCGAGTATTCACGGTCTTTCCACCACGTCGCCAAATCCCATTTGCCGTTCGACTCGTGCAAAATTGGCGTCGAATAAAGCGGCCCCTTGAGTTCGCTCAACGGACGTTTGTTGTAATCGAGAAAATTGAAATGCCGGACTTTGTAAGGACAATTGTTCGAGCAATAGCGCGTGCCGATGCAACGGTTGTAAGCCATCACGTTCAAGCCTTCCGCGTCGTGAACCGTCGCGTTGACCGGGCAGACGTTTTCGCACGGCGCATTTTCGCACATCTGGCACATCACCGGCTGGTTGACCGCCTGCACGTCGTCAATCCACGTGGAAAATTGCTCCTGACTGTCGGAAACGAATGCCTCGGGAAATTTTTCCGTCTTCGGATCGGCGGTGTAATAACGGTCAATCCGCATCCAATGCATTTCGCGTCCGCGATTCACCTGGTCTTTGCCGACAATCGGAATGTTGTTCTCGCTCTGGCACGCGACCACGCACGTGGCGCAGCCGACGCACGCGCTCAAATCCACGACCATGCCCCATTGATGCAGCGCGGATTTTTTCGCCTCATCGAGCGGATTTGGATAAAGCGATTTGACGATGGGCGGCTCCATCGAATGCATTTCCTGCGCGAACGTTTTGTCGTTGGTGAAATCTTCCAGATTCGCCTCGCGCACCGCCGGACGACCTTCCATGCTCCAATGCGATTGCGTCGTCGCAATCAAATGCGTCTCGCCGGTTTTGCGAATCGTCGCGCCGGTCTCGATATATTTTCCGCTGAAAATTTTGTAAGCGTTGAAACCGACGCCCGTGCCGACGCGCCCGGCTTTTTCACGACCGTAACCGAGCGCAAGGCCGAGCGAATAATCCGCCATGCCCGGCTGCGTCCAGATCGGGCCGGAAACTTTTTTGCCGTTCAACGAAATTTCAACGACGTCGCCGTTCGCCACGCCGAGTTCGCGCGCCGTCTTGCGGCTGACGAGCACGGCGTTGTCCCAGGTGATTTTCGTGACCGGATCGGGCAATTCCTGCATCCAGCCGTTGTTCGCGTAACGTCCGTCGTCCATTTTTGAATCGCGATAGAAAATGACTTCGAGATTTTGGGCGGACGACGACGATGATGCAACTCGTGGAAACGCTGCAGAAAATTTTACACTGATTGGCTGCGCCGCAGAATTTGCCAGAAATCCATTGAATAAAAATTTCTTCCAGTTTTCTTCCGGATTATAATCATACGGAGTGGCAAAAGTAGTGCGCGGGAAATTAGTTTCACGGACAATTTCATAAGCGCTCTCATTTGAACCAGAAATACGCGCGAGAAATTCCAATTCCGTCAGTCCGCCAAACAACGGCTGAATCAAAGGTTGAATTGGAACAAGCGTTCCATCGCTTGTCGTTGCATCGCCCCACGATTCGAGATAATGCGCCGCCGGAAAATTCCAATCGGATTGTTCCGCCGTTTCGTCTTCGTAGTAACCGAGACGAACAACACTTTTAATTTTTGGTCCTCCAAGAAGATTTTGCCAATTCCAATGGTAACAAGCATTCGCACCAAGAATTACGAATGTCTTTTCCGTTCCGTTGCTTCCGAGGTTTTCTAAATTTTCGCCGGTGGCTTCTGTCGCCGGAATCAGGGTCACTGTGTTGCCAATCGCGCCGAGCGCAGAATTAATCGCGTGTGCGATCAAATGAACTTCAATCGGCTGACGTTGGCCAGCGACAACCAAAACATTTCCATGATTGGCTACCAAGTCCTTCGCGCACTCTGAAATCCATTTTTCATTAGACTTGGCAAAGCCTCCAACAAAAAGCTCACCAAAAACTGGGAAAACGCCAGCGGAATTTGCAATTGATTTTGCAATTTCTCCAATCAAATTCGACGCCACGCGCAACCGATGATCTGCATTTGCGCCGGTCAAGGTGAACAGTGATTCCACCGCGTAAAGTCGGCTCATCCCCTCGCCTGCTTTGCGACCGGCGGCGAATTTGCGGATATGATTGTGCGCGTCGTCCTCGCCGCCGAGAAAATCACAGTCGAGCGACAAAATAACTTTCGCCTTGTCAAAATGGAAAATCGGTTTGACCGGCTGGCCGAACGCCTGCGTCGCCGCGCGTTGATGGATGCCGGTGTCAATCGCGTCGTAAGTGAACCATTTCGATTGCGGAAATTTTTGCGCGATGATTTTTTGCAGCCGCGCGCGCGAAGGCGAGGTGCTGCTTTCGGCCAAAAACGCCAGACCTTCGCCTTGATTCGCGGAAAATTTTGCCGATAAATCGTCAAGCGCTTTTAACGCATCCTCGCGTGGAATAATTTCCATTTTCCCATTCGCGTCGCGTTTTTTGAAATGCCGCGCGCGGTCGGGATCGTAAAGATTCAGGATGGAAGCCTGCGCGTAACGATCCGTGCCGCCGTTGCCGCCGGGATAAAGCGCGTTGCCCTCGATTTTTATCGGACGGCCTTCGTAGGATTTGACGACGAGCGGAATCGCGCCGTTGCGCGTCGGCATCGCCGTCGCATAATACTCTGACTTGCCGAAAACGTAATCCGCCGGTTGCTTGCCGAACGGTTCAAGTTTTTCTTCCGGTCGGCGGCAACCTGCGTCCGCCAGCGCCAAACCTGCGAACGCGAACGACGCGGACATGATCTTCAGGAAATGCCGCCGCGAAACGTCGTCGGTGAATTCACTCGCGCCTTTCGGAAATTCCCGGTGCAGCCAGTCCTTGAACTCCGGCGTGTCGGCCAGTTCGTCCAGGCTGCGCCAGTAACGGCGGCCAGTGGTCGCAGGCGTTGAATTGGTTGAATTAGAATTCATTCGGAAAATTGTAACGTTTCGCCTGAAAGGCGAATTCCATTGTAGCCGAGGGCGACGCCCTCGGTTTGGATTTGATTTTCGGACGTGCCCTGAAAGGGCAATCCAAAAAATTTTGCGCCGTTTTTGGTTTGCCCTTTCAGGGCAAATGATATTTGTGCGACAATTTTCCGAGGGCGTTGCCCTCGGCTACGATAGTTCAGGCCGTTGGCCTGAAAAAATAGCCTGGCCAATTTACGATTGCCAATTGCCAATTGCCGATTAAAGAAATTTCGCGCGCAATTTCTTTTTTTGGAAATCAATCGTAAATCATAAATCATAAATCGTAAATTTTTCATCGGTGACAGGTCGAGCAGCTTTCCAATGATTGGACGTGCATGTGCGCGACGAGCTTTTGGCCTTCGACCTTTTGCAAATGCGCGGCTTCCACTTCGTTCGTGCTCCACGTCCAGCCCAAGTCCGTGACTTTATCCGTTGGCCGGATGTGCGCCGCCGGATCGCGATGGCAATCAAGGCAAAAACTCATGCTCAACGGTTTCGCGTGATACACCGTATCCATTTCGTCAACGCGCCCGTGACACTCCACGCAACTGATGCCGCGCGCGACATGCACGGAATGATTAAAATAAACGTAATCCGGCGTGATATGAATCTGCACCCACGGGATCGGCGTGTTGTTGGTCGCGCTGGCACGCACGATGGCCAGCCGCGCATCGTTCTTCAAAACCTGGCTATGACAATTCATGCACGTGGAAGCCGACGGAATATTTGCGACCCACGATTTATCAACCGTATAATGACAATAGCGGCAATCAATCCCCAGCGCGCCCGCGTGGATCTTATGCGAAAAAGGCACCGGCTGCACCGGCTCATACCCCACGCGCGTGTATTTGGGCGTGAAATAATACCACACGCCCGCCGTCATCGCGCCGGCGCTCAACGCCGCGCCGACGCCCAGAACCAACGGCAACCAGTTTGTCCACTTCGGGAAAATTGCAGGCATTTAATTAAAGGGCGGCCCCTCATTCCGGGCGCCGCAAATCGTTCGCGCAAATGATTAACGATTGTCCGCCCCGCTCGCAAGAAAAGTTTGTGAAAAATTTCACTTGGTCGGCCACGCGCCAGAATCATCCTTCAAAAAAATTATTTGCAGAAACGTCCCGCACGCCTTCGCCCGCTCAAAAACAGAACGCCGCCGCCCCAAAAAATCAGCCGCCCGCCGCCGTGCCAACGCCTGCGCCCGGCCCGGTTTGACTTTGCGGATCGAGCAATTCGTCCACCTTCCCTTCATCCAATCCCGACAACTCCCGCGCGACTTCGCGCACCGTGCGATTGGTTTCGTAGGCGACCTTCGCGATTTTCGCCGCCTGGTCGTAGCCGATTTCCGGCGCGAGCGCGGTGCACATCGCGAGGCTTTTTTCCAGGTTGCTCTCGCACTTTTCCACGTCCGCTTCCAAACCGGAGATGCAGCGGCGCGCAAAAACCCGGGCCGCGCTCGCCAGCAGATCTATCGCCTGGAGCAAATTATGCGCGGCCACGGGCAGCATCGTGTTCAGCTCGAAACTGCCGAACGTGCCGGCGAACGTGACCGCCGCGTCGTTGCCGATGACTTGCGCGCCGACTTGGATCACCATTTCGCACATGACCGGATTTACTTTGCCGGGCATGATGGAAGAACCCGGCTGCGTCGCCGGTAATTTCAACTCGCCCAATCCGCAGCGCGGGCCGGAACCGAGCCAGCGCACGTCGTTCGCAATTTTTATCAAGCTCACGACAACGGTTTTCAACGCGCCGCTCGTTTCCACCAGCGCGTCAATCGCCCCTTGCGCTTCAAAATGATTCGCCGCCTCGCGCAAATTTAATTTCGTTTCGCGCGCGAGGCCGGCAATCGTCAGGCGCGCAAATTCCACATGCGTGTTGATGCCCGTGCCCACGGCGGTTCCGCCCAACGGCAGTTCGCCCAGATTCTTTTCCAGCGCACGCAAGCGCGCGATGCCATGTTCAATCTGGCTCGCGTAACCGGAAAATTCCTGGCCCAACCGCATCGGCGTCGCGTCCTGCAAGTGCGTGCGCCCGATCTTCAGCACCGGATCAAATGCCTTCGCCTTCTGCGCCAGCGCGGTGTGCAATTCCTCCAGCGCGGGAATTAAATTCCGCGCCACGCCCTCGAGCGCGGCCAGGTGGATGGCCGTCGGGATCACGTCGTTGCTGGATTGTCCCCGGTTGACGTGGTCGTTGGGATGCACCGACTTGTCCCCTCGCCTGCCGCCGCCGATCTCGCACGCGCGGTTGGCGATGACCTCATTCGCGTTCATGTTCGTGGAAGTGCCCGAACCGGTCTGGAAAATATCCACGACGAACTGCGCGTCCCACTTGCCCGCGACGACTTCCTGCGCGGCTTGCTCGATCGCGTCGGCCACGCGCGGCGGCAGCAAGCCCAGCGCGGCGTTCGCGGCGGCGGCGTATTTTTTGATCAAGCCGAGTGCGCGGATGAAGGGCCGGGGGAAACGCACGTTGCTGATGGGGAAATTCTCCACCGCGCGCGCGGTTTGCGCGCCGTAGTAAGCGTCGGCGGGAATTTGCATCTCGCCCATCGAATCGGATTCAATCCGGAAATCTTTATTCATCGGCGCGAAGTTTAACGCGGCGCCGCCATTCCACAAAACAAATTACCCATTTCCGTAGGAGACGATGTGAGGAGTCTCTATTTGATCCCCCCGTCACGTCCAGTCAGAGACTCGTCACCTCGTCTCCTACAAATTTACGTAGGGGACGACGTAAGGAATCTCTCTCTATAGCCTTGCAAGTTAACCTTGGCCCCTTCAGGCCAACGGCCTGAACCATCGTAGCCGGGGGCAGCGCCCCCGGAATAAATATCCAATGTGCCTGCGCCCTGAAAGGGCGCTCCCTCTCCTGACCCCGTGTTTGGTTTGCCCTGACAGGGCGAAGGAGCCTCCCTTCCCCAGACCCGGGGGCGTTGCCCCCGGCTACGATGGATTAGCCTTGCAGGCTATTATTTCTGGCAGGTTCATCGCCGTGTAGGCCAAGGTCCCATTGAATTGCTATAACTTCCCCGGACCCATCAAGTCAGAGCCACTCCAAGTTTAGTCAGAGCCTCGTGACCTCGTCTCCTACCCATTTAAAATAAAGAGGCCGCCGCGTGTGCGCGCGGCGGCTTGGGGGAGGGTTGGCAGAAAAAATTATTTGCGGCGGCCCAGGAAAATGAGTCCGGCCACCGTGCCCAGGCCCGCCAACGCCAGCGTGGAAGGTTCCGGCGCGGGCGTGATGGACATAAGCTGTATGTCCTCACCGTCACCACCGTCAGAAGATAAAGTTTCCCTGGTAGTTCCATCAGGAGCCGGACTAGAACCAAAGAAATTAAAATCGCCTAAATTAGACTGCGGCGCCAAATCACTGCTGAAATCCATGGGGCCGTCAGTTTCAATCGTAAAACTACCAAAATCACTCGTGGTAAAAGTTCCATTGCCGGAGGAAGCCCCCGTCACCGTCAAACTTAAATCAGAAATGTAGCCATCCAAACCACCGGCATAGTATCCACCCGTATTATTACCAAGAGTGGCTTCCATGGCGGTGACATCCAGATCAAACGTGGCCACCGCTGTGGCGCCGTTATCGAAGGTGGCCCCGCTCCAATCGGCGGTGTAACTTTGAAAGTCGTCCGCGCCAGCCGCGGTTGTCCATGCCGCCGCCCCCATCAAGGCCGCGATGGCAATTTTATTTATCTTCATAATTTTATTGTTGGTCTTCATTATTTTATTATTCATCGGTTATTTAACTTCAGTTGATTATAATTGGCCGGGGCAGAAAAAATTATTTGCGGCGGCCCAGGAAAATGAGTCCGGCCACCGTGCCCAGGCCCGCCAATGCCAGCGTGGAAGGTTCCGGCGCGGGTTGGAAAGTCAGCATGAGTCCTCCGGGCACATCCGTGGCGTAAGGCGTCACCGTCCCCGCCGGGTCAATCTCATTAATGGCGTCGCCCCCGACGTCCGCCTCAAACAGATCGCCACTGTCGTCCCCCGTCAAGCCATACGGCTCGCTAAAACCCGTGGCGAAGGTCGTCACCGTGCCGTCCGGCGCGATCTCCGAAATACAGTTCTCGAGCAGATCCGCCGCGAACAGGTCGCCATTACTATTGAAGGCCAGGCTGATGGGATCGGTCAAGCCGCTGGCGGCGAACGGCGTCACCGTGCCGTCCGGCGTGATCTTCACAATGTCCCCATACACGTTGTCGCTCACGAACAAGTTGCCGCTGCCGTCAATCGCGATGCCGATGGGCGCGCCCAACCCCGAAGCAAACGGCGTCACCGTGCCGTCGGGCGTGATTTCGGAAATGGTGCCGTCCCCATAATCCGCCGTGAACAGATCGCCGCTCTGGTTGATGACCATCTGGGAAGGCTCGCTCAAGCCCGACGCGAACTGGGAGACAGTTCCACCCGGCGTGATTTCAGAAATGGTGCCGTCCCCGCTGTTCGCCGCGAACAGATCGCCGCTGCTGTTGAAGGCCAGGCCATAAGGCTCGCTCAAGCCCGTCGCGTAGGTCGTCACCGCTCCGCCCGGGGCGACTTCGTAAATATTGTTATCGCTGCTCGAGAAAAAAACATTCTGCGCGCGGCTGATCCCCTGCCCCCCGCACGCCAGCGCGATAACGCTGGCGGCGAAGGTCAAGGACTTAACTAGTTCATTCTTCATGGGTAGGTTAAGTTATTATTAAGTAGCGTCGGGCTTACTCGCCCACGACGATGTTGACGGACAAACTCCATTGCCCCACCTGGCGGTCCGCCACGCAATAGATCGCGCGGTAAGACCATTTGGCGGGTGGCGTAGGAAACGGCTGCGTATCCGTATAACCCGGCGTCGTGTCATACGCCAACAGGATGAAGCCCTTGCCATCCCCGCGATCCACCTGCAACTCGCATTGGTCGAGATAGATCGAGTAGCCCTGCCAGCCCCAGTCCACATAGACTTGATTACCACTGATGGTCGTGGCGAGGACAGGTTGGAGGGTGGACAAGTCCGGCGGCGTCTGCTGCGGCCCTTCAATGCCCAGAGCTATGCCTATGCCCTCGTTGTAATTGGAGTTGTTCTTGATCTGCTGGGCCAGCATGCGAAAGCGCTGTTCAATGCCCGGCTCCACCGAGGGCACCACCACGGGAAACACGGGAAACACCGGCGCGCCCGTGGGTGGCGGGTTGCCGCCCGCGCGCATCAGGTTCTTCCACGAAGTCCACTGCTGCGAGCCAGTCTGGATGAGCTCCTGGCACTGCAAGACATAAGTGAAGTAGTTCGCATCCGCCGCCTGCCCGATGGTCTGCGGCGGCAGGAGGCCCAATTCGGCGATGTAATTGCCGATGTTATTCTTGAACAAGTTTAGTTGCGCGGCGAACTGAATGTCGCTCGCCTTCAGATAGGTAGATTTACTCATAACAATTTTTTTAGTTTAGTTAATGTTGGCTACTCCTGACCGTAAGCGGGAATGATGCCACCTGCCGCCGCGGCCATTTTCATCGCCCAAAACTGCCTAAACGCCTTTTTCCAGCCTATTTTGCGCGCGCCGACGGGATTTTCCCGCGCGCCGGCAAAATTCCGGGACACCGCCGGATGATTTTGGGACACCGCAGAATGATTCCACGGTGAGTAAGAATGATCCCGCGTCGAGTAAGAATGGTTCCAACTCGCGCCGGGATGGTTCTGCGTCGAGTAAGAATGATTCCAACTCGCGCCGGGATGGTTCCGCGTCGAGTAAGAATGGTTCCGGCGCGCGTAAAAACCATTCCGCCGCCCCGTAGGAGCCGAGGTCACGAGGCTCTGATCCATTCAGCCACAGATGCACACAGATGGACACAGATGAAAATCAATTAGAGACTCCTCACCTCGTCTCCTACTCCCCGTAGGAGCCGAGGTCACGAGGCTCAAATCAGATAGAGACTCCTCACGTCGTCTCCTACACACATTTGTTAAAAAATCCAACGCCGCCCGGCCGCCGTGCGCCGCCCACAGAACGCTGGTATTACCCGCGCTAATGGCCTGCATTATTTTTCTTGACACAGGGGGCGGGATAGAACATGATTCCCACGACGGTCAATCATTAGGTCACTTAAACCAATCAACTCATCAGAAAGACATCACTTATGAAGACACATAATTGTTCTCAATCCGTGCCGGGGGGAGCGCCAGACGGCGGGCACATAGCCTATTCTCCGCTTCTCAAAACTGTTTTGGCCGTGGCCGGAACTCTGGCCGCGCTGGAATTATCCGTAGCGCCGGCCAAGGCCGCCGCCGCCCTGTGGGTCTCCGCGCCGGCGTGGAGTTATTCCGCCGCCGCCGCCGATAGCCCCGTAGGCTGGGCCTATTTCTGGGGCTTATCCGCAGGGGCAGGAACTTATTCGTGGGCGTATGCCTTCTCGGATGACGGGGCGGGCGACGCCGGTTATGCCTTCGCCGAGGCCGCCGTCGCCCAGGGCGGCATGGTCGGGGTGGATGTGGGTGGGGTGGCCGATCCCTATGCCGGCGTTGAAACCGATACCAGTTTTCTCGATCCTTCGGATCCCGGCGGTTATCCCACCAGCAAACCCGGCAGCGATCCCTTCTCCTCCTCCTACACCGTCTCCGGCTCGGGCATCACGTTCACCGGGAACGGCGAGGAACTCAACGGCGATGATGAACTCCAGGCGTTCGTCTACAACGGCCCCACGGACATGGCCTCCCTGGAATCTGAACTGGGCGCGGCGTCGAGCAGTGGCAGCACGAGCAGCGGGGATGTGACCGACCTCTCCACGTTGGCCGGCGATTTCGGCCTGATCCCGCTCGATACGCCCATTGACGATCCCGGCAGCATCAATTCCCTGAACTTTACTGAAAATACCGGGGACATTGACCAGAATGCTGACAACGTTATTCTGGTCGGCATGTCGGAGGCGGAGAGCACGCCGGAACCGGGGGCGGCGTGGCTGGCGGGCCTCGGCCTGGCCAGCCTGTTGATCTTCAGAAAGCGCCGGGCCGCGGCGGGGGCCTGATTTCCCGTTAAGAATTGAAGAGGCGGCGGCATATATATATGCCGCCGCGCCAAAAAACCCTGCCGCCACCCCGTAGGAGCCGAGGTCACGAGGCTCAAATCAATTGGCGGCAGGCTCAAATCCATTCAGCCACAGATGGACACAGATGGACACAGATGGGAATTAATTAGAGACTCGTCACCTCGTCTCCTACCTGCCGGGAAATCAATTAGAGACTCGTCACGTCGTCTCCTACAGCTCGAACTAAAACGCGGCGGCGAAGGCGCGCGCGTTTTCCGCAGCCGCGAACGTCCGTTCGCTCATGCTAAATTAGATGCCGTAGCAGCGAACGTCCGTTCGCTCATCCTAAATTAGAGCCGGCTCACGCCAGCTGCTACTTTCGTTCACTCTAAATTAGATTCCGTGGCAGCGAACGTCCGTTCGCTCATTCTAAAATAGAGCCGGCTCACGCCAGCTGCTACTTTCGCTCATTCTAGATTAGAGCCGGCTCACGCCGGGCTGCTACGGGGCAGGTTGGAGGACGCTGATGACGCAGGCTTCGGGTTTGAGATACTTCTGGGCCGCGGCGCGCGTCTGCTCGATGGTCACGGCGGCAAGCAGGGCGTCTTCGCGATCGCCGTGGTCGAAGCCGAGGCCGTATAGCTCGTCCAGCGCGTGCGCGTGGGCGAGGCCGCCGAGTTCCTGCCGCGCAATTTTCTTCTGCCCGATGAGCTTGGCTTTGGCGCGCGACAATTCTTCCGCGCTCAACCCTTCGCGGCGCAAGAGGGCGGCTTCCAAAAGCAACTCTTGTTCAACCCGCGCGGCCTTGCCCGGTTCGGTGCCGGTGTAGAAGGCAAAGTAGCCGGGCGCGAGGCCGAGAAAATTCTGCGCGCCGACGTAATAGGCGAGGCCGAGTTTCTCGCGCACGCGCAGGAAGAGGCGCGAGCCGAGGTCGCTGCACGCTTCCTGGAGGAGTTCGAGGGCGTAACGGTCGGGGTCAAACAGGGTCGCGCCGCGAAAGCCGATGACGACGACGGCTTGTTTTTTGTCGCGCGTGGCTTCGATGCGCTGCGCTGGGTTGAAGGTGGAAGGTTGCAGGTTGAAGGTGGGGGGCGCGGGAAGTTTTTTCCAATTGGCGAAGGCTTTGGCGACGGCGGACTGGACGGCGCGGGCCGGGATGTCGCCGTAAATGGCGAGGACGCAGTTGTTGGGGACGGTGAGTTGTTCGTGCAAGGTTTTGAGGGCGACGGCGGAAATTTTTTGCACGCTGGCTTCGGTGCCGAGGGGGTCGAGGCCGTAGCTGGCATCGTCGAACAAGGCCCAGCGCAGGGCGACGATGGCGCTTTTGAGGAGGTCGTCTTTGCGCGCGGCGAGGCCGGCGAGTTGGATGGCGCGTTCGCGTTCGAGGGCGGCGGCGGGAAAGGCGGGATGGAGCAGGACGTCGGCGAGGAGGTCGAGGCCGGTGCCAAAATCGTCGCTCAACACTTCGACGTTGACGCCAAAACTGTTGTTGCCGCCGTAGCTTTCAATGTGGCCGCCGATGGATTCGATCTCGGTGGCGAGTTGTTCGGAGGTGCGCCGATGCGTGCCTTGCAGGAGCATCTTGGCGAGCAAGTGGGTGATGCCGTTGTTGTCGGGCGTCTCGGCGAGGACGCCGCCTTTGAAGGCGGCGCGGAATTCGACGAAGGGGAGGCGGGAATCTTCCTTGACGAGGAGGGTGAGGCCGTTGATCTCAAATTTTTGGACGGGATGGTCGGCGTTGGCCTCGACGGTGACGGAAAGTTTCGGCGACGTGCCGTTGGGCAACAGCGCATAGAGGGTGCGGTTTTCCGCCGTGAGATATTGGCGGGCGACGCGCTGGACTTCTTCGGGCGTGATGCGTTTGACCGCCGCGAGGTAGCGTTCGGAGAAATTGAGGTCGCTGGCGGCCAGCCAGTTGCCGCCGAGATTTTGGGCCTGGCCTTCCATGGTCTTGCGGGCGGAGAGAGTGGCGGAGATGAATTGCTTGACGGCTTTGCGGACTTCGCCGGGGGAGACGGAGTGCGTTTTAATCTTCTCGATCTCGGCAAGAATGGCGTCGCGGGCGGCGGGGAATTTGGCGGGGTCAAGCACCGCGCTGGCGCCGAAGAGTCCGGGGAGTCCGGGGCTGTAGGTCCAGGCGTCCACGTGATGGACGAGGCCCTGGCGTTCGCGGACTTCTTGATAGAGGCGCGCGCTGCGTCCGCTGCCGAGCAGGACGGCAAGGACGTCGAGCACAGGAATGTCGGCGTGGCGCAGTTCGGGGATGTGCCACGCGAAGTGGAGGTGGCCCAGCTCAATGGCGGCTTCTTCAATGGTCTCGCGCGCGGCGGTTTGGCGCGGTTCGAGGGGCAGGACGTCGGGGGGAATGGCGCGCGCCTTGGCGTGGGCGTAGGCGGTTTTGATTTGGGCGACTACGGCGTCATTTTTTATGTCGCCGGCGACGACGTAGAAGATATTATTCGGCGCATATTTTTCTGTGTAGTAATCGCGGATATTCTCCGGCTTGAGTTCATTGAAAATGTCGGGGTAGCCGATGATGGTGAAGCGATAGGGGCTTTTGGTATAGGCGGTCTCGAACAAACGGCGGCCGGAGCGGCGGCCGGGATCGTCCTGGCCCATGTCCATTTCGCGGCGGATGACGTCGAGTTCCTTGGCGAGATCATCGGGCGGGAGCGTCGCGTGCTGCATGATGTCGCATAGAATGTCTATCGCGGTGCGCGCGCCGGTGTTCGGCACGTCAATGTGATAGACCGTGCGGTCGAACGAAGTATAGGCGTTCATGTAACCGCCGGCTTCCTGCACTTCCTGGTCAATGCGGCTGCCGGGGCGCGTGGTTGTGCCCTTGAAGAGCATGTGTTCGAGGACGTGCGAGAGACCCGCGCCGAGCCAGCGGCCTTCGTGGATGCTGCCCGCCGCGCACCACGCCTGCGCGCTCACGACCGGCGCGCTGTGATCTTCGCGCACGATGATGACGAGGCCGTTGTCGAGCGTGGTGAGTTTGACGCCGGGCGGCGTGGACGGGATTTCAGTGGAAGAATTTTTCAAAGTTCGTTTGCTTGTTGAATTGTCATTCGTTTAAGTTCAGCAGACAGTCGAAAATCAACTTCGTTTTCGAGCCTTTCAATCACCGGTTTGACTGACGGAATTAATCTTTGATTTTTTGCCTGCAACAAGACGCCCATCAATCCGATGATAGGAATGCCTTCGCGCCGGGCGATCCTTCGCCCATCCAATTCATCAATCAACAAAATTTCAGCATGAACTTCTTTTGCCAAAACAATCGCTTCGGCTTCGCCCAAATCCAAATCCGCGCAAAGTTGATTTACTTTCGCAAAGTTCAATACTTTTTGAGTA
Organism: Verrucomicrobiia bacterium; assembly: GCA_036509895.1. Lineage (GTDB taxonomy): Bacteria > Verrucomicrobiota > Verrucomicrobiia > Limisphaerales > UBA11358 > UBA11358. The sequence continues at coordinate 90,235 of DATCEV010000018.1, forward strand.
TGGATAAATTCCGGCAAACGCGGGAAAAAATCCTGCAATTCATGGCGCACCGCTTCGGGGATCAAAATTTCGCCGTAAAGCTGCTGCAATAATTCAGAATGATCAATGCGTATCAGCCCGCTGATGGAAGAACTGTCGCTGACAACAATCATGCCACGATGGTTTTGCGGGAAAGTTTTTCGGCCATTTCAAAATCGTGCTGCAAATCTTCCACGGTATATTGCCACGGGATTTTGCGCTTGCCGAGTTCCTTCCAAAAAAGAATTCTCGGCATCCCGGCGATTTTCACGGCTTGGAACATGGAAATCTTCCACGCGGCATAGAGCGCGCAGGCCAGCTCGATCCGCGCCTGCTCGCTCGTCAGCGGCTGCGAACCGACGTTCACGTCTGGCAGTTCAATTGTCATAAACCCATTCTAGCATCTGGATTTCAAGTGGCAACTGTTCCGTGAAATGCGCTTTGGCAATTCAATTGATTGGGCAAATCTGTTGACAGCGTGTCTATCCGTAAGGACATTACTGATTAACAAGCAAAGGAAAAAATGATTTGCAGAAAATTTCTAGTTTTAATCGGATTGGCTATGTTGGTTGGGCATTCTGCGTATGCTGACGAGACCAATAGCGCGGCAGATTCCGAAACGAACAACGCAAATATATTTTGGGTTCCGGGCAATGCAAATCTCTGGCTGGCCGGAATGCCGGATGGCTCGATGGCCGGGAATAAATTTGATGTAGCGCCGGATCAATCTCCCATCGAGGCCAAAGGCATTTCGATCAAGCCGGATGAGATACTCACATTTTCCGCCACTGGCGGAGTGGCAAACGGACCATTTCAACTTGTGGGTGCTGATGGAATTGATACATATGTTCTATCACGCACCCCGGGCGCGGAGAATGGTATCGGAGATATTACTGCACCGATAGACGCCTTGATCGGCGTCTATTTGGATGATTCCGCGCCGAGCAATTTTCGGCCACCAGCAGTATTAGACTTTAGCGCCGCTTCAAATCGGGATTTTGCATCGCTGTATCCGAATTTGCGCCAGCCATTTTTTATTGGCGATGGAAAAGATTCTGTTGGTGATGTTCAACAATTTATTGTGCCAGCAGGAGCGACTCGATTATTTCTGGGCACAATGGACGGTTACGAATGGGCGGACAATCAAGGAAGTTTCACCGTGAAAGTGACAATCGTTCCTAAATCTCCTTGATAGGCTGTTGAACCGGTTTTGCTTCCGTATTTAATTTCTCCTGCGGCCAGAACGGTTTCCGAAAGGCGTCGGTGAAATCGTAGCCGTTTTGAAAATCGTCGCGGCTGTCCTTGTTAGTTTTGGCGAGCAGGCTGATCTCCACCATGTTGAAAACGATGTCGCCAAAGTCGCGGCAATTTTTCACGCCCCATTCCTCGAATACGGTCACGGTCATCGGGCCGAATTGCTGGAGCGCCAGTTGCCGGATGCCGTCAAGCAATTCCTGCCCGGTGATGTGGCGCACCTGCCCGCGATTTTCCCGGCTGATCACTTTTTGCGAATAGTCGAGCGCCTCGCGGACGAACCCATAGGCGTCGCGCGCAAAACGCGCGTCGCGCTCCAGAATCTGGTCCACGGCGTTGTCAAAATTGGCTTCTTGCATTTATGGTTTGGATTGCAGAATCGTTGCTGCGGGCGGGTGCGCGGTGCGATAAAATTTAACGAGCCAGCCGGTCAGCAACAATCCCAAAATGATGACGAGAAACAAATGTTCCTGTTTCGTCAGCCTGTTCACGGTGATTAATGTAGCGGAAAATAAAGGAACGGCAACAATGCGATTTTATTTATGATTTAAGATTTACGATTTATGATTTGTGCCATTAAACTTCTCGCGTCGGTGAAATCATCAATCAAAAATCGTAAATCATCATGGCGGCCATCGGAAGGTTTCAAAAGGGCAAAGATATTTTTCACGCGAAAGTCGTGGACGGCGAATGGTTCCGTTTGCGCGGCGACATTTTCGGCGCACCGTCATTCGACAAAAAACCAATGCCACGCACAGGCGTGAAAACTTTGATCCCCGTGGTGCCGTCGAAAATTATTTGCGTCGGCCTGAACTACGTTGACCACGCGCGCGAAATTGGAAAACCGCTGCCCAAGGAACCGCTCATCTGGTTCAAGGCCACCACGTCGCTCATTCCCGACGGTGCGAAGATTGAAATTCCCTTTCCGAAACATCGCACGGATTTTGAGGCGGAATTGTGCATCGTCATCGGGCGCAAAATCCGCAACGTCTCGCCCGCGCAGGCGTCGCGCTACATCTTCGGCTACACCGCGTCGCAGGACATCAGCGACCGCACGATTCAAAAGGCCGAAAGCCAGTGGGCGCGCGCGAAATCGTTTGACACCTTCACGCCGCTCGGTCCGCTGGTGGAGACGCAAATAAATCCGAACGAACTCAACATCCAGCTTTTTCAAAACGGCCAGTTGCGCCAGAACTCGAACACGAAGCAGCTCATCTTCAAGCCGCACGAACTCGTCAGCTTCATCTCGACGAATCTCACGCTGCTGCCCGGCGACGTGATTCTCACCGGCACGCCCAGCGGCATCGGCCCGATCCAAAGCGGTGACAAACTGGAAGTGCGGATTCAGGGACTCGCGCCGCTGGTAAATTCCGTGAAATAATTAAACCGCCGAGACGCAGAGGCGCAGAGGAAGACGAAATATGAATCCGATCCTTCGATTTTTCTCTGCGTCTCCGCGTCTCTGCGGTAAAATTCTTTTATGTATTGGACTAAAACTTTGATTCCAACTCTCCGCGAAGCTCCGGCTGACGCGGAAATTGCATCGCACAAACTTTTGCTGCGCGCCGGATTGATCCGCAAGCTTGCGGGCGGCGTTTATACTTTTTTGCCGCTCGGTTTGCGCGCGTTGCGAAAAATTGAGCAAATCATTCGCGAAGAAATGAACCGCGCGGGTGCGATTGAAGTGCTCATGCCCGCGCTCCAGCCGCCAGAAATCTGGCAGCAGAGCGGCCGTTACGAAACCGCCAGCAACGTGCTTTTCAAATTGAAAGACAGCGGCAATCGCGAATGGGTTTTGAGTCCGACGGCGGAAGAAGTCATCACGACGCTCGCCGCGAACGAAATCAATTCCTACCGCCAGTTGCCCAAAAATTTTTACCAGATCAGCCTGAAATTTCGCGACGAAATCCGTCCGCGTTTCGGCCTGATGCGCGCGAAGGAATTCATCATGAAGGATGCCTACTCGTTCGACACGACGGATGAAGGCGCGATGGCGAGTTATCAAAAAATGTATGGCGCCTACACAAAAATTTTTGCGCGCTGCGGGTTGAAAGCCTTTCCGGTCGAAGCGGACACCGGCGTCATCGGCGGAAATTATTCGCACGAATTCATGGTTCCGGCGGAAACCGGCGAAAATGAAGTCGCGTTTTGCGAGGCGTGCGGTTACGCGGCGAACATTGAAAAGGCGACGAGTGGAATCCCTAAAACTGCCGCGCGCGAAATAGGTGCCGCGATTGAAAAATTTGCGACGCCGGGCGTTGTGACGATTGAAGCCTTGAGCAAAGAGCCTTACAAAGTTCCGGCGAACCGGCAAATCAAGACGCTGGTTTATATTGCCGACAGCAAGCCGGTCATCGTTTTGATTCGCGGCGACGACCAGTTGAACGAAACAAAATTCGCGGCGAAAACCGGCGCGGTGCAAATTCGCCCGGCGACGGTTGAGGAAATTGTTCCGTTATTCGGCGCAAAGCCGGGAAGTTTGGGCGCGGCAAAAAATATTTCGGCAGAAATAAAAAATTTTGCCGACGAACGTTTGCGCGGCGCGAACGACATGACGACGGGCGCGAACGAAGACGGTTTTCATCTCAAAAATGTTTCCATCGAGCGCGACATCAAAGTCAGTGACTGGTTTGATTTGCGAACGGTGACGGCGGGCGAACCTTGCGTCAAATGCGCGAAGCCATTGAAAATCCGGCGCGGAATCGAGGTCGGCCATCTCTTCAAAATCGGCGCGGAAAAATACAGCGAGAAATTGAACGCTTATTTTCTCAACGAAAACGGCCAGCGCCAGCCTTGTGTGATGGGTTGTTATGGCATCGGCGTCACGCGCACATTGCAGGCGGTCATCGAGCAAGGCAACGACAAGGATGGAATCATCTGGCCGTTGGGCGTCGCGCCGTATCAAGTTTGCATCACGCCATTGAACGTCGCGCCAGAAAGTGAAGCGATGAAACTGGCGGAAAAATTTTATGCGGAGCTTTCGGCAAAAAACATGGACGTGATTTTGGACGACCGCGACGAACGGCCGGGTGTGAAGTTCAAGGACTCGGAACTGGTCGGTTTTCCGATCCGCGTCGGCATCGGCGAAAAATCTTTGGCGCGCGGCGAAGTGGAAATCAAAGCGCGCAATGGCGCCATGCAAGCGGTGAAAATTGAAGCAGCCATTGCCGTCGTGACAAAATTAGCGGAAGCAGGCGCGGCGAAATAATTTCAAACGGCGGCGATTTCAATTGCCGCAGGATTTGTGTCCAGGCTGTTGCGGACGATTTTGGCGAGTTCTTCATGCGCGTAAGGTTTTTGCAAAAACTGCGCGCGCGTGCGGGCGAGAAGTTCAGGACTGATTTCGTTGGCGGTGTAACCGCTGGTAAAAACGACTTTCAAATCCGGTTGCAGGGCGAGCAATTTTTCAGCGAGTTCGACGCCGGAAACGCCTTCAGGCATCACCATGTCGGTCAGGAGCAGATCAATTTCGCCGGCATGACGGCTCCAAACTTCAAGGGCGCTTTTGCCGGAAGCAGCTTCGAAAATTTTGTAGCCGCAATCTTTCAAAATATCGCGCGCCATTTGGCGCAACACAGGTTCATCCTCGACGATAAGAATAGTTTCCGTGCCGCCGGCAACGGGCGCGGGCAAAATAGTTTTCGGCTTGCCCGGCACGGCCATTTCATCCTGCGCCGGAAAGAAAATATCGAAGGTGGTGCCGGTTCCGGGTTTGCTGCTGACTTCAAGCCAGCCATCGTGCTGTTTCACGATGCCATAAACCGTCGCCAAACCGAGGCCGGTGCCTTTGCCAACTTCTTTGGTCGTAAAAAACGGTTCAAAGATATGGATCAACACCGTCGAATCCATGCCGCAGCCGGTATCAATGACGCGCAAACGCACGAAACGTCCGACGTGCGCTTCAGGATGCGTTTGAATGTAATCCTCGTCAATGTCGGCAATATCAAGGCCAATGATGAGTTTACCGCCGCGCAACATCGCATCACGGGCGTTGACGGAAAGATTCATCAACACCTGCTCCATCATGCCGCTGTCGCCGAGGACGACCGGCAATTCCGCCGGGCGTTGAAATTGCAGCGAGATATTTTCACCGATGAGCCGCTGGAGCATTTTGGTCATGTTGTCCACGATCTCGCGCAGATCAAGCTGGCGGGGTTGCATGACATTTTTGCGGCTGAACATGAGCAACTGCCGCGTGAGACTGGCGGCGCGTTCGGCGGCAAAATAAATCGCCTGAATCGGATTATTTATTTCCTCGGGCAACGCCGGCTTCGTCAGCAGCGAACTGGAATGTCCCTGGATAATTGTGAGCATGTTATTGAAATCGTGCGCGACGCCCGCCGCGAGTTGGCCGACCGATTCCATTTTTTGCGACTGCCGCAATTGCGCTTCCAGGCTCAACCGCTCCGTCGTGTCTTCGATGTAACCATGCACGACATTTCCCGCCAGCATCGGGTGAAACGACCAGGAAAATGTCCGGCCTTCCAACTTCGTTTCCAATCGCAATCTGCTCCGGCTCGTCGCGAGGCAATCGCGCACAATCTCCCGGATGTTTGGCGGCAAAATATCGTGCGGATCTTTTTTGCGAACGGACAATACGAGCTTCTGCACGGCGTCATTGAAATAAGTCAGTTCGCCGGCATGGTTGAATTCCATCGCCGCATTGGGATTCAATTGCGCGAACGCCGCGAGCTTTTGGACTTCGGCATCGGCGCGCCTGCGCTCGGCAGCCATGCCGACGGCCGTGGCGGCGGCCAGTAAAAACTGCACTTCGTCGGAAGAAAATTTCCGCGCGTGCGTCGTGTGGATTCCGAGCACGCCAAAAGATTTTTCGCGCGTCGGGATCGCGATGGTCACGCCGCTGATCACGCCGTGCCCGGTCAAAAACGGAAGCGCGGAAAATTTTTTCTCGTTTTCTGCGCCGGGAATAATAACCGGTTCGCCGGAGGCCAGCGTAAAACCAATTTGCGAGGAACTGGAGTCGAGAATTTTTATTTTGCCGACGCACTCGTGTTTCCAGCCCGTGCCTGCCTCCAAAATAAGCTGTCCGTCCGGCGTTCGTTCCCAAATGCCGCAGTATTCGACCTCCAGCGTTTGGGCGATGAGCATGACCGCCTGATTTTCCAACGCGGCAAAATCGCTGTTCGTCAGCGCGAATTGTCCCAGCGCGGCCACGACCGTCTGCTGGAGCGCGCGGTTCATCAGTATTTTTTCCGTCCGTTCGCGTTCGGCGATCCGCTCCTGCAACGACTCGGCCATGTGGTCAAAAATTTTCGCCAGCTCGCCCAGCTCGTCTTCCGTCTCCTTCAATCCCGTTCGCGCGCTGAAATCGCCCCTGGAAATTTTTTTCGCCGTGTTCGACAACGCGCGCACCTGTCGCAAAATAAAAAGTTCGCCGCCGAACCACGCGGCGATCAGCGCGATCAATCCCACGGCCAGACTCGCCCACGGCACATCGGCGGCATACGGCTGGAGCCACGCCGGCGCGTATTGCCAGAACCATTTTTGATTGACGATGTAGGTGAAGACAAAAATCGGCGCAATGGCCACGAACACGCTGGCGACCAATTGCATTCGCACGCTGGAAAATCTTTTTGCGAGTTTTTTTATCATGCCCTTCAGACGGAAGCTCGGTCAAAACAGTAACGCACGGCGCTTTGGGCGAAAAGCGAAATTGTTCCGCTCAATTTTCGCGCGCCAGCGCCGCCGCGCGGCCTTTGGGCAATTTGCCCAGATGAAAAATCAGGAAGCCGTGCAAAAATTGCCGCAGTTCGACCATTTGCGCTTCAGTTAATTTCAGCCGCCCCGCCGCCGGCCAATCTGCCTGCGCCAAAATCTTCGCAATTTTTTTTGTTCCGGCGGCAAGATACGTTTGCGGCCAATCCGGTTCCAATCCCAGTTCACGCAGCAGTTTCAGTTCAAACGCAAAAATAATTTGCGCCGGCGGTTTTTCTTCGCAAAGCCGTTTCAAAAAATCACGGAACAATTCAAAAATGCCCGGCAAGGGCGTTTCCGTTTCCGTCGCCTGTTCAATGAACGCCGTGGCATAAGCCGCCTGCTGCAATTTCAAAATGTCCGTGCGGATCGCGCCGTGCGTTTCGCGCAAACTGACTTCGCGCAAAAGGTGCAAGTCCGAACGGCGGCTGCGCCCAAACGAAAAATCCGCCTCGTAAAATAAATCCAGCTTGCCAAGAAACGGCGATTTTGCGCGGCGCGCGCCTTTGGCGACGGTCGCGATGCGCCCGGATTTTGCCGTGAGCCAATGAACGATCAAACTGGTTTCCGTGAGCAGCCGGGTCCGCAAAATGATGCCGCTGGCAGATTCGCTCATTTGATTTTTGGCGGCGAATATTCCGGTGAAATCGAGCCGAGGCTGACGATGTATTTCAAGCCTTCGCCGACCGACATGTCGAGCTTCGTCACTTTTTCGACCGGCACGATCAACAAAAATCCCGCCGTCGGATTCGGCGTCGTCGGCACAAAAACACAGACCGTTTTTCCGCCGGTTTTATTTTGCATTTCATTCTGGTCGTTGGTGATGAAGCCGATGGAATAAGTTCCCGCCAGCGGAAATTCCACGAGCACGACGGTCTTGAAAGAATTTTTGTTGCCGGCAAACGCGTCATTGACCTGTTTAATTGCGCCGTAAAATTTGTTCAACAACGGCACGTGCATCAGCAAATTGTCCATCCATTCGATGATTCGTTTGCCGATGTAATAACGCGCCAGCACGCCGATGGCCGTGATCAACACAATCGCCAGCAAAATCGCCGCCAGTTTCCAATACCAAAACGTCGGGCCGAGTCCCTTGTCTTGATGCGTGATTTCGTGCGGCAAAAAAAACAGCAGCAAATCCGTGAAACTGGAAACCGTGCTGAAAAGCCAGGCGATGGCGGCGATGGAAACGATTGCCGGAAACGCGACCGCCAGACCCGTAAAAAAACTGGCGCGCCAGCGCGCAAAAAACGATTTGTTCACGCGCCCAATTTAGCGCGCGGCGAAAGTTGCGCGAGCGAAAAGCGTTTGGAAAGTTCGCGCAACAGGCGATTTTCTTCCCGCTTCATTTTTTTTCGCGCGGCAGCGTGCAAATCATCATCGCCGAGCAAATGCAAAACGCCGTGAATGACGTAACGGACAATTTCAGACTGCCAGTTGGTCTTGAATTTTTTCGCCTGCAAAATCGCCTCGTCAACGCAGATAAAAATTTCGCCCTGCGACTTGAATTCCGAATTCCGAATTCCGAATTCTGAATTCGAATAGTTAAACGTAATCACATCCGTCGAACCTTCGTGCCGGAGAAATTGCCAGTTTATTTCCGCCATTTCCGCCGCGCCGACCAGATTGATTTCCAAGTCCGCACAGTCAATTTTCAATTCTTTCAGAAGTTCGGCGACGATTCGTCTCAAAAACCGCAAATCAATTTTTTTCGCACGCTGACGATTTGAAATCACAGTTTCGCCGGACGATTCAACAATGGAACGATTCAACGATTTAACTTTTTTTACCACGATGCTCCTCGTAAGCCGAAATGATTTTTTGCACGAGCGGATGACGAACGACATCGCGCTTGGAAAATTCGATGACGGCGATTCCGTCCGTATTTTTCAACGCGTGATGCGCCTCGACCAATCCTGAATTTTTGTGCGGCGGTAAATCAATCTGCGTCTCGTCGCCGGTGATAACCGCTTTCGAGCCATGACCGAGCCGCGTGAGAAACATCAACATTTGTTCCGCAGTGGAATTTTGCGCCTCGTCCAGAATGATGAACGCATTATTTAATGTGCGTCCGCGCATGTAAGCCAGCGGCGCGATCTCAATCGTCGCGCGTTCCATGTGTTTCGCGATTTCCTCGGCGGGCAGCATGTCGTGCAACGCATCGTGCAGCGGACGCAGATACGGCGTGATTTTTTCGTAAAGATCACCCGGCAAAAATCCCAGCGCCTCACCCGCCTCGACCGCTGGTCGCGTCAAAATGATCCGTGAAACTTTTCCTTCGCGCAACGCTGCCAATGCCGTCGCGACCGCCAGATAAGTTTTGCCCGTTCCCGCCGGACCGATGCCGAATGTGATGTCGTGCGCGCGGATCGCATCGAGATATTTTTTCTGCCCGACGGTTTTGGCCGTGACGCCCGGCTTTTTCTCGTGAGTGTGAACACGGTCGTTGACCAAATCTTTCAGCGTTTCCGCGCCATCGTGCTTCACGACATTCAATGCGTGGGTGAACTCGCGATTTTTTACCGGCGAACCAGACTTCAACATATTTTCCAGCGACGCAAAAAGTTGTTTCGCACGCTCAACTCCGTCCGCCGCGCCTTCCAATTTTATCCAACCATCGCGCGCCGTCGCCTTGACGCCGAGTTCCGTTTCCAGCGACTGCAAATTTCGCGGTTCGTGGTTGAAAAGCTGCTGCGCGAACCGCGCGTTCTCGAAATGAAGAGTTTCAGTTGCCACAATTATTTTGTCCGGCTTGGATCGTGCAGATTCAATTTCTGAAAATAATCCCGGTAATAACCACGGTCGCGCGCGAGCAAACCATTGGCGTGAAGTTGCGCGTGCGCGGCAATCAAAAAATCAGGGACAACTCTTCCGCGCTTGCCGCCACGTTCCAGATAAATGCGGAACATTTCTCCGGCGAGTGTCGCGCTCTCAACCGACGAAGGAATAAATTTGATTTGCCAGTCGGAAAGAAATTCGTGGATGGATGCGTCCGCAAACACCGGAATGATTTCGGCGATGACAACTTCGCTGATGACCAGTCCGCCTTGTGCCATCGCCTCGCGCAAGGCGGCTTCCGAAGATTCGGCGTGTTGCGGGTCGGCCAGCAGCACGTCCAGTAGGACTGAACTGTCAACTGCCGTTGGCATCGCGGGTCAGGTGCAGATAATCGTCCGTGTTTTTTCCGGCGGGCAAATGGCCGCGACCGCGCCATTTGGCAAAGGCATTTTTGTCGGGCATTTTCTGCGTGCGCCGGCGTTCGAGCGTTTTCAAAAAATGAAGCACTTCACGCAGCACCGGCTCCGGCTGGTGCTTGATTTCTTCAATTAAAATTTCCTGCGCGCTCATATTTGCAAGTTAAACGATAACTTCCGGCTTGGCAAAAGCAAAACGTGATTCGTTAAATCGTTGAATTGGCAAATTTCAAAACGATTTAACCATTCAACGCTTCAACAATTTTTCGCAAGTTCCACCCGCAATTTCGCCGCAATTTCTTTCAACGCTTCCGGCAAGACCGTCGTGTTCGCGAGCACCGGCATGAAGTTCGTATCGCCGTGCCAGCGCGGGACGACGTGGATGTGCAGATGTTCCGCGATGCCCGCACCCGCGAGCCGGCCGAGGTTGATGCCCACGTTGAATCCGTCCGGCTTCATCACGGCGGTGAGCGCGGCGAGGCAGCGGCGCGTGAGCTTCCACAAATCCGCGAGCTCCTCGTCCGTCAGGCCGTGCAGGTCGGCGACTTCCTTGTAAGGCACGGTCATCAAATGCCCGCCGACGTAGGGAAAACGGTTCAGCAGCGCGAAACACGTCCGATCGCGCACGATGATCAGATTTTCCACGTCATCGGACGATTGCGCGATGCGCGTGAACAAGCCTTCCTTGAGTTCCGGCTTGGGCGACAAAATATATTCGATGCGCCACGGCGCGTGGAGTGTGTCCATGCGGAAAACTTAAAACGCGCGGCGAATAAAGGAAATGATTTTGTGCGTTTGCCGAAATGAAATTGTCGCGCGAAGGACGCGAAGTTGGCGAAGGAAGTTTCAGTCTAACAACCAAAGTAATCGCCTATTTCTCAACTATAAATGTGCGCTTCAAATGCAACTCTAACTTTTTGATATTGTCTTTCACAAAAACCTCGACTGTGTATGTGCCTGCGGGGTCTTTTGGCTCAATGCGAATGCCCATATAATCACGGCAAAGCTGCAAGGTCTTTGGAGATGGGTCAATGCGACCTTGCACCCCAACCATGTCCGTTTGCCGTCCGTAAATCGAACCATCTGGTTTGTGAATAACAGCATCAAAGGTGACATTTGCTGATCCATCCTTCTGCAAACCCACACCGGCAAAAACAACGACTGTGAAAATTGGCACTCCGCGTCTGGCTATAAAGATCGGTGTGTAATGCGGCGGTGCTGGTTTGTCCCAATTTGCGAACAGGCTTTCATCTTCGGTGAGCGCAAATTGGACGCCAAAGCCATTTGTTTCTCCAAGAGTCACCAAAGTATCGTTAGTAGCGGAAGCGACGGCGGCATATAACGAACTGCATAACAAAGCCAGAATGATGAATGTTCTCATAGAACTTTTAGATTCGCTGTTGGATTTGCAATCTAACGTCTTTCATAAATTGATTTTGCTCCTGTCAAAAATTTTGTCCATAAAAAATCCTTCGCCGCCTTCGCGCCCTTCGCGCGACAATTTTTAGCTGCGGAGCAGCGTGCGATAGTAGCCCATAGCGTCAGCTATGGGTTTAGTCGTCCGTATTTCAAAAGCTCCGGCAGGAGCGACAGAAATTCGGCCTTCGAAAACCTATTTCTTCCGCCCCATCCGGGGCTTGATGTTTTGATCATTCAAATCCCACGGTTGTCACCGTGGGCTACTATCGCACGCTGCTCCGCAGCTTTTCCTGTTTCGCGCGACATTTTCATTTGAACAAACTCAAATCTGGTGGGGCGAGCGTCCTCGCGAGCCGCTGTTTGCAGATGGCTGTCATTTTCACTTCGGCTCATGGGGACATTCGCCCCACCTATTTCCCAGTCCACACCAAATCAAAAAATTTTCCTTTGAACGGCCAATCTTCAATTCGTTTGACCAAACCTTCGCGAATTGGATTTTCCTGAACATAAATCCATTTTTCAGAATAATTCTCGCCGTCGCGCAAACGATGATGCCAGCCCGCGCGATTGAAATTTCCAATCCGGTGGGGCAAGCGTCCCGCGAGCAATAAAAAATGTGAGTCGCAAAAGATATTTAATTTCATATCCGCGAAGCGGTTTCCGCCGGGATCTGGTCTTCGTGAGATTTGGGCGCGGACCCGTTGTATTCGTGAAGCTTGTTGCGCAAGGTGCGGATGCTTACGTCCAGCAGTTTGGAAGGCGTGGGTGCGGTTGCCGCTGCAATGGTTCAGCGCGTCAAAAATATGCTGCTTCTCCATTTCCGCCAACGTCGGAAATCCGTTGCGCTGGCCGGGCAGAGGCGGCACGCCCAAGGGATGGTTCATGGACGGCACTATCAAATTTGCTTCTTTGGAAATGGCGACGCCGAGGTGTTCCGGCTCCAGCATTCCATTGCCGTCGCACAAAATGACGGCGCGTTCGATGACGTTTTGCAGTTCGCGCACATTGCCCGGCCACGAATGGCGGATCAAAATTTCCCGCGCCGCGTTCGAGAAGCCTTTGATGTGAACGCCGTGCCGCCGGCTGAAGCGGCGCATGAATTCTTTTTTCAGCAGCAGCACGTCTTCCAAGCGCTCGCGCAAGGGCGCCACATGAATCGGCACGACGTTGAGCCGGAAGTAAAGGTCCTGCCGGAATTTTTTTTTCGACGCTTTGTTCGAGATTACGATTGGTCGTGGCAATGACGCGCACGTCCACTTTGATGGTGCGATTGCCGCCGACGCGCTCGAACTCGCGCTCTTGCAGCACGCGCAATAATTTCGCCTGCAACGTGGGTGAAATCTCGCTGATTTCATCGAGCAAAATCGTGCCGCCGTGCGCGAGTTCAAAACGGCCTTCGCGTTTGTTGATCGCGCCGGTGAACGCGCCGCGTTCATGGCCGAAAAATTCGCTTTCAATCAGGCTTTCAGGAGTGGCGGCGCAATTGACTTTGATGAAGGGCGCGCGGGCGCGCGGACTTTCGCGATAGAGCGCGCGGGCGACGGCTTCCTTGCCCGTGCCGCTTTCGCCCTGGATCAAAACGGTCGCGTGCGTGCGCGCGACTTTGCGGATGAGTTGCCGCAAATTTTCCATCTCCAAACTGGTGCCAAGCAGGACGTGTTCGTTCTCCTCGGTTTCCTGGCTCAACAAACGGTTCACGCGCACGAGCTGCGTAAATTCCTCCGCCTTGCGCAAAATGATTCCAATCTGTTCATCGGAAAACGGTTTGATGAGATAATCGAACGCGCCATTTTTGATGCACGTCACCGCCGATTCAATCGAGCCGGAACTGGTGGTGATGACGACCAGCGGCTTTTGCGCGCGCGTCTGGATTTCCTTGAGCAAATCCGCGCCGTGGCCGTCGGGCAATTGCAGTTCGGAAAAAATCATGTCGAAATTGTCCTTGCTCAAATACTCGCGCGCGACGGCAATCGTCGAAGTGGCCGCGACATCGTAACGGCAGCGGCGAAGATAATTTTCCAGATTATTGCGGAGGATCAAGTCAGCCTCCAGGATGATTATTTTTTCGATGGTCATAGCGTGCGCCTGCGTGCGCCGATAAAAACAGACCGCCCCCAAGCCGGTCAAGGGATTGAACAAAAATCTTGCCAACAGTATTCACAGGCAAAAATTGCCCGGAAAAGTTATTCACGAAATTCCGACTTGCTGGCAACTTATCCAGACGTTGCTGGATTTTTTATTCACAAAAATGTGAATAACCGCCGGAATTAATTTTTTTAGTTAGAAATCAAGTCGCAGAATTTCGTTGATACAAACTGGCGACGAAGTGCGGCTTTTGAATGGCGACGGTCGGCAAATGTTTGAGGGGAACCAGCCCGCGCCGCAACATCGCCTGCTGGTTTTCGCGGTCAAGCAACAATACTTTCATCAGCAAGCTTTGGATGTTTTGAAACAATGGCGTGGCTTCCGCGCAACGCGCGCGTTCGGCGGGCGAAACCTGCTGCCAGAAAATCCGGCGATGGCGCAATTTGACTAAAAGTTCCTCGAGCGCGGGCAATAAAGTTTTGCGCCGCTCGTGAAATTCCAATGGTTGAAATTCGCCGTGGCCGTTCAGCGCCTGATTTTCGCGCGCGGCCAGCGCAAAAATTTCTTCGCAAAGATTCAGGTAGCTTTGCAGTTCAGCCATCAAGCCGCCGGCAAATTCGGAGGTGATTAAATTATTCATGTTTGAGAGAGGTTGGAGAATTGGTGGAATCCATCGCGGCCACCGCCGTTTTTGCGAGCGAATGGTCAACGGCTTCCGCGCCGTCCTGCCATTTGAGAAAGCCGACGCGCCAGCTTGCCATGTCGAAAACCGCCTGCAAGCCCGGCGTCGCGTTCGTGCCGGCTTCGGTTTCGCGCGCGAGAATTTTGTTGTAAGTTTCGATGGCTTTCTGCGGCTGCAATAATTTTTCGTAAGTCATGCCCAGTTGATACTCCACCGGAACCTGCCACGTCGGCGAGGAATCCAATTGCGCGAGGTTGATATAAACTTCCAGCGCGCGCACGTAATCGCCTTCGTGATAAAGCTGGTTGGCGATTTCGTTGCCGACGCGTTGCTGCCAATACGCCCAGACTTCGGGATCATTTTTCGTTTTATCTTTTTGTTCGCGCAGGCACAGCAAAACCTGTTGCAACGCCTCGTTGTTTCGTCCCAGCGCCTTCAGCGATTCAGCCAGATAATAACGCACTTCGGGCGTTTCCCCGGAGTCCGCAAAGCGCGAAAGAAAATCCTGCGCCTGCCCGACCGTTTCATCGTTGCGCCCAAGAATCGCCAGCGAACGGATCAAGCGAAACTGCATTTGAGGGCGATTCAATCCCGGCTCGGATTTTTGCAGCAACCGCGAATAAAAATCCGCCGCCTCGCCAAATTCTCCGGTCAAATAATGCGTGTCGGCGATCTCGACCTGCGTTTGCAAAACCAAGCTTTCGTAATATGGAAGCTGGTCGCTCTTCAACGAAAGCGCCGCCGTCATCACGCTGTAAAATTTTCCCAGCGCCATGTCGTTCAAACCCATCTGCCGGAAAATTTCACCCTGCCGCAAAAGAATTTCAGGAACCTGCACGTCGTTCGGCCAGCGATTGAGAAATTGCGCGTAAATCGTCTGCGCGCGCGGCAAATCATTTTCCGCCCGCACCGTTGCGCCGAGTTCCAGCAACGCGGTTTTGTGAATCGTATCGGGAATGTTTCCCGCCAGCAGCCCGATGAGGATCGGCTCGGCTTTTTCCGGCTGCCGCAACGCCTCGAAATAATGCGCCATCGCCAGGCTCGCTTTGAAATCATTGGTCGCGGCAGTGGAAGCGGTTGCCGGTAAATTGTTGGAGACCGCAACGTCTTGAACCGTGTTTGCAGCGGCATAATTGGCCGGCGTGACCGAAGGCAAATCCGCCGGCAATTGCGCGCTCGCAGAAAATGCGACCGCCGCGCCCAAAATCAAAAGCCAGTTCGCGCGCGATTTGGCGGCGAAACCGGTCTGGCTTCGCAATAAACTGTCGCGCCGAATCATTGGACTTTATAAGTGGCCCCGGCTTTCCCCAGAAACTTTCGGCGCGGGCGGCATGAATTGCATTTCCGGCGGCACAAATATGACGCGCGAATTGGTCTGACCCATCGCCTCGTCTTGTTTCGGAGCCGGTTGAAGATATTCCGTGATCATTTGCGGAGAAACTGTCAGCAAATCGCTTGCCGCCGACGATGAATCCGGCGAGATAACCGGCATTTCCGAATTATTTTCTTCATTTGCCCCGATTTGCGGCAAACCGGAAACCTGATTTCCTTTCGCAGGCGCAATTGAAGTTGGATGAAAAACGACCACGGAATTTGTGATATTTGCCTGCGGCACGGTCAAGGCAGTTTTGCCGCTGGGATTTTTCACTTTGGCTGACAACTCGAATAATTTGCCGGTGAACCACGAATAATTTGTGGCCGGCGCTTGAAATCTTAATGCCGGCGGCCCGACGATTTGCAAATAAGCTTTTTCGCCACGCGCCTTTTGCGCCAAAAAAAAGCCGATGACGGCGACGCAAAGGATGGTCGCAAATCTCAATACTTTTGAAAATTTGCCGAGGTGTTTCATTTCAAAATACACTTGTGCCTTTCCCGAAGATTTCTGATGTTTCAAACCGGCAACGGACGATTTGATTATTCATCGGCAAAATTTGCCGACGCTTGAGGCAAAAACGGGGAAAGTTATTCACAACATTAAAGTCTTTTCAAAAATGGCCGATATGAATCCGGGAATTTTTTAATGGCGCGAAATCTGAAATCAATCATTCCGTTCGTTGGCATTTTGGCGATGCTTTGCGTCCAGCTTCTCCGCGCCAAAGATTTTTCAAATGATCGCGTTGGCGAGGTTGCCGCAGAAAATATCACTGCGCCCGTCGCGCTCGACGTGATTGATCCGGCGGCGACGGCGACGCTTAAAGCAGCCGAAGCCCTGAAAAGCCCGACGATTTTCCGCAGCGATTTGGGCGTGACCAATGCGCTGGCGGCGGAATTTTTATCCGCGTTTGCGAGCGCGCACACAAATTTTCTCGCCGCGATTCAAGACACTTTTCATCAAACGACGCTTAACGATCAAACCATCGCGTCGCCGGATTTTGAATATCTCGTGACCGCGTTCGACATCAAAAACAAAAATTTTCCCATCACCACGGATTTGGCGGCGACCTGGGCGCGCGGCGATCCCGGCCTGACGGCGCAAAAACGGCTGCTCGATTTGTTGCTGCTCACGATGCAACATGCCATTCGCCCCGACGAGTTGCCGGAAAATTTTATCATCGGTCCGGCGGTCAGTCTCGTGGCGATAAATAATCCCAAAGATGAATTGACGCTCAACGAGGTTGAATCGCGCGGCCAATTTCTTGCCCGATCGAATCTCTTCACGATCTCCAACGTGCGCGAAATTTTTCGCCATGAATTTACGACGGATGAGGAACAGCCATTGGCGCGCGGGCTGACAGCTTTGCTCAAGCCAAATTGTTTTCCCGACGCGGAACTTACGCAGCGTGCGCGCGACCAGGCCGTTCGCCAACTGGTCGTGAGCCAGCATTATGACGCCGGGCAATTGATGGTTCGCCGGGGCGATCCGATTGACGCCAAAACTAAAAATGTTCTGGAACAGTTGAATGAAAAATTGGACGGAGCGCAAAATCTGAAATTGCCTTCGGAAATCGCTGACAAGGTTTCAATCAAAAATCCACAGAAGTTGCTGGTTGCCGTTCTTGCGTCGGCGACTGAAATTCAACCCGGGCCAATGCAAACGGAAAAAATCTTTGCGCAAAAACCGTTGCGAAAAGTTTCCGCGCGGATTTATTGGTTGATCGCCGCGCTGGTTGTGGATCTTATTTTCATCCTTTTCGTTTTGCGCCGATTTAATTTACGCCGGCAAAATAATTCCTTGTCGCCGGTGCGCGCGGCGAATTTGCCGCGACCCAATGCCGCGACCCTTTCTGCCGAAATTGCGCCGCATCTCGCGCAAGTCGTCCGGGACGCGCTGGTCCAGGAATTGGCCGTGCAGCGCCGCGAGCTGCTCGTCGCGCAACAAATGGCCGCCGCCGAAATCAGCCAACTGGTTCATCGTCTCGACCGGTTGCAGATGACGATGCAGGAGCGGTTGCAGGCTTACGAGCTGCAAATCCAAAGGCTCGAACAGGAACTCGCCGTGCGCACGGAGGAAAATCGCGAATTGCTTAAGTTAAAAATCGAAATGATCCGCGAACAACTTGAAGCCGAACGAACGCGTGGCCGGGTGGATTTTAATTGATGGCCGCTGACCAAAGCGGCGACATTGTATCCAGGACAAAAACGATTAGTTTGTAGTAGCTAACCAGGGCAACAATATACTTGACTCACCAAGCCGAATCAGGCATCCTTTTCCGAAATTAAAGAAAAGGAAAACGCCTGTGACAATAATTGTTGGAATAATTTCGGATGATGAAATCATTTTAGCCAGTGACAGCCAGACTACTTTG
>DATCEV010000019.1:0-3061 GCA_036509895.1 Verrucomicrobiia bacterium
CAGTTCCGCAGGAACGATCTGGGCGCATTAAATTTTGAAATTTGCCGACTGGCCTAGAAACTTTTTCGGATTCTGGAAAATCACTTTTTCGATGGCAGTTTCCAAATGGCCGCGCCGTTTCATTTCCAGCGCGGTTTTGGGCACGGCCAGCGGGTCGCTCACGCCCCAGTCGCACGCGCTGTTCATCCAGATTCGTTCGCTGCCGCAGGTTTCCAGGATGTCAATCGCGCGCGCGGGCGTGCATTTAGTTTCGGGATAAAGCGTCATGCCCGCCCACATTCCGGCGTCCAAAACCATTTCCACCGTGTGCTCCTCGACATGGTCAATGATGACGCGCTCCGGCCGGATGCGCCGGTCATTTTTCAAAACGTCGAGAATCAATCTTGTGCCTTTGAGCTTGTCTTCGAGATGCGGCGTGTGGACTAAAATCAGTTGATTAAATTTCGCGGCGAGTTCCACTTGCATTTCCAAAACGCGCAATTCGTTTTTGGAATTTTTGTTCAGGCCAATTTCACCGATGCCGAGAACATTTTTGTGGTCAAGAAATTTTGGAATCAGCGCAATGACTTCTTCCGCGAGTTTCACGTCCTCGGCTTCTTTGGAATTGATGCAGAGCCAGCAAAAATGTTTCAGGCCAAATTTCGCGGCGCGTTTTGGTTCGTGTTCCGTCAGTTGTGAAAAATAATCAAAAAAACCGGCGGCCGAACTGCGATCAAAGCCCGCCCAAAACGCGGGTTCGCAAACGACTTCGCAACCGGCAAGTGCCATGCGTTCGTAGTCATCCGTCGTGCGGCTGACCATGTGGGCGTGCGGTTCGATGTAGCGCATGATGTTATTGGACAATTTTTTGCCATGTCTCATCAAGCTTCCAATGCACAGTAAATTTGCCTGCGTCCGATCGAACGATCCGTCCGGTGTCGGTCCATGGCGTTTTTTCAGTTGGGTTGGTGCTGGTTTTTAATGTCTCAATCAAATGTCCATTTTTGATAATCCATGTGCCTGTCCGTTCGTATGTATTTGTGCGGTCAGTATGACTGAACCATGTTAGTTCTACAAAGCTGCCATCTGCTGCGACGATATTTGTGCGCCGCATGCTCAATGGCATTCCCACTCCACGCGGAAGATTATTTTCTTCCCGCATCCAAGTTCCGGGTAGGTATTTGAGAAAAGCTGTGTCAAGTTCAGAAGTTTTGACGTGCTGCCAATGCAGCAACATACACGCAGCGACAATAATAATTAGCAATCCAACAATTATAAGTTTTTTCATGGCGCGAAATTTTGTGGAGTAGTCATCTTTCGTTAAATAGACACCGGGCTGTTCAAATTTGTATATTCATTCTTTCAGTCACGCACCTTGCGCCCCTTTGCCTTCAGCCTTTGAAATTGGCTTCGTCGTCAAATCGCTGAACGCGATCAAAACTTTTTTTGCTTTTTCTTTTTTGTCGCCGGTCAATTCACCGAGCGCGGCACGAAAGGCTTTGAAACGAAAATCATCTTTTTCATCCGCGCGCTCAATGCGGTCGAGGAACGCGGCGAGTTCGATGAGCTTGTGCCGCGCGTCGAGAAAATAAAGGTCGAGAACTTTGCGCTTGGTCATAATTTGCTTGCGATTGTAGCAGCGGACGTGAGTCCGCTCAATTTTTAAGAATGAGCCGACTCACGTCGGCTGCTACGCTAATTTCAGGAAAAATTCTTTTGCCATTTTGCAGGTTGCCAGACTTAACTCTTCAAGCGAACAATTTTTTGTTTGCGCGATAACTTCGGAAATTTCTTTGACGTAAGCCGGTTCGCAGCGTTTGCCGCGATACGGCACGGGCGCAAGATATGGGCAATCGGTTTCCAGCATGAATTTGTCCAATGGCGCGGCGGCGACGCAATCGCGCACGTTCTGCGCGTTTTTGAAAGTGACGATTCCCGTGAAACTGACGAGCGAGCCGATTTCAAAGACCTGACGCATTCGTTCCACGGTTTCACCGAAACAATGAAACACGCCGCGCGTTTTGCCGATGAACGGCTTCATCTGCGCGATGGTGTCGTCAAATGAATTGCGCTGGTGGATGACGCAGTTCAAATTAAATTCAGCAGCGACTTCCATTTGCTGGCGGAAAATCTCCGCCTGCTTTTCCTTGTAACGCGCGTCGTCGGCTGCGGTGAATTCCGGCTTCCCGCTCGGCAAATGATGATAATCCAGGCCCGTTTCGCCGATGGCGACGACTTTGGGATGCTTCGCAAATTCGCGCAGGGCGGGGCGCAAATCGGATGGAGCTTTTTCCGCCTCGGTTGGATGCCAGCCGACGGCGGCATAAACGCCGGGAAATTTTTCAGCGAGCCGGATGGCGCGCTCGCTGCTGTCGAGGCTCGTGCCGATGGAAATGATTTTTGAAATTCCGGCGGCCTGCGCGCGCGCGACGACTTCCGTCAAATCAGGCGCGTAGTCGGGATAATCCAGGTGAGCGTGCGTGTCGAAGAAGATGCCCATGTGAATTTATGGTTTGGCTGGCTCTTTCGTGCTGGAAATCTTTTGCGTGAGCGCGACTATTTTTTCTTCAATGGAATTTTTGCCGGGATAATCCGGCGCTTCTTCAATCAGTTTTCTGTAGTCGTCAATGGCCCCGGCATAGCGATTCTGCGCCTGAAGGTCCATGCCGAGTTTCAGACGAAGGCGGATGCGCTGCTCGGGCGACGGATTTAATTTTAACGCACGTCCGTAAATTTCAATCGCCGAGGAAGGTTTGCCCTGTGCTTCGCAAAGGTCGGCGAGTTTTTCCGTCAGAACGGCGCTGTTGGTCGTCACGCCGAGGCTGTCAATCAGTCCGGCGACTTCGGGTATGCTTGCGCGACGCACCAGTCCCAGGTTTGCAAGCTGCAAGTAGGACCATTCCAGCAGCGGGCTGTTCTCGCGCAGAAGCCCGGCGTGCAACAGTTGCGGCGATTTTCCGAACGGACGGTAGAGCGGGTCGCCGATAACGGTGGTCTGCCATGACAACGCGGGCTGCGCCGCCCAAGCCGCCTCGCCAAAGGTGTATTTGTTTCCGAGCGCCTGGAGGAAAAACGCGACGTT
>DATCEV010000020.1:0-69715 GCA_036509895.1 Verrucomicrobiia bacterium
TGGCAATCGCCGCCCGCGTGTCCTCCTCATGATCATAGGAAGTCAAAATCCGTTCCCGCAAATCCAACGATAGCGTTTTCACTCCACCACCTTGACACATTCATTTCAATACGGCTACAGTTTTACTTAATTTGCTCTAAAGGCAGAGAAAGACCTTTTGGATTCCAAAGTTCGCCTCAACATCCAGCAAATCGAAAAGAAACAAAGAGAATCGAGCCAAAGCATCGAATTGGAATCGCTGTCGAATGTTCTTGATGCGGCCAAGAATCTTATCAGCGCCGCAAACGACGCGGTAAAAAAACACAACATAATGGTTTCAAACCTCGCTCAAGAAAGGCGAACTTTAACAAGTGAAGTCTGGAAGTATTTGTTGGAAAACGAAATCAAAGTTCAACTTGCGACATTTCTTTCAAAGAAAGATGGCTTCAAAAAAGCAATTGACGCTCTGAACGTGAAGTTGACCCAGGCCAGCGCTGATAAAAGTAAGAAGCAATCTGAAATTCGAGGACTTGAGAAAAACACCACGAGCATTCAGCCGACGATTGATGGAATAAATTCACTGCTAAAGTCATTTGGTTTCCGCAGCTTCTCATTGGCAAAGTCGGAAAAACCAAGTCATTACAAAATCGTGCGCGCCGATGGAACTATTGCAAAGGAAACTTTGAGTGAAGGTGAGAAAACTTTCATCACTTTCCTTTATTTTTATCACCTGTTGAAAGGCAGTGAAACCGAGACCGGCATGACAACTGACCGCGTAGTTGTTTTTGATGATCCCGTATCCAGTCTCGACAGCGATGTTCTTTTTATCGTCAGCAATTTGATCAAAGGTCTTTTCGACGAAGTTCGAAATGGCGTTGGACATATCAAACAAGCGTTCGTTCTGACGCACAACGTCTATTTTCACAAAGAGGTTACGTTTAACAAACGTCGAGGCAATGTGGCTCTTAAAGACGAAACTTTTTGGATAGTAAGAAAACCTGATCAACAGTCAACAATCCAAAAGCACACCTCGAATCCGATTAAAACCTCATACGATCTTCTTTGGGCAGAAGTCCGAAATCCCGACAGGTCAAATCTTTCGATTCAGAATACTTTGAGAAGAATTTTGGAAAATTACTTTAAGATTCTCGGCAACATCACTCACGACGACCTTTGTTCTAAATTTGAAGGCAAAGAGAAATTAATATGCAATTCTCTGTCTTCGTGGGTTCACGATGGTTCGCACTATGCATATGATGATTTCTTCATTGCCGATGGCAGTATCGTTGACACATATCTTGCGGTCTTTAGAAAGATTTTTGAAAAATCGGGACACATAGAGCATTACAAAATGATGATGGGAAGCGCATTCGTTGAGATTGTTGCTGCCACTCCTGCGACGGTTGATAATCTGCCGAAAACAAAATGAGTTCCGCCACTTCACATTTTCACTTCGTTTTTTCGGCAATTATTTTGGCGTGTTCCAGAATAATTTTTTCCAGTTCCGCGATTCGTTCCTGAAGTTTTTTGCGTTCCTCGCGGCGTTCATCCATTTCCATCGGCGGAAACATTGAATCCGCGTAAAGAATCGGCAGATGCCCGCTCGTCAGATACATTTTTTCTTTGGCGATGTGCGGCGTTTTCACGCGCACGTAACCGGCGGCGAATTCCGTTTCTTTCGCGAGCTTTTCCAGTTCTTCCACGATCGCCGTGCCTTTCGGCAGCCACAGCGGCAGGCCCGGTCCGACAAATTCCGTGTCAATCGTGAACAATCCCATCTCCGCGCCGAGCTTGCGATGGTCGCGGCGCTTGGCCTCTTCGAGCATCGTGAAATACACGTCCATTTCGGTCTTGTTCTTGAACGCCGTGCCGTAAATTCTTTGAAGCTGCGGGTTGCGCTCGTCGCCCTTGTAATACGCGCTGGCCACGTGCGTGAGCTTGAACGCGCCGATGTTGCCGGTGCGCATCACGTGCGGCCCGGCGCAAAGGTCGAGAAAATCGCCGTTGCGATAAAATGAAATCGGTTCGTCCGCCGGAATATTTTCGATGATGTCCAATTTGAATTTGCTCGGCTGCGAACGTTCGCCCAATGCGGCAAGTCTTCCTTCTTTGGCAAACTTCAACGCTTCATCGCGATTGACGACGACTTTTTCAAACGTGTTATTCGCCTTGATTTCCTTTTTCATTTCTTCCTCGATGCGCGGGAAATCTTCCGGCGCGATGCGATGGGAAAGTTCGACGTCGTAATAAAAACCGTTCTCGACCGGCGGCCCGGCGGCGAATTGCGCGTCCGGCCAGATTTTCAAAATGGCCGTGGCGAGCACGTGCGCGGCGGAGTGCCGGACGCGTTCCAGTTCGGTCATCTTCGCGCGGTCGTCGAGGGTTTTGCGTTCTTTGGGTTCCTGTTGTTCAGCGGCCATGAAAAAAGTTTAACCATAATGGCACAGAGACACGAAGAGATTTTGCAATGACATATTTTCTGTCGAGTTGCCGAAAGTTCCCTCTTTGTTCTGCCGAAAAAACTCCACCTCTGCCAAAATTAAAAACGGCCGGAAAATCTGATACATTTCGCGTCTGCGTTTTCCGTGTGATAAAATCTTTCCATGCCAGTCGGACAAATAATTTCCGCCCATCGCGGCGCGCCGGAAAATCCGGGCAACCGTTTCGAGAAAATCCATCTCGAACCGGACGCGGACTGGAATCCCGACGAAGACGTTTTGCCGCGCACGCAATTTCTGGTGGATCACAGCCAGACCGCCATCGCCTACAATGACAGCCCGGACATCGGCTTTGGCGCAAGCGTCAATCCCTATCGCGGTTGCGAGCACGGCTGCATTTATTGTTACGCGCGACCGACGCACGAATATCTTGGCTTTTCCGCCGGACTGGATTTTGAAACCAAAATCATGGTCAAAGAAAATGTGCCGGAACTTTTGCGCGCGGAATTGGCGTCGCCAAAATGGCAACCGCAAATCATCGTGATGAGCGGCGTGACGGATTGTTACCAGCCGGTCGAACGAAAATTGAAACTAACGCGCCGCTGTCTCGAAGTGCTTTTGGAATTTCGCAATCCCGTCGCCATCATCACGAAAAATTTTCTCGTGACGCGCGACCTTGATTTGCTTTCGGAACTGGCAAAATACGATTGCGCGAGCGTTTGCATTTCGGTCACGACGCTTGACACAAAATTGCGCAACGTGATGGAACCGCGCACGTCGCCGCCGCAAGCGCGCTTGAATGCGATCCGCAAATTGTCGCAAGCGGGAATTCCCGTGAGCGTGAACGTCGCGCCGATCATTCCCGGTTTGACCGATCACGAAATGCCCGCGATCCTCAAAGCCGCGCGCGAAGCCGGCGCGACTGCGGCGGGTTTTACGATTGTGCGTTTGCCGCACGGCGACAAATCGCTTTTTGAAAATTGGCTGACGACGCATTTTCCCGACCGCAAAGAAAAAGTTTTGAACCGAATCAAAGCCATGCGCGGCGGCAAATTATACGACGCGCAATGGGGCAAACGAATGCGCGGCGAAGGCATTTTTGCGGAGCAAATCGCGCAAATGTTTGAAGTCGCCAAACGCAAAGCGGGATTTGCAGACGAGCGGCGTGAACTTTCGGCAAAACATTTTCGGAGGCCTGATGGCGCGCAACTTTCACTTTTTTCTTAAATGCAAAATCTCGTCGAGGATTTTCTGCAATACCTGCGCCACGAGCGCGGGCAATCCGATAACACGGCCAAAACTTACGCCGCGCTGCTCGGCAAATTCACCGCGTGGGCGGCGAAAGAAAATCTCACGGACTGGAAATCGGTTGAGCTGAAACATCTCATGGCGTTTCTGCAATTCGAGCGCGCGCGTCCGCTCGCCGACGAGCCGAAGGAATCCATCAAACGCTTGAGCGGCGAAAGTGTTTATCTGGAAATCGCGGCGTTGCGGGCATTTTACAAATTTGCGGAAAACGAAAAATTGTTGCCGGCAAACATCGCGGAAAATTTGTCGCTGCCGCGCCGTTGGAAACGTTTGCCAAAAGCATTGTCGAACGACGAAATAAAAAAATTGCTCGAACCGGAAAATCCCGAAACGCCGGAAAGTTTGTGCGACCAGGCGATTCTGGAATTGGCCTACGCTTCCGGTTTGCGCTTGTCAGAATTGAAAAATCTGCGGCTGGAACAATTGCATCTCGACGCCGGATTCATCAACGTAATCGGCAAGGGAAATAAAGAGCGCGTTGTGCCGGTTGGGAAAAAAGCGGTGGAAGCATTGAATCGTTTTATCGAAATCGCGCGGCCAAAATTTGTGACGCCGAAATCACCGGCGAATGTTTTTCTCACGCAGCGCGGCACGCCGTTCGCGGCGGTCACGCTTTGGCTGCACATCAAGAATCGCGTTCGTCGCGCCGGAGTTTCGCGCAACATCACGCCGCACATGCTGCGGCACAGTTTTGCGACGCATCTATTGGAACATGGTGCAGATTTGCGCGTGATCCAGGAATTGCTCGGCCACGCGAGCATCGGCACGACGGAAATTTACACACACGTCACGGGAAATCGTTTGCGCGAAATCCACAAAAAATTTCATCCGCGCGCTTAAAACAAATAAACCACCAAGGCATCAAGGCACAAAGAAAAAATTCTTTTTTTCAAAACTTTGTGTCTTGGCGTCTTTGTGGTTAAAATTTTTGCAATGAGCAAAACCGTATTATTGTTTGCCGGTCAAGGCGCACAAACGGTTGGCATGGGCAAAGAGCTTGCCGAAAATTTTCCAGCCGCGAAGAACTGGTTTGAGTGCGCAAATGCCGCACTCGGCTATGATCTCGCCGGAATTTGTTTCAGCGGCCCGGAATCTGATCTGACCAAAACCGAAAACGCGCAGCCGGGAATTTTTCTCGTCAGCTGGGTAGCGTTTCAATTGCTCAAGGAACAGGTGCTGAATCTGACATTTGACGCGACCGCCGGACTTTCGCTTGGCGAATTTACCGCGTTGACGGCGGCGGGCGCGATGAGTTTTGAGGACAGTTTGCGCGTGGTGCGGCAGCGCGGAAAATTCATGCAGGAAGCGTGCGATGTGACCAAAGGCGGCATGGCAGCAATTATCGGTTTGGATGAAACGTTGACGCGCGAAGTTTGTGCGGAGGCTGGAGTTGAGTTGGCGAATCTGAATTGTCCCGGCCAACTCGTGATTTCCGGCGAAGTCGAAAAAATTTCCAAGGCCGTAGAACTGGCGAAGGCCAAAGGCGCGAAGCGCGCGATTCCATTAACAGTGGCGGGCGCGTATCATTCGCCGCTGATGGCGAGCGCGCAGTCGAAGCTGCAAATCGAACTGGCGAAAATAAAAATTTCCGAACCGATGATGCCGGTGATTTCCAACGTGACGGCGCAACCGCACGGTGACGCGACGGAAATCTCCGCGCGATTGATCGAGCAGGTCACGTCGTCAGTGCTGTGGGAAAATTCAATGCGCTATTTGCTGGCGCAGGGTTTTACGCGGTTCATCGAGCTCGGCCCGGGCACGTCGTTGGGCGGTTTTATGAAACGCATTGATAAAACCGCGCAAATGATGAATGTCGCGGATGTCGCGAGTTTGGAAGCGACGGTAAAAGCGCTTTCAATTTAACCACGGATTTTCACAGATGAAACACAGATGGAAAAGCATCCGCAGTTGCGCTGATGCTCACAGGAGGTTTCGCGTGGAAAAATCTGCGGCCATCCGCGCAATCTGTGGAAAAATCTTTAATCTGTGTTTCATCTGTGAAAATCTGTGGCTGGAAAATTATGAAACAGCTTGAAAATCAATTCGCCGTGGTCACGGGCGCGGGGCGTGGCATCGGGCGCGCCATTGCGTTGAAGTTTGCGAGCGAGGGCGCAGACGTGGTTTGCGTTTCGCGCACGCAGGAAAATTCTGAAAAAGTGGCGGACGAAATTCGCGCGCTCGGAAAAAAAGCGTGGGCATTGGCCGTGGATGTTTCGGATTCAAAAGCAGTCGAAACGGCGGCGGAAAAAATTTTGGCGGATTGCGGCAAGGTGGATATTCTCGTGAACAATGCGGGCGTGACGCGCGACGGTTTGCTGATGCGCATGAGTGATGAAGATTGGGACACGGTGCTGAATACAAATTTGAAAGGCGCATTTCTTTTTACGAAAGCATTTTTTCGCACGTTCGCCAAACAGCGCGCGGGAAGCATCATCAATATTTCGTCGGTCATCGGCTTGATCGGCAATGCGGGCCAAAGCAATTACGCGGCGAGCAAGGCGGGGTTGATCGGGTTCACGCAGTCGGTCGCGCGGGAAATCGCCGGGCGCGGCGTGACGGTCAACGCGATTGCGCCGGGTTTCATCGAGACGGACATGACGGCGGAGTTGAACGCGGAATTGAAGGCGAATATTTTGAAACAGATTCCATTAGGCAAGTTTGGTTCGGCGGACAACATCGCCGACGCCGCATTATTTCTCGCAAGTTCATCAGCGCGTTATATTACGGGACAGGTTTTGACGGTGGACGGCGGCATGGTGATGTAATTTGGTTGGAAAATTCACGAAATACTTTGGGTTCGCCGGCGGATCGGGATTTTTGGCAAAAAATTTTCCGATTGAGGCTTGACGATTTGTATTTCATGGCATAAAAACAGGGCAAATTATGGCTGATAAATCTATTGATCAACGGGTAAAGGACATCATCGTCGAACAGCTCGGCGTCAAGCCGGATCAAGTGACGCCGGAAGCGAAGTTCATCGAAGACCTCGGCGCGGATTCGCTCGACACGGTCGAGTTGATCATGGCGCTGGAAGAGGAATTCGGCGTCGAAGTGCCGGACGAACAGGCCGAGAAGCTCCTGACCGTCGGCGATGTGATGAAATACATCGAGGAACATCAAAAATAGTTGCGACTTTTCGCGCTTCGGGGCAGTTTGGCTGGACTAGCTCAAACTGCCTTTTTCATTTATGGCAAATAATTCAGACCGTCGCGTGGTCATCACCGGCCTGGGCGTCGTCACGCCGCTCGGAAATCAATTGGACGTTTTCTGGAACAATTTGATTTCCGGGCAGTGCGGCATTGACCTGATCACTTCTTTCGACGCAACCGGCTTCGATACAAAAATCGCCGCCGAGGTGAAAAATTTTGATCCCGCGCCGGCGTTTCCGTCGGCCAAGGAAGTGCGCCGCACGGATCGTTATTCGCAATTCGGCGTCTATGCCGGCTGGAGCGCGTTGAAAGATTCTGGCCTCGACCTTGAAAAAGAAAATCGCGATGAAATCGGTGTCATCATCGGCTCGGGCATCGGCGGGCTGCACACGACTGCCGAACAACATAAAGTTCTCGTCGAACGCGGCCCCGGCCGGCTTTCGCCGTTCATGATTCCGATGCTCATCAGCAACATGGCGTCGGGATTATTTTCGATGTTTTACAATTTGCGCGGACCGAATTTTGCCACTTGCTCCGCCTGCGCGACTGCGAACCACGCCATCGGCGAAGCCTGGCGCGCGATCAAAATGGGCGATGCGCCCGTGATGTTCGCCGGCGGCGCGGAAGCGGCCATCGTGCCCGTCGGTATCGGTGGATTTTGCGCGATGCGCGCCATGAGCACGCGCAACGACGATCCCAAGCACGCCTCGCGCCCGTTCGATAAAGACCGCGACGGCTTCATCATGGGCGAAGGCGCCGGCGTCGTCGTGCTCGAGGAATTGGAACATGCCAAAAAGCGCGGCGCGAAGATTTATTGCGAAGTCGTCGGCTACGGAAATTGCGCCGACGCTTACCATTTGACCTCGCCCTCGCCCGAAGGCGAAGGCGCGGCGCGCTGCATGAAAATGGCTTTGAAAACCGGCGGCCTGAATCTCGAAGACATTTCCTACATCAATGCCCACGGCACTTCCACGCCGCAGGGCGACCTTTGCGAAACGCAGGCCATCAAAACTGTTTTCGGCGAGCGCGCGAAAAAAATCGCCGTCAGTTCCACCAAAGGAGCGACCGGCCACATGCTCGGCGCGGCGGGCGCGGTGGAGATGAGCATTTGCGCTCTGGCCATCAAAAACGGCATCGTCCCGCCGACCATCAATTATCAGACGCCCGATCCCGAATGCGATCTGGATTACGTTCCCAACACCGCGCGCGAACTGAAAGTCAAGGCCGTCATCAACAATTCCTTCGGCTTCGGCGGCCACAACGCGAGCATCGCGGCGAAAAAATTTGTGGGATAAAAAGCAATTGCCGAATTTAATTTTAGCATTATGCTGAAATGATGAGCGTGGCGGAGCAAATTTTTGAGAAAGCGCAGGTTCTTTCTGAACCGGCGCAGAAGACGATTTTGGATTTGGTGGACAAGCTCGCCAAACAAAATATCGTTTCAAAAAAACTCGCGCCCAAAGCCGGCAGCGCCAAAGGACTCATCCACATTGCGCCGGATTTTGACGAGCCACTAGAAATTTCCCGGCAAAAACGCGTGCAATTGCCATTGATTGATTCCAAAGAGCCGGGCATTCTCGACCTCGCCAATGCCGACATCGAAGAATTACTTGCTTGATGTCAATTGCTGGATTGCCGCCGCCGCGCGCCGCCACCGCCACCATCCCGAAGCCAAAAGCTGGCTTGATGCCGCAGCCGCGCCACTCATCTTTTGCCGGATCACCCAAATGGCTTTTCTGCGCCTCGTGACAAACCCGAAGGTCATGGGCGGCGATGTTCTTACGCCGCGACAAGCCTGGGAAACTTACCGAAAATTTCGAGCCGACCCGCGCATTGTCTTCGCCGAAGAACCGGCGGAACTGGAAAAATCATGGGTGGAAATGACCGATACCGCCGACTTCAAACAAAACTTGTGGACGGATTCGTATCTCGCCGCATTTGCCAAGGCAGGCGGCTGCGCAATTGTGACATTTGATGACGGCTTCAAGCGATTTTCGGGAATTGATGCAATCGTTTTACAAGGAAAACCTGAACCGGAAAAACTTTCGTGAATTTTCTTTCGCTCATCGAAAAAAAGCGTGAAGGAAAAATTCTCGCGTCGGAACAGATTCAAGAATTCATCCGCGAATTCACCGCCGGAAAAATTCCCGATTATCAGATGTCGGCGATGTTGATGGCGATTTTTTTTCGCGGATTGAATTCGCAAGAAACGACCGCATTGACTTTGGCAATGCGCGATTCCGGCGACGTGCTGAAATTTCCCAAAGACAAATGCCCGCTCGTGGACAAGCATTCCACCGGCGGCATCGGCGACAAGGTGTCGCTGCCGCTCGCGCCGTTGCTCGCGTGCCTCGGCTTCCGCGTGCCGATGATTTCCGGTCGCGGCCTCGGCATCACCGGCGGCACTTTGGATAAATTGGATTCCATTCCCGGCTTCAAAACGCTTTTGCCCGCCGCACAAATCGTCGCGCAAGTCCAGAAAGTCGGCTGTGTCATCTGCGGTCAGACGGACAAAATGGTTCCCGCCGACAAAAAAATTTACGCGCTCCGTGACGCGAGCGGAACCGTGCCAAGCATTCCACTCATCGTCGCCTCGATTCTTTCCAAAAAGTTGGCGGAAAATTTGGACGCGCTGATTCTTGACGTGAAATTTGGTTGCGCTGCGTTCATGCAAACAAAAAATGACGCGCGCAAACTCGCAAAGGCAATGATCGCGCTCGGCCATCAAGGCGGCGTGAACACGAGCGCGATTTTGACGGACATGAACACGCCGCTCGGCCGCGCCTCCGGAAATTGGCTGGAAGTGAAAGAATCCGTTGATTGCCTCGAAAACAAAGGGCCAAGTGATTTACGAGAACTGGTTTTGGTTTGCGCCGCGCATTTGCTTTTGCAAACGCGCAAAGCAAAAAATTTCAACGCCGCGAAAAAAATTGCCGAAGAATGCTTGGATTCCGGCGCGCCGCGAAAAAAATTTGACGAAATGCTTTCGGCACAAGGCGCGAATTTGAAAGCGTTCAAACAAAAACTTTTGCGCGATTCGACTGCGCCGATTGTTTGCGAATTAAAATCTCCGCGCGCCGGATTTATTTCGTGTTGTGACGCAAAGATTATTGGCGAAACGATTCGTGATCTAGGCGGCGGAAGATTGAACAAAGATTTCAAAATCAATTATGACGTGGGTGTGGATAAAATGGCCACGCCCGGCGAGCGGGTTGAAAAAAAATCTGTGCTTCTGCGAGTTCACGCCATGAAGGAAGCGCAGGCAAAAGCCGCGATTTCCCAAATCCGATGCGCGTTTGAAGTTTCTGCAAGGCCAGCCAAAATTCCTTTTCAGGGCGCAAAATTTATGCGCGCGCAGGCTTGAAAAGCAGCCATGCCCAGCCGAACAGGAAACTCAAGCCGCCGATGGGGGTCACCGCGCCGAGCCAAAGCGCATTGGTCACCGCCAGCAAATAAAGCGAGCCGGAGAAAAATAAAATGCCGAGGAGAAAACTCCACCACGCGACCGCCGGAAATAATTTTCGTTCCGCGAGCACAAACAGCATCACGGCGTGGATGAAATGATAAAACACCGCCGTTTCCCAAACGCCGGCCATGCCGTTTTGCGCGAGCAATTCTTTAAGCCCATGCGCGCCAAAGGCGCCGAGCGCCACGGCGAGCAATCCCGCCGTCGCGGCGATGCGCGTGGCCAATGTTTGATTCATTGCGCCAGTGTTAATTTGGAAAGGCGCGCGCGCAAATCTTTTTCGGCCGGGGAATCGTGGCAATGAAAATTCAGAACCGGCGACAAAAATTCCCGATTGCAGGAGAAATATGGCAGGCATTTTAGGAAATATGATTTTTGGCTTTCGCAAGAATTGTGAATGCTTGTGAAAAATTTCACAAATTGGCTTGACCGTCTTTTTCACGGTGATAAATTCAAAGACGCATTATGAAAATTTCTTCATTGGTTCTTTTAATGGCAGGTTTGGTTGCAACGCAAATCACGCGCGCGGCGGACATCACCGGCGTCATCACGCTCAAGGGCACGCCGCCCAAGGAAGTCGAAATCACGCCGATCATGGACAATCCCGATTGCGCGGCGATGTATAATGGCAAAACGCCCACGACCCATTTTTATGTCGTCGGGCCAAAAGGCGGATTTGCGGATGTCGTCGTTTCGCTCAAGGACGCTTCGGGCAATGACCTCACCGGCAAATCCACCGGCGCTTCGGCAAAACCGGCCGTGCTCGATCAAAAAGGATGCCTTTATCATCCGGGAATTTCGGCGATCCAGACCGGACAAAAATTGATCGTGAAAAATTCCGACAATTGCATTCACAATGTTCACACGACTTCCAAAGCCGGCAATCCCGAACACAACGACGCGCAAATGCCCGGCGGCGCGGATTTGACCTATACTTTCAATAAGCCGGAAACGCTCATGAAATTTCAATGCGACGTGCATCCGTGGATGTTCGCGTGGGTCAGCATTTTCGATAATCCGTATTTTTGCGTGAGCGACCAGGACGGCAAGTTCACCATCAAAAATGTGCCGCCGGGAAAATACACGATTGAAGCCAATCACCGGAAACTCGGCGCGAAAACGCAAACCGTCGAAGTCGCCGGCAAAGACGTGACCGTGAATTTTACTTTTGACGTGAAATAAATTTAGTGAGGAACTGTTGAGTATTTCAAAATCGCGGCGGAACTTTTCAATGAACGCAGACGCGCCCGCAAAAATAAATCGCCCGTTGCACTGGTTTGCCGTGCTCGCGGCGATGGCCACGTTTTTGCTGCTCGGCGCGGGCGGATTGGTGACGAGCCACGAAGCCGGAATGTCCGTGCCCGATTGGCCGAACAGTTACGGCTATAATATGTTCGCCTTTCCGGTTTCAAAATGGACCGGCGGCATTTTCTACGAACATACGCACCGCCTTTGGGCTTCCGTCGTCGGTTTGATGACGACCATTCTTGCCGTTTGGATTTGGCGGAAAGATTCTCGCAAATGGATGCGCTGGCTCGGCGTCGCGGCATTTTTGCTCGTCGTTGTTCAAGGCGTTCTCGGCGGCTTGCGCGTCGTTTTGATTGACACCGACCTCGGCATCATTCACGGCGTCGTCGGCCAGACATTTTTTGTTTTGATGTGCGCCCTAGCGCTGTTCACCGGCGGTTTTTGGGCGAAAATTTGCGAACAAAAAAAATTCAACGTGCCGCGCTATTTGCGAATGCTGGTTTTGTCCACGACGATTTTAATTTTCGTTCAACTCATTCTCGGCGCGACCATGCGCGGACAGCACGCCGGGCTTTCGATTTCCGATTTTCCGCTCGCGCACGGAAAAATCTGGCCGGACACCAGCGCCGCCGCCGTCGCGCGCTACAATGCCGAGCGCATTCAAATCATGAACGTCAATCCCATCACCGCCTTTCAAATTATTTTGCAAATGGTGCATCGCATCGTCGCGCTGACGATTTTTATTTTCGTCGCGATTTGCGCGGCGCAAGCCTGGCGCTCATTGGGCAAACGCGATCCGTTGACTAGGTTCGCCATTTTTTGGCTCGCGTTGATCCTCATGCAAATCGGCTTGGGCATTGCCACGATTTTATCGGACAAAGCCGCTGACATTGCGACGGCGCACGTCCTGGGCGGCGCGCTTTCGCTCGTGACAGGCGCGCTCGGTTGCATTATTTCTTTTCGTCGGACGGCGAGATTGCCGGAAGTGCAAACCGCGCCGTTCGCATTTGGAACTTTGGCCGCCAATAAATAATGAAAGAGATTGCCGCAGAAATTTTAACCGCCCACCCGGCTGAAAAAAGCTGGGCGTCCGTTTTTTCCGATTTGGTCAAAGCGCGCCTGACCACCCTCGTTTTGCTGACGACCGCCGTGGGATTTTATCTCGGCGAACGCGGCGCGATGAATCTGATTTTATTTTTCAACGCGCTCATGGCCACTGCGCTCGTTGCTTCCGGCGCATCCGCCTTGAACCAATTGCTCGAACGCGATTACGACGCAAAAATGCAGCGCACGCAAAATCGTCCGCTGCCTTCGGGCCGTTTGCAGCCGGCGACCGTCGCGATTTTTGGCGGCGTCACTTCCGTCGCCGGTTTGATTTATCTCGCGCTCGCGGTGAATTTGCTCACGAGCGTGCTCGGCGCGGTCACGCTCATCAGTTACGTTTTTATTTACACGCCGCTCAAACGCGTGACGTGGATGAACACGCTGGTCGGCGCGATCCCCGGCGCGTTGCCGCCGCTCATGGGCTGGACGGCGGCGCGAAATGAATTGAGCGGCGAAGGCTGGGCGCTGTTCGCGATTTTATTTTTCTGGCAACTGCCGCATTTTTTCGCCATCGCCTGGATGTATCGGGAAGATTACGCGCGCGGCGGCTTCAAAATGCTGCCCGGCGTGGACGCCGACGGCAGCCGCACGGCGCAACAGGCGGTGAGCAATATGTTTGCCTTGATCATCGTGAGCCTGTGCCCGTTTCTTTTCAAAATGGCGGGAACAATTTATCTCGCCGGCGCGATTATTTTGGGCGCGGGATTTTTATATTGCGCGATTCAATTTTCGCGGCAACTCACGCCCGCGCGCGCGCGGCAACTATTTTTTGCCTCCATCATTTATCTGCCGCTGTTGCTCGCGATGATGGTCTGGGACAAAGTGAAATAATATGGAACCGATTATTCATCAATTTCCACCGTATCGAAAAGACGCCGCGCCTTCCGCGCACGATGATCACGGCCACGAACATCACGAGCCGAATTTCATTCAAAAATATATTTTTTCCACCGACCATAAAATCATCGGCATCCAATACGGACTGACCGCGCTGTGCTTTTTGTTGTTCGGATTTTTTCTGATGATGATGATGCGCTGGCAAATCGCGCATCCGGGAAATCCCGTGCCGGTGATTGGACCGCTGCTGGAAAAAGTTCTCGGCCACCCTGCGGCCAACGGCGTGATCTCGCCCGACCTTTACAATTCCCTCGGCGCGATGCACGGAACCATCATGGTCTTTCTTGGCATCGTTCCGCTGGCGTTCGCCGCGTTTGGAAACTACGTCGTGCCGCTGATGATCGGCGCGGTGGACATGGCATTTCCGCGCGTCAACATGGCGAGCTATCAGGCCTATTTTCTCGGCGGCCTCGTGATGTTCGTGAGCTTTTTCATTCCCGGCGGCGCGGCGCAGGCCGGCTGGACTTCGTATTCACCGCTGGCAACGACGATTCCGACGCACGGACAACTTTTTTGGATCATCGGCATGGTTCTGCTCATCACGTCGTCGCTGATGGGCGCTATAAATTTCATCGCCACCATCATTCAACTGCGCGCGCCGGGAATGACCTGGATGCGGCTGCCGTGGTTTGTCTGGACGCAATTTGTGACCGCGTTTTTGTTGCTGCTGGCGTTTCCGCCGCTCGAAGCCGCGTGCATCATGCAGTTCATGGACAATGTCGCGCACACGAGTTTCTTTTTGCCGACCGGCCTGGCCGTGAGCGGCACGCTGGCGCACATCAGCGGCGGCGGCAGCCCGCTATTGTGGCAGCATTTATTTTGGTTTCTCGGCCATCCCGAAGTTTATGTTTTGATTTTGCCGGCGATGGGCATCGTCTGCGAAATCCTCGCCAACAACACGCGCAAACCGATCTGGGGCTACAAATCACTGGTGTATTCCGTTTTGGCAATCGGCTTTTTGTCATTCATTGTTTGGGCGCACCACATGTATCTGACCGGCATGGGCACAAAAATTTCCACGTTCTTTCAAGCCACGACGATGATCATTTCGATTCCGTCCGTAATTATTCTGACGTGTCTGTTCATTTCACTTTGGGGCGGCTCGATCCGTTTCAACACGCCGATGCTCTTTGTCCTGGCGTTTTTGCCGATGTTCGGCATCGGCGGATTGACCGGCCTGCCGCTCGGTTTCAACGTCAGCGACGTTCATCTGCACGACACTTATTATATCATCGCGCATTTCCATTATATCGTCGCCCCCGGGACAATTTTCGCGTTGTTCGCAGGAATTTATTATTGGTTTCCGAAAATGACCGGGCGAATGATGAATGAATTTTGGGGGCGCGCGCATTTTTGGGGTTCGTTCATTTTTATGAACATGGTTTTTCAACCGATGTTCGCGCAGGGCATGGCCGGCATGTTGCGCCGCATGTCCAACGGCGGCGCTAATTATTCCGCCGCCGTGAATGCCAGAAACGGCGCGGAAGTCATCGGTGGTTTGAGTCCATTCATCATGTCGCTGAACACCTGGATTTTGTGGGGAGCCATCTGTTTGGGCATCGTGCAAATTCCCTTCATCATCAATTTATTTTGGAGCATCAAGCACGGCGAAAAAATCAAGAATGACAACCCATGGGATTCCACCACGCTCGAATGGCAGACGCCCACGCCGCCGCCGCACGGAAATTTTCTGCATCCTTTGCGAGTTTATCGCGGCCCTTACGAATATAGCGTGCCCGGCCATGCCACCGATTTCACGCCGCAAAATGAACCGCCGGAAAATGTGCCGGCTCCAACCCTTTCCCCGGCACGCTAATTTTCATGGAAATTCCCTACACAGTTCATGCCCGCCCCGACACCGGCCTTTACAACGCCAAAATCGGCATCTGGCTTTTTCTCGCCTCCGAAGTCATGCTCTTCGGCGGCCTTTTTTCCGCTTACATCTTGTTGCGCGTCGGCGCCGATCCGGGCACCTGGCCGCACGGCTGGCAAGACGTCACGCTGGGCACCATCAACACGCTGGTGCTGGCGCTGTCCGCCGTCACCACCTTGATGGCCTGGGTGGCGTGCAAGGTCCGGCAGTTCGGAAAATTTAGATTTTTCCACGGCTGCACGCTGCTGCTGGCGGCGGCGTTCGTAGTGATCCATTTGACTGAATATAATGACGATCTCACCCATTACGAAATCCATCTGACCAACGGCCTCATTGCCGACGGGCACATGCTGGAAAACAACCCCAAGGAAAATCACGTGATGATTGATGGCCGATATGTCAAAAGCGAGTCGGATCTGATTGACCTGCGCGGGCAGAAAATCCACGACACGGAAATCAAAATTCCGCGCTCGGAAATCAAGGACATGCAAAGTTACGGCCCCTGGCACAACGACTATATGGCGCTGGATTTCACCATGACCGGTCTGCACCTGCTGCATGTTCTCGCCGGCAGCATCGTTATTGGCTTTCTCTGGTTGACGGGACCTAAAATGTGGGGAAAGGATCCCGAACGCTTCACCAATCGCGTAGAAGTCTCCGGCCTGTTCTGGCATTTCGTGGACTTGGTCTGGATTTTTCTGTTTCCGGTTTTATATTTGACCTGATGAATTTATGAGCGAATCACAATCAACCGATTTCAATAGTTACCTCCGGCGCTGCCTCTACGTTTTTATCGCGGCGGTGTGCATGATCACCTTGATGATCGTCGTGTCGTTTCTTCCCAACGTCGGCTGGTCGGTGAAAGTGCCGGTCATTCTCGCCATCGCCGGCGTCAACGCCTTCGTTGTCGCGGGATTTCTCATGCACTTGCTCTCGGAAAAAAAAATGGTTTATACCGTCCTCGGTCTCACCGTTGTCCTGGTCATCGCCCTGGCCGCCTTGACGGTTTATGCGATGCACGATTTTCCCGCCGGCACCACCATGCACTGAATATGTCGCTCAAAGCTTTTCATCTTATTTTTGTGACGCTGCTCACGACCTTGTCATTCGGTTGCGCGGCCTGGGCGTTCTTGAACGGACACTCGAGATTCGGCGGCCTCGGAATTTTAACCGGCATTCTCGTCATCATTTACGGCGTGTATTTTTTGAAAAAATTAAAAAATGTGAGCTACTTATGAAAACATTTCTAAAAACCATTTTTTCCGTCGCTGCTTTAGCCGTCTTTGCGCCCTCGCCGGTGTTCGCGTGCGCCGCCTGTTTCGGCAGATCCGATTCTGCGCTGGCCAGCGGCATGAACTGGGGAATTTTCACCTTGATGGGCGTCATCGTCACCGTGCTCGTCGCCATCGCCAGTTTTTTTATTTACATCATCCGCAAGGAAACGGCGGCGAATGATTCCGCCCCCAATGATTCCGCGCCCAAAATTCCCGCCAACGTATGAGCTTCACCGAATGGTTTGGCCAAAAAGTGCTCCTGCTGCCGCCGCTCGCTTCGGAAAATGGCCAGGGCGTTGACGATTTGATCGTCTATGTCCATTGGCTGATGATCGCGCTGTTCATCGGCTGGATCGCTTATTTTTTATACGCGCTCTACCGTTTCCGCAGTTCGCGCAATCCCCAGGCCGATTACATCGGTGTCAAAAATCACGCCTCCAGTTACATTGAACTCACCGTCGCCGCCGTCGAAGCTGTGCTTTTGATTTTCATTGCCGTGCCGTTGTGGGCGAAAGCCGTGGATCAATTTCCCGACGCAAAAAATTCCACCGTCATCCAAATCGTCGCCCAACAATACGCCTGGAACGCCCGCTACGCCGGGCCGGACGGGATTTTTGGCGCGCAAGACATGAAATTCGTCACCTCCGACAATGTCTTCGGCGTTGATCCCGCCGATGAGAACGGCAAGGACGACATTCAAGTGCTCAATGAGATTCACGTTCCCGTTAATAAACCCGTCATCATTCATTTGAGTTCCAAGGACGTGATCCATTCGCTGAAAATTATTTCCATGCGCGTCTGCCAGGATGCGATTCCCGGCCTGCGCATCACCCTTTGGTTCAAGCCCACCGAGCTTGGCCGCTACCAAATCAATTGCGCGCAACTTTGCGGCCCCGGCCATGCCGCCATGACCGGCGGATTTTTGACCGTCGAAAGCCAGGCCGATTTTGACAAATGGTTAAAATCCAAAACCGGTGCCGCCACCAGCTTTGAATAAAAAAGGTTCGGAAAATTTGCTCGCAAATTCTGCGAATACAAAGGCGGATAAATTTTTAGATGTGCGCGAATAAATAATTATGGCTGAAACGCCCAAACAACCATTGCCGCGAGCTTTGTGGCTCGGAGTCGGATTACTTCTGGGTTTGCTCCTCCTCGCCTATTTGCTTTCGCTGGCCGAACTCAAACGCAAGCCTCATCTCACGCTGCCCGTTCTAGGCCAGGTCAATGATTTTACGCTCACCAATCAAAACGCCAAAATCACCACCCTGGCGGATTTGACCAATCACGTTTGGGTCGCCGACATTATTTTCACGCGCTGCGCTTCCTCCTGCCCGATCATGACCAGCCAAATGAAATCGCTGCAAGATTCGTTGCCGGCGGACAGCGACGCCAAACTCGTGTCGCTCACGACCGATCCCGATTACGATTCGCCCGCGATTTTGAAAAAATACGGCGAACGCTACGGCGCGGATTTCAACCGCTGGATGTTTCTGACGGGAACAAAAAAAGAAATCGCGAATTTAGGCGCCGACAGCTTGAAATTAAGCGCGCAGCCAATTGATCCTAAAGATCAAAAAGACGTGGCCGACCTTTTCATTCACACGACGATTTTTATCGTCGTGGACAAACACGCCCAATTGCGCGGAATTTTTCAAACCGAAGGCCCCGATATTGACTGGACCAATTCCGCCAAACCAAAACTTCTCGCCGCCGTTCATCAACTCGAACGCGAACCGTGAGCCTTCACGATTTGCCCGCCGTCAACGCCTCGCTCAACGCCTTGAGCGCGATTTTTCTCACCGCTGGATTTATTTTCATCCGCCAAAAAAAAATCATCGCCCATCGCAACTGCATGATTTCCGCATTCTGCACCTCTGTGATTTTTTTGATTTGTTACCTCACTTATCATACTTATCGCATCGTCGTTTTACATATCGGGCCGACCCGATTTTTAGAGCCGCAATGGTTTCGCCCCATTTATCTGACCATTCTTTTGACGCACACAATCCTGGCCATCGTCATTGTCCCGCTGATTTTGATCACATTAAGCCGCGCGCT
Organism: Verrucomicrobiia bacterium; assembly: GCA_036509895.1. Taxonomy (GTDB): domain Bacteria; phylum Verrucomicrobiota; class Verrucomicrobiia; order Limisphaerales; family UBA11358; genus UBA11358. Next base: position 18,795 of record DATCEV010000020.1, read on the forward strand.
CCGTGAAAAATTCGACCAGCACAAAAAAATCGCGCGCTGGACTTGGCCGCTTTGGATGTATGTTTCCGTGACCGGCGTGATTGTTTATTTCCTGCTCTACCAAATTTTTCCGCAAAAATAGAAGGCAATGAAAGCTGCGGCGAAAACCTCAATTCACGAAAGCCAGTTTCCCAAAAAAATCCGGCGCGATTTGCTCGCCTCGTTGCGCGCGCGAAAAATAAATCACAAATTTCACTACGACAGCATCAAGCAAACACAAAAATGGCTGGCGCTGCATCAACAATTTTCGCCTTCGCGGAACGATGAAAATTGCCGCGCAATTTACGAACAAAGTTTTGAAGCCGTCGCCAAAAAAATAAAATCAAAAAAAATTCACGTCATCGGTCTCGGCTGCGGCGGCGGACAAAAAGACACACGGTTGCTGAAATTATTAAAAGCGCGGGGCAAAGAAATTTTTTACACGCCTTGCGACGTCAGCGCCGCCATGGTTTTGGTTGCGCGGCAAACTGCGCTCGCCGTTTTGCCGGAGCAAAACTGTTTTCCTTTCGTCTGCGATTTGGCGACGGCAAACGATTTGCGGAAATTGCTGGTCACCCGCTCTTCATCCCTCGTCACTTTTTTTGGCATGATTCCGAATTTTGAGCCGGAACAAATTCTGCCCAAACTCGCCAGACTGATCCGGCCAAAAGATTTTCTCCTGTTCAGCGCCAATCTCGCGCCCGGAAATAATTATGCCGCCGGAATGAGAAAAATCCTGCCGCAATACGACAATGCGCCGACGCGCGACTGGCTGCTGACGTTCCTGTTTGATCTCGGAATTGAAAAACGCGCCGGCGAATTGCGTTTTGAAATTGAAAACTTCACAAATGGATTAAAACGGATCGCCGTTTATTTTCGTTTCAAACGCGCGCAACAAATCAAAATTGAAAATGAAATTTTCAGTTTCAAACCCGGCGAAAAAATTCGTTTATTTTTTTCCTATCGCTACACGCCAGAACTTGTTCAAAAGATTCTTGCGCGCAAAAAATTGAAAGTTTGCGGGCAATGGATTGCGGAATCGGAAGAAGAAGGCGTTTTTCTTTGCCGGAAAAACAAATTCGCGCAATCCATGGTTCAAAAAAATTTCAAAGTTTCCAAAACGGCTTTGATGCGCGGAACTTCATGCGTGCGGAATAAATCTGTTTTGCCCAGCGCGGCCAGCACGGCAAAAAACGGCTCGGCGCAACGGATTTCATCCTGAAAAAATTCAAAGGCGTGCGGCAGCGCATGACCAATGGGAAATCCCAATGTCCGCAACCGAAACGTGTTCAGAAAAATATTCATTTGATGGCGAACACGAACCGCGCTGTCCTGCAAGTTGCGATAATAAAATCCTAATCCGGGATCGAGAATGATTTTTTCAACGCCGACGCGTTGGGCGATTTCGATTTGGCGCGAAAAATAATCGCGCATCATTTCAACCGGATCGGCGCTGAAATCAAAATCGCCGGCCTCGCGCACATTTTTACCCGGCACAAAACAAATGATCACGGCGGCATCATTCGCTGCGACCATTTTGAAAATTTCCTTTGATTTGGCGTGGCCGGTCAGATTCAAAACATTTGCGCCTGCTTGGAGGGTCGCGCGCGCAATTTTTGGCGAATAGGTTTCCACTGAAACGAGGATTTTTTCCGCGCGCAATTTTTTAATGACCGGAATCAACTTGGACTTTTGCATGGCGTCATTCGTTCGCGCTGCGTTCGCCAATGTGGATTCCGCGCCGAGATCAATAATTTCCGCGCCTTGCGCCGTTAAAATTTTCCCGCGCTGAATTGCGGCTTCCGCCGTCACACAAACACTTTCGCGATACCACGAATCGGCGGATAAATTGACGACGCCCATGATGGCGGGCTGTGAATTGAAACGAAATTTCTTTTCGCCAATGGAAAATTCCCGCACGCGCGCGGACACGGCGGCGTGATTTTTTTCCAGCAGTTCGGCAAGTTGTTCGAGCTTCAGCATGAAATTGCGCCAAAACTAACAAGCGAGAACAGCGTGTCTATGAATTTTTCTGTCAATCAAGTGACCGTTTGACGGTCGGGAAATGCCATCGTCGTCATCAGCGCGTTTTCCGACTGGCGCGAATCGAGCCGCGTGTGCTGCACAACGATCAGCACGTCCGATTCGATCACGCTCGCGTAATTTGTGCCGCGCGGAATCGGTTCGGGATCTTTCAGATTATTAAAACGCATGTGAACGGTGCGCTTCGCCGGAACAGAAATTTTATACGGCCCGACCGGTGCCCGGTCGGCATAGAAAATCGTGATTTCCACATTAGCGTCTTGATCGGAAACATTCAACATGCACGCCGTTTCATGGCTTAACATCGCCGGTTCTGGTCCGTGGCTCGTCGGCGGAATCCAGCCTTCCGCGATGACCCAGCGTTTGTGGCCGACCGGCGCGAATTTTTTTTCGTTTTCAGTTTTCATAAATCGTGGTGTGAATGCGCGACGAGCAGCGCGACGATGGCGGCGATCACAATTAAAATCACGGCGAAAACAATCGCGCGATTTTTATCCAGCCAAAGTTCAACGCTGAATTTTTTCGCGCGGCGGTCAAAAGTTCCGTGCGCGCCAAAATCATGTTCCACCGGCGTGAATAAATTGTCCGGTTGATTCGGGTTTCTTGGCTCGTCCGTTTGCTGGGTTTTGTAGCTGGCCAGATAATGATCCAAAATTCCCGGCGCAATTTTATTTCCGATGATTGCTTCGACCGTCGGCAGGCCGACGTAAATTTCCCGCCGATCATGCGTCGCCGCAAAAACAATGGCGTCCGCGGCGACTTCCGGTTGAAAAATCGGCGGCACCGGTTGCGCCTTGTTCGGCAATTTATTTTTCACCCAGCCGAATTGCGGCGTGTTGACCGCCGGCATTTCGACCGTGCAAACGCGAATATTTTTTTTGTCGTGGATCAATTCACAACGCAACGAATCGGTGAAACCGAGAATCGCGTGCTTCGCCGCGCAGTAAGCCGATTGCAGCGGAATGCCGCGATACGCCAGCGCCGAACCGACCAGCACAATCACGCCGCGATTGCGCGGACGCATCCGCCGCAGCGCCGCCATCGTGCCCCAAACGTAACCGAGATAAGTCACTTCGGTGACGCGACGATATTCTTCCGCCGTCATTTCCATGATCGGCGAAAAAACCGAGGCCATCGCGTCGTTGATCCAAATGTCAATCGCGCCAAATTCGTTTTCCAATTTTTCCGCCGCCGCTTCCACGGCTTTGTCGTCCGCGACATCGGCAATTAAAATCAAACCGCGTCCGCCCAATTTTTCCACCTCGCGTTTCGCGCCTTCAAGTCCGGTGCGTCCCCGCGCGAGCAAACCGATTTTTGCACCGCGTTTGGCAAACGCCTGCGCCGTCGCGCGTCCAATTCCGGCGGACGCGCCCGTGATCATCACGACTTCCGGTTTCCGATCCGTTTTCATGTTGGCAGTGTTTCCGCTTTTTTCCGGTTTTTGAGCGCGGATAATTCCTGCATTTCAGGAACGGTTTGTTTGGGATGGATTTCCCGGCCCGGCGGATTCGCGTGGCTGCCTTCGCGCAGAGCGAGGGCAAGAATTTGCGACGTGTGCAGCGCGTGGCGATCCGTCAGTTGCCGGATTTGCTCGCGGCAACTGAAACCGTCGGTGACGATCAAAATGTCTTCCTTCGCCTCCCGGACGGCGGGCAGCAAAATGCGTTCGCCCACCTTGACCGAAATGTCATAATGTTCCTTTTCAAAACCGAACGCGCCCGCCATGCCGCAACAGCCGGAATCGAGAATCTCAAATTCCAGTCCGGCGGCTTCCAGGATTTTGCTTTCGGCTTCCATTTTCATCACCGCTTTTTGATGGCAATGCCCGTGCACGACGGCTTTGCGCGACAATTTGGGAAAATCAAAATTCGTTTTCTGCGCCAGAAATTCGCTCAACGTCAGCACCAGCTTGGTGAGTTTTTTCGCGTCTTCGTCGCGCGGAAACAGGCGGTTCATTTCGTCGCGAAAAACGGAAATGCAACTGGGTTCGAGGCCGACCACCGGAATGCCGGCGCGGATTTGCGCCCGCATCGAAAGCAAAATGGCGGCGAGCATTTTCCTGGCCTGCATGAGCATTCCGAAATCATAAAGCGGACGGCCGCAGCAGAGTTTTTCGGCGGGCAGCAGGACTTGATGCCCGCTCGCTTCGAGCACTTCGACCGCCGCCTGCAAAATTTCGGGATGGAAATGATTGTTGAACGTGTCCACCCAAAGGATCACGGGCGTTTTGCCGTCGTTCACAATTTTCCTTTCTTTCCACCACGCGCGAAAAGTGTGCGGCGCGAATTGCGGCAGCTTTCTTGCCTGGGAAATTCCGGCAAGCCATTTCGCCAGTTTTCCCGTGAACGGCGCGCGGCCAAGAAAATTCACCAGCCCCGGCATTTTCGACGCGACGCGCGCCCACCAATGAATCAAGCCCATCGCGTAAGCATGGCGCGGGCGCAGCCGGCCTTCGTAATAGTGCGACAAAAATTCCGCCTTGTAAGTCGCCATGTCCACATGCACCGGGCAATCCGACTGGCAGCCTTTGCAGGCGAGGCACAAATCCAAACCTTCCTTGACTTCTTCGCTGCGCCAGCCGTCGCGGATGACTTCGCCCTGGAGCATTTCAAAAAGAAGCCGCGCGCGGCCGCGGGTCGAATGTTTTTCCTCGCGCGTCACCATGTAACTCGGACACATCGTGCCGCCTTCGCCGCGCCGGCAGTTCCCCACGCCGACACAACGAAGCATGTTGTCGGCAAAATTTTTGCCGTCTTTCTCGCCATAAAAAAATTTCGTCTCGGGCTGCCACGGATTAAAATCCGTGCCGAGCCGGAGATTCTCGTTGTTGTGAAAGGCGTCCACGATTTTGCCCGGATTCATTTTGTTTTGCGGATCCCAAATCGCCTTGAATTCGCGGAACGCCTGGATCAATTCCTCGCCGAACATGATCGGCAGCAATTCGGCCTTTGATTGGCCGTCGCCGTGCTCGCCGGAAATCGAACCGCCCAGGCTCACCACTAATTCCGCGCCTTCGCGCACAAACTGGCGATAATGCTCGATGCCTTTTTTTGTGTTCAGATCGAAATCAATGCGCGTGTGAATGCAGCCGTCGCCAAAATGTCCGTAGAGCGAACAGCCGTAGCCGAATTTTTCAAAGAGCTTCCGCAGGGCGCGCAAATAAATCCCGACTTTATCCGGCGGCACCGCGCTGTCTTCCCAACCTTCCCAGGTGAGCGCTTCGCCGGGCACGCGCGCCGTCGCGCCGAGGCCCGATTCGCGGACTTTCCAGATTTCTTTTTCTTCTTCCGGGTCGTCGTAAAGTTTTGAATGCGGCGCGTCGGGAAGTTTCTCCAGTTCCGTCATCAACGCCCGGCCTTTGGCCATCGCTTCCGCGCGCGTTTCACCGCCGAATTCCACGATCAGCCAGCCTTTTCCCTCCGGCAACAATTTCAAATTATCCGGGTGCATCTTCACCTTCTTCATGTAGTGAACCAGCCGGTCGTCAATGCCTTCCAAACCCAGCGGCTTGTGCGCGAGGACTTGCGGAACGTGATCGCCCGCCGAATAAACATCGGGATAACCCAGCAGCAAGACGCAGCGCGCGGGCGGGCTATAGACCAGCCGCGTCTTCGCCTCCAACACCGTCACGCAAGTGCCTTCCGAACCGACCAGCGCGCGCGCGACGTGAAAACCGTTTTCCGGCAGCAGGTCGTCCAGATTGTAACCGGAAACGCGGCGCGGAATTTTCGGATATTTTTGACGGATCAAATCGGCGTATTTATCGCGCAAATTTTTCAACTTCAAATAAATCTCGCCGCGCCGGCCGCCTTCGCGAATGATTTTTTCCAATTCCTCGTCGCTGGTTTTTCCGACGCGCATTCGCAAGCCGTCGTAAGTCAGAATTTCCAGTTCCTCGATATTGTCCACCGTTTTTCCGGCCATCACGGAATGAACGCCGCAGGAATTGTTGCCGATCATGCCGCCGAGCGTGCAATGGCTGTGCGTGGAAGGATCAGGGCCGAACGTCAAATTGTTTTTTTCGGCTTCCGAGCGCAAATCGTCCAGCACAATCCCCGGCTCGACGCGCGCGAATTTTTCCTGCGGATTCAATTCCAGAATTTTGTGCAGATATTTTGAGAAATCCAAAACGACGGCGACGTTGCAGCATTGTCCCGCCAAGCTCGTGCCGCCGCCGCGCGACAAAACCGGCGCGGAAAATTCGCGGCACAAAGCGACCGTTTGAACAACGTCATCAATCGTTTTGGGAACGACCACGCCAATCGGAATTTGGCGATAGTTGGAAGAATCCGTCGCGTAAAGCGCGCGCGAGCCGGAATCAAAACGGACTTCGCCGGAAATTTTTTTCTTGAGCGCTTGCTCCAGATTTTTCACGTCGCCCGCCCATTTGTTGCCCGGCTCGGCGCGCGTATGTGTCGGCGGTGGTTTTTGGTCGCTCATATCAGAAATTTGTTTTGGGGAGCACAGCCGCCCCGGCTGTAGTTCGGCGTGCCCTCGCGCAGGAAATTCAGACTGAAAGTCTGAACTATCATAGCCGAGGGCAACGCCCTCGGAACCAATCCGTAAAAATAATTTTGCCCTGAAAGGGCAGTCCAAATTTTGCCAGCGCGTTTTTGGCTTGCCCTTTCAGGGCGAATTTCATGGCGGATCAAATTCCGAGGGCGTTGCCCTCGGCTACGATGGCAACCGGCCTTCAGCCGACAAGAATTTGCATTGGCCGTTTCTATTTCAATTATTTTGCAGAAGTGATTCATATTTTAACTTGAAATTTTGCGGCGTCTTTTCGTTTGAATTCCAAACCCAAACCGGGCTGCGAAAGATCGGGCGACAAGAAACCGTTTTTGTGTTTTGTCGTCGCGCCTTCAAAAAACATTTGCTCGATGCGGACGTGATCGTGGAAATATTCGACGTGACGTGCGCGATTGGCGGCGCAGCAAAGATGCGCGTGCAGCGCGGGCGCAGTGTGCGCAGAAAGCGGAATTTGAAAGGCGTCGCACAAATTCGCCATTTGCAAAAAACCAGTCACGCCGCAGCGCGTCGCGTCGGCTTGCAAAACGTCAACGGCGCGCGCCTCCAACATTTTTTGCGCTTGCCACACGTCGTAATTATATTCGCCGGCGGCAATTTCAATTTTTGCGGGCGCGCGTTCGCGCAAAAAATCCAGGCCGCACAAATCGTCGGAAGAAACCGGCTCTTCAAACCAGCGAACATTTTGTTCGGCAAATTTTTTCGCGAAACCGAGCGCTTGTTTTGGAGTGAACGCGCCGTTGGCGTCCACGAACAATTTTGCTTTTTCGCCAATCGCTTTTCGCGCTGATTTGACGCGGGTTTCGTCGCGTTCCGGTTCGCGGCCAATTTTCATTTTCATCATCGAAATTCCTTCGCCCGCCCAATTTTCAAATTGTTGGCGCAATTGTTTTTCCGAATAAGAAGTGAAACCACCGCTGCCATAAACGGGAATTTTTTCGCGGACGGCGCCGAGCAACTTTGCGAGCGGCAGGTTCAGAATTTTTGCCTTCAAATCCCACAGCGCAATTTCGACGGCGGCAATCGCAGACGAAGCAATCCCGTGTCGCCCAAAATTTCTGACGGCAGAATTCATTTCGTTGCGCAGCGCGGAAAGTGAAAATGTATTTTTTCCGCGCACGATGGGAAAAAGCGTTTCGCGGATGAGCGGCGCGCAGCATTCATGCGCGTAGCTGTAACCAAGTCCCGAAATTTTTCCCGCGCCGAGTTCGACTAAAATCAGAGTCGTCGAATCCCATTTCGCCGTGCCGTCCGATTCCGGCTGATCCGTGGGAATTTTGAACACGGAGACCGTCAGACGTTGAATGGTTTCGTTCAAGGCGGTTTCAAGTTTTGTGCGGCAGAAAAGTCTCGGCCATTTCCTTGAACGACTGGCGGATCATGCCGCCGCGTTCCGGGTCGCCCTTCAAAACGGAACTCATAAAATGGCGCGCCTGTTCCAAGGTGATGTGCGGCGGCAGCGGCGGCACTTGCGGATCGGTGCGCGCTTCGATGACCGTCGGACGGTCGGCGTGCAACGCAGTTTCCCACGCGCCGGCGACGGCGTCGGGATGGTCGAGGCCGATGCCCTTGAGGCCGAGCATTTCCGCGTAGCGCGCAAACGGAAAGTCGGGCAAATCCTGGGAGCCTTCAAATTTCGGATCGCCGCTCATGATGCGCTGTTCCCAGGTGACCTGGTTCAGATCGCGGTTGTTCAACACGAGCACGATGAGACGCGGGTCTTTCCATTGCGGCCAATACTTGGAAATGGTGATCAAACCGTTGATGCCGTTCATTTGCATCGCGCCGTCGCCGACGAGCGCAATGACGACGCGTTCTTGATAGGCGAATTTCGCGGCAATCGCGTAAGGCACGCCCGGCCCCATCGTGGCGAGATTTCCCGAAAGTGACGCCATCATGCCGGGGCGAATTTTCAGATCGCGCGCGAACCAGTTCGCCGCCGAGCCGGAATCGGAACACAAAATACAATTGTCGGGCAGTTGCGGCGAGAGTTCCCAAAAAACGCGCTGCGGATTCAGCGGTTCGGCGTTGATCATCGCGCGCGCTTCGAGGACTTTCCACCAGCGGACGATTTCTTTTTCAATTTTTTCGCGCCACGAACGGTCTTCTTTTCGTTTCAAAAGCGGCAGCAACGCGCGCAAAGTTTCCGCCGCGTCGCCGTTCAACGGCACGTCCGCCGGATAACGCAAACTTAACATCCGCTGGTCAATGTCAATCTGCACGCATTTCGCCTGGCCTTCCTTCGGCAAAAATTCAGAATACGGAAAACTCGTGCCGACCATGAACAGCGTGTCGCAATCCATCATCATGTCCCAGCTCGGTTTGGTGCCGAGCAAGCCGATGGAGCCGGTGACAAAAGGCAATTCGTCGGGTAAAACCGCCTTGCCGAGCAGCGCCTTCGCGACGCCCGCGCCAAGCGTGTCCGCAATGTCAATGACTTCGTTGGCGGCGTGTTTCGCGCCCGCGCCGATCAAAATCGCGACGCGCTGGCCGGCGTTCAAAATATCGGCGGCGCGTTGCAAATCTTTTTCGTTCGGAAGAATTCGCGGCGTGACGTGGCCGACGCCGGAATGAATTGTGTTGTGCAAGTGCGCGGGTTCTTCAATCGCTTTAACTTCCTGCAAATCGTTCGGAATAATGATGCACGTCACGGTGCGTTCGGCTTTGGCGATGCGCAGCGCGCGGTCAACTAAATGACGGATTTGCGCCGGATGCGACGCTTGATGGACATATTCTCCCGCGACATCTTTGAAGAGCGAAATCAAATCCACTTCCTGCTGATAACTGCCGCCCATCGCCTGACGCGAAGATTGGCCGACAATGGCGACGACCGGCTGATGATCCATTTTTGCGTCGTAAAGTCCGTTCAAAAGATGAATCGCGCCCGGCCCGGAAGTCGCAAGGCAAACGCCGACTTCGCCGGTGAACTTCGCGTGGCCGCACGCCATGAACGCGGCCATTTCCTCATGGCGCACCTGGACAAATTCAATTTTGTGATCGGTTTTTTCCGCGCGTTCGAGCGCGCCCATGATTCCATTGATGCCGTCGCCGGGAAAACCAAAGATGCGCCGGATGCCCCATTCTGAAAGTCGTTTGATTAAAAAGTCCGCGCAGTTTTCGCTCATAGACAAAGTAAGTCAGCTAAATTCTTGCCAAAAGCGAAATGGGCAAAACACGAGGATTCTCTGAAAGGGAAATTGCACGCTGCATATATTTATTTCCTTCCACTGCAAATTGCATTCAGCTTTTTGGTCGAAAATTGTAACTTTTATTGGCACTTTTCCTGCAAGCGTAAATTTAGATTTTCACAATTCAAATGACCGTCAATTTATGAGTGATTCAATCCATCAACCGTGGAACACGATCGCATTGTTTGAAAAAATGAGCGATGCGCAACGGCTCGAAGTTTTATTGAAAGAGAAAGGTTTGGCCGCGCGGACTTACAATGACCGGCTGCTTCAGCTTTTTTTATTTTTATGTTCGCCGCGCGCCACGTTCCGCGTTCAGGTTCGCGCAAACGATTTGGAACACGCGACCACGCTTATGAAAGAAGACTCCGCTGCGGCGGCGCTTCTGGAAAAAGCGATTCATTGTCCGGCTTGCGGATCGCTGCGCGTCAGTTATCCCCAGATGACCCGCAAATTTTTTCTGCCGACACTTTTGCTGCATTTGGGAATTATTTTTCGCATCATTGACCATGAAGCTTACTGTGAAAAATGTCATTTCATCTGGAGCCTGCCAAAAGATGGAATTTTTCCCATTCCAAAAATTCATGCGGCCAAAACATTTCCGTTCAATGATTCAATGAAATAAACGACTAAAAAGCGGGTAAAATGCAACGTGCGTTTTATTAAAAAATGCACGTTGCAATGTGCTTTTTTGAAAATTCTCGCAAAATGCGGCGGCATGATTCCAGCTAGAAAACATTTTCCTAAAAATTATGAGCGCTTCAACCATCATCCTTATCATTTTAATTATTCTGCTTCTGGGAGCTTTGCCCACCTGGCCTTATAGCAGTGGCTGGGGATATTATCCCAGCGGCGGGTTGGGTTTAGTCGTGTTGATTTTGATCGTTCTGCTTTTGTTGGGAAAATTGTGATTGGCAATTAGGCCGAAACTGATTGGTGCTCCCGCCCGGAATCGAACCGGGATCAGCGGCTTAGAAGGCAGCGGCTCTATCCACTTGAGCTACAGGAGCGCTCAATCCGGCTGCAAAATAACCGGACTTCATCCTTCTTACAAGCTCGTTGGATTCGCAAAATTCTCATGGCGGCAGGAAGCTGTTCTAAAAAGCGAAGCGGCGCAGCGCAGATTTGCCATTGCCAGCAATGATTCGAAATCCTACCCTGAAAAAAATCTATGTGGGCGCTCCTCAAAGAATTTTTCAAGTTCACCCGGCAGGAAAAAAAATGGTGGCTCATTCCGCTCATCGTCATCTTGCTGCTGCTGGGCGCGATTTTAATTTTCACCGCCAGTTCCGGCATCGCGTGGGCGCTCTATCCGTTTTTGTGAAATGTCTGCGCCGCGAAAAATCCTCGGCGTTTCCGCATATTACCATGATGCCGCCGCCGCGCTGGTCGTTGATGGAAAAATTATTTCCGCCGCGCAGGAAGAACGCTTCACGCGCAAAAAAAACGATTCCGATTTTCCGGCGCACGCAATCCAATTTTGTTTGCGTCACGCCGGATTAAAAGAATCCGATTTGGACGCCGTCGTTTTTTACGACAAACCCGTTTTGAAATTTGCGCGGTTGCTCGAAACTTATCTGGCCGTCGCGCCCGGCGGACTCAAAACTTTTCCGACCGTTTTATCCAACTGGCTCGGCGAAAAATTGGATTTGCGCAAAACGATTCGCGCCGAATTGCCGGAACTGCGGCGCGACTGCGAAATTCTTTTTACCGGCCATCATCAGGCGCACGCGGCCAGCGCATTCTTTCCGTCGCCCTTTGAAAATACGGCGATTCTCACGATTGACGGCGTCGGTGAATGGGCGACGACGACGATTGGTTTTGGTCGCGCAAACGAAATTAAATTGCTCAAAGAAATTCGTTTTCCGCATTCACTCGGTTTGCTTTATTCCGCGTTCACGGATTATTGCGGTTTCAAAATCAACTCCGGCGAATACAAACTCATGGGACTCGCGCCGTATGGCGAACCAAAATTTGCCGACACGATTCGCCGTGAATTGCTCGACATAAAATCCGACGGCTCGTTTTGGCTGAACACAAATTATTTTAATTTTTTGGCCGGAACGACGATGACCAACGAAAAGTTTCACAAACTTTTTGGCGGACCGCCGCGCGCGCCGGAAGAAAAAATTGGGCAGCGGCACATGGACGTTGCGCGTTCGATTCAACTCGTCACGGAAGAAATCATGTTGCTGCTCGCGCGTCACGCGCGCGAAATCACGGGCGAAAAAAATTTGTGTCTGGCCGGCGGCGTCGCGCTCAATTGCGTCGCGAACGGAATTATTCTGCGCGAAAAAGTTTTTGAAAACATTTGGATCCAACCGGCGGCGGGCGACGCCGGCGGCGCGCTGGGCGCAGCGTTGGCCGCATGGTTTGCGCAAAAAGAAAATGTGCGCGAAATTTCGGCGAACGATTCGATGCAAGGTTCGTTGCTCGGTCCCGAATTTTCCGAAGATGAAATTGAAGCTGTTTTGCGCGCGCACAATGCGGTTTTCAAAAAAATAAATCGCGACGAACTTTTGGATTTTGCGGTCGGACTTTTGCAATCCGAAAAAGTTGTCGGCTGGTTTCAAGGCCGGATGGAATTTGGCCCGCGCGCGCTGGGAAATCGCTCGATTCTGGGCGACGCGCGCTCGGCCAAAATGCAATCGGTGATGAATTTGAAAGTAAAATTTCGCGAATCGTTCCGTCCCTTCGCGCCGATTGTGCGACGCGAACGTGTTGGCGATTATTTTGAATTGGATTGCGCGTCGCCTTACATGCTGTTCGTCGCGCCGATTAAAAAAGAATTGCGCCGCAAAATTTCGTCGGACGCAAAAGGGTTTGAGCGGCTCAAAGAAATTCGGTCCACGTTGCCCGCGATTACGCACATAGATTTTTCCGCGCGCATTCAAACCGTTTCGCGTGAAAATAATCCGCTGCTTTACGATTTGCTGTTGCGTTTTGAAAAGGCCACCGCCTGCGGCGTGCTCGTCAACACATCGTTCAACGTGCGCGGCGAACCGATTGTTTGCACGCCCGATGACGCGTATCGCTGTTTTATGAACACAGAAATGGATTTTTTAATTCTCGGAAATTTTGTGATTGAGCGCGCCGCGCAATCGCAACAAAAAATTTCGCGGCGCATTTTGCCGCAAGCCGATTGATGAAATTAAAATTCAAAGAAGACCCGAAAGAATGGCGCAAATCCGCGCTGCTGACTTTGCTTGGGCTGGCGATTTTAAGTTCGCTGTTGCGCTGGCGAAAACATTTGCCGCAAAACATTTGGCTCGCGCTGCTGATTTTGTTTGGTGTGCTCGCAATCTTTGCCTGGCTGCAGCCGCGCTGGTTTCGCGGTTGGTATCGGCTGTCATTGCGACTCGGATTTTATTCCAGCCAATTTCTTGGCCGTTGCGCGTTGACACTTTTTTTTATTTTTCTTCTCACGCCGCTCGGCTGGATTTTGAGGTTGTTGGGCAAAGATTCTTTGCAATTAAAATTTCCTCGCAATGCAACGACTCATTGGCATTCGGCAAAAGATTCCGGACTGTTGGACCGGCTTTTTTGAAGTCCTTGCCGGATTCAGTTTGGTTGAAAACCGTCGCGGCATCGGGCAGAATTTGAGCATGAAGTTGAATCACTTTTTTATGTTGCTGACCATTTTTTGGCTGGCGGGCTGCAAAAAACCTGAAAGCGCCGCCGCGCCGTTGTCTGCGGAAAATTCGCTGCCGACGCACGCGCAACCCAAATTGCCGACCATGAAAATTTATCTGGGCGCGGAAACTCTGGATGCCGAGCTTGCGCTGACACCGAAAGAAGAAATGACCGGCATGATGTTCCGCACCAACATCCAGGAAACCGAGGCGATGCTTTTTATTTTGCCCATGCCGCAGCGCGCCGCCTTTTGGATGAAAAATTGTCCCGAATCCCTTTCCGCCGCTTACATTGATCCCGGCGGCGTGATCCAGGAAATTCATCATCTGGAAAAAAATGACACGAATGCCGTCGTCGCCGCAAACAACGACATCGAATTTGTTTTGGAAACCAAAGACGGCTGGTTTGCGCGTCACCGTATCAATCCGGGCGCAATCATCCGCACAGACCGGGGTTCCTTGTCGGAAACGTTTTTTGGAAAATAATTTTCATGCGCAGCGGCAACGGCGGAAGTTTTCAAAAAATCACGGCGGGTGTGGAATTGGACTTTCATAGCTGGAGGTTATTTGTAATTGCGCTGAAAGCACAATCGGAAAATGCTCGCGGCTTTGGCCGTTCACGAACTAAATTGGGGCGATGACGCGAACGAAATCCGAAAAACTTTTTGCCGAGGCGTTGAAATTTATTCCCGGCGGCGTGAATTCGCCCGTGCGCGCGTTTCGCTCCGTCGGCGGCCAGCCATTTTTTGTGAATCGCGCGGCGGGTTGCCACATTTGGGACGTGGACGGAAACAAATTAATTGATTATGTCGGCACATGGGGGCCGGCCATTCTCGGCCATGCGCATCCAAAAATTATTTCGGCGATCAAATCCGCCGCCGAAAACGGAACCAGTTTTGGAATTCCAAATTCGCTCGAAGTCAAAATGGCGAAATTGATTTGCGAATTGGTTCCAAGCATCCAAAAAGTTCGCATGACCAATTCCGGCACGGAAGCGTGCATGAGCGCGGTTCGCCTCGCGCGCGGATTTACGACGCGCGACAAAATCATAAAATTCGACGGCTGCTATCACGGCCACGCGGATTCGCTTTTGGTCAAAGCCGGTTCGGGCGCGCTGACTTTTGGAAATCCTGACAGCGCGGGCGTGCCGGCGGATTTCGCCAAACACACAATCGTCGCGCCATTCAACGATTTTGACGCGGTCAAAAAAGTTTTTGCGGCGAACAAAAATAAAATTGCGGCCATCATTGTCGAGCCGGTTCCCGGAAACGCAGGATTATTTTTGCCGCAAAAAAATTATCTAAAATTTCTGCGCGAGATCACGAACGCAAACGGCGCGCTTTTAATTTTTGACGAAGTGATGACGGGTTTTCGTCTCGCACGCGGCGGCGCGCAGGAGCGATTCAAAATTTTGCCGGACTTGACGTGTCTTGGAAAAATTATTGGCGGCGGTTTGCCGGTCGGCGCGTTTGGCGGGCGCGCGGAAATTATGGATTTGCTGGCGCCGCTTGGACCGGTTTATCAAGCCGGAACTTTGAGCGGCAATCCGATTGCGATGGCGGCGGGAATTGCGAATCTCGAAGAAATAAACTGTCCAAAGTCCAAAGTCCAAAGTCCAAAGTCTGCGCGCGATCAAAAAGATGTTTATTCTTTGCTTGAAAAACTCGGCGCGCACCTTGAAAGCGGAATGCGCGACGCCGCGAAGCGCGCAAAAATTCCGGTGCAGTTCAATCGTTGCGGCTCGATGTTTTGCACTTATTTCACAGGCGGGCCGGTTCACAATTTGGCGGATGCGATGAAAAGCGACCGCGAACGTTTCAAAAAGTTTTTTCACGGGATGCTCGCGGAAAAAATTTATTTTGCGCCGTCGCAGTTTGAAGCGGGATTTATTTCAACGGCGCACTCGCAAACGGTTATTGAAAAAACCATTCGCGCGGCGGGAAAAGTTTTCCGCGCGCTTTGAATTATTTGATCAGGCGGAAGAAAAGATTTCCGGCGGGCGGCGAATTGGTCGCGGTCTTGGTCGTGCCGTCATCGCCGATGGGTCCGAGATAATTTCCCCAATTGGAGGCGGAAAGATTGCTATTGGTTTGGAGCGTGTAACCGCTGGAAGGCGATGACCAGGAAATGATGGCGTTGTTGCCGGAGCGCGTGATGGTCAGGAACGGTGCGCCGGAAGTTTGCACGGCGAACAAACTCCAGAACCCGCCGGTCAAGGAATAATTGCCGCCGGTCATGGCCGGGCCGGCGTCGTGCTGGCCGATGGTGCCGCTGACGGAATAAACACCGCCGGTGCTGGCGCCGCCGCCGCCGGCGATTTTGTGCCAGTCAATGGAATAATTTTGCGCGAGACCCGAATTGCAGAGGAACGCAAATAAAATGGCACTGAGGAAAAATTTGATTTTCATGGCTGATTTTATTGGAGGCGAATGATGGTCATGGAAACGCTGGGCCGAGTTGCGCCGGAACCGTTATTGGATAAAAGCCGGTCATTGGTCGTCGTGCCGGTGACTTGCAAGGTCAGGATGTTTCCTGAGGTCACATTCACGATAAAACTTTTTGCGGTGGGAATGTTTTGGCCGGCGGCATGAGTGTCCACTGAGGATTGGCTGCCGGAAATTTCAGTTCCGTTGAGCGTGGCGATAACCGAAATGGTGGAGGTGGCCGAACTGGTGCTTTCGCCCTCGGCAGAGTATTGAACCAGATACAGACCGCTTTGCTGGCTGGTGAAGGCAGCCGTGCCGGCGGTGTGCGTCCACCCGTTAAGTTGGGCGGTCGTATCGAAAGCAATGTCTTGAAAAGTGTTGGCGGTGTTGATGCTTTGCAGGGTGGTGTCGTAGCAAAAAAGATAATTTGCGCCGGTGGAACCGCCGGAACCACCGGGCAGATTGGTCAAGTTCGAGCCGTTGCCGAAAAATGTGCCGCTGAAATTATTCGCTTTGTTGGTGAAATTGATGGCTGAACTGGCGGTGCCGCTGGTCAAACTGGCGGGATTAATTCCGGTCAAACCTGCGCCGTTGCCGGTAAAGGCGCCGGTGAAAGTGTTGGCGGCATTTGTGAAATTCAGGGCGGCGCTGACATTGCCGGGAGGCAAGGTGGCGCTGACGCCGGTAAGCGCGGAACCATTGCCGGAGAAGGTGCCCACAAATGTATTTCCCGAATTATTAAAGTTGATGGCCGAAGCCGCCGTGCCGCTTCCGAGGTTGGCGGGATTGAGGCCGGTCAGGGCCGCTCCGTTGCCGGAGAAAGCGCCGAAGAAAGTGTTCGCCTTGTTTGTAAAATTAAAAGCTGCGCTCATGGTGCCGCCGGGAAAATTGGTGGCGTTCGCGTTGAGATTGGTCAAGCCCGCGCCATTGCCAAAGAAAGTGCCGACAAAATTATTTGCGGTGTTGGTGAAGTTGAAGGCCGCGCTCATGGTGCCACCCGCCAAAGTGTTGGTGCTGCTGGCAACGATGCCGGTAAGCCCTGAACCATCGCCGGAAAAACTTTTGGCGATGATTGCGCCGTTCACGTTCAAGGCCGCGCCTGCGAGATTGTTGGTGTTAATGCCCACGCCGCCGGTGGCGCGGATTAAAAATTGATTGGTTTGGGTTGAATTAAAAGTTTGAGATGAACTGGAATCCGCCCAAACAAAGGCGCCCCGGTTTGTGGCCAGCGCGCCGCTGCCGGCGGCGAAAGCATTGGCCGCTGCCACGTTGCCCGAGCCGCCGGGAATAATGGCAAACGCGCCGAGGTTGGTATTATAAGCGCCGCCGCCGATGAAAGAATTTTGAGCGGCACTCTGGATGGAGTTAAAACTGCCTGCGACAATGGTGCCATAATTTGCAGAATTCATGTTGCCCTGGCCGCCAACAATGGTCGCCCCGAGAGAATTGGTCGCAATGATGTTGCCGAGGCCGCTGCCAATTGTGGAATAAAAGGAACCGGATTGAATGGCGTTGTTCAAGCCGCCAAAGATCGTTGAATCCGCTGCGCCGGATTGAATGGTATTCAAATAACCTCCGCCGATGAATGAAGAATTGGCTAAGACGGTATTGAGTTGTCCGGCAGCAATGGCTCCATAATTGTCGCCCACGGTATTGCCCAGGCCGCCGCCGATGGTCGCACCTTCAGCGCTGTTTAGGATCGTGTTTGGCGAAGTTGCACTGCCACCGCCGCTGATCGTTGCGCCGAAAGCGCCGGGACTAATGGAGTTTCCGCTAGATCCGCCAATGATGTTGGGCGCACTGGTGGTGGGTTCAAGGCGCAAAGCCGGTGAACCATTGACTTCAAATTCCAAAGCCTCGTCGTTCGTGGTGCCCAAAAGATTTCCCGAAAAATTGCCCGCCGTATTTGCAAACATTGCGTAAGGCACGGGCAACAATTGCTGGCGCGGATTCAAAGTCATAAAGCTTCCGCCGCCATTGGTCCGCACGGAAATTTCCAACCACAGCGGATTGCCGGTCGGCACGCTGCCAAAATCCAGGATCGTGGTGAACAAGCCATTGCTGCTCACGGTCACGGCGGAATTGGTGATTGGCCCAACCGCCGGGCTGCCGCCGCCGCTGGAATTAAAGACGGCAAAAGTGAAATCGTAATTGCCATTGGCCGGCGCGCCATTGTTATCAAGCCTGCCTTGATAAGTAAAAGCCGTGCCTTGTCCGTGGACACAAAGCTGACCGGCGAGCAATGACATGACGATGACCAACAATCCATGCAAGCGTATTTTCATCATAATGGTAGTATTCTTTGCAATTGTTCTAAATTATTGTGGTAGTTTAGCACATTTTGTTCCATGACAAAAGATTTTGTCAATTTTACTGTTCCATCGAAACCCGCCATTGTAACCTTCTTTTTTGGTTTGCGTCCTACCAGACAGCCCGCAGCTATTGAATATGCAGCGGATTAAAAAAACAATACACAACCGCAGTTTATGAAATCAACCAAAACCATCATAGTCGCAGCTTTGGCTGCCGGCGCGTTGCTGGCCGGCAATCTGGCCGGACGCGCGCAAGATTCCACCAACATCCCGCCCGATGCCGCCATGCATCATCACGGCCCGGACATGAAATCGCTAAATCTGACCGATGACCAAAAACCAAAAGTCAAAGCGGTCATGGACGAGCAGATGCAAAAAATGCGCGATTTGCGGCAGTCCGATGACTTCAAAAGCCTCTCGCGCGAAGATAAAATGGCCAAGATGAAAGCCATTCACGATGACACGGCCACAAAATTAAAACCCATTCTGACGCCCGAACAATTTGCCCAATGGCAAAAAATGGGGCCGGGAATGCATCATAACGGTCCGCCCGAAGGCGGCAATGGCAGCAATACGCCGCCGCCGCAGAATTAATTGGTGGGGAACCAGGCATGAAACAGGGGATGGCTCGCGCCGTCCCTTTTTTTTTGCGCGCAGATTCCAATTGAGAAAAAACCAGCGCGCCATTATTTTCAAAGCCCGCGCGCGTAGCTCAATTGGATAGAGCGTCAGCCTCCGAAGCTGAAGGTTGTGGGTTCGACTCCCGCCGCGCGCACCATTTGTGTTTGACTGCTCTTCCAAAAAAGAGCAAAACGAGGCGGCCATGAAAATGAAAAGCGGAATTCTCTGGTTGCTGATCCTGGCATTTCTCGTCAGCGAAATTTTCCTTTTTTCCGCCAACCGCCAAAAAGACGCCGCCATTGTTTCCTTGCGCGAGGCGACGCAGCAAACGGAACTTTTGCAAACGCAATTGGATCAATTCAAAAGTTCCGTCTCTAATTCGGAAAACGCGGAAATTTCCCGTTTGCGCGCCGAGAATCAGGATTTGCCGCAACTGCGCAATCAAGTCACGCAATTGCAAACCGCCAATCAAAAATTGTCCCGGCAATTGAATGTCACCCTCGCCGCCGCGCAACAGCAGCAAGATCAATTGCAGCAAATCCAGGCGCAGAACCAGCAGGCCAGCCTCGCCGCGCAACAATCGGAAGTCGAAGCTGAACGCAATATGTGCATCAACAATCTTCGCCAGATGGACGCCGCAAAAAATCAGTGGGCCTTGGAAAATAATAAAACTGCCGGCGCCCTTCCGACCGCGCAGGACATTGCGCCTTACATCAAACTTGACGCGAACGGAAATATTCCAGGCTGTCCCTCCGGCGGCGTCTACACGCTCGGCGCCGTCGGCGTTCTTCCCACTTGCTCGATTCCCGGCCATGCGCTGCCGCCGTGATCCGCAATTTCCTGCTTTTCATTCTTGGCTTTCGCCGTTTCTTCGCTAGATTGTGCGCTCCATGATTGAAACTGACATTGAACTTTTGAAAGGCATCGCCAACCAACTGCGCATCCACTCCATCGAAGCCACCACCGCTGCCGGCAGCGGCCATCCGACTTCGTGCTGCTCGGCGGCGGATTTGGTCGCCACACTTTTTTTCGGGCAGATGCGTTACGACGCAAAAAATCCGCATTATTACAACAATGACCGTTTCATTTTGTCGAAAGGTCACGCCGCGCCGCTGCTTTACGCGGCCTGGGCGGAAACCGGATTTATTCCCGTCGCCGAATTATTGAAACTCCGCCAGTTCGGTTGCGAACTCGAAGGTCATCCGACGCCGCGCCTCGCATTTGTGGATGTGGCAACCGGTTCGCTCGGTCAAGGTTTGAGCGTCGGCGTCGGCATCGCCCTCGCCGCGCGTTTGGATAAATTAGATTACAACACCTACGTTTTGCTCGGCGACGGCGAAATCGCTGAAGGCGCGGTTTGGGAAGCGGCTTCGCTCGCGGGCGTCAACAAACTGAATAATTTGATCGCCATCGTTGACGCCAATCGTCTCGGCCAAAGTCAGGCAACCGCGTTCGGCCATCACATCGAAGTTTATCGCGATCGTTTTGAAGCGTTCGGCTGGCGCGTCGAAGACATTGACGGCCACGACATCGAAGAAATCGCCGAAGTTTTGAGCGGCGTCGGCCTGGACGACAAGCCGCTGGCGATCATCGCCAAAACGATCAAAGGCGCGGGCATTTCCTTTTTGCAGGACAAAGACGGTTGGCACGGCAAACCGTTGAACAAAGAAGAAGCCGCCAAAGCCATCGCCGAATTGCAACCGACCGCGAAATCGGGAATCGGCGTGGAAATTCCAAAACCGACTCAATTGCCGGAACCTAAAAATGCCGTGCCCACAAATTATCCGGCCATCAATTACAAACTCGGCGACAACATCGCCACGCGCGAAGCTTACGGCAACGCGCTTTTACGAATTGGAGAAACCGATTTGCGCGTCGTCGCGCTCGACGGCGACACAAAAAATTCCACGTTCGCGGACAAATTTTTCAAGAAATTTCCCGAACGCTCCATCGAATGTTTCATCGCCGAGCAAAACATGGTTGGCGTGGCGACGGGTTTTGGCGCGCGCGGCAAAGTGCCGTTCGCGTCCACGTTCGCCGCGTTTTTCACGCGCGCTTACGATCAGATTCGCGTCGCGGGCATTTCGCACTCAAACGTCAAGCTCGTCGGCTCGCACGTCGGCGTGAGCATCGGCGAAGACGGCCCGTCGCAAATGGCGCTGGAAGATTTGGCGATGATGCGCGCGGTCGTCGGCAGCACGGTTTTGTATCCGAGCGATGCCGTTTGCGCGGAAAAATTGCTCGAGCAAATGGCGCTCGGCAAAGGAATTTATTTTCTCCGCACCTCGCGCCCGAAAACTCCGGTCATTTACGGCAACGACGAACAATTTCCGGTTGGCGGCGCGAAAGTTTTGCGCGAAGGCGACAAAGTCACTGTGGTCGCTGCGGGCGTCACGCTGTTTGAAGCGTTGAAAGCGGCGGACCAATTAAAATCCGAAGGCATTAACATCACGGTCATTGACGCTTACAGCATCAAGCCGCTCGGCAAAAAAGAAATCCTCGCCGCCGCGCAAAAAACCGGCAACACCGTCATCACCGTCGAAGATCATTATGCCGAAGGCGGCCTGGGCGACGCGGTTGCCGGCGAATTAAGCGCGGAGGGAATCAAAGTCCACAAGCTCGCCGTCAACGGCCTGCCGCATTCCGGCAAAGCCGAGGAGTTGCTCGCGAAATTCGGCATTGACGCCGCGGGGATTATGAAAAAAGTAAAATCACTTTAATTAACAGTAGGAGACGACGTGAGAAGTCTCTAATTAAAAGTTTGAGACTCGTCATCTCGTCTCCTACAAATAAAATTAACGCGGAGAAATTCTCCGCGTTTTTTGCTTTTGCCGCCGGAAATTTCTGCGAAAGTCAGGCGTGCAAAGCTTTCTGAAAAGCTTTTCAATTATAATTCTGCTCGCCATTTCCGCGTGCGCTGCGCGCGCGGATATTTGCGCGATTTGCGGTAAGCCGATGTATGGCCCGGAGTATATTGTCATCGACAAAGTCACCGGCGAGCAATTGCTGGTCTGCTCAAATTGCGTCAAATTGCCGCGCTGTTTTATTTGCGGTTTGCCGGTCAAAGACGGCGTGGAATTGCCCGACGGCCGCTGGCTTTGCGCGCGCGATGCCAAAACCGCCGTGCTGAACGCCGACGATGTGAAACAGACTTGCGCCGAAGTTCACGATGATCTGGATCATTTGTTTTCCCGCTTCACCGGCTTTCCCACCAACGTGGATGTTTCCGTCATTGATCGCATTGACGTGGATTCGATGTTCAACACCGGAGGCAATGCTTTTGAAAGTCCCGATTTGCTCGGCTATACGCAACCCGTCGTGATAGACAACCAACGACGATACAAAATCGCTTTGCTGACCGGCCAGCCTTTGGCCGAATTAAAGGAAGTTTGCGCGCATGAATTGTCGCACGCGTGGGTCGGCGAAAATGTGAACCGCGCGCAAAGAGGTTTGGGGCGCGACGCCGAGGAAGGTTTTTGTGAAATGGTCGGTTATCTGTTGATGGAATCGCAATCGGAAGCCGCCGAGGAAAAACGGGTTTTGGCAAATCGTTACACGCGCGGGCAGGTGCAATTATTCATCGAAGCGGAAAGACTTTATGGCTTCGATCAAATTCTTGACTGGATGAAATACGGCGGTGCCGCGCAATTAGAACCCGGCCATGTGGACGAAATCCGCGATGTAAAAATGCCGGCGCGAAAATCCGCCGCGCCTGCGCCATTCATTTCCGATTACAATTTCAAGAAGATCCAACCTGCGCCTGCGCTGACGACGATTGAACTTCAAGGAATTTTTTGGAGCGCCCAACCCACGGCCATCATCAATGGCCATTCCTTTGCCGCCCAGGATTCCGCCAAAATCAAAATCGCCGGAACCAACGTCACGATTCGATGTCTTTCCATCGAACCAAAACAGGTGGTCATTCAGAACCTGGATTCGGGCCGGCAGCAGAAATTGCAGATGTCCGCCCAATAGATTTCGCGCGGCAGCGCAGTTGCAAATCCCGCAAAGCTGGCGCAGATTATTTCAGTCGTTATGCCGGACAATTTGAAAAATCTTAAGGGCCAGTTGCTCCTCGACAGCGGGCAACTGGGCGGCTCGTTTTTTCAACGAACCGTCATTCTCGTTTGCCGGCACGATGGCGAAGGCGCGTTCGGACTGATTTTGAACCGCTCGACTAATAACAAAGTCGGCGAAATGATCGTCGCCGATTTGCCGGACACGCTCAAAGAATCGCCGCTTTATCTCGGCGGTCCCGTGCAACCCACCGCCTTGAGTTTTTTGCACACGGATAATTTTATTTCCGATGCCGACGTGCTGCCCAATTTAAGTCTCGAACATTCGCTGGACGCGCTCATTGAGATTGGCGAATCATTTTCGCCCGCGAAAAAAGTGCGCCTGTTTGCCGGATACGCCGGCTGGTCATCCGGCCAGCTGGAAATGGAAATGAAACGCAAGGCGTGGCTGACGTTTCCCGCGTCGCTCGAACTGGTCTTTGAAACGCCGCCCGAACAACTCTGGCAAAAAATCCTGAAAAGCAAAGGCGGCTGGAAAAATAAACTGCTTTCGCAAATGCCCGACGATCTGTCGCGGAATTGAACAGAAGAAAACGAAGCAAACAAAGAATTAGAATGGAATCGCGTTTGAAATCAAACTTTGTTTTCTTTGTTGGCTTCTGTGAAATTAATTCGCTTCAACGCATAGCAGCGTCGCTTCTGATTTCGCCAAAATTTCAGTCCGTTTCAAACTTGCCGGAATCAAACAAAATTGTCCGGCGGACAAATTTGCAATTTCCGAATTGCCTTTGATTTCAATTTGTCCGCTCACCGCCGCGATAATTTGTAATTTTTGCTCCTTCAATTTCGCAACCGCGCCGGTTTTTAATTCCAAATGTTCGACATTGAAAAGCGGGTCGCGGACAAGCGAACGCGATTTGATTTTTTCATTGCCGGAAAATTTTTCCGAAACCAATTTCGGCTCAAAATCGTTAAAATCAATGCTCGCGAGCGATTGTGCGACGTGCAGTTCGCGCGGCTTGCTGTCGAGACCAACGCGATTCCAATCAAAAACGCGATACGTCGTGTCCGAATTTTGCTGAATTTCAAAAATCACGAGACCCGCTCCAATCGCATGAACACGGCCACTCGGCAAAAACATCGTGTCGCCGGACTTGACGGGCACGCGATAAAAACATTCGGCGACGGTTCCATCAGAAATTTTTTTCTCGAATTCCGCGCGCGTCACGCCGCGTTTCAAACCGACAAATAATTCCGCGCCGGGCGTGGCGGCGGCAATGAACCACATTTCAGTTTTGGATTCGCCTTTGAGTTCGTCGGCTTTGTTCGCGGGCGGATGAACTTGCAGCGAAAGTTTGTCGCGCGCGTCGAGAATTTTGCAAAGAATCGGAAAACGATTATGCGCGGCGGGTTTGACGTTGCCCAAAATTTCGCGCGAAAAATTTTGCATGAGCCAGCGCAAATTTTTTCCGGCAAATTGTCCGTTGGCGACGACGCTTTCATCGCCGGGGCGATCCGAAATTTCCCACGCTTCGCCGATGGGCGCGCCGGACGGAAGTTTTTTGCCGTAAAGTTTTTCCAGTTCGCGTCCTCCCCAGACACGTTCTTTGAAAATCGGATGAAAGATTAGCGGATAAAGCACGGGATTTTTATACGGCGGCTTGCGGGACGCCATTTTCCACCGGCTCGATTTTTTCGACGAAATGCCCGTGCGCGCGAAATTTTTCGTAGCGTTTTTTCAGGCGTTCGGCCACGGGCAGCGCGAGAATTTCTTCGAGATGTTTGAGCAAATGCGTTTTCAGATTCGCTGCGGTCAGGGTGGAATCCGTGTGCGCGCCGCCGAGCGGTTCGGGAACAATTTCGTCCACAAGTTTGAGTTCGAGCAAATCGCGCGCGGTGATTTTTAGCGCCGTGGCGGCTTTGGCGGCGGCGGCGCGGTCTTTCCATAAAATTGCGGCGCAACCCTCGGGGCTGATGACGGAATAATAGGCGTTTTCCAAAATCAAAACGCGGTCGGCCACACCGATGCCCAGCGCGCCGCCCGAACCGCCTTCGCCGATGACGGCGGCGATAATCGGCACTTCAAACAAAGTCATTTCGCGGAGATTGACGGCGATGGCTTCGGCGATGTGCCGTTCTTCGGCGGCGACGCCCGGATAGGCGCCGGCAGTGTCGATCAAAGTGATGATGGGCAGATTGAATTTATTCGCGAGCCGCATCAGGCGCAGTGCTTTGCGATAACCTTCGGGATGCGCGGAGCCGAAATTGCGCAAAATGTTTTCCTTTGTGTCGCGGCCTTTTTGCGTGCCGATGACGACGACGCGGTGTTCGCCGAGTTTTGCAAAGCCGCCAACCATCGCGCGGTCTTCGGCAAAAAGGCGGTCGCCATGTAATTCCTCAAAATCGGTGAACGCGCTGTCGAGATAGTCGAGCGTGTAAGGGCGTTTGGGATGGCGCGCGAGCTGGATGCGCTGCCAGGCGGTGAGGTTGGAAAAAATGTGGCGGCGGGTTTCCGCCAGTTTTTTTTCGATAAGCTGGATTTCTTCCTCGAAGCTGATGCCGAGCGAATGTTTTTCCGGGTGTTTGCGGAGTTCGTCCAGCTTGTTTTGCAGTTCGATGATCGGTTTCTCGAAATCGAGCTGATGTTTCATGCGTGGAAATGGTAAAGTCTTTTTGCGCCCCAATCAATGCAGATTTCCGGCGGGTTATTCACCGTTAAAAAACGAGAAGCCGGACTTGCGTCCGGCCTCTCTTTAGTGACGAGGTTTATACGCCTTCACCCAGGCGCTCAGAAGGGTGGCGCGACCAACTTGGGGTCGCTGTTCGAGCCGCACCACGAGCAAAACCTCTCTGCCAACCCTAAACGAACAGCGAAATCATTCGCACTAATTCAGACCAAGCTGGATAAATTATGTTCAAACTATTTTCAGAAAGATATGGGGTCTTCACCCCATGCGAAAATCGCTGAAAATCTTCGTGTGCGGACGCGATTGGATGACGCGTGCCAGTGGCGTGCGCCCATTCGCCACAATGGATTCGTGCAATGACGCTTTTTTACCGGCGCCCGACGCCAAAACCCAGACTTCACGCGCCGTCGCGATTGTTTCGTAACTTAAGCTGACGCGGTCGGGCGGCGGCTTGGGCGAATTTCTGATTGCGCAAAAAATGGCTTTCGGAAAAGCTCCTTCGATTTGAGTGGGAAAAAGCGATGCGACGTGGCCGTCCTCGCCCATGCCGAGAAAAATCAAATCGAGAACCGGCTGGCCGTCGGAATTTTTCGGCGCGACGTGCGAAATGTCCATCGTCGCTTTTTGCGCGGCGATTTCCGGCGAATCTTCGCCGTGAATGCGGTGGATTTGGGCGTCGCCGATTTGCAGCGGCGCGAACAGGAGTTCGTGCGCCGCGCAAAAATTGCTTTCCGCGTCGTCCGGCGGGACGCAGCGTTCGTCCGCCCAAAAAAAATGGACGAGGCCGAGCGAGAGTTCGCGCGCCTTGGCCTGCGCGACGACGGACGTGAAAAATTTCAGCGCGATGCGTCCGCCGGAAAGCGCGACGCAATGCGGTCTGGCCGCGTGGTTGGCCGCCGCGATTTCGTCCAGCCACGCGCTGGCGGCACGCGCGGCCAGTTCGTCGGCGTTGGCGAAGGAAATCAGTTCAATGTTTTGGTTGTTCATTTACTAACGAAAATACCTGTTCGATTTGCTTTTGAATCAAAACATCTTGGTTTGTGTGCGGAAACTGTTCGCGATATCGTTTAGCTAAACGAAGGACAGGCAGCATCGCTGGAAAAGAATTACTTTCAGACAAAGAATGGTGTTCGACATATTTCTCAATTCCTGCAACAGAATAATCAAGCTGCAATTCCAGGTATTCGACAGCGTTAGAGTTGGATGTTTCATCTGAACGAATTCTCTTTAACGTGTGTATGCTCATCAATGAAGTGCTAATTTCCGGCTGACACTCAAATTGATAGTCCAAAATTTTATTTGTTATCACCAGCCGTCGAACAAAGAAGTATCCGACGCTCCCGCCAGCCGCAATCGCACCAACGATAAACGCAACAACAATTAAGACGATTGCGAGTTTTCTATTCATTCGCTTTTGAATTTTATTTTATCACCTGCGGCTCCTGCCAGACGTGGCCGGTTTGCGCGAGCAGTTTGGCGTTTTTCATTTCCGGAATTTCTCCGCGACAGGCGTAAAATACCGGATGCGCGCGTGCCGGTAGCCTTTAAGTTTAGTGTCCGTCGTCAGCAGCGTCAGCCGGTGGATGCGCGCCGTGGCCACGATGAGTTCGTCACCGGGATCGTTCACTGGAAAATCCGGCAGGCGCGTGGATTCAATAATAATTTCCGGCGTCAGCGGCAGGATTTGAAAATTTTCAGGAACCGACGATTTCAGCCATTCCGCCAGATCAATCGGCAACGGCAGTTTTCCTTTTTGATGTTTTTTGGCCGCTTCCCATAAACTGTAAACAGACATCGCCAGCACGAGATTTGAATCGTCCAAAATATCGCGGACTGCTTCCGGCAAAGTTTCGCCGAAAAGCGCGCCGCGCAGCCACACGCTGGTGTCGAGCAGATAATTCATCAGTCAGCATTCCAAGTAACCGGCGGCGGATCGTCAATGTCATCGGGCAGCGGATATAGGCTGGGCGTGCAGCCGAGCAATGTCTTGGGTTTGCCGCGTGCTTTGGGGACGAGATCGGCCACGGCTTTGCCGCGCTTGACGATTTCAATGGTTTCGCCCTTGTCGAGCCACTTGGAAAGGCGCGCAAAGTCATTTCGCAAATCGCGGACGCTCGCAGTTTTCATGGTGATACATTTGTATCACGAAAGGAAAATGTCAAGTGGAATGATGCAAGGCCAATTTACTTTATCACCTGCGGCTCGTGCCAGACGTGGCCGCTTTGCGCGAGCAGATCGTCGGCGGCAATCGGTCCCCACGTGCCGGCGGCGTAAAATTCGCGGTTCGTCAGCGGCTTGTTCTGCCAGCCAGCGCGGATGGAATCCACGATGCCCCACGCGGTTTCCACTTCATCGCGGCGGATGAAGAGCGTCGCGTCGCCGGCGAAGGCTTCGAGCAGCAGACGTTCGTAGGCTTCGGGCGTGTAGGCGCCGAACTCGGCATTGTAACTGAAATGCATCCGCACGGGCCGCACGGCGAGGCTCATGCCGGGAACTTTGCCGTTGAAATGCAGCGAGATTCCTTCGTTCGGCTGCAGGCGCAACGTCAGCGCGTTGGCGTCCAATTTATCTCCGCATTGCGCGGCGAACAAAACATTCGGCGTGCGGCGAAATTGAATCCGCACTTCGCTCGCGCTTTGCGGCAGATTTTTTCCGGTGCGCAAATAAAACGGCACGCCGCTCCAGCGCCAGTTGTCAATGAACAGCTTTATCGCGACGTAAGTCTCGACATTGGAATTCGGTTTCACCTTCGTTTCCTGCCGGTAACCCGGTCGCGGTTCGCCATCCACGGAACCGGCGAAGTATTGTCCGCGCACAACTTGTTTCGCGACATCTTCGGGCGTGAGCGCGCGGATGGATTTGAGCAGTTTCACTTTTTCATCGCGCACGGCTTCGGCTTCGAGCGTCACGGGCGGTTCCATCGTGACGAGCGAGAGCACTTGCAGCATGTGATTTTGCACCATGTCGCGCAATGCGCCGGCTTCCTCGTAATAACCGCCGCGTTCGCCGACGCCGAGTTTTTCGGAAACAGTAATTTCAACATGGTCAACGGAATCGCGGTTCCACAGCCGCTCGAAAATGGAATTAGAAAAGCGGAACATCAAAATGTTTTGCACCGTTTCCTTGCCGAGATAATGGTCAATGCGAAAAATCTGCCGCTCGTGCGCGAAACGCGTGAGTTCGTTGTTCAACGCGTGCGCCGATTCCAAATCATGGCCGAACGGTTTTTCGATGACGACGGATTGCTTGCCGCCGGTTTCGTCCTTGTGCAATAATTTCGCGTTGTGCAATTGCTCGATGACGCCGCCAAACTGGCTCGGCGAAGTCGCCAGATAAAACAAAAGATTTTCGCGCAGCTTCGGATTGCCGAACGAGTTTAATTTTTCCTCCAGTTTTTTGTAAGCCGCTGCATCCGTCAAATCTCCGATGCAATAGGAAACATTTTTCGCAAAATCCACCCAGACTTTGTCGTCCACGGGTTTTGTCCGGGAAAATTGGTCGAGTGCCGCGCGCAATTCCGTGCGCCATTCGTCGTCCGTTTTTTCGCGCCGCGCAAAGCCGATGACGCGGAAATCCGGCGGCATCTGCTTGTCCTTGCAAAGATGGTAGAGCGCGGGGATCAACTTGCGCGACGTCAAGTCGCCGCTCGCGCCGAAAATGACGATGGTGCATGGCTCGGTGATTTTGCGTTCCGTGCCGATGGTGCAAATCTGCGTGTCGTCGAATGAAATGGAATTATTCACGCCGCCACAATGGCGCAATGCGCGGGAAATTTCAATGCCGCATTGGAGCGCGGGTGGCTCGCCCGCGTGAATCTGATTTTTTCAAGTTCTCGCGGACGAGCCGTCCGCGCTCCAAAACAAAAAATTCTCGCTTCCATAAAAATTTTTCCGCAAAATCTTTTTTATGCGCGCATGAAAGCCAAAATCATCATCACCCCGAAAAAAGCCGTCGTTGACCCGCAAGGCATCACCGTTTTGAAAGCCCTCGAACACATGGGTCATCGCGGCATCAAAGCCGTCCACGTCGGCAAATATCTGGAGATCGAACTCGACGCCACCGACAAGGAAGCCGCGCGCAAAGCGCTCGACGAAGCCGCGCACAAATTTTTGAGCAATCCCGTGATTGAAGATTACAAACTGGAAATAGAATAAATTTCAGCCACAGAGACGCAGAGACACAGAGTTTTAATTTTTTTCTTCTCTGTGCCTCGGTGACTCTGTGGCAAAAATAAAAATGAATTTCGCCGTCCTCCAATTTCCCGCCAGCAACTGCGATCAGGATTGCGTCCACGCCGTCCGCGCGCTCGGCCACACCGCGAATTTCATCTGGCACAAGGACACCTCGCTCGGCGACGCCGACGCCGTGATTATTCCCGGCGGCTTCAGCTACGGCGATTATTTGCGCTGCGGCGCGATCGCGCGGTTCAGCCCCGTGATGCAGGCCGTGAAACAATTCGCCGACAATGGCGGACTGGTTTTGGGAATTTGCAACGGCTTCCAGATTTTGTGCGAAACCGGTTTGCTGCCCGGCGCGCTCGTCCGTAACCGCGACCTGCAATTCCACTGCGAACAGGTTTTTCTGAAGACGAATAATTTTGAAACGCCGTTCACGAACAAAATTTCGGCGGAGAAAATCTTGAAGATCCCCATCGCGCACGGCGAAGGCTGCTATTTCGCCGACGAAGAAACTTTGGCGAAATTGAAGGCGAACAAACAAATTCTCTGGCAATACTGCGATGCGAACGGAAATTTAACCGACGCTGCAAATCCAAACGGCTCGCTGCAGAACATCGCCGGCATTTGCAACGAACGTCGCAACGTCGCCGCGCTCATGCCACATCCCGACCGCGCGAGCGAAGAAATTCTCGGCAGTGCCGACGGCAAATTTATTTTTGAAAGCATGATCGCCGCGTTGCAAAACAAAACGGCGGCAAAGGCGGCTTAAATTATTATGCCGACGATTAAAATTGAGCGTTACAAATTCAGATTTTATTCGTCCGACATTGGCGAACCGCCGCATGTCCATGTCATTGACGGCGACATGGCCGCGAAGATTTGGTTGCGTCCGATTTCGGTGGAATACAATCATGGTTACAACAAGGCGCAATTGAACTATATTTTGAAGCTGACAAAACAGAATCAAACGCAATTATTGGACACATGGAATGAATACTTTGCTCGATAAAACAACGGAGGTAGTGAGCGCGCGCGACGTGAGTTTCGCGGGCGACCGCCTGTGCATAGAACTTTCTGACGGGCGCGAATTGAGCGTGCCTTACAAAAAAATTCCGTGGCTCAAATGGCTCGCCAAAGCCACACCGAAACAACGCGCCGACTGGTCGCTCGAACCCGGCGGTTATGCGATTTATTGGGAGCAACTGGACGACGGCGTGGAAATTTGTCACCTTCTCGGTTCGGAAAGTCTGAATTGAAGATTATGCGTCACACGATCATCATCGAGCACGGGCCGGAAAATTTCAGCACCTACGCGCCGGATTTTCCCGGCTGCGTCGCGGCGGCGGACACGGAAAAGGAAACCCTCACTCTAATGAAGGAAGCCTTGGAAATGCACATTGAAGACATGCGCGAACGCGGCGAACCGATTCCGCAGCCGAGCGAAATCCGCGAAGTCGAAGTGGCGGCATGAAATTTGTGTATAGAAAAAATGCATCGCGAATGAAGAATTATGGCGCTATTTGGAGGAAATCTGCCGGAGCATCAAGAATTGAAAAATCATCGGATTGAACATATCAACCGAAGATGGAAACAACTTTATGACCTTGAGAAAGAACGCGCAGAAACTGCAATCAAATATTTGCTTCTGACAAATTCCGGCGGTGCAGTTGCTGTTTTGAGTTTTATGGGAGCCTCAGAAAAAGCGCGTGCTTCATTTGGTGCGGAGTTTGCTCTCTTTTGTTTTGTAATTGGAATAATTTTAATCGGGGTTTTTAACATCATTCAGTATTACCACATCGCTAAACTTTTTGTGCTTTGGAAAAAAGATTCGGAAAAATATTTTGAGAATCACTCTGAATGGGGAAAAATAATTGATGATGACACTAAGCGCAGTAAGACTCGTATTTGGTCTCATGTTGTTGCTCACATCTCTTTTCTAATGTTTATTTTAGGTTGTATCTTTGGAGTAAGCAGCCTTTTCAAATGACCGAACCCGCCATCACTCCCGAACTCGTCGCCAAACATAATTTGACGCCGGAAGAATACGCCCACGCCAAAGAAATCCTCGGAGGCCGCGAGCCGAGCTACACCGAGCTGGGAATTTTTTCCGTGATGTGGAGTGAGCATTGCAGCTACAAAAACACGCGCCCGCTGCTGAAAACGTTTCCGACCAAGTCGCCAAAAATCCTCGTCGGCGCGGGCGAGGAAAACGCCGGCATCATTGACATCGGCGACGGCCTGGCCATCGCGTTCAAGATCGAGTCGCACAATCATCCGAGCGCGGTCGAGCCGTTTCAGGGCGCGGCCACCGGCGTCGGCGGCATCGTGCGCGATATTTTCACGATGGGCGCAAGGCCAGTTTGCGCGGTGAATTCTTTAAGATTCGGGCCGATTGTCGAAAACGAAATGGGGAGCGCACGCGTCTCGCGTGCAGAATCCGGCGTCGCGCCGGATTCTTCCAAAACACAAACTGAAAAAATAGATGAACAAAATTTTCGGCGCGGCGCCGAAAATGGCACGCGAGACGCGGGCGCTCCCCACATCCAAAACAATCGCAGATTGTTTGCGGGCGTCGTCAGCGGCATCGCGCATTACGGAAATTGTTTTGGCATTCCGACCATCGCGGGCGAAGTTTATTTCGACAAATCCTACGAAGGCAATCCGCTCGTGAACGCCTTCTGCCTCGGCGTGTTGCGCCACGAACAAATCGCGCGCGGCGCGGCCAAGGGAATTGGCAATCCCGTTTTTTACGTCGGTCCGGCAACCGGACGCGACGGTCTGGCGGGTGCGGCGTTTGCGTCCAAAGATTTAACCGAGGAATCCGCCGAGCAACAACGCGGCGCGGTGCAGGTCGGCGATCCGTTCATGGAAAAATTGGTTTGCGAGGCGTGTTTGGAATTGCTCGCGACGGGTTGCGTCGCGGGAATTCAAGACATGGGCGCGGCGGGCTTGACGTGTTCCACTTGCGAAACTGCGGCGCGCGCGGGAACGGGAATCGAGATCGAACTCGACAAAGTTCCGCAACGGGCGCCGAACATGACGAGTTACGAAATCATGTTGAGCGAATCGCAGGAGCGGATGCTCATCATCGTCCACAAAGGCCGCGAAGCCGAGGTGAAACGGATTTTTGACAAATGGGATTTGCCGTGGGCGGAAGTCGGTTTCGTGACGGACACCGGACGGATGGTCGTGCGGCACGGCGGAAAAATTGTCGCCGATATTTCGGCAAAGAAAATCGCCGACGAATCGCCGGTTTATCAGCGCGAGTCGAGCGAGCCGGAATATCTGAAAGCCGTCCGAGCCTTCCGGCTTGGCACCATTCCCGATTCCCAATCTCCCATCTCCGATCTGCTAAAACTTTTGGCGTGGCCGAGCATCGCGTCGAAGAACTGGGTTTATAGGCAATACGATCATCAAGTGCGCGACGGCTCGGTGGTTTTGCCCGGCAGCGATGCGGCGGTCATCCGCATCAAGAGCGATTCGGTGCCTGTGATGAGCGCGGAACTCGCGGCTAAAGTAGGGCAGGCGTCTCGCCTGCCCAGCAGCGAAGCCGCGACGCAAGAAAACGGACAGGCGGGACGCCTGCCCTACTTTGAAAAACTCATCGCCATGACCGTGGATTGCAACGGCGTTTATGTTTATCTCGATCCGTATGAAGGCGCGAAAGCCGTGGTGACGGAAGCGTGCCGCAATCTCGCGTGCTCCGGTGCCGTGCCGCTCGGCGCGACGGACAATCTCAACATGGCGAATCCGCACAAGCCGGAATTATTCTGGCAGATGCGCGAAAGTGTTCGTGGCCTCGCCGAAGCTTGTAAATTTTTCAACGCGCCTGTGACCGGCGGCAATTGTTCGCTCTACAATCAAAATCCAAACGGCCCGATTGACCCGACGCCAACGGTCGCCATCGTCGGCTTGATTGAAAAACCCGAACACGTCACAACGCAATGGTTCAAGGACGAAGGCGACGCGATTATTTTGCTCGGCGAAATTGTGGACGCGAACGATCCGATTTTTGGACTTGGCGGTTCGGCGTATTTGCAAGTCGTTCACGGAAAAAAAACCGGTTCGCCGCCGCGCTGCGATTTGGAAACCGCGAGGACTTTGCACACGACGCTGCTCGGCTTGATTCAAAGTGGCGTTGTAAAAAGCGCGCACGATTGCAGCGACGGCGGCCTCGCTGTCGCGCTCGCGGAAAGCTGCATCAGCCAGCTCGTCGCCCGCGAAACGCCGCGATTGATCGGCGCGACGATTGATTTGTCATCTTTCAAAAATGTTCGTCTCGATGCGTTGCTCTTTGGCGAAACACAATCGCGCATTATTATTTCGTGCAAAGCACTGGACGCGGTGAAAGTCGTCGAGCGCGCAAAACTAATGGGCGTTCCCGCGATTCAAATTGGCAAAGTCGGCGGCGATAAATTGACCATCAAAGTTGCCGACCAAGAATTTTCCGCGCCGCTCATGGAACTTCACGACGCCTGGTGGAATTCCATTGCCCGTGCCATGGCATGAAATTCCTTTGAACGCAAAGCGCGATTTCCTTTCCAATTTTCAATGACCGGATTTAACCGTTTGATTTCAGGCGCCCAAATGGAGTAAGCTTCGCGTTCAATCGTGCGACAATTTTTTACCATCGCGGCCAACGCTTTCATGGAACTGGTGCGGCAGCCGATTTTTTTGCTGCTGATGACAGGCTCGGTGCTTTTTGAAATTTTTCTCGCGGTGCCCTATTACTTCGCGTTTGGCGACGAACCGAAACTGGTGGAAAATTCCGTGCTCGCGGTGATGCTGCTGGCCGGACTTTTTGGCGCGGTGTTGAGCGCGTCCTCGTCGCTCGCGCGCGAAATTCGCAGCGGCACGGCGCTGGCCGTTTTGTCCAAGCCCATTGGCCGCGCGCAATTTTTGCTGGCAAAATTCGCCGGGCTGGCCGGCGCGCTGACGATTTTGACGTATGTAAATATGATCGGCGCGCTGCTCGCCAGCCGCATGGCGTTCGATGCCTACGGGAAAACGGATTTGCCGGCGCTGGGAATTTTTGCGGCGGGAATTTTGCTGGCCTACGCACTGGCGGGCTTCAGCAATTTTTTTCTGCGGCGTCCGTTTGTAAGCGATGCGGTTTTGGCGCTGGTGATTTTGACCACGCTGGCGGCGTTCCTCGTTTTTCAGTTCACCAGGCAAATGGAAAGCCTCGGCACGGTCGCGCATGTGAATTGGAATCTTTTGCCGGCGGGAATTTTGGTTTTATTCGCGCTCTGGATTTTGGCGGCCATCGCGCTGGCGTGCTCGACCCGGCTGGACACGATTCCGACTTTGGCGATTTGCTCCGCGATTTTCATGCTCGGTCTGATGTCGGATTATTTTTTTGGCCGTCGCGCCGAACAGGGCGATTGGTGGGCTTCGACGCTTTACAGCCTCATTCCGAACTGGCAGCTTTTCTGGCTCGGCGACGCCCTGGACATGGGCAAAAATACTTTTCAATGGGCTTACGCGGCCAAAGCGCTCGCCTACACCGTTGGCTACGCCGGCGCGGCGCTGGCCCTCGGCGCCGCCTTGTTTGAAGAACGCGAATTAAGTTAAATGGAACGCAACGTCCAAAAAAATGGTTTCGTAAATCTGGTTGCCGCCGTGGTGATTTTCATCGCCGCGTTCGTCGTGACGTGCTACGTCAATTCGCTCGCCGGGCAGACCGCCTCCATTTTTCTCGGACTCGGATTGCTCGTGGCGTTTGCCAGTTGGTTTCAAATGCGGCTCGCGGAAAACGAGCGCCTGGAAAAATTTGAGGTCGAGGAACTCGCGCGCGCCAAAGGCGAATCCGCCTTGTTTGACGCCAAAGAATCGGAAGTCTTTCCCGCCCGCCGCGCGCGCGAACAATTCGAGAAATTTTTCGTGCCCGGTTTTTGCGTCCTGCTGTTTTTGCTCGAAGCCGGCGGCGCGTATTTGCTCTGGCGCTGGAGCGGCAAAGCGACCAGCGTTATTTTGCCCGACCGCGCCATGCCGTCGCTCGCGCTCTTTGGAATTTTTGCGCTGCTGCTGTTTTTGTTCGGGCGATTTTCCGTGACAATCGCGCGGCTGGAAAATCACTGGCTGCTCCGGCCCAGCGCCAGTTTCTTATTGGCCGGCGCGTATGTCTGCTTTTTCACCGCGCTCGCCATTGCCGGAACCAAAACGGGATTTCCGAAAATTGATTTTTACGTCGCGCGCGGTTTATGCGTGCTGCTCGGTTTGATGGCGGCGGAAATGCTCCTGACGCTGCTGCTGGAAATTTATCGCCCGCGCGTGCGCGGAAAAATCGTCCGGCCGCTTTACGACAGCCGCGTCATCGGCTTGCTCGGCCAGCCCGAAAGCCTGCTCACGACGGCGGCGGAAGCGCTTGATTATCAATTCGGCTTCAACGTTTCGGAAACGTGGTTTTATCGCCTCGTCGAAAAAAATCTGGCGGTGGTCATTCTGGCGCAACTGGCGATTTTACTTTTGTCCACGACCATCGTTTTTGTGGACGCGGGCGAGCAGGCCGTTTTGGAATGTTTCGGAAAACCGATTTCGATTTTGCTGCCGGGCGCGCATGTGAAATGGCCGTGGCCGGTGGACAAAGTTTATCGCTACCGCACCGACCAAATTCAAACGCTCTACGTCGGCTTCACGCCGGACGCGAATGAACAAAACACGATCCTTTGGACGGTAGCGCACAACAAAGAAGAAAATTTTCTCGTCGGCAATCGCGCGAGCGCAACGGTTCAAAATGAAATGGCCGATACCAACGATCTGACCAAATCGCCGCCCGTCAGTTTCATCACCGTCAGTATTCCCGTGCAATTTCAGATCACGAACGTCATGGATTGGGCTTACAAAAACAGCGGCCAGACGAATCTGCTTTCGGACCTGGCCACGCGCGCCGTCGTGCATTTTCTCGCCGGCGTGGATTTGAGCGACGTGATGTCCCGCGCGCGATTGCAGGCGGCGAAGGAATTGCAAAATCAAATCCAGGCCGCCGCAAATAAGTATGATCTCGGCGCAAAAATAATTTTTGTCGGTTTGCAGGACATTCATCCGCCAACTCCCGTGGCCAGCGATTACGAAAAAGTGATCGGCGCGGAGCAGGGAAAACTCGCCAGAATCCTGGCCGCGCGCGCCGACGCGATCAGAACCAACGCGCTGGCCGACGCGCTGGCGTTCACGACGACGAATATTGCCGACGCGATGCGCCTGCGTTTGGAAGTTTCGCGCTTCGCGCAAGCCGCGCTGTTCACGAATCAAATTCCCGCCTTCGAGGCCGCGCCGTCCGTTTATAAACAGCGGCTGTATTTTCACACATTCGTGGACGCGACCAAAAACGCGCGCAAATATGTTCTGCTCGTCACCAACACGCAGGACGTTTTGATTTTTGATCTGGAAGATAAAATCCGCGAAGACCTTTTGAATGTGAATCCCAATCCTCCCTCGCCATGAAAAGAAATTTAATCACCGTCATCGTCGGCGCCGCGCTGATCATTATTTTTGCGCTGCTGCTATTTGTTTTTCAGGTCCGCCAGTCGGAAATCGCGGTCGTCACGACGTTTGGCAAGCCGGTGCGCAACCTTTCCGAGCCGGGCGCGTATTTCAAATGGCCGTGGCCGATCCAGAAAGTCTATACCTTCGACGCGCGCGTCCAAAATTTTCAGGATAAATTCAGCGAAACGCTCACGGCGGACAATAATCCGTTGATCGTGACGATTTACACCGGCTGGCGGATTTCCGATGCGAAGGAATTTTATCCAAAATTTTTCGGCTCCGTTGCCGCCGCGCAGCGCGTGCTGGAAAGCATGTTGCGCAATGCCAAAAACGCCGTCATCGGCTCGAACACGTTGTCCGCCTTCGTGAATCCCAACCCGAAGCAGTTGAAATTTGACGCGATGGAAAATGAGATCATGGCTTCGGTGCGGGCGCAATTAAGCACGAATAATTATGGCATCAGCCTTGAATTTCTCGGCTTCAAAAAAATCGAGCTGCCCGAAAGCGTGACGCAAAATGTTTTTGACCGCATGAAAGCCGACCGGCAGGTGCTCATCAATGCCGAGCAATACGAAGGCGAGCGCGACGCGCAGGAAATCAAGGCGAACGCCGACCGGCAGGCGGCGGAAACCATTGCCGATGCCAACGCCGCTGCGACGCGCATCCAGGGCGAAGGCGAAGCGGAGGCGGCAAAAACGCTGCCGATCTTTCAGCGCGATCCCGAACTGGCGGTTTTTCTTTTGCGCATCGGCGCGTTGCAGCAATCGCTCAACGAAAAAACGACTTTGATTTTCGACGAGCGCACGCCGCCCTTCGATTTGTTCAGCCATTTGCCGACGAATGCGCCGGCGAAATGACAAGTTGCAAAGTATATCTTTTACATATACTTTAAATATGAAGGTCAGCCCTGAATTCAATTCGTGGGATTATGACGGATTTGAATGGGATTCGGGAAACATTACAAAAAACAATAAACATGAAGTAGAGCCGGAAGAAGCTGAAGAAATATTTTTGAATGAACCGTTGTTGGTTGCGACTGATGAAAAACATTCAAAATCAGAAATGCGATGGCGTGCGTTGGGGAAAACAGCGAAACGATTTTTGTTTGTGGTTTTTACGGTTCGCGGAAATTTAATTCGGATCATTTCGGCCCGTTCAATGAATAAAAAAGAAAAGGTAATTTATGAAAAAGAAACTTTACGTCCGGGAAGCAAGTCCTGACGAAGGCAAAGATATTGACTGGAGTCAAGCGCGGCGTGTCGTGTTTCCAAATCTGAAACCATCGCGGCAACCGATTAGTTTGAGAATCCCCGGCATCACGCTTCAAAAAATTCGGCGCGC
Organism: Verrucomicrobiia bacterium; assembly: GCA_036509895.1. GTDB lineage: Bacteria > Verrucomicrobiota > Verrucomicrobiia > Limisphaerales > UBA11358 > UBA11358. The sequence goes on from DATCEV010000020.1 coordinate 57,269, forward strand.
GGCAAATCGGCAGGGCGTGCCTTACCAAAGTCTAATCAATGTTTGGTTGGCGGAACGCGCTGAAGCTGAAAATAACATGGCTTAAAATGAACGACGAACCCGAACAACCCGAACAGCTCGCGCCCGAAACGCGCGACGCCGGCTCGCAAGCGTTGAACGAAGCGCTGCGCAGCAGTTTTGCGATTGTCAAAATCGTGATGGCGCTGATGGTCGTCCTGTTTTTTTGCTCCGGTTTTTTCACCGTCGGCCCGCAGGAAAAAGCGGTCATTTTGCGCCTGGGAAAAATTGTGGGCGAAGGGCCGAAAGCATTGCTCGGCGCGGGATTGCACTGGTCGTTTCCGTATCCGATTGACGAAGTGGTGAAGATTCCCATCACGGAAATTCAGAAAGTCACCTCAACGACGGGCTGGTATTTTACGACGCCGGAGCAGGAATTGAGCGGCGAGGAAATTCCCGCCGGCCCGTCGCTTAATCCCGCGATTGATGGTTATGTTTTGACCGCCGACCGCAACATCGTTCACACGCGCGCGACGCTTTATTATCACATTGAAGATCCGATCCGCGCCGTGTTCAGTTTTACGAGCGACACCAATTTCAGTTACAATCTCAATGGCGTTTCCAACGCGGTGCAAAACGCGCTCGATAACGCGCTGCTTTATACGGCGGCGCAATTCAGGGTGGACGATGTGCTCATCAGCGGCGTCGCGCGGTTTCGCGACGCGGTGCTGATGCGCGTTGGCGATTTGGTCGAACAGGAAAATTTGGGGATCGTCATTGACCAGTGCGAAGTCCAAAGCGTGCCGCCGCGGCAGCTCGCCGATATTTTTGCGCGTGTCATCGAGGCACGCCAAAATCGCGACAAAGCATTGCTCAATGCGCACAGCTACGAAAATCAAATCACCAACGCCGCCGACGCGCAGGCTTCGACCATCACGAACGAAGCCGAATCCGCGCGGACGCGCTACGTCGAATCGCTCAAGGGCGAAGCCAAACGTTTTGCCGCGTTGCTGCCGAAATACCAAAGCAATCCCAATTTGTTCGCGCAACAGCAAGTCGCCGAGACGATGAGTGAAGTGCTGACGAATGTCGGAGACAAATGGTTCGTGCCGCAACGCGCCGATGGCAAAACACGCGAACTCAGGCTAATGTTAAATCGCGAGCCGCCGGAGCCAAAACCAGCGGCGCAAAGTCCGTGAAACATTTTTTGAAATCGCCAATCGTAAATCGTAAATTTTTATGCAAGTCACTTCCCTTTTAAGCGAACACGAACACGACGACAATTGTGGCTGCGGCCATGACCACGAACATTCGTCCGTGCATTTGTGGCAATTGCTCGTCGGCGCCGTTTTCGTTTTGAACGCTTACATCGTGGATTGGTTTTTTGATCAAGGCACCACGACCGCCAGCGCGAGCGCGTTTATCGGCGCGATCATTCTTGGTTATCCGATCATCGTCACCGCCGTAAAAGATTTGCGCCGCGGCCGTTTGAGCATCAACGAACTCGTCGCCATCGCCGTGCTCGCGGCGTTCGCTTCAGAAAATTATAAACTCGCCGGCATCGTCGCATTTTTCATGCTCACCGGCGAATTGATCGAAACCCGCACGGCGGAAGGCGCGCGCGAAAGCATCGAATCGCTGATTGAACTAACGCCGACGAAAGCGCGACGAATCAAATCTGACGGCAATGAAGAAGAAATCGCCGCGAGCGAACTGAAAGTCGGCGACGTGATCCGCATCCGTCCCGGCGACAATGTTCCGGCGGATGGAATCATTCTCAGCGGCCAGGGTTCGCTCAATCAAGCGACGATCACCGGAGAATCGTTGCCTGCGGATAAAAAAATGGGCGACGAAGTTTTTGCCGGCACGCAAAATCTCACCGGCGTTTTGGAGATCAAAGTCAGTCGCGCCGGCGAAGACACGACGCTCGGTCGCGTGCGCGAACTCATCATGGCCGCCGAACAAACCAAGTTGCCGATCCAAAAGATTGTGGATCAATACATGGGATTTTACACGCCGCTCGTGCTCGTCATCGGCCTGCTGGTCTGGGCATTCACGCACGACTTGAATCGCGTCATCGCCGTGTTCGTCGTTTCATGCCCGTGCGCATTTATTTTGGCGACGCCGACGGCGATGGTTGCCGCGCTTTCCGCCGCCGCGCGTTTGGGAATTTTAATCAAAAATGTCGCGGACATCGAACTCGCCGCAAAAATCAACGCGTTCGTTTTCGACAAAACGGGAACACTCACGACCGGTCAACTCGCCGTCAGCCGTCTCGCGCCCATTGGCGAAACGAAACCCGCCGAACTTTTATTGCTCGCCGCCTCCGCCGAAAAATACAGCAACCATCCGACCGCGAAAGCACTCGCGACGCTCGCGGGCGAAGCCGGAGTCGCGTTGCCCGAACCAAAAGATTTTTCCGAAACCGCCGGTCGCGGCGTGCAGGCGGAAATCAACGGCGCAAAAATTTTGGTTGGCCGCGCACAGTGGCTCAAAGACAACGGCGTGGATTCGCAATTTGAAAAATCCGTTGACCTCAACGAGACCGAAGGCTGGAGTTTGATTTTCGTCGCGCGCAACGGCCAGTGCGTCGGCTGGGTTGGATTGCAGGATAAAACGCGCGCCGAAGCGCGCGAAGCATTGGCAGAATTGAAAGAAGCCGGCGTGCGCCGCATCGCAATGATTTCTGGCGACCGTCAAGTTGTCGCCACTCGCGTCGCCAATGAAATCGGTTGCGAAGAAGCCAAAGGCGATTGTCTGCCGCAAAATAAAGTTGAATTTGTCCGCGCCATAAAAGCCAAAGGTTACAAAGTCGCGGTCGTCGGCGACGGCGTGAACGACGCGCCTGCGCTCGCGGCGGGCGACATCGGCATCGCAATGGGCGCGGCGGGCAGCGAAGTGGCGATTCACAGCGCGACCATTGCGCTGATGAATAATGATCTGCGACGTCTGCCGTTTCTGGTAAAACTTTCCCGCAGCACTCGCGCAGTCATTAATCAAAATTTTGCGTTCGGCGTTTGCTTCATCATTTTGGGATTGTCAGCGTCTGCGTTTGGTTTTATCGGCCCGATCACGGCGGCGATTTTGCACGTCACCGGCACGCTCATTGTGATTTTCAACAGCGCGCGCCTCGTGCGCAAAGGCGAGGAGATGGAACATTATCGCGCCGAAACGGAAGAACCCCCGCGCAAAGTTTCCGGCCAACTGACGCCGAAGCTGGCGTAAGTTTTTTCGTATGCCGAAACTTTACGAATACTTCGGCCTGCGGATTTATTTTTATGCGAACGAACACGAGCCAGTTCATGTCCACGGATTTTATCAAGGCCGCGAGAGTAAGGCGGAATTGGTGATCGAAAATGGAATCGTTGTTGGCATTCGCATTTTGCCGGTCGCCGGAATGAAACCGCTAAATGGCAAAGCGTTTGCCAATTTCAAACTATTGATTTCGCAAAGAACCGACGATATTGTTCGCAAATGGATTGAATTTTTTGTCCATCACCGGCAAATTGAAACTGAAATCATCACACGGAAATTAAAATGATCGCCTTGGAAAAAAAGAAATCGCGGATGCCAAAAGTCGTCCGCATCGAATCGGCAGAATATGTGCCGCCTTACAAACTGCGTCTCCGTTTTGACGACGGCCACGAAAGCCTCGTGGACTTCGCGCAATTCTTGAGCCAGTCGCGGCATCCGGCGGTGCAGACGTATCACGACCGGAAACGCTTCCGCAAATTCACCGTCAAGGACGGCTTTCTGCACTGGAACGATTTTGACCTCGTGTTCCCGATGGCGGATTTGTATGAAGGGAAAATTTCTTAACTGTGGAAATGAAAGCTAAACAGGTCATAGAATTGATTCAATCTCTCGAACCGGTAGAAATTGAAAAACTTTTTATTTTAATTAAAGAATACGAAACAGAGGTTCGCCGCCGTCAAGCCTCCACACGTTACATTCCGCTGGATGAAGAATTTGAAAAGGCCGTTGATAAAGTATTCGCCAAAAATGACGAACTATTCCGAAAACTGGCTGAATACGAAGCTCAAGAACGTAAGGCTTCGGTAAAATACTTTTAACTATTTATGCCCGTCTCCGACTCAAATCCGCAACCCGCAATCCGCAATCCGCAATCCAGTGGCGAGGTCGTTGTGTCCGTGCGCGGATTGACGAAAGTCTTCAAGGATTTTTGGAATCGCCCGAAAGCGCGCGCGGTGGACAACGTGGATTTTGAAGTCCGGCGCGGCGAAGTTTTTGGTTTGCTCGGCCCCAACGGTTCGGGAAAATCTACAACTGTAAAGCTGCTGCTCGGTTTGTTGAATCCGACGAAGGGACACATCGAAGTTTTTGGCCATTCGCCGCGACACGTCCAGACCAAATCGCGCATCGGTTATTTACCGGAAGAATCCTATTTGTATCGCTATCTTAATTCGCGCGAGACGCTGGATTTTTTTGGAAATCTTTTTCATCTCAACAAAACTGACCGTAATAATCGCGCGGAACAATTGCTGGAAATGGTCGGCCTCGGCAAAACGCAGACGCGCGCCGTCGGCGAATTTTCCAAAGGAATGCAGCGTCGCATCGGCCTCGCGCAGGCGCTCATCAACGATCCTGATTTAATTATTTTGGACGAACCGACTGCGGGCCTCGATCCGATTGGCTGCCGCGAAGTGAAGGATTTAATTATCGCGCTCGCGCGACGCGGCAAGACGGTGATTTTGAGCAGTCATTTGCTTTCGGACGTTGAAGATGTTTGCGACCGCGTGGTGATTTATTACGGCGGGAAAATCCAAGCGGCGGGCACGTTGAAAGAATTGCTGGCGACGCCGGACACGTTGCAAATCACGACGCCGGTTTTGCCGCGCGAAACTTTGGAACGCGTTTTGGAAATTATTCGTCGCGACATTTCCAGCGGCGAAGTGCGCGTGGATAATCCGACGCAAAATCTGGAAAGTTATTTTCTCGACGTTGTCGCCAAAGCGCGCGCGGCGAACGAAACCAGCGGCGCGCAATCCGGCGCGCGCGTGGCGGAATACTTGCGCGGCGGCTTGGCAGAAAAACCGGCGATGGACGAAATTTTGGGGAGATTGTCGCTGCCGCAAGTCGCGCAAACAAAAATTTCCGAGCCGGTTGCCGAAACAAAACTGGACGAAGGAAAATTGGCCGCGCTGACGCAAGCGAACGAAAAAATTTCTCCGCCGGAAAAATCCGCGCAAAAAGTTGAAGCGGAAAAACCGGCGGATTTGGCAAAAGCAGACGAAAAACTGTCGTCGCTGTTGGGAAATAAAAAATGAGACACGAATTACACGAATGGGCACGAATTAAAACCAATTTGTGAAAATTCGTGAAATTCGTGTCTAACTTTTAATGCAAAGAATTCTCGCCATTTGCTGGTTGACGTGGAAAGCCGCGCTGCGATTCAAATTATTTTTGGTCATCGCGGTTTTATTGATCGCGGCGGTCGTCGGTTTGCCGCTGGTCATCCAGGACGACGGCACGGCGCGCGGGTTCACGCAGATCATTTTGACCTACACGTTGAGCGCGATCACGGCGTTGCTCGGGCTTTCGACGCTTTGGCTTTCGTGCGGCACGCTCGCTCACGACATCGAGGAATGTCAGATTCAAGTCGTGGCCACCAAGCCGATTGCGCGCTGGCAAATCTGGGTGGGAAAATGGCTGGGCATCATGACGTTGAATGCAGTTTTACTCGCCATTTCCGGCGGTTGCGTTTTTGGTTTGTTGCAATGGCGCGCAACCAAACTTCCGGCGGCGGAACAAAAAATTTTGCGCGAGCAGGTGCTCGTCGCGCGCGGTTCGGCGACGCTTCAAAATTACGACGCGGAAATTGACGCGGAAACGGAGCAAATTTTGCAGCAGCGTTTGAAATCCACTCCGGTGGAAAATGCAGATTTGCCGGAAGTGCGCAAACAAATTCGCGAGCAGGTCAAAGCGGATTTTCAACTCCTGCCGCCGGGTTACACGCGCGCCTGGCAAATTGATCTGGGTTTCGTCAAAAATTTTCTGCGCGACAAACCGTTGCAATTGCGAATTAAATTTAATTCCGCGCAAAAAAGCGCGTCGGGAACTTTTGTCGCGGCGTTTCAAGTTGGCAATCCCGAAGGCACAAATTTTTGGCAAAGCGGACCGATGAGCCTCGCGCCGGACACGTTTCACGAATTTCAGATTCCGCCAAATCTGTTTGACAAAAACGGCTTGATCACGATTGTGGCGTTGAATCCGAACGACATGGCGCTGTTATTTCCGCTCGAAGACGGTTTGGAAGTTCTGTATCCAGAGGGCGGCTTTGCCTTAAACTTCGCGCGCGGGCTGGGAATAATTTTTTGCTGGCTGGCGCTGCTGGCGGCGATGGGTTTGATGGCGGCGAGTTTTCTGTCTTTTCCAGTGGCAACATTTTTTTCACTGGCTTTGCTGGTGGTGGTTTTATCGAGCGGCACGCTGTCGGATGCGGTGGCTTCGGGCACGGTCGTGGGCGGAAATGAAGAGACGGGCGTGATGGGCCATTCGGGCGCGGACTTGATTTTGATCCCGATGTTCAAGGGATTGCTGGTGTTGACGAATCTGGCAAAAAATTTCTCGCCGATTGACGCCTTGAGCACGGGACGAAGCATTGGCTGGGGCGAACTTGGCCTGGCGTTCGCACAAATCGTTTTATTGCTCGGCGGCATTTTTGCGATCATCGGCATCATTTGTTTTAGCCGGCGCGAATTGGCGACGGCGCAAAATCAATGAAAAAGGAAAAAGGAAAAATTAAACAGGAGGCGTGCGCGTTGCGTCACTTCAATTTTTGCCTTTTGCCTTTTTACTTTTGCCTTTTTACAAAATGAACGCGCGGCTGAAAAAAATTTTACTTTTGCTTTTGGCCGTCGCGTTGCTTTTTGGCGCGAGCCAAATCCAAACGTCTTTGAATCGCGATCGCGTGCGGCTGGGACTCACGGAGGCGCAGGTTTTGGAGAACGCGCCGCCGTTGCTGGCGTTCACGACGGTGGCGCTGGGAGGTTTTCGCGGATTGATTTCAAATTATCTCTGGATTCGCGCGAACGATTTGCAGCAGGACGACAAATTTTTTGAGGCGGCGCAACTCGCGGATTGGATCACGGATTTGGAACCGCATTTCGCGCAGGTCTGGATTTTTCAGGCGTGGAACATGGCCTACAACATTTCGGTCAAGTTCAAGGAGAACAGCCCGGGAAATTACGCGGATCGCTGGCGCTGGGTCGAACAAGGCATCGAATTGTTGCGCGACCGCGCCTTGCGTTTTAATCCCGACGCCGTATTGATTTATCGCGAACTGTCCTGGTTTTTTCAGCATAAAATGGGGCAAAATCTTGACGACGCGAATGTTTATTACAAGCAGCAATGGGCGCGCGAAATGACGCCGTTCTTCGGCGCGAATGGGACGAACTTTGAAAATCTGATTCATCCGCAAACGCCGGAAGAAAAAACCAACGCGCTGGTTTTGCGTGAAGAATATAAAATTGACCCGGTGTTCGCGCAAAAAGTGGACGAGGAATATGGGCCGCTGGACTGGCGGTTGCCCGAGGCGCACGCGATTTATTGGGCGGCGCTCGGTCTGCAAAAAGCCGGGGAAAATCCGGGCAAGGTCAAAGCCGATGATTTGATGACGTTGCGCCGGAGCATCTATCAATCCATGTTGCAGGCGTTTCATCATGGCCGCATTATTTCTAATCCCTTCAGCCAAACTTACGCGCTGGAACCGGACCTCGAACTCATTCCCAAAGTCAACGACGCTTACGAACAAATGTATGCCGAGGAAAAGGACGCCGGCCAGAAGGCGGGCATTTTGCGCGCGCAACGAAATTTTATAAAAGACGCCGTTTATTTTCTTTATGAGAACAACCAGGTGGCCGATGCCGCCAAATGGTATAAAATTCTCGGTAAAAAATTTCCCGACCAGCCGATTTTGGACAATGATCCTAATTCATTTCCCCGCAATTTAACTTTGGATGACTACGCCGTCACCCGCGTGCAGGAAGAAGTAGGCGATACTTCACAGGAACGCACGACTTCGGTGATCGAGGGATTGCTCCTGCGCGCATATTCAGAACTGGCCATCGGCCAGGACGACCGTTATGAAGGCTTCAAATTGCTGGCGCAGAAAGTTTATCAACATTATGGCGTCCGCACCAAAGGCCATAATAATACCGCGCGCGTCGGTCTGCCGCCGTTTGCGTTGCTCAATCGCACCGTTTTGAATGACATGCTCAACCCGGCAAACGGCGTGCCTTACGCCGCGCGCGCCGTGATCAGCTCACAATTGGGATTGCCCGCTGCAACGAATGCGCCGCCGCAAACTATCTTGACAAATAACATCGCGCCTGGGTCACCGAACACCAACGCGCCAGTGAAATGATAAATTGGCCTCTATTTTGATGACCTGATAATTAAATTTTTTATTTTGCCGCCGTGGGTTTTCGCAATTCCCGGAATTGCTTCGATGCTCTCGCTCGCGTAAATTCATGGCTTCGTGACCAAAGAAAAAAAATCTGAAAAACGGCCAGTGCGCGTGGGTTTGATTTCGCTCGGCTGCGCGAAAAATCTCGTGGACGCCGAGATTATGCTCGGCTCGCTTTTGAAAAGCGGCGTTGAAATCACGAACGACGCCGCGCAAGCCGACGCCCTCATCGTCAACACTTGCTCCTTCATTGACTCCGCGCAGGAAGAAAGCGTGGATGCGATTCTCGAATCCGCCGAAATCCGCGCGGCAAAAAATCGCGGGCAAAGTTTGATTGTCTCCGGCTGTTTGCCGCAGCGATTTCGCGACGAACTTCCGAAACTTTTGCCCGAAGTGGACGCCTTCATGGGCATTGATCAAGTGGCGCAAGTCGGCGAAATCGTCCAACGCGCCATGCAAAATCGCGCGGAAAGAATTTCCAGCGGCCAATCCAAAGCCCAAAGCCCAAAGTCCAAAGTCGTTTCGCGCCTCAACGAACTGGAAAAAAAACGCGACGTTTCCGCGCACGAAAAGGAAGAATCCATTCGTGGTTCGGAAAAATTCGGCAAAACCAAAATCCTTGTCGGCGCAAAAAATCCTGCATCCGCTCCAGTGTTCGACGTGACCGCGCGCCCAACTTTCATTCCCGATTTCGAGACGCCACGATTCCGGCTCACGCCAAAGCATTTTGCGTATCTGAAAATCGCCGAAGGCTGCAACCATCCGTGCAGTTTTTGCATTATTCCACGGATGCGCGGCACGCATCGCAGCCGCACGCAAAGCGACATTGTCAAAGAAGCGAAGGCGTTGATCGCGGACGGCGTGAAGGAAATAAACCTTATCTCGCAGGACTCGACTTATTACGGACTCGATTTGCGACCGAACCCTTCGCGCGCCATTTCTTCGCCGGAGAAATTTTCCGTCGCCGCCAAATCACTTTCCGCCGATGCGACGACGATTTGCTCGCTGCTGCGCGAACTCAATTCGCTCAAGGGCGATTTCTGGATCCGCCTGCTTTACACGCATCCGGCGCACTGGACGGACGAATTGATTCAAACAATTTCGGAATGCAAAAAAGTCGCGCGCTATGTGGACATCCCGCTTCAGCACATCCACGAAAATATGCTCGAACGGATGCGCCGCGAAACCTCGCAGCAATACATCGTTGATTTGATTCGGAAAATACGCGCCGGAATTCCAGGAATTGCATTGAGGACAACTTTCATCGTCGGTTTCCCCGGTGAAACGGAAGCGAGTTTTCAGACGCTGCTCGATTTTGTCCGTGAAACGAAATTTGAGCGGCTCGGCGTTTTTACTTATTCGCAAGAAGACGGCACACTGGCTGGAAAAATGGCCGGACAAATTCCCGGCAAAATCAAAAAACAACGCCGCGAAATCGCAATGGCCGCCCAACACAAAATCGCGCGGCAAATTTCCGAAAGTTTCGTTGGCCGCGAAATAAAAGTGCTGGTCGAAGGCAAAGCGAACGAAAAACAATTGCAATCGGCCAATATCAATTCGTGGGAACACGGCTTGATTCGCGAAGCCGAAACTAAAAATTCAAAACTGAAAATTAAAAATTATCTCGCCGCTCGCGGCGAGGCGGACGCGCCGGACATTGACGGTCGCATTTATATTCATGGCAAACTGCCGGTTGGCGAATTTGCGAAAGTCAAAATCATCGGCCACACGGATTACGATTTGATCGCCAAGCCGGTTTGAAAATTTGCCTCGCGATTTTAATTGAGGCTCGCTTGACAATGCTCCGGTGAAACGGAATGGTTAATCACAATATGACGAAAAGGACGGCGCAATGAGTGTTCTTGCCGGCAAGGATTTTTTTAACAGCGTAGTTTCTTCAACGACCGCTTTTTTATCCCGCGCCATCGAGCATCTTTTTGGCGCGGGCATTTACAATCCTGCGGTCGGGCCGATCACCTGGGCGGACTTGCTGGTCGCGTTGATTCCCATTCTGTTCGTGGTTCTCGTCAACGTCGTGGTCGCGGTGACCTTCAGGTTTCAAGCCAACAAGACTTCCAATCTCCAACCCTGGCGCAGACATCTTTTCGGCGGCATCGGCGGTCCGATTTATCTTTTTCTTTGGATCGGCGGCATCTATCTGGCGATGGCGCCGCTGCTTTTGAAATTGTGGACCGGCAGCCTTTTGAAACAGATCGAGCACGTTCTAAATAAAATTTTTGGCGTCGCCGCGTTGCTTGCTTTGTTGTGGTTGTGCTTTCGGTTGACGCGCGTCGCGGAAGCGCGCCTCTCGGTTTGGGCGGAAAAAATTCCCGGACGCCCGGCAAAATTTCTCGTGCCGTTGCTGGGTCGCAGCCTGCGCGTGATTGTGCCCGTGCTGATCATTATTTTTGCGCTGCCGGTTTTGGGGTTTCCAAAAGAATATGAACCCGCTTATGAATTGGGCAGCAGCATTTTGATCATTTGCGCCATCGCGTGGATTTTGGTTCAAGCCGTCAGCATTGGTCAAAAAGCCTTGATCGCCGGCTACGACATCCAGGCCGCCGACAATTTGCAGGCGCGGAAAATTTACACGCAGACGAAGCTTATCGGCCGGACGTTGCACGTCGTGATCGGCCTTTGCGCGATCGCTTCGATCCTCATGCTCTTTCAAGAAGTCCGGCATTTGGGCGCGAGCCTGCTGGCTTCGGCGGGAATTGTCGGCATCATCGCCGGCGTCGCCGCGCAAAAAACGCTGTCGAATTTTTTTGCCGGCTTTCAAATCGCGCTGGCGCAACCGATCCGGCAGGACGACGTCGTCATCGTCGAAGGCGAATGGGGGCGCATCGAGGAAATCACGCTCACCTATGTCGTCGTGCATATCTGGGACGACCGCCGGTTGATTTTGCCGTTGAGTTATTTCATCGAAAAGCCGTTCCAGAACTGGACGCGCGCCTCCGCCCAACTGCTCGGCTCGGTTTTTGTCTGGGTGGATTATTCGTTTCCGGTGGATGACGGGCGCAAGGCGCTGAAGGAAATCATCGAAAACCATCCGCTCTGGGACAAACGTTTTTGGAATCTGCAGGTCAGCGACGCCACGGAAAAAACCATGCAACTGCGCATCCTCGCCACGACTGCGGACGCCTCGAAAGGCTGGGATTTGCGCTGCGCCATCCGTGAAAAATTCATCGCCTACGTCCAAAAAAATCATCCGCAAAGTCTGCCGCGCGTGCGCGCTGAATTGAATTCCATCGAAACAAAATCTGAATCGCAAAAATTGTCCGCGTAATTGCCGGGCCGGTAACTACCAAGACACAAAGCCGCAAAAGTTTTTTAAGCTTGGTGTTCTTGGTGTCTTGGTGGTTCAATTTTCCGAAACGCTTATGGCCACCCTCGTTTTTGACATTGAGACCACCGCGCTGCCGCTCGAAAATTTCGACGACGCGCAGCAGGAATATCTTTTCCGAGAGGCCGACAAACTCGCCGACGCCACCGCCAAGGACGCCAAGCGCGGGGAGATCGCCAAGTTCATGAGCCTGTGGCCGTTCACGTCGCAGGTCGTCTGCATCGCCATGCTCAATCCTGAAACCTTGCGCGGACAATCACTTTTTGTTGCGGAAGATTTTGAAGAAACTGCCGAGGAAAATGCCGACGTGAAATTCATTCCCTGCGCGGACGAAACGGAGTTGCTCGCGCAATTCTGGGATGCCGCGAAAAAATTCGATTCCATCGTCACCTTCAACGGCCGCGGCTTCGACGTGCCGTTCATCTACCTGCGCTCGGCGCTGCTCAACGTGCCCATCTCGAAAAAAAACTGGCTCGGCTACCGTTACGCCACCGACCCGCATTGCGACCTCGCGGAGCAATTCACCTTTTACAGCGTCAGCGGGCGCGACGGCGCGGCGCGGCGGTTCAACCTGGATTTTTACTGCAAAGCCTTCGGCATCGAATCGCCCAAGAGCCACGGCGTGACCGGCATGGACGTGGGCGCGCTGCTGGCCGCCGGAAAATTCCGCGACATCGCC
>DATCEV010000021.1:0-25941 GCA_036509895.1 Verrucomicrobiia bacterium
AGTCAAAACGTCGGGCAGCCTCAACTTTGGAACCGCCATCATTGACGAACTTCACCACCCGTTCCCGTAAATCCAACGCATAGGCTTTCATGCCCCCAACTCTATCACACTATGTCCCAATGTCAATGTGAAACTCTATATGGCACGCAAGTCCGCGAACTGTATCTGCTCGGAACTTTTCTGGCGAAAAAGAAATACCGCTTTTTGCGGCTGGCCTACCTTTCGTTTTTTACCGGCCTGCTGCTGACCTTCACCGGCTTTCTTTTTGTCGCGTGGAAATAGAATGATTTTCAAGGCGCAGATTTGCCTGCGCGTTTCAGGTTTGCATTGGGAAAAAAACCGGCATTATTTAGGGAGATGACTAAAGAAAAAATCGCGGAAACTTTGCGGCAGGAAGTTGGCGAACTGGAAGTCTTGATCGAAAAGCTTCAGGCGCGCTGCGAGGAAATGAAAAGATTCGTGCTGGATCTGGAAGCGGAAATCAAAGGGCCGCCAGTGCAAAAGCCAGTTATTCTCGACAGCAAATTTAGAAAAGTGATTGATTCAGTGTTCGGTGAAAAACCAAAGCGGCCCAAGCGCTGACCCGGCGTTGAAAGTTGAAATCGCTCCGGCGAAACTGCGACGGAAGATTTGTCAATCTTCAGTCAGTTTTGTATCGGGAACAAAGCCGCGAAAGTTCAACCCCACTTCTTGCCGATCGCGTCAATGCCGCTATGCTTCAAGTCTTCCGGCGACATCACGATGCGGAATTCGACATCGGCCTCGAAGGTAAGGAACCACGGCTCGGCCAGCATGGGGACTTTCGCGTCGTTCGGCACGTTCACGATGAGAATCGCGCCGCGCTTGCCGTTCTGCTCGGTGAAATAGACGGCCTCCGGCTTGATGGCGTCGAGAATCTTGCCGATCTTCTTGCCGACCGTGCCATTCTTGACGGCGGCGTTGAAGGTGTGATGAGGGAGGGTGACGTTCATTAACATTCGCATGATGAATCCTTTTTGGTTGATGTTTGAGTCGGAATAACGATCCAAAATAAGCTCGAGCAAAGCTGAACGGCAAGTCCAAAACGATGAGGGAAGATTTGCTCAACTTGATCTTCCGCCAGTTTTGCATTGGAAAATGAATTGACTGCGTGTGCTTATCGTGGCACAATTCACCCATGCAACGCAGGCACGTTTCATTGTCACCGGTGATTGACCGCACAATTGACTCCCAAGTGAAATTGGGACGCTACAAAGATTTCTCTGCGGCGATTCAGGACGCGGTTTGGAATTATTTCATCGGGCCGGACTCACCGTATGAAGAATATGGTGTGACGCCGAAGGAAGTGGAACGTGCCCATGCAAAAGTTCTGGCCGGAATCAAACGCGAACGCCGCGCCGGAAAACTCAAGCCCTGGCGTCCGTGATTCTCACCCGATCCTCGTATCAGCGCGCGTTCAAGCGGCTGTCGCCGACACAGCAGACGGCGGTGAATGCCGCGATTGGAAAATTGCCGGATATTTTCGGACGGCCGCATCTGCATTCCGGCGTTGGCATCCGGCCGTTTGGGAAATTTTACGAGTGTCGCGTCGGGCGCGAGTTGCGCGTGCTGTTTGTTTTTGATGACGGCGATTTTATTCTCGTGAACGCCGGCAATCACGATGCCGTCGCGCGTTTCATCCGCGACAATTCTTGAACGGCCAAACGGCGACGGAAGATTTGCCCGGCTCGATCTTTAGCCAGTTCTGTCTTGGGGAATAGTCGCACGAAAATTCAAGTGGCAAAATGACTTAAAAAGTGTTAATTATCCAAACGAAGATTATGGCACAGCCGTTAAACATCGAGCCGGAAAAGTTGAAGCCCGTGCTGCACGAGAAAATCGAGCGCATGGATGCCGAACATCTTTCGCTGCTGAATCGCGTTTTGCTGCAAGTCGAGGCCGAGGAATTGGCCGACAGATTGAATGAATCCTTCGACAAAGACCCCGAGCAGGGCAGGCTGCGCCGCATTTCCGAGTTGGTGAAACAGTTTCGTGCGGAACACCGTTACGCATGACCGTTTGCCTAGACACCGGCGTCTTTCTTCAAATCTTTGGCCGCAAGCAGCCGTTTCATCCAATTCTCCGCGCGCTGCTGGATGGCCGTCTCACGCTCGCGGTTTCCACGGAAATCCTGCTCGAATATCAGGAAATCATCACGCGGCTTTCCGGCGCGGAACGCTGGCGCGATGTCGCGGCGCTGCTGGAACTCCTCGCGCAACTTCACGGCAACATCCGCCACGTCGAACCACAATTCCGTTTCAACGTGATTTCAATTGACCCGGACGACAACAAATTTTGCGATTGCGCCATCGCCTCCGAGGCGAATTTTGTGGTCGCGGAAGACAATCATTTCGACGTGCTGAAATCCGCCGGTTACAAATCGAAGCCGGTCAAGCCGGAAGAATTCATCCGTCAATGGTTGCAACCGTGACGCGCGGCAAAACGGCGACGGAAGATTTGCTCGACTCGATCTTCAGCCAGTTTTGCATTGGGAAATAATTTTTAGAGTCAGGCGCGGTTGGATTTAATTTTTGTTTTTGGAATTGCGGGTGACAAAAGTTGCCAAACTTCAATTCCGTATGCGTTTGCCAATCGTTCCAAAGTGGAAATTCGCAATTCCTTTTTCACGCCTGTTTCAATGGCCTGATAATACTTATATGAAATGCCTGTGCGCTCGGAAAATTCCTCCTGTGTGACCTTGTGAATTTTCCGCAATTCTTTTAGCCGCTGGACTAGATTTTTCTGCGTTTTGCCCACATAAACAGCTTTGCGGTTTTACATTGCACTTCACACCTCACTATCGGTATTGTCTATTCCCATGAAAAATTGCGAATTCCCAATGTTGCTTCCTATTCCAAAAGTCGGAAGCGAATACCTAAAACTCAAAACGGGGAAAAAGGTAAAATGGCAGACATACGACGAGAAAACTCAAATGTTCGAAATTAAATTACCGAACGGAAAGATTTCCAAAGTTCATCGGCGAGACGTCGCAATATCCGTATGAAAATCAAAACCGTTCTGAAAATTGGCTCACTGGCTTCTGTCCTCACTTTGACTGGATGTGAATCTAATAATTACAGCTTTGCTGTGCCGGACTATAAAACACCTCAACAAGTGACCGAAGATGAAGCAGATTGCAGGAATCAAGTTCGTATGGGACAGGGAAGCATTATTGCAAACATGGGAGGTGCAGTTGCACTCTATGGAATTATATCAGAAAACAACCGCGAACAGGATATTTACAAAGATTGTATGATTTCAAAAGGATACATTTTAGTAGTAAATACAAATGCACAATCAAACAGCTCTTTTCCAATAAAGGGAAACAAAAAGCCTTTGCTGGCAGATAGCCTAACCCCCGTCGCAAATGCGAATGTAGTCGAAATTGAAAGAGCCAAAGCAGAAAAAGGGGATGCAGAAGCTCAATACCAACTGGGCAGTTGTTACTTCACTGGTGACTATGGTGCAACAAAAGATTTAACAGAGGCAATAAAGTGGTATCAGAAAGCAGCCGACCAGAATTATCCCAATATGCAATTTCCTTTGGCTTCTGCCTACGCCCAGCGCGGAGTTTTGGAACTAAAAAACGGTGATTTGGACGGGGCATTAGCTGATTTCAATAAGGCGATTGAAGTCAAACCTGATTTTACAGAAGTCTATTGCGCTCGCGGCTATGTGAAGCAATGTGAAGGTGATTTAGATGGTGCAATGGCCGATTGCAACAAAGTCATTGAGATGAATCCAAAATTAGCACTTGTGTATTCCGTCAGAGGTTTGATCAATTACAACTTACATAAGTTCACCGATGCTTTGGCTGATTTTCGCAAGTCCTGTGAATTGAGTTCAGATGTCAGAATCCAAGATGGTTCTTATAGCTATATCTGGCTGATTCGAGCGCGCGTGGGTGAACAAGATGCCGCCACTAAAGAATTACAAGTATATCTGAATAATCGTAAAACCGGAACGTCCGATGATTGTTCGTCAAAAGTCTGCCCTTTCCTGACAGGACAATTATCGGAACCCGACTTTTTCAAAGCGGCTGAAAATACAGACAACCAAACTAATCAGGAACAAGCTAGTGAAACTGTGCCGGAACAACATTGCGAAGTATATTTTTATGCAGGCTCAAAACGACTTATCGAAGGCGATAAAACCGCCGCCACAGACTACTTCAAGAAATGTCTGGCGACAGAATGTAAAGAGGTTGGTGAATACAATAGCGCAGCGGTAGAGTTAAAGTCTTTGCAAATGCAGTAATGCGGTTCACCAAACTTCCACCGGCCCGCGCGGCACGGGAATTTGTTCGCGTTGAGTTGAGGCCGGTTCGCGCATGAAGGACGCAACCATCGGCGGCTGTTGAAATCGGGGCAGCAATTCGCCGTGCTCGTCGAGAAATTGCCGTCGCCAGCGGATGTAATTTTCCAGAACGTCGTGGAATTCCGCGCGCGTGGAAATCTGCACGACGCGTTTGTTGAATTCGTGGCACGGGCCGAACCGCTTGGCATACCACGGCGCGACTTTGCGGAACATCCGGCAGCCGAGTTCCTCGCCAAAAACTTCAATCATCAGATTGAGATGGCGGCACATGATGCGCGTGCGCTCGGAGAAATCGGGTTCGGGCGGGAGTTCAATATTGTTTTCGTAGGAGACGACGTAAGGAGTCTCATTTATTGTAGCGGAATTAATTAGAGCCTCCTCACGTCGGCTCCTACAAGATTCGAGATATTGCAGCGTGCGTTTGAAAATCCACGGGTCGTAAAACGCGCCGCGCCCGATGCTCACGCCCGCGCATCCGGTCTCGTCGAACATTTTTTTTGCGGCTTGCGGCGTGATGATGTCGCCGTTGCCGATGACGGGAATGTTTTTTACGGCCTCGACGACTTTGCGGATGCCAGAAAGATTTACCGTGCCGCCAAAACCTTGTTCGCGCGTCCGGCCATGAACGAAAATTGCGGCGACTCCGACGTCTTCCAAAGTGCGCGCCAAATCTGGAGCGGTCAGATTTTCGTCGTCCCAGCCCAGACGCATTTTTGCGGTGACGGGAATTTTTACGGCATTGACCATGCCTTTGACGAGCGCGGCAGTTTTGTCGAGTTCGGTCATCATTGCCGAGCCGCCGCCGACTTTTACAACTTTTTTAACGGGGCAACCCATGTTGATGTCAATGGAAGCGACGCCGAGATTTTCAAGAATGATCGCCGCGTCGCGCATTTCTTCGGGCACGCTTCCAAAAAGTTGCACGGCGAGCGGAGAATCTTCCGCGCGCGTTTCGATCAATTTGATCGCCTTGTGATTTTTTTCGAGAAGCGAACGGGCATTGACCAAATCCGTGGTGCAAAGGCCGACGCCGCCGAGTTCGCGCACGACGAGGCGGAAGGGCAGGTTGGTGTAACCGGCGAGCGGCGACAGAAATAAATTGGACGCAAGCTGGAGCGAACCGAGGCGCATTTGACGTGAATGATAGGCTTAATTCGCTGATTGCGAAAGAAACAATGAAGTGTTAGTTTGGCAGGCAAGGCAAATTATGTTTGACGAAGATGACCATAAAAAAGACGCCCCCGGCTCCAAAAAGCCGCCGGGCGGTTTCAAGATTCAGCCTTTTACGATTCTCGCATGGGTTGCGATCATCGGCAGCATCGTGGCGCTCGCGTTGGTTCGCCAGCGGATGTCCGCACAAACCGAAACGCTGACGCAATCGCAATTTTTGCAAAAGTTTGATTCAAACACGATCGCGCACGCGACCATCAACTTGAGCAGTCAATCATCCTCGTTGACGCCCGTGGACGGCGAATATCTCGACACGAAAGACGGCAAAACAGTCAAAGTTCCGTTTGTAGTGCCAAATGCATATTTTACGCAGAAAATGCTGGATCAACTTCTGGCTCCGCCGACAAAAATCGAAGTGGGCGCGCCGAACGTGGTTTTGATGAACATGATCTGGACGTTCGCGCCGTTTGTCGTGATCGGTTTTCTGTTTTGGTTTTTCTTCATCCGCCAGATCAAAATGGCCGGGAAAGGCGCGCTAAGTTTTGGCCGGAGCAAAGCCAAGATGCTCGCCAAAGACCGCAACAAAACCACGTTCAAAGACGTCGCGGGAATTGATGAAGCCATTGAGGAAGTTTCCGAACTGGTGGACTTTTTGAAAGACCCGAAAAAATTCCAGCGGCTCGGCGGCAGAATTCCCAAAGGCGTTTTGATGGTCGGTTCGCCCGGCACGGGAAAAACACTTTTGGCCAAAGCCATCGCCGGCGAAGCGGACGCGAGTTTTTTCAGCATCAGCGGTTCGGATTTCGTGGAAATGTTTGTCGGCGTGGGCGCGAGCCGCGTGCGCGATATGTTCGAGCAGGCGCGCAAAAATGTGCCGTGCCTGATTTTCATTGACGAAATTGACGCAGTGGGCCGCAGCCGCGGCGTTGGTCTTGGCGGCGGCAACGACGAGCGCGAACAAACTTTGAACGCGCTGCTCGTCGAAATGGACGGCTTCGACACGCAGGAAGGAATCATTATTATCGCTGCGACGAATCGCGCGGACGTGTTGGATCCGGCGTTGTTGCGTCCAGGGCGCTTTGACCGTCGCATCACCGTAAATTTGCCAGACGTGCGCGGGCGCGAAGCGATTTTGAAAGTTCACGCGCGCAATGTGAAACTCGACCCGGCCGTGGATTTATCCGTCACGGCGCGCGGCACGCCCGGATATTCCGGCGCGGAATTGGCGAATTTGCTGAACGAAGCGGCATTGCTCGCGGCGCGCACCGGAAAAAAATCCGTCGGCCAAATTGAGCTCGAAGAAGCACGCGACAAAGTTCGTTGGGGACGCGAACGCCGCAGTCTCGCGATGACGGATGAAAATAAAAAATTGACCGCCTGGCACGAAGCGGGACACGCACTCGTCAATGTTTTGCTGGAGCACACGCATCCGTTGCACAAAGTCACAATTATTCCGCGCGGTCCGTCGCTTGGTTCAACGATGTCGCTGCCGAAGGAAGATATTTTGAATTACCGGAAAAAAGAATTGCTCGCCACGATCACGATGACGATGGCCGGGCGCATCGCCGAGGAAATTGTTTCCGGCGACGTTTCCACCGGCGCGGGCGGCGACATTCATCAGGCGACGAATATGGCGCGCGCGATGGTCTGCCAATATGGCATGAGCGATAAACTCGGCATGGTGCAATATGTCGAGGACGACGAATTTTTCCTCGGACGCGATATGATGCGCCGCAAAACTTACAGCGAGGCAACGGCGCAGGACATTGACGCCGAAGTTCACGGCATCATCAATGGCTGCTATAACAAAGCGCACGAAATCATTTACGCGAATCGCGACAAATTGGAAATGATTGCCAAGGCATTGCTCGAATATGAAACGCTCGACGGCGTGCAAGTGGAAGAAATTGTGAAGTTCGGAAAGTTCACGCCGCCGCCGCCGCCGCCGAAAATCGAACCGCCGACCGGCGCGCAAGCCGCCACGCCATTGCCGGAAATTCCGCCGAAACCCACGCCGCCCAAATTGCCCGGACTGGGCACGCCCGCGCCCGCCGCCGCGTAAAGTCACTTGCACTTTTGAAGATTTTTCAAATCTTCTTCGAGGAATTGCGTCACATCCTTAAACCGCGCGACATTTTCCGGGTTCACTGCCATGAGCGTTTGATGCGCTTCCAGACTCGTGCGCGTGATTTGTTCGGGCGTCGGATTGACCGGTTCCGGCGTGCAAACCTCTACGTCATCCGGCAATTCCAATTTGCCCGTGACAACTTTGAAAAGATGCAACGCGCCGAGATTTTCCAGAAGTTCGCTCACGCGCGTATTCGGATTTAACAATTCGATCTTGTGCGAGCCGGCCGAAATTTTTTCCGGCTGCGTCATTTTCAAACCGAAACCGGAAAGGACGCCCAAAAATGTGCTATCCATCAAAACACATGCCTCCAGATCAATGATAAAATGGCCGTAGCCTTTTTGCGAAAGCTCTTCCAGCAAGGTTTTGAAATTCGGGCTGGAGGTGAAGTTCGCCCGGCCCGCAATTTTTACGCACGCAAAATTTTTCCCGACCAAGACCGACAAGTTTGCTGACGATGTCATTTTTACAATTCTGATTTTTAAGCCGCGACCGCCTGTGGCGTCACAATTTGCACCAATGCCTGTTGCAACACCAGCGCTTCTTCCAGTCCGCTCGACACCAGCCGCTGATTGCAGCGCAGCAGCAAATCCATCGCGCGCACCAATTCGCCCGACCCGTATTTTTTGACCTGCGGCAGCGCTTTGTAAAGCACATAAGGATTCAACGCCAGCGGATTAAATTTTTTGTCCGCCGGCAATTTTTCCTTCGGCACGCGCTCAAGCTGCGATTTGAAATGGTTGTAATCGTTCGTCGGTTTGAGCCAGCCTTCGCGCAACATTTCTTTGAGCAACAACAGCGCGCGGATTTTGGAAATCAAACCGTAAAGCAAGCCGATCTCCGATCTTTTGGAATCAAATTTCATCTCCCACAATTCTTCGTCCAGCCGTTTTAATAATCGCGGCAAATCGCGGTCGCCCAGCGCGTCACCCAGCGCAAACGCGCGCGCCGTTTTATTTTGCGAACAAATTGCCGTCACGTCGGCGAACTCAATTTGTTTCCGGTCGCCGGCAAAAAGAGAAAGTTTTTCAATTTCATTTTCCAGTTGCCGCGCGTTTGGCCCGACGCGATTGACTAATTCCGCCAGCGCTTCCCCGGAAATTTCTTTTTTACGCTCGCGGATCGCCGTTCGCGCCGCGACTTCCGCGCGTTCGACCCAATCCTTGTCGTCCGCCGAAAGCGCCGCAAAATTTTCAACCGTTCCAATTTTATCCAGCGTCTTGAAAAAAGTTTTGCGCTTGTCCACTTTACCCGCGCTGATCAAAAGCCGGACATTCTTCCAATCAAAACTTTTTAATTCATCGGCCAGCTCGCTTAAAGTTTCCGTCACGGCCTGCGCGGAAGCCGCGCGTTCTTCGCCTAAAAAATTGCAGTCACGCAGCCAGACCACTTTGCCCGAACCAAAAAACGGCAAGGTTTGCAACGCTTCCCGCAATTTTGAAAGGGCATTCAGCGCGTCGCCGCTGTTGGAAACCGAAGCATCAATGATTTCGTGATCCAGGCCGCCGAGTTCCTCGCACCATTCCAGATAAATTTGTTTGGCGCGTTGTTTGACGGCGAATTCGTCGTCGCCGCAAATCAAAAAAAGTGATGAACTGGACATTGAAAATACTGTTTTAACTTGTCACTTATCACTCATCACTGCTTTCGGCGCCGGTTTCGTTGATGCGGTTGAGCACTTCGCTCATGTCTTCGACCTGTTCAAAAAGTTTTGAAGTCACGAAGATCGGTTTTTTTTGCGCGGCGGCAATGGCGAGGCAATCGCTCGGACGCGCGTCGAGTTCGACAATTTTCCGCGCCGTGTGCAATTCATTTTGTTGCTGCAAAATCAACCGCGCAAAGTAGGTGGAATTTTTCAAATCAGTAATCACCACGCGCTCGACGCTGATGCCGAAGCCTTGAAAAACGCGGTTGATGAGGTCGTGCGTCAGCGGACGTTCCTTCGGCGTATCGCGCAAAAACATGCCGATGACCGCGCCCATTTGCGGCTCGACATTAATGACAAAAACTTTTTCCGCATTGCCAACAAACAGCGCGCAACCACTATTGGCTGGAAGAATTCCGCGAATTTGCACCGGCACAACGTCCTGCTTCATGCTTTTAATTTAAGCTGCGTCAGGCGAAAGACAAGTCCGCGTTGGCGATGTTAAATTTCCACCGGCAATTGCGCCGGCTTGGAAATGAAAAAGTTTTTGATGAACGTGTTGTAATAGGCGTCCTTGCGCGGCGCGGCCAGCAAGCCTTCGTAGCGAAATCCCGGCACGTTGTTAAAACTCAACGGCGGCGCGTTCCGAAACTTGATGTAAAGCAGGCGATTGCCAGAAGTATAACCGATGGCTTCAAATAAATCCGCATCCACCGGCACCATTTTTACGACTGGAATGGAAGGCGTCATAATTTTTCCGTCTGGCTGATTGATTTCTAAATAAAAATCAATCAGCCGTCGAGCAATATTTTTTGACTCAAGGCTCGTAATTCAGCCATGGCCCCAGCCAGCGTTCGATTTCCTGCAACGTCATGCCTTTGCGCAGATGGTATTCCAGCAATTGATCGCGGCCGAGTTTGCCGACGGCGAAGTATTTTGAATCCGGATGCGCGAAATAAAGTCCGCTCACCGAACTGCCCGGCCACATTGCAAAACTTTCCGTGATCTGGATGCCCGCGTTTTTTTCAACGTCGAGCAGTTTCCAGAGAATTCCTTTTTCCGTATGGTCGGGGCAGGCCGGGTAACCCGCCGCCGGACGGATGCCGCGATATTTTTCCTCGATCAAATCTTCGGGCTTCAAATTTTCAACCTTGCCGAAACCCCATTCTTCGCGGGCGCGCTTGTGCAAAAATTCCGCGAACGCCTCGGCCAGCCGGTCGGCCAGCGCCTCGGCCATGATTGCATTGTAGTCATCGTGATCTTTTTTGAACCGCTCGATGATCTCCTTGAGTCCGTGCCCACTCGTGACAGCGAACGCGCCCAAAAAATCTTCTGCCTTCTGCCTTCTGCCTTCTGCCTTCTGTGCTATGAAATCCGCCAGACACCAGTTCGGCGTGCCGTCGCCTTTTTCAATTTGCTGGCGCAGGAAATGGAACGTCGTCAAAACTTTTTCGCGCGATCCGTCAGTATAAAGCTCCACGTCGTCGCCCATCCGGTTTGCCGGGAAAAATCCATAAACCGCCTTTGGCTGGAGCAATTTTTTGCCGACAATTTCCTCGAGCAATTTTTCCGCGTCGGCAAAAAGTTTGCGCGCTTCCTCGCCGTGCTTTTCGTGCTGGAAAATTTTCGGATAAACGCCGCGCAATTCCCAGGTATGAAAGAACGGCGTCCAGTCAATGAACGGAACAATTTCGTCCAATGAAATTTGTAGGAGACGACGTGAGGAGTCTCTATCTGTTTTTTTTGAAGTGAGACTCGTTACCTCGTCTCCTACGGAAGAAAGAACGCGGACGCCGGTAAATTCCGGCTTCGCCAGATCATCAAATTTCAGCTTCGGCGCATTGGCGCGCGCGGCTTCAATGGACAGCAATTTAGCCTTCGGTCCGGCGTGCTGGGTGCGGAGGCGCTCGTATTCTTCGCGGATTTGCGCGGCGAACTTTGGTTTGTTTTCTGCGCTGATCAAATTGCTGACGACCGGCACGGCGCGCGAGGCGTCGAGAACGTGAACGACCGGTTCGCGATAATGCGGCGCGATTTTCACCGCCGTGTGCGTCTTGCTCGTCGTCGCGCCGCCGATGAGCAATGGAAGTTTGCAGCCGGTGCGTTCCATTTCGCGCGCGACGTGCGCCATTTCATCCAGCGACGGCGTGATGAGTCCGCTCAAGCCGATGATGTCCACTTTTTCGGCAATCGCCGTCTGCAGAATCTTTTCACACGGAACCATGACGCCGAGGTCAATGACTTCGTAGTTGTTGCACGCGAGCACGACGCCGACGATGTTTTTGCCGATGTCGTGAACGTCGCCTTTGACGGTCGCCATCAAAATTTTCCCGGCGTTTTTATTTGTCGCGCCGCTCAATTTTTTTTCCGCTTCCATGAACGGCATTAAATACGCGACGGCTTTTTTCATCACGCGCGCGGATTTGACGACTTGCGGCAAAAACATTTTACCCGCGCCAAACAGGTCGCCAACGACGTTCATGCCGGCCATGAGCGGGCCTTCGATGACGAGCAGCGGTTTGGGAAATTTTTGCCGCGCTTCTTCCGTGTCCGTTTCGATGAAGTCCACGATGCCTTTGACGAGCGCGTGCGACAGACGTTCCTCGACCGTGCCGCCGCGCCACTCGTCTTCGACAATTTCAGTTTTGCCGCGTTGTTTCACCGACTCGGCGAATTTGATCAGCCGCTCGGTCGCGTCTGGACGGCGATTGAGCAAAACGTCCTCGACCAGTTCGAGCAAATCCTTCGGCACTTCGTCATAAACCGCGAGCTGGCCGGCGTTGACAATTCCCATGTCCAATCCGGCGCGAATCGCGTGATACAAAAACGCGCTGTGCATCGCCTCGCGCACGGCGTTGTTGCCGCGAAATGAAAATGAAACGTTGCTAATGCCGCCGCTGACTTTCGCGAACGGCAGATTTTCCTTGATCCATTTCGTTGCGCGAATGAAATCAACGGCATAATTCGCGTGCTCTTCCATTCCGGTGCCGACGGTCAAAACGTTCGGATCAAAAATAATGTCCTGCGGCGGAAAGCTGACTTTTTCCACGAGCAAATCGTAGGCACGTTTGCAGACTTGGATGCGCCGCTCAAAATTATCTGCCTGTCCGTTTTCATCAAACGCCATCACGACCACCGCCGCGCCGTAACGGCTGACAAGTTTTGCCTGTTGTAGAAATTTTTGCTCGCCTTCTTTCAGAGAAATGGAATTGACGATGCCTTTGCCTTGAAGGCATTTCAGCCCGGTTTCAATGACTTCCCATTTCGAGGAATCCACCATGACCGGCACTTTGCAAATGTCCGGCTCGCTGGCGATGAGGTTGAGAATGCGGTGCATCGCGGCGACGCCGTCAATCATCCCTTCGTCCATGCAAACATCAATGACCTGCGCGCCGTTCTCGACCTGCTGGCGCGCGACGGAAACGGCCGCTTCGTATTCTCCGGCCTTGATGAGTTGCGCAAATTTCGGCGAACCGGCGACGTTCGTGCGCTCGCCGATGTTTAGAAAATTGATGGAGGCGTTTTGCTGCGCGTCCGCATTTTGTTCGGGGAGCGCATCCGCCCCGGATGCGGCGGCGGACGCCTCGTCCGCCGCCGTCGTCAGCGAGGGCGCTGACGACGACACGCGAGGCGCGTGTGCTCCCCGAGCAGAATTGTTTCCGCGAATCGTCAATGCGTCCAATCCGCTCAAACGCAAATACGGTTCCACCGTCGGAACGTTGCGCGGCGGCAAATTTTTTACGGCGTCAGCAATCGCCTTGATGTGCGGCGGCGTCGTGCCGCAGCAACCGCCGACGAGGTTCAGCCAGCCGTTCTGCGCCCACTCGCGCAGTTGCGGCGCGAGCGATTCCGGCGTTTCGGGAAAACCGGTCGGCAACAGCGGATTCGGCAAACCGGCGTTCGGATATGCGCTGACATAAATCGGCGCGATGCCGGAAAGTTCCTCGATGAGCGGGCGTAATTCTTTCGGTCCGAGCGCGCAATTCAGGCCGACGCTTAAGAGTGGAACGTGCGAAATAGAATTCCAAAACGCCTCGACGGTCTGGCCGGTGACGCCGCGATTGCTTCCGGCTTGAATGAAAGTGACGGACGCGAGAATGGGAACAATTTTATTTCTGCCTTCTGCCTTCTGCCTTCCAACTTCAGAAAAGGGCAGGGGACTGATGCCGCGTTCTTCCAAGATTTTCTGGATCGCAAAAAAAGCCGCGCGCGCGTTGAGCGTGTCAAAAATCGTTTCCACCAAAAACAAATCAACGCCGCCATCGAGCATTCCGTTGATCTGTTCTGAATACGCCGCGACGAGTTCATCGTAAGTGCAGCCGCGCGCGCCGGGATTATTGACGTCGGTTGAAATCGAAGAGGTTTTCGTCGTCGGCCCAATCGCGCCTGCAACGAAACAAATTCTTCCCGGCTGTTTTTTCTCAATCGCGTCCGCCGCGCGCCGCGCGCATTCCGCGCCCGCTTTGTTTAATTCGTAGGCGAGCGATTCCATTCCATAATCCGCGAGCGAGATGGACTGCGCGTTGAACGTGTTCGTCTCGATGATGTCCGCGCCGGCTGCGAGATATTCACGATGAATGTCCTCAATAATTTGCGGCTGCGTAAGGTTCAGCAAATCGTTGAGGCCTTTCAAATCTTTGCCATGAAAATTGGCAAATCGCGCGCCGCGAAAATCAGCCTCGGTCAAATTGCGTTGTTGAATCATTGTGCCCATCGCACCGTCAAGAATGACGATGCGTTCGCGCAATAATTTTTGAAGATGTTCAATTTTGCCCGTCATCTTTCCAAGTTAATGGATAATTCTCTGCGATTCAAATAAAAAATCAACGTATCTTGATGCGTTGATATGATTAAATTAATATCGAGAGACAAAATGTTTTGTCGGGACGGTTCACTCATTCATTGACTCTGGATTTATCCTTGCTAGGATTCGCCGCTCGTTTCTGTCCCGCCTTGGCGGGATTTCGCATTCACAAAAGCAGTAAATTAATTTATGGCCAAAGCATCGAAATCACACAAATACGTTTATACGTGGGGCAACAATAAAGCCGATGGCGACGGCTCGATGAAACCGTTGCTCGGCGGCAAAGGCGCGAACCTCGCCGAAATGACGCGCATCGGTTTGCCGGTGCCGCCCGGCTTCACGATCACGACGGAAGTTTGCACTTATTTTTACGCGCACAAAAAAACGTATCCGAAGGAATTGCAATCGCAGATGGAAGCGGGCATCGCGAACATGGAGAAAATAATGGGTTACAAATTTGGCGACGCAAAAGCATTTCCGTTGCTTGTCGCGGTTCGTTCCGGCGCGCGCGATTCCATGCCCGGCATGATGGACACGATTTTGAACCTGGGTTTGAACGATGACACGGTGATCGCACTCGAACGCGCCACGAGCAATCCGCGTTTCGCGTGGGATTGTTATCGCCGTTTTGTGCAGATGTATGGCGACGTCGTTCTCGGCGTGCAAAAACGCGAAGGCGAAGATCACGAACCGTTTGAAACCGTCATCCACGAATTCAAGCACGGCAAATATAATGCCGACATCGAAGACTCAAAACTCTCTACGCAAGATCAACAGGAACTTGTGATTCGTTTCAAAAAATTGGTGCTCGAACGCACGGGCAAAAGTTTTCCGAGCGATCCGTGGGAGCAATTGCGCGGCGCGGCCAGCGCGGTTTTTGGTTCGTGGATGAATGACCGCGCCATGGTTTATCGTCGCAAATATAATATTCCCAGCGAATGGGGAACGGCCGTGAATGTGCAGGCGATGGTCTTCGGCAACACCGGCGATAAATCGGGTTCGGGCGTTGCGTTCACGCGCAATCCGGCGAACGGCGCGAACGAATTTTACGGCGAATTTCTGATCAATGCGCAGGGCGAAGACGTCGTCGCCGGCGTGCGCACGCCGGAGCCGGTCGCGAAATTGAAAAACGAAATGCCGAAATCTTACGCGGAATTGATGCACGTCCGTAAAATTCTGGAAAAACATTTCAAGGACGTGCAGGACATCGAGTTCACCGTGCAGGAAGGAAAATTGTTCATGCTGCAAACGCGCAACGGCAAACGCACGGCGGCGGCCGCGCTGAAATTTTCAATGGACATGGTGAAAGAAAAATTGATTGACGCGGAAACTGCGGTTTTGAGGAATCCGGCGGATCAATTGGATCAATTGCTCGCACCGATTTTTGACGTGAGCGAAGTGAAAAAAGCAAAATCAATCGCCACCGGTTTGCCCGCCGGTCCGGGCGCGGCTTCGGGAAAAATTTATTTCAACGCCGAGCGCGCGGTTGAAGCCGAAAAACGCGGCGAAAAAGTTTTGCTCGTGCGCATCGAAACTTCGCCGGAAGATTTGCGCGGCATGATCGCGGCGGAAGGAATTCTGACCGCGCGCGGCGGCGTAAGTTCGCACGCGGCTTTGGTCGCGCGGCAAATGGGCAAAGTTTGCGTTTGCGGCGCGTCGTCATTGCAAATTGATTACGACAAGAAAACGGTTCACGCCGGAAATCAAACGTTCAAAGAAGGAGATTTTCTCTCGATTGATGGAACCGCCGGAACTGTTTATGCCGGCGAAATCAAAAGCGCGCCGTCGGAAATTGTCGCCGGCTTGATTCACGGAGACAAAAAAGCGCAGGCGACCGAGAAGTTCAAAAATTTTGCGCAGTTGATGAAATGGTGCGACAAAGTTACGCGCCTCCAAGTCCGCACGA
Source organism: Verrucomicrobiia bacterium (assembly GCA_036509895.1). GTDB lineage: Bacteria > Verrucomicrobiota > Verrucomicrobiia > Limisphaerales > UBA11358 > UBA11358. Next base: position 15,989 of record DATCEV010000021.1, read on the forward strand.
ACGCGGACACGCCGGAGCAAACGCAAAACGCCGTCGCGTTCGGCGCGAGCGGCATCGGGCTTACGCGCACCGAGCATATGTTTTTTGAAGGCAATCGCATTGACGCGATGCGCGAAATGATTTTGGCCGACACATTGCAGGCGCGCGAAACCGCGCTCGCAAAATTATTGCCGTTTCAGCGCGAAGATTTTCACGGCATCTTCAAAGCGCTCAAAGGTTTGCCGGCGACGATCCGTTTTCTCGATCCGCCGCTGCACGAATTTTTGCCGAACACGCACGAGTCGCAACTCGACCTCGCGAAAAAACTTGGCATCAGCGTTGAAAAAATTGAGCAACGCGTTCACGAATTGCACGAGTTCAATCCGATGCTCGGTTTTCGCGGCTGCCGTCTGGGAATTAAATATCCCGAAATCACGCGGATGCAGGCGCGCGCGGTTTTTGAAGCGGCGGCGGACGCGCAACGCGAAGGCATCAAGTGCAAACCGGAAATAATGATTCCGCTCGTCGGCTTCAAACGCGAACTGGATTTGCAAACGGAAATTGTTCACGAAACGGCGAAGCAGGTTCAGTTCGAGAAAAAAGTGAAGTTGAATTACAGCGTCGGCACGATGATCGAAGTTCCGCGCGGCGCATTGACCGCCGACGAGATCGCGCAGACGGCGGAGTTCTTCAGCTTTGGCACGAATGATTTGACGCAGACTTGCCTCGGCATGAGCCGCGACGATTCCGGCAGTTTTCTCGGCGCGTATCAGGAATTGGAAATCATCAAAAAGAATCCGTTCGCATCCATTGACCAAACGGGCGTGGGGCAACTTATTGAAATCGCGATTGCGAAAGGCAATAAAACTCGTCCGGGCATCAAGGTCGGCATTTGCGGCGAACACGGTGGCGATCCCGACTCGGTAAAATTTTGTCATCGCGCCGGATTGACTTACGTTTCGTGCTCACCGTTTCGCGTGCCCGTCGCGCGCCTCGCGGCGGCACAGGCGGCGATTGAAGAAAAACGTAAAACGAAAACGGCGAAGAAGAAATAATCTATAACGCTGAAGGCGTTAAGAAAATTAGTCTGGGATTGCGAGGTGGGAAGAGCAGAATTTCTGCTTACCATTTTGGAAGTGAAAAGTAAAAGGTCGCGCCTTTGTCCACAATGCCCTTGGCCCAGATCCGTCCGCCGTGCCGGAGAATGATGCGTTTGACGTTCGCCAGTCCGATGCCCGTGCCCTCGAATTCATCCTGACTGTGGAGGCGTTGAAACGCGCCAAACAGTTTGTCGGTATAATCAGGATCGAAACCCGCGCCGTTGTCGCGGATGTAGATCACCGTCTCGTCGTCGCGGCTGGTGGCGCAACCAACCTCTATTTTGGCACCGTCGCGATGGCGCGTGAACTTCACGGCATTGGAAATCAGATTGACCAGCGCCATTCGCAACAAGGCGCGGTCAGCGTGCACGGTCGGCAACGCATGGATTTTCCATGCAATATTTCGTTCCTTCATCTCGGTTTGAAAATCGCCCAGCGTGTCTCCGACCAATTCGTCAAGGTTGACCTCCGTCTTTACCAGTTCCGCGCGCGCGGCGCGGGAAAAGGCCAGCAGGTCATCAATCAAATTTCCCATCCGCCTGGCGGAGGTGTGGATGGTGGTCAGACAATCAAGATTTTTTCCTGAAAACGGCGGCACAGTGTCTTGTTGCAGCAATTCCACAGAATCAATCACCCGGCGCAGGGGCGCGCGCAAATCGTGCGAGACGGAGTAACTGAACGCTTCGAGTTCCTCATTGACGGCTTGCAGTTGCCCCGTTCGTTCGACGACCCGCTGTTCCAATTCTGCGTTGAGACGGTGGATTTGTTCCTGCGCCTGCTTCTGCTGGGTGATGTCGCGAATGTTGCATTGGATCACCTGGCGGTCGCCGGCCTGATACACGTTGCTGACGAATTCGACGGGAACCTTGCGTCCATTCCTCGCTTCCAGCGGCAGGTCTTTATAGCGGACATACCCCTCATTTTGCAACCGCTCAAGCATGACCTTGTTCGGTTCAATGTCCTTGAACGGACTCAACTCGCCGACGGTTTTGCCGGTCATTTCATTGCGGGAGAATCCCAGGAGTTCAACCAGAAAAGGATTCACATCGCTGATGCGTCCCGTGTCGGCTTCCAGGATCAGAATGCCGTCCCGCGCGGCTTCAAACAAACGGCGGTAACTCAACTCCGAGGCGCGAAGCGCCTGCTCACTTCCCGTTTTGGCTTGCTGAACACGGATTCTGGCTTGTTCCGTCTGGACTTCAGCCTGTTCAATCCGCGTCCGGGACTGTTCGGCTTGCGTCTCGAGATCCGTCATATACTTGTTAGACTAAAGATATTTCGGAAGAAGCGTCTGCATATGAGCTTTGTTGCCTTCATCCGTTTGCAGGACTTTTTCTACCATCTCCAGCAGATCGCCATTGGTAAATGGCCTTTCCAGCATGGCGTCAGGTTTTAGCCATGGGTTGTGCTCAAATACGAGTGTCGGCAAATTTCCCGTGGCCATGATGACCGGAACTGCGATGCGCGCGCCACGCAGCCTTTCAATCATTTCAACGCCGGTCATCCTCGGCATTTGGTTGTCGGTGATGACAAGGTCATAGTCACTGGCCTGAATCTCCTTCCAGCCGGCAGCGCCGTCATTGACACTTTCAACGTCGTAGCCGGATTCAGCCAGCATATCAACACTGAGCTGGCGGGTGTCGTTGTCGTCATCCACTACGAGAATGCGATGCGAAAAATTCATTTGGTCTCGGACGGGTGCGATGGTGGCTGGCTTTTCAGTCTGCGAAATTTTGCTTTCCAGCATGGCACAGTCCCTGAACAGTTGTGAATTTGGCGTCCTACCATCCACTGCGCCCACGATTTTTTTCACCATATCCAACAATTCCTCAACTGTAAAAGGTTTGGGCAGCATGGCATCAATGCGCAGCCACGGGTGCCGCTTTAGCTCCTCGGTCGGCATCGTTCCCGACATCAGGATCACCGGCAATTCCATGTCAATGGAACGCAGTTTCTTGATCAGCTCCACTCCCGTCACCCTCGGCATTTTATGGTCAGTGATCAGAAGATCGTAACTTGTCTGGTTAAGCACGGTCCAGGCGCTCGCGCCATCTTTGGCGGTATCAACTTCATACCCTCCGCCAATCAGAGTTCGGGTGATTATTTCGCGTATGTAGAGATCGTCATCCACCGCCAGAATACGCCGCGATACATTGGCTTGATTTTGCATTGATGCATGGCTACTCCACCCCGGCACTAAAGATTTTTTACCATCTATCATGGCACCATGTTACGCCTCAGAAATCGCGCATGCTATGGGGTGTTCACCTGATATGGCTTTCTGCCATCCTCTCCCATCCAATGGCCGAAGGAGAACAATTACACCACTATCTGACTGGTCGGCTGGCTTCGTCGTAGCGTTTATATTTTTCCAGTAACATATCCGCGACAGTTTGGAATTTACAGTTGCATGACCCACGTGAAAAACCATCGAAGATGAGTGCCGGAACCAGAAATTGTTCCGGCGATTGGCTATCAAACACTTTTGATTTTCGCATTTTCAGCGAAAGAAGCGAAGCGGTTTTAATTTGCACGGATTGAAAAAATTATTATCATGCGCCAATGAAACTTGCTCTGGCAGTCCTGGTTTATGGAATCATGGCCGCGATTTTGGGCGCGGGCATTTTGCTGATGGTGTCCGGCAACCCGTGGCTATTGATCATTGGATTTCTCGCGTTCGTTTTCGTGTTCGGCAAGGTCGGCTGCAAATCGTATTGACCCCGGCGATTTATTTTGAAGGAACGGCGAATTGTTTCTGCATCGCCGCCTGAATCTGTGGCAAGCCCGCGCAATTGACCGCTTCATTTCCTGCCGCAATGCCCGTGGCATACGCGGTCGAGACTGATGTCCCTTGCACCATGTAAGCCTGGTTGCCCAGATAAACGACGCTCGCGCCGGGCAATGCCATGTCCACAAAACTGCCGTAGTCCGCATACGGAGCGAGCTGGCCGTTTTGCAACGCGGTCACGGCATTGACGCCGGGATATGCCGCCGGATAAGTCGGCGTGGTGACGGGTTCATTGCCCGCCGCCGCAAAAAATCCGATGCCGTCCTGTTCTGCCGATTGAATCAAACTTTGCAACACCGGACTTTGCCCGGAACCGCCGAGGCTCAAGTTGACGAACGTCGCGCCTTTGTTGATGACGGCCTGAATGCCGAGCGCCACGTTCCAAGTCGTCGCCGTTTCGCTCGAACCATAAACATCCGCCGAAACGATTTGCACCGAAGTTCCGCCCGGCTGCACTTTGGCAATGGCATCCAGAATAGTTTGCGCCATGCCGGTGCCGTGCAAAAGGGTCGAAGGGTCGGGGGAACCGTCGGCCACTGAAATCCGTTGCGAAATAAACTGGTCGAGTTTGCCGAGTGATTGCACCGCCGTATCCGGCAAACCAATGATGACCTTGCTGCAATCGCTCGCCGGCGGATTCAAAGACAAGGCCAGCGGCGCCAATTGCCCGGATGCGGAAGGGATTTCCTGCGCGACGGGCGGCGGATCAAAATAATAATTGTAGTCAACGTCCAGCACGTCGCTATCACTTTGCAGTTGCGCCAGCGCGGCATCCGTCGCGGCGGCATCGGGAAATTGCAGGCGGTAAATGCCGAGCTTGTCAATGCGGCCAACAATTTTTGCGCCGAGCAATTTCGCAAGCGCCTCAATGTCCGTGCCCGGCTTGACGCGGATCAATAATTCGTTGGGAACATGTCTGGCGGATTTTCCCGAAGCGACCAGCCGCGTCGCATTTTGCATTTTGGTCGTGAAAACGTAAAGGCGCGCGGGCGCATTGGTTTGCGGCACGAGTGCGAAATTCAGATTGCCGAGCAACATTTTCAGCGCATCGCCGGACGAAAGCTCCTTGAATTTTGTCGAAACCGTTCGCGTCGTTCCCGGCTCGACATACACGCGCCAGCCGGCGTCAACCGCAATCGTTTCCAGCAGCGGCCACAAGGCTTCGTCGCGAATATCCGCATCCACGCGGTCGGCGGCTTTGTGCCAGACGAGCAGATTCGTTTGCGCCGCATTCGCGCAAAAGCCAAAGGCGAACGCAAGGAACAGGCATAAACTTGATTGACGCAGCGCAAGCATGAATTGATAGACGTTTTGAAAGCGCAAAGGGTTAAAATGTTCAGCAATTATTTTTCCAAAACGGTTTTGACCCACGCTTGATTTTCCAAATACCAGCGGATCGTTTCGCGAATGCCTTGCTCGAATTTATGCGCGGGCGTCCAACCAAGTTCGCGCTGAATCTTCGTCGCGTCAATCGCGTAACGCCGATCGTGGCCGAGCCGGTCTTTGACGAATGAAATCAGTTTGCGCGAATCGCCGCCGAGTTGCGGCGCGAATTCGTCAATCGTATCGCAAATCAGTTGCACAATTTTTATGTTCGCCCATTCGTTGTGACCGCCGATATTGTAAGTCTCGCCAAGTTTTCCTTTTTGCAAAACCGTCCACAAAGCTTCCGCGTGATCGCGCACATAAAGCCAGTCGCGCACGTTCATGCCGTCGCCATAAACCGGGACATTTTTTCGCGCGAGAATACTTTGAATCACGACGGGAATTAATTTTTCGGGAAATTGAAACGGGCCGTAATTGTTCGAGCAATTCGTGATGACTGTTGGCAAACCATAAGTGTGATGATACGCGCGCACGAGAAAATCGGACGACGCTTTGCTCGCGGAATACGGCGAGTTCGGCGCATAAGGCGTCGTCTCGGTGAAAAGGCCCGTCGCGCCGAGCGAACCATAAACTTCATCGGTGGAAACGTGATGAAAACGAAATGACTTTGGACTTTGGACTTTGGACTTTGGACTCAACCAAAATTCACGAACGGCTTCCAATAAATTAAAAGTGCCGTTGATATTCGTCGTAATAAAATCGCCCGGCCCGGAAATCGAGCGGTCCACGTGCGATTCCGCCGCGAGGTGCATGACGTGGGAAATTTTGTGCTGCTCGACCACGCGAACCGTTTCCGCTTTGTCGCGCAAATCCACTTTCTCGAAAATATATTTTGGATGGCGCGAAATTTTTTCCAGATTTTCCGGGCGACCCGCGTAAGTCAGACAATCCAAATTGACCAACTTGGCGATCTGCGAATCGTCAATGATGTGATGAATCAAATTCGAGCCGATAAAACCCGCGCCGCCTGTAATCAAAAGGTTCATTTTATTTAGCCACAGATTTTCACAGATAAAACACAAATAAAAGAAATGCTGTTAGGCAAATCTGTGAAAATCTGTGTTTCATCTGTGGCTTAATTTTCCGGTTTCCAATTTTGGAGCGAATCTTCGAGAACTTCTTCGACGCCGCGAATTTTTACACCCGCCGCCAGCAATTTGGAAACGTCCATCACGCAATTCGAGCGCGGCGTTTTGGCGGCGACTTTGTAAAATTCTTCGTCGCTTTTCCAAAACTCAAATTTGCGTTTTGGTTTCAGAATTTTTTCGATTTGTTCCACAACGTGGCGCGTCGTGACAAAACCGGGATTCGTCACGTTGTAAATTCCAAACGGCGCGCGCAATTTCCACAAATCCAGACACGCGCGCACAAAATCCGCGCGATGCGAAATGGAATTCACGTTGTCATAAACTTTGTCGTAACGCTGCACCTTGCTCAAATAATTTCGTTGGCTGTCAAATTCATCGAACGGAATCCGCAATCGCCAGACGTAGCTTTGGCCAATGTCGGCAATGACTTCCTCGCCCAGTGCCTTCGTGCCGCTGTAAAAACTGCACGGCTTGTCGCGGAACGAAAAATTCGGCGTGTCCGTTTCCGTGAAACCGTGGATGGCTTGCGGAGATTTTTCGACGAGCGAGCGCAGTTCCGATTTTGTGAAATCTTTTTCCGCGCGAACTTTTCCGTTCTCAACAATCTTCGCGCCGGAAAAAATGCAGCCGGACGAAACGTGCCCCCACGGAATGTTTGCGGCGGCGCAGGCGTGCGCGATGGTTTGCGGCAAAAGCGAGTTGCCTTGCAATGTGTCGGCCTTGTGCAGTTCACACGCGTCCACGTTCGGCTTGCCCGTGTAACCGGCGGCGTTGATGATAAATTCCGGCTTTTTCGCCTTGAGAAATTCCAGCAGCAAATCGAATCGCGTGTAATCCGCCTGCTTGCGCGCGAGCGGTAAAAAATCAATTTTCCGGCGTTGCAATTCTTTTGCAAACGCTTCGCCGATGTAACCGGATGCGCCTAATAATAAAATCATGCTTTGTTAAATTGTTGAATCGTTGAATTGTTAAATCGAATAGTTACCATGCCAATTTAACGGTTTAACGATTCAACTGTTTTCAACCGTTTTGCCTCGGCAAGGACTTCATTTTCCAAGTAGGCGCGGTATTCGCAGTTTGGCATTTGACCGACAATTTTTTCAAGCTCTGCCAGCGAGACAAATCTCTGCCGGAACGCCGCTTCCTCCGGGCAGCCGATTTTTATGCCCGCACGTTTTTCAATCGTCTGCACATACGCGCTGGCCTCGTGCAGGCTGCTGCTCGTGCCGGCGTCCAGCCACGCGAAGCCGCGCGCCAGCCGCTGCACGCGCAACGCGCCGCGCTTGAGATATTCCACGTTCACGGCGGTGATTTCCAGTTCACCGCGCGCGGACGGCTTCAGGTTTTTTGCGATGTCCACGACTTGGTTGTCGCAAATGTAAAGTCCCGGCACGGCGTAATTGCTTTTCGGCGATTTCGGTTTTTCATCAATAGAAACGGCCTTGCCGTCAGCATCAAACTCGACGACGCCGTAACGTTCCGGGTCGTTGACGTGATAACCGTAAATCGTCTCGCCACTTTTGAATTCGGCGAACGCTTTGTAAAAAGAATCGCCGCCGTAAAAAATATTGTCGCCGAGAATCAGCGTCACATTGTCCTTGCCGATGAAACTTTCGGCAATGAGAAACGCCTGCGCGATGCCCGCCGGTTTGGCCTGCTCGCGATAATCAATGGTCACGCCAAAGCGCGAGCCATCGCCGAGCAATTGTTGAAATCGCGGCAGATCGTGCGGCGTGGAGATGAGGCAAATTTCGCGGATGCCGCCCTCGATGAGCGTCGTGAGCGGATAATAAACCATCGGTTTGTCGAAAACGGGCTGAAGTTGTTTGCTCGCGACGAGTGTGAGCGGATATAACCGCGAACCCGCGCCGCCGGCGAGAATAATGCCTTTCATTCGCGAAGAGCGTAAAGATTCCGCGCAAAAATGGAAATGCGAAACTCAACGTGATTGAGAAATGTCAAAGCGCCATGCCGTTCGCGCCTCGACAACTGCCCGAATTTTTCTAAATTATGCCAAATGTCGTTTGCGCAAAAACCGCTGGTCATCGCCGGTCGCGAATTTTATTCCCGCCTCATCATGGGCACGGGAAAATTTTCATCGCCGGAAATCATGCGCGACGCGCTCGCGGCCAGCGGCGCGGAAATGGTGACCGTCGCTTTGCGCCGCGCCGATTTGTCCGGCACCAAAGATCCGTTCGCAAATATTTTAGAATTTATTGACCCGAAAAAATTTCTGCTGCTGCCGAATACCAGCGGCGCGATGAACGCCGAAGAAGCGGTGCGTCTCGCGCGCCTCGCCGCCGCCGCCGGTTTGCCCAAATGGATCAAACTCGAAATTCATCCCGACCCGCGCTATCTGCTGCCCGACCCGATTGAAACATTTCGCGCGGCGGAAATTTTGGTCAAGGAAGGTTTCACCGTTTTGCCTTACATCAACGCCGATCCGGTTTTGGCGAAACGCTTGCAGGATATCGGCGTCGCGACGGTGATGCCGCTCGGCTCGCCCATCGGCTCGAATCGCGGCATCCAGGCGCGCGACCAAATCCGCATCATCATTGAACAGGCCACAGTGCCCGTTGTCGTAGATGCGGGACTCGGCGCGCCGAGCCACGCCGCCGAAGCGATGGAAATGGGCGCGGATGCCGCGCTCGTGAACACCGCCATCGCCGTGGCGAGCGACCCGGACAAAATGGCCGTCGCATTCAAGATGGCCGTCGAAGCCGGACGCGCCGCGTTTGAAGCCGGACTCGGCACGACGCAGGAAACCGCCAGCGCGACGAGTCCGTTGACTGCCTTTCTAAATTGAACTTATGAAAAAATTTCTTTTAGTTTTAGGCTGTATCACCTTGTTTCTAATTATTCTTGCTGTCGGGTATATTTGTTATGCAGCAATCAGAGGTCACCAGCTTGATGTTTCGAGCAAAGCATATGTTGATACAAATGTCCCGGTTTTCATTTCTTCTTGGTCGGAGGATGAACTCTTAAAGCGGGCAAGCACGGAGCTTCAGGAAAATTTAGCTGCTCAAGAAGGGAATCAGTTCTTTTTAAAAGTTAAGCAACTTGGAAAATGTGCGAGTTATGATGGTTGTGAAGGACAGGCATATATTAATTATAGTCTCAAATATGGCAAAGTGATCACCGCACTTTATACAGCTCAGGCAAAGTTTCAGAATGGCAAAGCAAAAATTAAAATGGAATTAGTTTGGCGAAATGGTCAGTGGCAAATAGCTATGATTACGGTTAATTCACCACTTTTTCTAAAATGAATCGAGTTGTGGCGCATTCAAAGATAGGTTTTGAAGTGCCGCACTTAACATTATGTTTGCCTTTACCGTAGTATTGGCTGGAGTAGTCAAATTTGCCAGTCATGGTAAAGCTACTCTTTTGGATTGGGTGCTTTGCGTGGTCATTACACTGATCGTTTGGATTTTCAGTAAATTGTTTTCAAAAAAATAAGATGGCAATAAATAAAGGTTCAAGACTAGTTAAGCACATGCAAACACGCTATAAAAGCAATAATGACAATGCGAAACCGGTATTTTCGGCGTTCCCGAATTTCTGCGAAGAAATTCCGGCTTTTGCTGCGTCTGTTTTGTCTGGATATGGAAGCGA
>DATCEV010000022.1:0-14743 GCA_036509895.1 Verrucomicrobiia bacterium
GGCGGCATATTCCGGTCCTTGCGGACGGCCACCATGTCGCTCCTGACGGAGCTTGATTCATTTACGCTGCCGTTTCTACAAATATGCCAGTCCTACGGACTTCGCCGCCTTCGCGTCCTTCGCGCGACAAAAAATTCAAACACCAAATGCCCCAAACGTCCAACGCAAAATGATTTTGGCACGGCGTTCGTCCCCACGGGACAACCGGAAATTAGCCGGACACAGAGTGTCTGGTTCACCGTCCAAAACAAAATCCGTCTAGAATGGACGGCGGAAATCCATCGTCCTTTCAGGACGGACAAACATCCCGAACGCATCCCCAGCCACTTCGTAGCTGGCTAATTTCCATCCGTCGCTCCGCGACTTCGAGTCCCCAGCGCCGTCGGCGCGGCATATTTGTAGAACCAAAACCAAAATGAAATTTCAGCCCCGTCGGGGCAGCATATTCAGAAGATTTCGCTCCTGACGGAGCTTTGGAATTTTTACGGTGCGTTTCTACAAAGATGCCACCCCTACGGGCTTCAAAAACAATTCGCGTTAATCCGTGAAATTCGTGTCAAAAAAATCCGTGTTCAATCCGTGTTTCATCCGTGGCTAAATTAAATTTTCCAAAACCTCGCGTCAAAGTCCGGCGTTGCCCCGGATGTGCAACAGCAATTGAACCGGCGTGACGATCTGCACGCCGAAAGGTTTTTCCAAATCCAGCAGGTCGCGGTCGTTGCTGACGATGAATTTCGCGCCCGCGCCCAGCGCACAGGCGAGATAGCGGTCGTCCTTGAGGTCGCGGCGGCGCGGCTTGCCCAGCGGGGCGGGATCCACAAAATGGGCGACGGTCAAAAGCCAGTCCAACGTGGCCTGCGGATTCACGCCGGGATGTTTTTTGGCCAGCACGGCGGCGATGCGCGTTTCATATTCGTTCCAGGTTTCGGACGTGGCGCAAAATCGAACCTGCCGGTGCGCCACGAGCGAGAGGCAGCGGCGCGGATTGCCTTTCCAGCCGATCGCGGAGAGCAAAACGCCGCAATCAAACACCGCCGAAATCACTTCGCGGCCTTTCGACGGCCGGCGGCGCGCGCGGCGCGGATGTCGCGCTCGATTTCCTGTTCAATCTCCGGCGTGATGGGTTTTTGCGGCAGCGCGGCCATGATTTCGTCAAAGCGTTTCACGCTCGCGCCGAGTTCTTCGCGGGTCAGGGCGCGCAGCCCGGCGCGGATCACGTCGCTGGCGTTTCCGTAAAGGCCGGAGCGGACGCGTTCGTCCACGAATGATTTCAATTCGCCCGGCAGCGAGATGTTCATGGTTTTGACCATACGAGAAAATGTTCCAGATTTAACAAACATTGTCAATCCTTGTTTGATCGTAGCGGCGCGTCGGCAGACCGCCACATTTGGTTCGATAAACAGAATTGTCCGGCTTTCTGCCGAAAGCCGCTACGCCAGCAATTTTAATTCTTCGCCGGCGCGTTCGTTGAAGTTGTGCTCGCCTTGATCAAGCCCGCTTTCACGAACGGTTCGAGATATTGGCCGTAGCCCGCTTTTTCCATTTCTTCCACTGGAATGAATTTCAGCGACGCCGAGTTGATGCAATAACGCAAGCCGCCTTTATCTTTAGGGCCATCGTCAAAAACGTGGCCGAGATGCGAATCGGCGGCGGCCGAGCGGACTTCGGTGCGTTCCATGCCGTAGGAATCATCCGTGCGCTCGACCACATCCGTGCTGGTCAGCGGCGTGGTAAAACTCGGCCAGCCGCAGCCGGAATCAAACTTGTCCAGCGAACTGAACAGCGGCTTGCCCGAAACCACGTCCACATAAATGCCCGGCTTGTGATTGTCCCAAAACGCATTGTGGAACGCCGGTTCCGTGGCGCTTTTTTGCGTGACCGCAAATTGTTCCGGCGTCAGTTGCTTTTTCAATTCCGCTTCGCCAGGTTTTTTGAAATTGCTCATATTGGTTGATTGATAAATTGGATTGGTTGAAATTTCCGGCTGGTCGGCCCGACCGGCGTTGTGAACCATCGCAAAAATGGCTGCGGCCAATAACGCCGCTCCGGCGATCCCCATAATTTTTATCGGTTGCATGTTTATTTGATGGCCGGCTGCGATTTCACGTTCAAAGTCAATTGCGCGAGCCATGAAACTTTAGCGCATAAATCCACTTTCCGCCAGCGCGCGTCCGGCGATCCAGCCGGTCGTCCATGCGGCTTGAAAATTAAAGCCGCCGGTGATGCCGTCAATGTCCAAAACTTCGCCCGCGAAAAAAAGTCCGGGACAAATCTTGCTTTCCATCGTCTTGAAATTCACTTCGTTCAACTTGACGCCGCCGCACGTCACAAACTCGTCCTTGTTCAAACTTTTTCCGGTCACGAAAAATTCCGAGCGCAATAATTGCCGGGTCAGATCATGTTGCGCCGAACGCGAGAATTCCGACCAGCGCACTTCGCGCGCGATGCCCGATGCAATCACAAGTTGTTCCCACAAACGTGCAGGCAATGACGCGATGGGAAAATTAACAATCAACTTTGCCGGTTGCGATTTTTTTCGCGTTTGAAATTCCGCCGCGAGTTTTTCTTCATTAAAATTCGGCAGCCAGTTTATTTGCAATTTGAATTGATAATTTTTCTCGTGCAACTTCCGCGCGCCCCACGCGGACAAACGCAAAATCGCCGGGCCGCTCAAACCCCAATGCGTCACGAGTAACGCGCCGCGTTCGCGAAGTTTTGTTCCAGGAACGGACGCTTCAATTGTTTCAATAGAAACTCCGGAAAGTTCGCGCAGCCATTTTGTTTCAACGTGAAACGTGAACAGCGACGGCACGGGCGGTTCGAGCGAATGGCCAAGCGAAACGGCCAGTTGTCCGAGCGCAGGCGTCCGGCAGCCGCCAGTCGCCAAAAGCAATTTGTCGCAAACTAAAATTTCGTCGTTGGAAAGTTTCAATTCAAATCCGCCGCTGGATTTTTTGATGACGCTTTCGACGCCGCAATTGGTTTTCAATTTTACTCCGGCCTTTTTCGCGGTGTTGAGCAGGCAATCCATAATGGTTTGTGAAGAATCGGTCGTGGGAAACATTCGCCCGTCGTTTTCAATTTTCAATTTCACGCCGCGATTTTCAAACCAATTGACCGTATCGCCGGCCTGAAATTTTCCGAACGCGGAAATCAGCGCGCGTTCGCCGCGCGGAAAGCGTTTGGAAAATTCACGCGTATCGAAATCGGCGTGAGTGACGTTGCAGCGCCCGCCGCCGGAAATTTTCACCTTGGAAAGGAATTGCGAGGTTTTTTCGAGAACAAAAACTTCCGCGCCGCGCCGCGATTCCGCGCATGCCAGCGCGGCAAAAAATCCCGCCGCGCCGCCGCCGACAATCACGATGCGTTCCGAATTCATGCGCCCGAAAATAGCAAAGTCGCCGCGCCAAAGAAATTTTCGTTCGCGTCCCGGAAAGTTTGCTTCACAAATGATACCAGTTGTATTGGCTGAAAAAAACCGGCCCGTCGGTGATTATTTCCGAAGCGAGCATGAATAAAATTATTCCTGCGAGCGTGATGGCGCGAAGCCATTTGTTTTTTTCGCCGCGCAGCAGAAAATTTATTCCATAAAGATACAGCAGCAAAAACGGAATCAGGGTGCCGAGCATCAGCCGTCCTGAAGTCAAAAACGGATGTCCGCGCGACGGATTGATGCAAATGCCAAAATCATAAATGATGGATAAAAATGCGAGAAAGGCGACGCCGGCGACGACGCACGCGAGGCTCAACCACAGCGCGCGGCGTTGCGGCGCCGTGGCGATGGCGAACCGTGGCGCGAGTCCGATGATCGCCAGGACGAGGAAGCACAGCGTCGGCACGACATAGAACGCATCCACGACGGGAAGGTCGAGCGGCTGCGCGTGCCAGCGAAATTCTCCCTGCCAAAATGTCACCAGTAATCCAGATAAAAATGTCCAGAAACCTTGCAGCGTAAAAATCGGGTGCGGCCACCATTCGTTCACTGGCTTGAGCGTCCAGGTGATGAAGCGCAGTTTTTCGGCGGCGCCGGTCCAATCGCCAAAGGCGTATTTCGACCACGCGAGCCAGCCGGCAATCGGCGCGCCCGCGCAAAAAATCAGCGAGGCGAAGGCCGGCCACGCCGCGCGCAATTTTCCTGCTTTTGCCGATTGAAACATTTTGAACGCGATGGCAATTACCGCGACGAACAGCATCGGCGCGTTGCTGATCTTGGCCAGAAAAGTCGCGGCCAGCGCCACTCCCGTGAAAATTCCCAGGCGCGCGGGGGGAATTTCTGCGCGCAACAATTTTATCAAAAAAATAAAGGCCGCGCCGAAGCAAAGCGGCGAAAGAACGTCGTTTTGAATGGAGTAAAAGGTTTGTTGCGGAAAAAATGCGAGCATCGCCGGAACGCCGAGTCGCAGGAAAAGTTGATCGGGAAAAATCAGGCGCGCGGCGGCGTATCCCGTCCAGGTCAGCGCCGCGACGAAAAAAATATTCAGAAAACGAACCCAATAGACGAGGGGCAAACCCGCGAGGCCAAGCCATTGGCCGGCGTGCCACCATAATCCGGCGAGGGCGTAATAAAGCGGCTGTTGCGAGGATTCGTAATTTGTCCAGAACGGAAGATTTTTCGCGACGCGCCAGGAAGCGTCGGCTTTTTGAAACGCCGCGTCGCGCAAAACTTTTTGCGACTGGCCGGGTTGTTTCCAAAATGGCGTTGGATAATGGCCGCCGGGAAATTTTTTGGGCAGCGAAATAAATTCCGGCGAATTGTAAGTCATGGTGTAAAGGGATGATGCCTCGCCCATCGGCTCCAGTCCGCGCGGCAAATGTCCGTGCGCATACTTCACGACCAGATCGAACTGCGGAATTTCATCCATATTGTTGAAGAACGGAAAGGCGGCGCAAAAAATAAAAACGTGGACGGCGGCGAGCAGGCAAAACAGGAAAACGAGTTTGCGCTCGCGCGATTCGGAAATCGCCGCCGGGCGTAATCCGGGTTCATCGCCGGATAAATTCGTTTCGTCCATTGGGTAGCTTGGCGGATTGAAACAGAATTGTTTTTATTGCGCCTTTGAAAGGCGGCGTCGGTTTTTTAATCATTGCCGCGCGCGCGAATCATATCCGCTTCTTCGCGAATGTTCATCAGCGAAAGTTGCGTGGCCTGAAACAAATGCACGCAGCCGCCAATCAATCCCGCCACGCCGGCCAAGCCCAGCAGCAATCCCAGGCCGATGACGAGGCGCATAAAAATTTCATTGCCCAACTGCCCCGCCACGCCGCCGAGCAGCGTCACCAGGCTGGCCGCCGCGAATGCGCCCAGCGCGACATAAATCCAGTGCAACGCCCTTAACAAAAGGAGCGCCTGCTCTTCCACGCGATTGACCTGGCCGATGAATTTTTGGTTGCCGACGTTCGCCGCATTTTCGGATTCGCGAAACAATTCGTGCATCCGATCGCGCGTGCGCAGCATCCGGTTGATGGTGCTCATGGCCAGCACGCTCGTGGCGTTGGTCAAAATCGCCGGCGCGGCGATGAAGGTGAGAATCGCGAACGGATTTTCAGTCAGCAAATTGCCAGCCATAATTTGATCAAAACTAGACCGGGCAGGATGAATGGTCAATGACAGGACAACCAGTAGCGTTTCGCGCGGATTTTTTTTCTCGCGTCCTACAGCTTTGGCGGAATACGCTGCGGTCATAAAATTCCCGGCGATGGCCATTTCGTTTCATGGCGAATTTTTGCCGGATAAATATCATTCATTCAATGCATAAAATATAAAAATGAAAAATGTCAGAACAATTTGTGGCGTCATCTTGCTTGCCGCGATGTTGAACTTGAATCCGGCGTTAGCCGCGCCGCCTATTCGCGATCCGCATATGCCCGGATATGTTGCCGCGACGGAATTGCCGGACGGTGAAATTCCTTCGCCGAACGCCGACGGAAATTTCATCATCGGCCCGACGCATCAGCCCGCGCCGGAAACAATCGTGAACACGAACGTGCCGCAGGGAACGATTTACAATTTCACGATGAGTTCGCAAGACAGCAAAATTTATCCCGGCATCGCGCGCGAACGCGGCACGTTTGGCATCGCTGACACAAATGATCCGGCAAAATTAATTGTGACCGCGAGCCATCCCGCGCCTTACACGCGGCACGTCGCAGTTTTTGTTCCGCAGCAATACGTTCGCGGCACGAGCGCGCCATTCATCATCGGCGCGGATGGACCGGATAAACTTTTGTTCACCGCGTTGGATAATTTGATTGCCGAAAAAAAAGTTCCCGCGATGATCGCCATTTCCATCGGCAACGGCGGCGGCGATGCGCAAGGCAGCGAGCGCGGATTGGAATACGACACGATGTCCGGTCGTTATGCGGAATTCGTCGAGCAGGAAGTTTTGCCGCTGGTGGGAAAAAATTGCGACGTGAAGTTGACAAAAAATCCGGACGCGCGCGCGACGATGGGCGGCAGTTCCGGCGGTTCGTGCGCGCTCATCATGGCGTGGTATCATCCCGAACTTTACCATCGCGTGCTGACTTACTCCGGCACTTATGTGAACCAGCAATGGCCGCACAACGACGAGACGCCGCACGGCGCATGGGAATTTCACGAACATCTTATTCCCGAAAATCCCGCCAAACCGATTCGCATCTGGATGGAAGTCGGCGACCGCGATC
The DNA here is from genome assembly GCA_036509895.1 of Verrucomicrobiia bacterium. Classification (GTDB taxonomy): domain Bacteria; phylum Verrucomicrobiota; class Verrucomicrobiia; order Limisphaerales; family UBA11358; genus UBA11358. The sequence continues at coordinate 6,664 of DATCEV010000022.1, forward strand.
TTTTCAATCCAAACATCATGCATGACCACATGCACGATTGGGTCGTCGCCAACGAAAACATGGCGCGTGTTCTCGCCGCGAAAAATTATCATTACCAATTTATCTTCGCCCGCAACGCCGGCCACGTGGACGGCAAAGTAAGACAACAAACTTTGCCCGAAGCGCTCGAATGGTTGTGGAAAGATTATCAGCCGGCGACGAAGTAACGCATCAGCATTTTCACCAAGGCCGCGCGCCTTTGAGTTTCTTTTTCGCGCGCGGATTTTCTTCCGGCACATTTCCCGCTCGCACTTTCATGCTGAACGACGGCTCGACTTCTTCGGACAACAACGGCACAACAGCCGGCGGAGTTGTTTCTGATTCGACCGGAATGGCCTCCAACGTCGCGCCGATGACGCTGAGCAATTCACTTCGCCCCTGTGCCGTGGTTGCTGAACACCGGAAAATTCCCGGCAATTTCTCGAACCATCCCGCGATGCGCGCCGTGAACGCCGCGATGTTCGCCGCCGCTGCTTCCGGCGTGCCGCGATCCGTCTTCGTGAAGACGAGCACGAATGGAATAGAATTGCGCGTGAGCCATTCCACGAACTGTAAATCAATTTCCTGCGGCGCCAGCCCGGAATCGAGCAGCGCGAAGACGCAGCAAAGATTCGGGCGATGCTTCAGGTAACGCGCCACCGCCTGGTTGAACCGCGCGCTCTCCTGTTTCGCGCCGGCGGCAAAACCGTAGCCTGGCAGATCCACCAGCCGCCACGTCTTGCTCATCGTGAAAAAATTGATGAGCTTCGTGAACCCCGGCGTCGTCGAGACGCGCGCCAAAATCCCCTTGCCCGCGAGCATGTTCAGCAGCGACGACTTGCCGACGTTCGAGCGCCCGATGAAGGCGAACTCCGGCAACGACTCGTCCGGGCACGAATCCAGGTCCGGCGCGCTGCGATCAAAGATGGCGGATGAAATGTTCACGATGGAAAACCAATGACTGATTGTCGCAGCAAATTCGCTCAACGAACACAACCAATTTCAAAGCGCGGTAAAACCGCCGAACACTCTTCCTGATGGATTTGAATCCCGTTGGGATTCGCGCCGTTGTGCCGGAGGCACGTTGGAAATTAGCCAGCTACGAAGTGGCTGGTTGAAATCGGAAAATGATTTGCGTCCTGAAAGGACGATGGCAACGAGCGACATGAAATGTTCCGTCGTCCCTTCAGGACGGGATGATTTTGCGGACGCGCTACCAGCCACAATGTGGCTGGCTAATTTCCGGTTGTCCCTCGCGGGACGAAACGGAGCGCCGTCAGGCGCGGTATATTTGTAGAATCCAAAATCAAACAATGTTTCAAGCTCCGTCAGGAGCGGCATGGTGGCCGTCCGCAGACTGCCGCCACGACGGAGCTGGGAATGATGCCTGTTGGAAAAACTGTTTTTCTGCGCTAAATTCCCGCATGAAATTAAAACTTGCCGCCAAAAAAATCGAATCGCCCGGCGTCGAATCATTCATCTTCAAACCGGAAAAACAGATCGTCTGGAAGGCCGGACAATTCCTGCATTACGTCCTCAACCATTCCAGCACCGATGATCGCGGTTCGGATCGTTGGTTCACCATCGCCTCCGCGCCTTGTGAAAAACACGTGATGCTGACCACGCGATTCGATTCAAAACGCAGCAGCACATTTAAGAAAACTCTCAAAGCGCTCAAACCCGGCGATTCCATTGAAATCTCCGACCTCGACGGCGACTTCATCGTGAGCGACGCGCGGAAAGAATACGTCTTCATCGCCGGCGGCATCGGCATCACGCCGTTTCGCGCGATTCTCAAACAGGCCGCGCACGAGAGAAAACTTCTGCGCGTCACCCTGCTTTACGCGAACCGCAAATCGGTGGCCGCTTACAAAAAAGAATTCGACGCGCTGGCAAAACAAAATCCAAATCTCACGACCCATTATCTTTTCAGTCCGCAACGCATTGACAAGGACACGGTCAAAGCATTCGTGCCGGACTTGAAAAAACCGCTCTTCTACGTTTCCGGTAGTGAACCGATGGTGGAAAGCATCGGCCAAATGCTGCAAGAAATCGGCATTCCCAAAAAACGGATCAAACAGGATTGGTTTCCGGGTTATCCGGCGGAGTGAGGTGCCTTGCCAACTCCAACGGAGTTGCGTCATTCAGCCCAGTGTTGGAGCGAAGCGACTACGCTGGGTGAACGGGCAAAATGAAAACAACTCTGAAGGAGTTGTATCGGTGCGGCGGTGGATTTGATTCAACTCTTTCAGAGTTGATGAATTTGGGGAACGGTTTCCCAGGGTAGTCGCTGCGCGCCAACCTTGGGCTGATGGATTGAATCCCGTTGGGATTCATTTTCAGCGTCGTCAGGCGCGACATATTTGTAGAATCCAAAATCAAACAATGTTTCAAGCTCCGTCAGGAGCGGAATATGCCGCCCTGACGGGGCTGGGGAATTGGGTGGCGCGGGCGGCTACAAAGATTTCGCTCCTGACGGAGCTTAACCGTGATGCACTTCACGGTGGCAGTTGGGGCAAAGTGCTAAAGCATTTTCAGTCGTGTCTTCGCCACCTTCAGCCAAAGGCTTGCAATGATGAACCTCAAGAAAAGGAGTTCCGTCCGACCTTCTGACAAAAGTAGCATTTTTTCTGCATCGCTCGCAAACCCCGTTTGCGCGAATAAGAACCGCCACTATGACATCGGCATTTCTGCGATAGCCCACCGAAATAATTTGGACACGTTCGGAAATCTTCGGAGCGGCATTCAATCTTTGTTGAAGAGCATTTGCATCGAGACTTCTCGATCTGATGATTTCATCCGCGAGCCGTTGGTTGCTCGTCTCTTCGGTGTCTGTTGCGGAAAGTGAAAACACGGACAAGTCACCACGGTCATAGACTTCACTCCAACCACCTGCTCTGGTTCGCTTTTTGAGCGGCTCGTTATCGCTTTTCTTAACCAAGAAACTTGTTGGCAGCAGGGTTTCCAGACTTCGGAGATTACGGATGGTAATTAAATTGACCGCTTTTCCTTCACCGAGTTCCTGTCCACGAAATAGGTCGCACTCTTTCGTCTGAAACTTTTCCAAATAATGAAGAACCGTTTGTCGCCGTGATTCAGCAAGCTCTCGCTTGTCCTCCCATTTGATAATTTCAGCAGTGTAGCAAATCTTCGAGAGATTTTCCGTTGTTGAAATATAGAGCGTGACCGGAGAGATGGAAGTCGCCAGTCGCTCCCGCAACATGGAGATGACTTGTCCTTTGTAGGGCTGGAGAAATGATTCGCCACCCCCTTGGGCGACTTGTGCGGCGAGAATGTCTGTCAGAACTGCATCGTATATTCCGTTGATAAAATAGTGCAGTTTCCATGGCAGCTTCAATCTCGTTTCAATTCTTCACGCCCGCCAGCTCCTCTTCAAAATCCACAATCTCTTTGATCTGCACCAGAAACCAGCGGTCAATTTTCGTGAGATTGAAAATTTCTTCAGCGCTTTTTCGCCTTGGGCTTGTCGTCGTCATATTTCACATGGAAACCGATTTCCCGTTTCGGCTTGGCTGGCGGTGACATTAACTGCCGGATGGCATCAAAGACAACTTTGAACTGCGCGTCGTATTTCTTCTCCAACGATTCCAATTTGCGCGCCAGTTCCGCGTTGGACGACAGCATCTGCCGCAGCCGCACAAAAACGCGGACGACTTGCACGCTCGTCTGCGCCGCCCGTTCGCTGTTCAAAACATTCGCCAGCATCAACGCGCCGTGCTCGGTGAAGGCGTAGGGTAAATACGGAGAAAACTTGAGCCGAGCAAGGTGGTCACAATTTGTGACCACCTCTGATTTCTCTGTTTCAGTCAATTGAAACATGAAGTCGGATGGAAAGCGGCTGGCGTTACGTTTGACTGTTTGATTCAACGCTTTGGTCGTCACGCCATAAAGTTCAGCCAGATCGCTGTCGAGCATGACTTTCTCGCCGCGAATCAGAAGAATCGCCCTTTCGATCCGTTCCATCGGAATTAGACTGATACTTTCGTTCATATCTTTGAAGTGGTCACAAATTGTGACAACCTTCTTTGAGATGCCAAATTGGCATTTCAAAAATCATAACAAATCTTGAGGTCGCAAATTGCGACCTCAAGTTTAATTCTCCGCCCTCGCCAGTTCTTCTTCAAAATCCACGATCTCTTTGATCTGCACCAGAAACCAGCGGTCAATCTTCGTGAGATTGAAAATCTCCTCGATGGTGAAGCCTGCCCGCAATGCGTGGCGGATGAAGAAGATGCGTTCGGCATTGGGCACGCTCAACTTGCGACTGATGACGTCGCGCGGGAGGATGTCGCGGTCGCCGTAAAGTTCCGTGCCGATGCGCCAGGGTTTGCCGTCGCCGCCCAATCCGCTGCGGCCGATCTCCAGCGAGCGCAAACATTTCTGCAAACTTTCCTTGAACGTGCGGCCAATCGCCATCGCTTCGCCAACGCTTTTCATTTGCGTCGTCAACGTCGGGTCGGCTTGCGGGAATTTCTCAAACGCAAAACGCGGAATTTTTGTCACGACGTAATCAATGCTCGGCTCGAAGCTCGCAGGCGTTTCGCGCGTGATGTCGTTCTTCAATTCGTCGAGCAAATAACCAACGGCAAGTTTCGCGGCGATTTTTGCGATGGGAAATCCCGTTGCCTTTGACGCGAGCGCGGAGCTGCGCGAAACGCGCGGATTCATTTCGATGATGACCATGCGGCCGTTGTCGGGATTCACGCCGAACTGGATGTTCGAGCCGCCGGTCTCGACGCCCACGGCGCGAATGACGGCGAAACTTTGGTCGCGCATGATCTGAAATTCTTTGTCCGTCAAAGTTTGAATCGGCGCAACCGTAATTGAATCGCCAGTGTGCACGCCCATCGGATCGAAATTCTCAATCGAACAAATGATGACGCAATTGTCCGCGTGATCGCGCATGACTTCCATTTCGTATTCCTTCCAGCCGAGCAGCGATTCTTCGACGAGAATTTCGTTCACGGGCGAAAGCTCGATGCCGCCTTTGGCAATCGCTTCAAACTCTTCCTGATTGTAACCGATGCCGCCGCCCGTGCCGCCGAGCGTGAACGCGGGTCGGATGATGAGCGGGAAACGGCCAATTTTTTTCGCGACATCACGCGCTTCATCCAAATTATGCGCCACGCCGGAAATGGGAACGTCCAATCCGATTTGCAACATCAATTCCTTGAACGCGAAACGATCTTCGCCTTTGTGGATGGCTTCGGGTTTCGCGCCGATCATTTCCACGCCGTATTTTTGCAATACGCCGGAACGATGCAACGCCATCGCGGTGTTCAGCGCAGTTTGCCCGCCGAGTGTTGGCAATAAAACTAATTTGTTGGGGAGCACACGCGCCTCGCGTGTTGTCGAAGTCGCCTCGACTTCGACTTTTTCCGAACGCGAGGCGCGTTCGGCTGCGCCCGTGGCGGGCGCGCTCCCCAAACCATTCGCGCTCACCAATTTTTCAATTTCCTCTTTTTCGCGCGCGATAATTTTTTCCACGCATTCGGGCGTGATCGGTTCGATGTAAGTGCGGTCGGCGAACTCCGGGTCGGTCATGATGGTGGCCGGGTTGGAGTTGATGAGGACGACGCGATAGCCTTCCTCGCGGAGGGCTTTGCAGGCTTGCGTGCCGGAATAATCGAACTCGCACGCCTGGCCGATGATGATCGGGCCGGCGCCGATGATGAGAACGGAATGAATGTCGGTGCGCTTGGGCATAAATCGAAACGGCGAAGATGAAACACGGATTGGGCGCAAAACGAAAGAAAAATTCCCGTTGAGTTATCTGCGCAACTACGGCTGTCGTCCTTGCGATGTCGGTGCTATCCTTCATTGTTACGCGAAAATCCCTTGGGCCGGCTTGAAAGTTATTTCAATTATCACTGGCTAGTTTCACTTCGCTCAATTCTTTTACGCGGACTGATGCTGGACCTCGGATCGGAAAATGCATGAGATAAACTCTGGTGCCCTCGATCTCCGTCTGCCAGCCCCACTCGCATTTTCGGCTGCTGTAAAATGTGTTGAACGCAATCTTTCCGATGAAGCAAACCACGTTTGGCCTGTAATTCCGAATGACTCCTAACGCCCGTCTTATACCTGCCTGCTCCTCACCTTTTTTCAGCTCTGTCACGTTTATCGTGGGGCGATCAACAAGATTCACAAAATTCAACCCATATTCCGGCAGAAACTTTTTATCATAGATTCTCTTGAGCAATTGGTCGTTTTTCAGCTCACTTTCTGCTTCCTGAAGTAATCCGGCCCGATTCAGCAGATACCAAAACATTTTGTTATTGGAAAAGGGCACGCCACGCCGATAAGAACCGGGATGCGGATTTATTCCGATAAATAATATTCTGGCATTCTTCGATATTTTGTAAACGATCATTGATGTCAATCATTTTGCCTTGAGCGGCGACCGGTCGCGCTTCAGCGATGCCTTCTTTATAGGTAACTGCAAATTTTCAGCCGGATAAGTAATCTTGGTGCCCCGGACTTTGGCAAAAGAAGTAAGCGTATGAACCTGGCGGCGAGTTGAACTCATGATGTCCTCCGTGCGGATTCTCCGAACCAGCAACGCATCGGCGATGAGCGAGCGATGACAGCGCCAAGGCACCGCTTCGGCACACATGATCGCAATTTGTTCCTGCTTGGCCAACTGGATCAATTCTTTGAGGCTCGCCTCAAATTCCGGCGTCTGCATATAATCCGCATAACCTCGAAAGGAAGCATTGCGCCAGCCCACATTGAGTGAATTGAGTTTCGCATGACGAAGGCCGCCGAGTCCGGGTAGGTGAACATAGCCCAAGCCGGCTTTCTTTAATTCTCCGGGCAACGAATCCTTATTGAACTGCGGGTTGTGCCGGGAGCGCGGGATGGTCCGCACATCTGCCACCAGGGAAACTGCGTGCGCTTGAAGCAGCCCGATGAATTCCTCAAGCGTGCGCGTGGAATGACCAATCGTCATGACCAGCGGCGACGGTTCTTTCTTTGTCGCTCGCTTTTTCACGCCATCGTCAGATTTTTTAATTTTCCGCGCGCTCATGGTTTGCCTTTGATCTGCTTGAGCGCCGAACCCTTGTGCATGGCCAGATGGTCGGTCGTGTCGCTTTTGATCAAATACTGCGGCTCCTCCTTTGACGCGCGAACCGTGTAACCCTTGAACGTGATGGCCGAGGTGATTTTTTTCTTGATCGTCCCCTGGACGTGGCCGGCTTCCGAGTTCCACCCCACATGATTTCCAACTTTGAAGTCCTTCTTCATCGGCATGATTTTCTGTGGTTGATTTGCGGTTTCAGGTCAGGATCGAATCTTCGTGAGAATCATCTTGAACCGCTTTAGCGCCTTGAGGGCGTGCGGCTGATTCGCGGGCAGGAGAATCATCTCCCCGCCTTGCAAGCGATGTGGCTGGCCGGCAATGCTGATTTCCGTTTCGCCTTCGAGCACATGCACGAGCGCATCAAACGGAACTGTGTGTTCTTTCAATCCCTGTCCCTCGTCGAACGCGAAGAGGGTCACGCTACCGGTTGGCTTCTTGACGATTTCGCGGGTGACAACGGAGCCATTCTGGTAATTCAACAACTCAACGGCCTTCGCGACTTCGCCACCGAGGAATTTTTTGGGTTTGGACGAGGTTTCGCTTTGTCCAGTTTGGTCGTTCATAAAAGTTCCAATAAGAATATGCTGGCGAACTTTGCGATGCCAATGGGGTGTTTACCCCATCCAAAGGTTGCGGAATCGCGATATGCTTTGCCCATGAGGAAACAAATTTTGATATCGGATTCTCGCTGCCACAAACCACTTTCGTTGAAAGAAGAAACACAATTTGTGCCAGACGGCATCGCCAGCCTTATCGTTCGGTCAGCGTCCAATGAATAGAAGCAAACATGTGGTCGTTTTGGGCGCTGGCTTCGGAGGGTTGATGTTTTGCAAACATTTTCAAATGGCCGATGCGCGGCTGACGGTCGTGGATCGCACGAATTATCATTTGTTTCAACCGTTGCTTTATCAGGTGGCCGCCTGCGGACTTTCCGCACCGGAAATCGCCCAGCCGATT
>DATCEV010000023.1:0-3809 GCA_036509895.1 Verrucomicrobiia bacterium
TGGGATTATGCACATGACAGACAATATGCACTTTCCTCGTTTTTGCATTGTCGTCTGCTGCACAGAAACGTCCAATTTTCTTGATGTTCACAACGACTTCTTCCAAACTTATCGCTCTATAAAATCCAATTATACGTCAACTACATAATCCCAGATTTTTTTGAATACAACCGCGTCCATGAATGAGACATAAGAATTTGGAAAACTGTGCAACTTTGAAAAATGTTTTCAGTTCAGGCAAGATCGAACTCAAATCTCCAAAACTTTCTCAAATCGCGTCAGGTTTTTTGCGCCATTGGCCGTGACGAGCGCGACATCTTCCAATCGCACGCCGCCAATTTCAGGATAATAAAGTCCCGGCTCGACGGTCACGACGTGGCCGCTGCGCAAGATTCCCAGAGAACTTGCGCCCACGCGCGGCGATTCGTGGATTTCCATGCCGAGTCCGTGGCCTGTGCCGTGAAAAAATCCTTCCATGCGTCCGTCACGCCTCCCAGTTTTGTAGCCTTGCGCCACAAAAAAATCGTGGACGGCTTTGTGAACGTCCGCCGTTTTTATTTTCGCGCGGATTTTTTCAAAGGCGATTTTTTGCCCGCGCAAAACGGTGTCGTAAAGTTTCCGCGCGGCGTCGCTCGCGCGCCCGCGAACGACGGTGCGCGTGATGTCGCCGAAGTAGCCGGTTTTTTGCGAGCGCGGAAAAATATCAATGATGATCAATTCATTCGCGCGCAGGCGTCCGAAACCGCGCTCGTGCGGGTCGCAGGCCTGAATGCCGCCGGCGACGATGGTATTCGCCGCGAGGCCGCACACTTGAAGAATCGCGCAGTCAATCACCGCGCGCAGGCGTTCGGAAGTCAACGGCGAGCCGCGATAAATCAATTGCCGCCGCTTGCCGATTTTTGAGAGCCGCAACGCCTGCATTCCCTCGGCCATGCCGACTTCGGCCATCATCAGCGCGGCGGAAATTTTTTTTACTTCGTCGGCGGTTTTGATTTCGCGTTGCGGAAAAACTGCGGCGACGGGTTTTAATTTGATTCCAAGTTTTTTCAACTCGCGCGCCAGGCCGAGCGGAAAATTATCCGGCACGATGACGCGGCGAATTTTTTTCTCGCGCAGAATTTCGCGGATGACCTGGGCGAAGCCGATTCTTTTGACGCCAGCCGCGCGCAGTTTTCTTTGATACGCGCTCAAGGAAACGGCGCGGCAATGCGGCGCCTGCCGTCGCGCGCGGTCAATTTCCAGATCGCTCATGACGATGAGCGGGCGGCGGGCGGCGGTCTGGAGAAAAATGAACGGGTCGGGCACAAACAGGCGGGTGGCGTAAAGCATGTTCGCGTCGCGCTCGCTGTCGGCGACGATGAGCAAGGTTTCGGACATAGTTAAATCGTGATTAGTTAAATGGTAAAATCGGCGCAATTACAATTCAACGCTTCAACAAATTACGTTCCAAACAACCGGTCGCCCGCGTCGCCGAGGCCGGGAATGATGAAGCCGCGTTTGTTTAATTTTTTATCCACGGCGGCGGTGAAAATTGGCAGACGCGGATAATTTTTTTGCACGACACGAATGCCTTCGGGCGCGGCGACGAGGTTCACGAGGCGAAGATGTTTCGCGCCCTGCTCGACGAGCAAATCCAGCGCGGCCACCGCGCTGCCGCCGGTCGCGAGCATCGGGTCAATCAGGATGACTTCAAAGTCGCCAAGATTTTTTGGCAAACTTTTGTGATAAAACTGCGCGCGCAAAGTGGTTTCTTCGCGTTTTAATCCGATGAAGCCGACGCGCGCGTGCGGAATGAGTTGCAAAATGGAATCAAGCATTCCGAGTCCGGCGCGGAGAACGGGGACGAGGACGACTTCGCGTTCGAGTTGAAAACCGCTGGCGGCGGCGAGCGGAGTCTGGACGGAAATTTTTTTGACGGAGAAATTTCGCGTGGCTTCGTAAATCATCAGCGCGGCGATTTCATCGAGCAGGCGGCGGAATTCCTGCGGCTGCGTTCGTTTGTCGCGCAGCCGCGTGAGGTTGTGCTGCACGAGCGGATGCGCGATGACCGTGACGCCTTTCATTTAATTTTCCGGCGCCCACAGAAAATACATGTAGCCCGCGTGCAATTTCGGGATGTCCACGCCGAGGTCGAGCTTGATGTTTTTGGCGGAACTGTTCTGGCCGAACATGGAAAGAAAATCGCCGATGTTGTAACGCTCGCGGTATTCGACGATGTTGGCGTTCCCGATGTGCGCGATTTTTTCCGCGCGATCCACGGCGTCGTCAAAGTCGCCGAGTTCGTCCACAAAGCCGAGCTTCAACGCTTCCGCGCCGGAGAGCACGCGGCCATCCGCGTATTGCGCCCAATCCGACGCGAGCACGCGGCCTTCATTTTTATTTTTTTCATGCGCCTGTCCGCGTCCCTCGGCGACGACGCTTTTGAATTTCTGATACGTCTGGTCAATCAAACTCTGAACCATCGCGTGTTCTTCCGGCGGAATCTGATTTGTTTCACGGTCGGGACTCAACATATCCTTGAACTTGCCGCTTTTGTAAGTCACAGGCCGGACGCCGATTTTATCCATGAGGCCGCGATAATTGTAGCCGTGCATGATGACGCCGATGCTGCCGGTGATGGTCAGTTCATTCGCCACAATCCAACGGCACGGCGTGGAAATATAATAACCGCCGCTCGCCGCGAGACTGCCCATCGAACAAATCACGGGCTTCCCATGAATGGGATTATTTTCAAAATCTTTGATCACTTTATTGATCTCGTCGGAAGCCATGACTTCGCCGCCGGGAGAATTCACTTTAAGAATCACAGCTTTGACACGGCTGTCTTCCGCCGCGCGATTCAACTGCGCCTTGATGACGTCCACCATGTTGTTGCCCGCCGGGTCTTCCGTGCTGCCCGTGATGATGCCGTCCACGGTGACAACGGCGATTTTGTTGTGGGCATCGTTGTCTTTCAAAATGACCTCATCCAACTTTGGCCCCGCTTCATGCGCCGTGCTGTTTTTGAAACCGTCGCCGAATCCCGAACGCAACGCATGCGAAATGAATTGCGTAAAATTTCCGAGCAGACTGAACGCCAGCAGCACGATCAAAATAATGGCGACAATCATCCAGCCATAACTTTTGCGCGGTCTCTGCGGCGGTGGCGGCGTGATGACCGGCGGCTGCGGAATCACCGGTGGCGAAGAAAAATTTTCCATAACGGACAGAAGCTAATTCAAAGCGGGCTGTCGAGCAAGGCGGTTCGGAGCGAATGATGAAAGTTCGTTTTTCAAATTTTCAACTTCCGGCCACAACGTTGCGGCTGCTTTTGCATTGCCGGGCTGTCGCCGCATCCACTCTGAAAGAAAACTGACGTTGATGACGGCGACTCCTTTAATTTTAAGATGCGGTTCAACATGACCATTTGAAAAAACAATTACCGCGTGAATCCACGGCTCGTATCCTAATCGCGTTTTCAACAAATCTTTTAGCCAAAAAATATTTTTATGTGTTTGGCTTATGAAGTTCTTTTCAAATGATTTTCCATTCCGTCGCAATTCTCCATTCTGTTTGATAATTTTGCCAAAATGCGATTTAGTTTCGATGAGAAATACCGCACCATCTTTTCGGATTGCCAGATGGTCAATGTTACCGCAATCCGTTTTTAGATCGTGATACACATACACAATATATAGCAATTAACAATAACATTGGGACATATTGGCGATAAAAAGGAAGGGGTTTACGGCGGTGGAAAGGTCTTTGCGGAGGCGGGTCTTGAAGGCGGCCCAGAGATGTTCAATGGGATTGAGGTCGGGCGAGTAGGG
>DATCEV010000024.1:0-9914 GCA_036509895.1 Verrucomicrobiia bacterium
TTTGAACGGCAGCGGTTATGCGACGGTCGTGGCGTGTGCGCTGGGTTATCGCACCGCCGGCGACAAATATGCAAGCCTCGCCAAAGTGCGTTATGAAACCAAGGAACTCATCCAGCAAATATGATTGCTCTCCACAAATCCGGCGATCCAGTTGCATTCAGCGACAAAATGAGGGTTTCGTTCGCGGAAAAAATTTCCGGCAAAAGTTTTTGATTTGAACTGGTTTTCGCTTAACTTTGCGGGATTACAAATCCAATCTTTTTTATGTTAAAAAAATTCTTCGCCCCGGGAAACGACTCGGCGCTCACCAGTTTTGGGCTGCTCGCGCTGCGGCTCTCGCTTGGGCTGGCAATCCTTTTCAACCACGGCCTCGACAAGCTCTCGCACTTCAGCGCTCACGCGGCAAAATTTCCAAATCCGCTGGGCATCGGCTCTGCGCCAAGCCTCGCACTCGTCACGTTTGCGGAATCAGGCGGCGCAGTGTTGCTGGCGTTGGGATTGCTCACGCGTTTTGCGGCGCTGACGCTTGTCATTGACCTTGGCGTCGCCGTTTTCATGGTTCAGAAGGCGGCAAGCGGCGCCGGCGAACTGGCGTTTGTTTATCTGGCGGGTTATGCTGCGGTTCTATTTGCGGGTGGCGGAAAATTTTCCGTGGACAACTGCCTCTTTGGCAAATCTGCAAAATCCCCGTCGAGCCAGTCGAAGAAAAAATAAACCGGCGCACTCTCCGCGTATTTTGTGCCGGGGGAAGGCTATTTTTCAGGGTGATTGCCATGAGTCCCGGCCAGCGCGTTGTTCACAATCTGCTGTGCTTCGCTGACGATGGTTTGCAAATGCGCCTCGTCGCGGAAACTCTCCGCATAAATCTTGTAAATGTTTTCCGTGCCGGACGGCCGCGCCGCAAACCAGCCGCTCGCCGTCGTCACCTTCAGGCCGCCGATGGCCGCGTGATTGCCGGGCGCGCGCGCCAGCTTGGCCGTGATGTCATCGCCCGCCAGTTTTAATTCCTTCACGGCTTCGGGCGACAGTTTGGAAAGTTTCGTCTTTTGTTCCGGTGTCGCCGCCGCGTCAATGCGCGCGTAATACGGCGTGCCGAACTCCGCCGTCAGTTCGAGGAAATGTTCGCCGGGGTCTTTGCCGGTGACGGCGGTGATTTCCGCCGCGAGCAAATCCATGACCGGGCCGTCCTTGTCCGTTGTCCAAACTGTTCCATCGAGACGCAAAAAGCTCGCCCCGGCGCTTTCTTCGCCGCCAAAACCGAACGAGCCGTCGAACAATCCGGGCGCAAACCATTTGAAGCCCACCGGCGTTTCACATAACCGGCGGCCAAGCTTGGCGACAACGCGGTCAATCATGCTGCTGCTCACCAGCGTTTTTCCAATCGCCACGTCGGCCTTCCACTGCGGACGATGTGTCAGCAGATAACCGATGGCCACCGCGAGATAATGGTTCGGGTTCATCAATCCGGCTGATGGCGTGACGATGCCGTGACGGTCGGCGTCGGGATCGTTGGCGAACGCAACGCGAAATTTATCTTTCAAACTGACCAGGCCGGCCATCGCATAGGGGCTGGAACAATCCATGCGGATTTTGCCATCGTGATCCACCGTCATGAATGCGAACTGCGGATCAAGCTTCGGATTCACGTTCGTCAGATCGAGTTTGTATAGCGACGCAACCGGTTCCCAATACGGCAGCGACGCGCCGCCGAGCGGGTCCACGCCCAGTTTCAAACCGGCGGCTCGAACGGCGTCCATGTTCACGACGTTTTTCAAATCCCCGACATAAGGCAAAATAAAATCAATCTCATGCGTGGTCACCGCCTTGAGCGCGGTTGCGAACGGTGTGCGTTTCACGCCGGCATTTTTTCCGCGCAATAATTCATTCGCGCGATCCTGCACCCATTTCGTCACGTCGGTGTCCGCCGGCCCGCCGTTGGCCGGATTATATTTGAAGCCACCGTCCTCCGGCGGATTGTGCGACGGCGTGATGATGATGCCATCCGCGAGACCAGTCTTGCGTCCGCGATTGTGAACGATGATGGCGCGCGAAATCACCGGCGTCGGCGTCACGCCGTCATTTTTTTGGATGACCGTCTCGACGCCGTTGGCCGCGAGCACTTCCAGCGCAGTGCGCTGCGCAGGCGATGAAAGTGCGTGCGTGTCTTTGCCCATTTGCAGCGGGCCGTTGATGTTCTGGCCGCGACGGTAATCGCAAATGGCTTGCGTGATGGCGAGAATGTGCGCCTCGGTGAACGTGCCGTCCAGCGACGAGCCGCGATGCCCGCTGGTGCCGAAACTGACCATTTGGTTTGGGTCATTTCCGTCCGGCCTGCGTTCGTAGTAATCGCGTTCAAGCCGCGCCAGATCCACCAGCATTTCCCTGGGAGCCGGTTTGCCTGCAAGTGGTGAAATTGCCATAAATATTTATCCTGGTTTTGCCTTGCGGTCGTGCAATCAATGGTTCGATTTTTTGTCGTGACATTTTCCATCAGACGGTGACGGCAGCCAAACAATAATTTAACCGTCCAGATGGCTTGTGTCATTCCACAGCCGGATCACCGGCGTGGCCACGCCGTCTCGCCGTGGCGGACAAGATGGACAAGTGGAAACATTTCATTCATGGTTGCTCACCCGCGTTCGAACAGTTGTTTCTCCTGTCACAAAAATAAACTGGCGGGGCAGGGGATTCAAAGCAGATTTTTCAACGCCGCATTCACTGCCGCAACCAGGGCGTTGATGCGGACGGGCAGGGGAAAGTCCGACGGAGCCTCCAGCGTATAGCCCCGCCGCGATTTTTGCGTGATGAGATAAAATGCCTCCGGCCAGAGCGGACGTTCTTGCGGCAAAATGTTCGGTTGCACGATTCCGTTTTTTGCCACGCGTTCTTCAATGATTTCGGACTGGTCAATCGGGCAAACTTTCTGGACGGCCTCGATCATTTTTTCCGCGAGCGACGGCTTCGCATCCGGGTTCTGTTCGTAGAGATAAAAGCCGTGCGATTCCCAGTCTTCGTGCAGGCAGAGATACAGGTCAAATTTCGTCTGCCGCTCCAGCCACGCGATATGCGCGCGGGTCTCGGCGGATTTGGGATTGCGGTAATCACGGTTCAAATCAATTCCGTCCGCGTTCTCGCGTTTGTTCAAGGTGAAGCCGACGGGATTCAAGCACGGCAGGAAAAAAATCTCTGCATCCGGCGGCCAATGATTTTCCTGCAAGAGCCGCAACGCCGCGAGCGGCCCGGCAGGTTCGTCACCGTGAATTCCCGCAGAAATATAAATTCTGACTTCTGACTTCTGACTTCCGGCTTCTGGACTGCGATGCAGCGCGAGCCATTTGAAACCGTCGTGCGCGTGGAAAATCTCAGAAGCCCAGCCGCGCGACTGCGCCGCCGCTTCGACCTCACGCAGCACGGCGCGGATATCAATCGTCTCGCCGAAATACTTGCCAAGATTTTTGCCGAGTCGCTGCATGCCGGAATTCAAGGAATTTCCAAAACAAAATATTCGCCCGCCGAAAGTTTTTCCACGGCTGCGCGGATTTCGGCAAAATGTTTTTCCAACGTCGGACGATGGTTTGTCCACAGTTCGAGAATGGCAATTCGCCTTTCTGAAAGATTTTGCTGATAGCGAAGATTTTTGTCTGCGAGGATGAAAACTTGAAAGCCTTCGCGTTCCGCCTTGTCGAGCAAATCACCATTGGAGATTCCGCTCCAGCCCATGCGTTGCGCGGTGGTGACTTCGTGGTTTGGCAATGCACCGCGCACTTGCAGCGGAACGCACTCGTCCAGCAAGATTTTCATGCCGCCAGTTCGCTTTCAATCCGATGAAAACCGTGGAGCAACACCGCCGCCGCGTGCTCGCGCGTGACGGATGGAAATGTTTCCAGGAAGTAATCCAGCGATAGCCCGTCGGCCAGATAATCAAACAACGCCGTGACAGGCAGCCGCGTGCCGCGAAACACCGGCTTGCCGCCGAGAATGTTCGGGTCGCTCACCACCAGTCCGTCAGCGGTGGTATGAATGTCTATCACCATTGTCATGGCGGTAATCTAAACAGGAAAAGCAAATCAATCAAGCGGCGCGGCGCGGATGTCACCGCGAACCACGCGAAATACGCGAACGGAATGCCAAATCATTTTCGCGTATTTAGCGCATTTCGCGGTTTGAAATTTTTGGTCTTTTTCCAAAAGCCCGTAGGGCTGGCATCTTTGTAGTTGGAAAATCAAAAACGGCCAAAGCTCCGTAGGAGCGAAATCCTGTAGCGTCGGTCTGTGACCGACGACGGCGCTGACACAGCGCCGCTACAACCGATGATGCCGCCATGTGAATGCGACAATAGCCCAGCCTTTCAAGGCTGGGTTGAGATTCCGCCAAAAGAAAAAGTCCCGTCAGGAACGGCAGAATATTCTTTCGTCCCTGACGGGACTCGGATGGTTTGTTTGAACCGTTGACCCAGCCTTGAAAGGCTGGGCTATTTTCGAAGCCAATGCCGCCCCGACGGGGCTGGGGAATTTTTGGTTTGGATTTCTACAAAGATGTCGCGCCTACGGTGTTTGCAGTTTAATTGTTTTTGTCTTTCAAAGGCCCAACGCTTATCTGTTTGAGATACATCGTTCGCTTCGGAAAATTAAACGTGACCAAATTCCGCGCTAAAAACTGCAGGCCAAGGGCGTTATTGTCCGGCCCATCTGAACTTTTATGAATCAACAGATTTGTGTAAGTTTCTCCACCGAACTCAAGTTCTGAAAAATAAATCTTGCTACGCGTTCCTCCAGTTTCTGGTTTAGTCTGAAGGACTTTGTCGGGGCTATGGGTTTTCATTGTGCGGTCGAGCAGCGCGGATTTCAGAGTGCCATCGGTATAATCGCCAGTGTCGAGACCAAACCAAACATCTTTGCCGCAAAAATCCATCCGCGTTGAAGGTTCGCTCCAAATAAAAGAAAAAGCCAAAGGAAATGGTTTTCCCAAGTTTTCACTTTGAAGATGGTCGGGGTCGAGGAAGTGAATTTTTTTGGATGCGAAATCCAGTTGGATGCAATAGTGCTTGAGACAATCCATGCCCAAAATCCCAACAACTGGCCGACCCTGAAATCTTTGTTTCAAATCATCCGTTATTACGGAAGCATCCAGCATCAGCGGAGTGTTTCCGAGGTAAAGTTTGGGTGATTTGTATTTATGAACCGTGATCGTCTTGTTTGCATACCATGCGTAACTAACTTTTTGTGTCCCACTGGGTTTTCCTAGTTCTGGCTCAAGAGATTTATCTAAAACTGTGCATGGAAATCCGTTGTCCACGGCGAATATTAAATCTCGGCCATCTTCTAAATGGAGCTTTACGAAAAGATCGTCTCCACGACCGGCCAGCGTATTCATCGAAGCGTCGGCAGGAAGATTTATACGAACCGAATTCTGCGTTGCACAGGAACACAAAAAAATCAGGCTAAAACAGACGGCAATTGCGCGTTGCATAGCGCGATTAAACCGCAACGGTTTCCGTCTCGCAACTTTCTTTCCCACACCCGCAGCCGCCTTCTTCCTGATCGCTGAAATCGTGGCTGTCCCAGTTCGGGTCGAGGCCGAGGTCTTTGAGCATCTGGAGATCTTTTTCGACGGGCTGGTTCAGCGTGGTGAGATAGTTGCCGACCATCAGCGCGCTCGCGCCGGCCATAAAAATCATGCTTTGCGCGTCGCGCAGGTTCACGGTGCGGCCGCCCGCAATCATGATTTCCTGGCGCGGCAAAATGAAACGGAAGCACGCGATGGTCTTCAAGATTTCCATGACGGGCAGGGGATCGAGCTTGGCAAAGGGCGTGCCGGGAATGGGATTGAGGATGTTGACGGGCACGACGTTCGCGCCGATGGCTTTCAATTCAAACGCGAGGTCGCAACGGTCGGCGCGCGTCTCGCCCATGCCGATGATGCCGCCGGAACAAATTTTAATTCCCGCTTTTTTCAAATAGCCGATAGTTTCAAGGCGGTCATCAAAAGTGTGCGTGGTGCAGGTCTGCGGAAAAAAGCGGCGCGAGCTTTCGAGGTTGTGGCCGTAACATTCGAGTCCAGCTTCTTTCAGGCGGTTCGCAACTTCCTGTTTTTTAATAATTCCGAGCGAGGCATCCGGCCGCGTTTTGCCGCTGGCTTTCAATTCGCGGATGCGGTCGCAAACTTCGTCCAGCATCTTGCCTTCGTTCAGCCCTTTCCACGCGGCGACGAGGCCGACGGCGGTGACGGAATTTTTATTCGCTTCGTCCGCAGCTTCGAGAACGGGTTCGGGATCAACGAATCCATATTTCGGCGAGCCGGTTTGATAAAAAGAGGATTGCGCGCAGAAGCTGCAATTCTCCGAACACGCGCCAGCTTTGGCGTTCACAATCGAGCACAAATGAATTTTATTGCCTTTGAATTTTTCGCGAATGCGATTCGCCCATGAGAGCAAATCCAGAATATCGGCGGAACTTTCCAAATTAAAAAGCCAAGAAGCTTCGTCGCGGGAAATGTGTCCGCCGCTCAAAACGCGTTCGCCGAGGATGGAAAGTTTGTTGTGCGTTGTCACGTCAACCAGGTTTGCTGTCATGGTTGACAGCGTAGTGTGCGGAAGAAATTTTGCAAGCGGACGTTATTGCGACGCGGGCGCGACGCGCGACGGAATTGCGGCGTTCAAATAAGCGGCCAACGACGCGATTTGCATGTCGTTGAGCGGGCCGCCTTCGGCATGTGAAAATGCGGGCATGAGCGAACCGGGTTTGCCATGCGCAATCCACGTCTGCCAGAATTGATCGTTGGTCGGCACCTTTAGATTGTGCAAATCGGGAACCATGGTGGCGCGATGTTCCGCTTCGTGGCAGATTCCGCAAACCGCCGCGTAAAGTTCCTGTCCGTATCGCGCCTCGGCATTTTTGGGAATGTGGCACGTCGCGCAATCGCCGTGAAAAACCGCCTGCCGATCCACTTTGGCGATGGCCATTTGCTGCTCGCGTTCGGCATCAGTTAATTTTCTTACGACGGGCGGAAGAATATCAATTCGCATCATCAACCTTTTAATGCCCTGGTCGGTGGTGACGCCCAGAGATTTGAAAAGCGTGCCGGACTTGCCCTCGAGATTGACGCTCAATTTGATTTCGCCATTGGTTCCGGGCGGCAACAACCACGGGGTCGGCGGCAATTGCGCCGTCGTGCAACCGCAAGAGGGTTTGACATTCAAAATCGTAACATTGCCGCCCGACACGTTTGTAAAACCAAAAGTAAAATGCGCCTGCGCCTCGCCGCTGTTCACGTTCGTCGCTTTCGACAAAGCGTCCCACGCCAGAATGCCATCGGGCAATTCCCGTGAGGCATGGGAAATGTCCGGCACATAAACCGGCGGAGTTGTGGCTACCGGCGGCGACCTGACGATTGGCTTCGCCGGCGCGGGCGCGGCGGACGTGCCTGCACGATGCTGAACACAGGCTGCGGAAAAAATAATTCCCGCCAGGGTGCAGGAAAAAATGCGTCGAAATTTCATAAATGAATTTTTTACAAATTAAACCATGCTAAAATTTTTGCGAGCCAGAAATTCTTTTCCACAAAAAATTCACAAACGATTCAGCGCGCTTAAAACTGCTTTGACCGAGGCGAGCTCAATGTTCGTGTCCACGCCCGCGCCCCATTTCATTTTGCCATCGGCGGTTTTGATTTGGATATACGCAATCGCCGCCGCTTCTTCGCCGCTGCTCAAAGCGTGTTCGCTGTAATTGGAAATTTCAAAACGCGGAATTCCAATTTGCGAAAAGCCGTGGACGAGCGCGGCGAGCGGGCCGTTGCCTGCGCCGAAAAATTCAACTGGTTTTCCGTCGCGCAATAATTTCGCGCGACATTTTACAATTCCATTTTTACTTTCCGTTTCAAATGATTTCAATTGCCATGGCGAATTGCGCTCGACGTATTCGCGCCAGAACATTTGTTTCAATTCCGCGCCCGAAACTTCGCGGCCAAGTTTGTCCACTTCGTCATTGGCAATCGGACCAAACTCGCGTTGAAAATCTTTGGGCAACGAAATTCCAAATTCGCTTTCGAGCAAATACGCCACGCCGCCTTTGCCGCTTTGTGAATTGACGCGAATGACTTCGCGGTATTCGCGACCAATGTCCGTCGGGTCAATCGTAAGATACGGCACGTCCCAATATGCCGATTCATGGGATGTTGGATGTTCGATGTTGGATGTTCGATGTTTTTCCTTCCATTCATTCAAACCTTTTTTAATCGCGTCCTGATGCGAACCGCTGAATGCCGTGAACACCAATTCGCCCGCGTAAGGATGTCGCGGCGGAATCGTCATGCCCGTGCAACGCTCGTAAATTTCAATGACGGAATTCAAATCCGAAAAATCCAATTTCGGATCAATGCCGTGCATATACAAATTCAATGCGACGGTCACGATGTCCAAATTTCCCGTGCGCTCGCCGTTTCCGAACAAAGTTCCCTCGACGCGCTCCGCGCCCGCGAGCAAACCAAGTTCCGTCGCCGCGACGCCAGTGCAACGATCATTGTGCGTGTGCAAAGAAATGATTAACGATTCGCGATTTTTTATATTGCGACATATCCATTCAATTTGATCCGCATAAACATTGGGCATCGCGACTTCGACGGTGTCCGGCAAATTCAAAATCATTTTTTGTGAGACGGCCATCCTGTCTGTCTCGGATTTTTTTACAGAAGATAACAAAGGCAACGAAGATTCTTTGTTATCTTCGTTTGCTTCTGTTTTTGGTTTTTTAGACAGGCTGGAAGCGTGTCCCACTTTTGGCAACCACACATCCATGACGGCTTCGGAAATTTCCTTCGCAAATTCCACTTCCGTCATGCTAAAACTTTCCGGCGAATACTGGAGCATGACTTCCGTGCCGTTGAGTTTGTGCAAACGTTCTTTGATCCATTGCGCGCCGCGCACGGCGACTTCAATGATTTCGCGTTTCGATTTTCCGAAAACAACGCGGCGTTGCGCGGGCGAAGTGGAATTATACAAATGAATGATCGCTTTCTTCGCGCCGACCAAAGATTCCACAGTTCGTTCGATTAAATCTTCGCGCGCCTGCACGAGCACTTGCAACCACACGTCGTCCGGCGCGTGATTTTTTTCGATGAGCAAACGGTTGAAATTAAATTCCGTGTTTGACGCCGATGGAAAGCCGACTTCGATTTCCTTGAAACCGATTTTGACGAGCGCCTGGAACAATTCCAGTTTCTGCGAAACGTTCATCGGCACGGCGAGCGCCTGATTGCCATCGCGCAAATCCACGCTGCACCAGCGCGGCGCGTGCGTGAGCGTGCGCGAAGGCCATCGCCGCTCGACCATTTTCGGCGCGTGTTGGAACGGACGATATTTCGATGACCGATTTTGCATGTTCATTTGCTTTCTAATTATTGCCGTCCGGCGACGAAGTTAAAATAAAAAACCCACCGCCGTCTGGCAGTGGGTTGATAAATTTCGGTGAACGAATCAAAACCCGACTGCCGCGCTGATCAGCAGCGCGTTCGCAAGCAGCAGGTTTAAGTTTTGAGTCACGCAGACAAATTAACGAAGCAAATGGCAGCGGTCAAATAATTAAACGCATGGAAAATTTTAAGTAAAGGTCATGGCAGAACAATAAAAGCGGGTCTTAAAATTCTTCAAAAAAGCGCTTGCGTTCTATTTTACGTCTGATAATTTACGCGCTCCTCGTCGCCCGCAAGGTCGTCAGGACAGCATGTTTGCGGACCGATAACTGATTTCCCACAGAAACAGGATTGATGGCTCGCCGACTTCGAAGTTGCTGATAAAAAACTTTTGCATTTATGCCAGTTAAACATTTTAGACCGCTAACGCCGTCCACGCGATACATCACGATCGCGGACTTTAGCGACATCACGAAGACGACGCCGGAGAAGTCGCTGGTCGTCAC
>DATCEV010000025.1:0-10095 GCA_036509895.1 Verrucomicrobiia bacterium
TCGTGTAATTATCCTGACCGTCGCCGCTGGGGTCGGCGGTGGGCGCGGCGTCGGGATCGTTGGTGCAGCCAAAATACTGCTCCAGCCACGACCCGAATGTCACGATGCCCGTGTTCTGGAACACCTGATTGCTGATGGAATCATACATGGCCTGATTCAATGTGTTGGTGGTGACGCTGTCGGGAGTGATGTAAATCGTGACGGGGGCATCGCAGATGTTCGTCACGCCGGGCGTATCCAGCGGCGTGATGCCCAGTTCGCCCTCGATAAGATAGACCGTTTGAGTGGAGGAACAAGGGTCTTGCTGGGAGATAAATTGTGTTCCCCGGATGCCGATGCTCCCCACGGCGGTTTCGATATTGACGTCGGGATTTTCTTTTTTTCCGATTTGTCCCGAGACCCAAGCAAATGCGCCTTCTAGGTGACCCAAAAATGAGTTCTTAGAATTGTCGTTGGGATTATAAACGTAATTATCTATCGTGACACTGCCACGTTCAGCCATTGCAAGCGTCGTATTATCGTTGAATTGAATAACGGCCCCGCCGCCGAGTGGCGTCTGTATGATGTCTCCCATTAGGATTGGATCACCCGGTTTGAGGGTGCTTGTCGCGCCGTCCGGGTGTTTCACCGTGACATTGCCCACAATGTTTGAAACTCCGCCGACGAGACTTCCAATGAAATTGGTTACGATAACTGGCAAACCATCAAAATAATTCTGCCAGCCCGTGGTGCCCGGCCGGACATAGGCGATATCGTCGTGGTTTAATTCGAAAATAATAAAGCCATTGAGAGTGCTTTGAGTCGGAGAGTTGCCTTGGAAATAGACTGCCCTCAAGCTATAGCAGCTTTCGAACGCATCTTCCCCGAAGCTGGTGACGCTGCTGCCAATCGTGACGTTGGTCAGGCTGGTGCAGGAATAGAACGCTTCTTGCGCGACGTTGGTGACACCGTTGCCGATGGTAACTTTGGGCAGACTGCTGCAATTGGCGAACGCATCTTCCCCGATGCTGGTGACGCTGCTGGGAATGGTAACACTGGTCAGGTTGGTGCATCCGTTGAACGCATTCTCCCCGATGGTGGTGATGCCGTTGCCGATGGTAACGCTCTTCACGGTGGCGGCCGCGGTGGCGTTGAATAATTCCTCATATGACCCACCCCCCAAGGTGGTAACTGGTATGGTATACCCCCCGGTAAAGAAAAAATCGCTGACCGTGGTGGGGATGGTCACGTTCGCTCCTTCGGAATCATCGTAGTGGTAGATGATTGCGTAAGTGCCCGGACTATTATATGCGCCAACAAGTTGATAGTAAAACGGCCCCACACTAAACTGGGTCTGCGCCCAGCCGGACTGGGGCAGCGCCAACAGCAACAGCAGCGGCAGCAACTTCGTTGCGGCGAGAATTTTTAAGGCATGGGTGTTCATATTTTTTCTTTCTGTTTGCGGCGATTCCGCCTTGGCGAAATCATCGCGTTGGGTTAATCCTTCATCACGGCGCAGCCGTCGCGGGAACGACATCGCTTGCCAAACCAATTTCGCTTTTGCCGAGGAAGAACGTGGCTTTGTATTGGCGCACTTCGGGTTTGCCCGCCGTCAGCAACGGGCGATTGTCCACATAGGGCGAATGGGTTTCGCTGGCGAGCAAAGTGAATCCCGCGTCGCCGTCTCTCATGCCGTAAATGTGAACGCCTTCGGCATCCATCTTGTTGAAGCCAATCTCCACAACGCCGCCGAGGCCGGGCGTGGCGTCCAGCGTCGGCTTTTGCAGGGTCATGTCCACGGAATCTTGCGGCCCTTCAATGCCCAGCATATTGCCAAGGGGCTGGGTGTAGGCGGTGCTTTTCTTGATGCGTTGCGCGAGGGCGCGGGCGTTTTTCTGGCTGTTGGCGATGGAGGCATTCAAGGCGGTGTGCGCGGCTTTGCTGGCGTTGTCGGCAGTAGTCGCCGCCGTCATTTTGGCGTGCAGGTCGGCGTTGTCCGCCGTGAGCATCGCCAAGTCGGTTGCGGATGCGCCGGGGGTGGTGAGGCTGACGCCCGCTTTGAGGGTGTCATGCCATTTGAGGTAGCCGTCTTGGGTCTTGGGAACTGCGTCGCGTTTTGCCATAATCAGTTGTTAGTGGGTGGTTAGTGTTTGTGGGTGAATTTCCTGGAAATCATAGAAAAACAAGGGTTTTTGAAGGGTTGTGGCGTGCCGGAATGATTCCGGCAGACTTCCGGGAAGCTCCGGCAGTTGTCGGAGGAGTTCCGGCGCGTGCCGGAACAATTCGGGCAGACCGCCGAGCAACTCCGGCGTGTGCCGGAACAGTTCCGGTAGTTGCCGGAGGAGTTCGGGCGCGTGCCGGAGGTATTCCGGCAGTTGACGGAGCAATTCCGGTTCGTGCCGGAGAAGCGCAGGGAGTTGCCGGAGAAGGTCGGGCGTGTGCCGGAGGAGCGCGGCAGTCTGCCGGGGAAAATCCGGCAGTGGGATTTGATTGTCCGTTTTGCCTTCATGGGAGTGAGGGCATTCTTCAGAAGTGGCGGGCGGGCGTCAAGGGCTGTTTCAGTTTATTTCATCCCGGTCGGCAAAAAGCTGCGACTTGTAAATTCATTTTTTTTATCTATAATTCATGCTGGTTTTGGCAGGGCGGAGAATCGCTTTTGGCGCGAACTGGAAGAGGAAAACCTAAACTCAAAACTCATCGGCAAGCTCGCCGGTCGGGAAACTATCATCAAAACTGTACGAGTTCTGGGCGTTTCCATCCAAACATTACTGCGATTGGATAAATAGCCTAAAATTAAAAGGCTTCCTTGCGCGAAACCACTTTGCATTTTTAATTGTCAAAATGTCGAAGCAGAAATTGAAAAACGTCGGTTGACTGAATTTCTTTCGCCGGCAAAAATTCCGGCTCCCCGGCAATGATCACCGGCCAGTCTTTTTTATTCGCAGAAACGCGACCGTGCGAACCTTTCACCAAAGTTGCGTCGAGGGGAATCACGTCCATCAACATTCGAAACCCCAGTTTTTTTTGCAGCAACCGCCGCGCAATTTTTAATTTTGGAAACGCAATTTTTGGATCGAGAAAAAGTTCCGCCGGGTCGTAGCCGGGCTTGCGATGAATGTCAATCGTCCGCGCAAAATCCGGCGCCCGCGCGTCGTCCAGCCAATAATAATAAGTGAACCAGGCATTTTCCTGCGCAACCGCAATCAAATCGCCCGCGCGCGAATGATCAATGCCCGCCGCGATTTTCTCCGCTTTGCCCAAAACTTTTTCCACGCCGGAAGTTTTTTCCAAAACCTCGCGCACAGAATTTTCCAGCGACGCATCATTCAAATAAATGTGCGCGACTTGATGGTCAGCAACCGCGAAAACTTTGCTCGCGCCCGCGTCCAAAATTTCCAGCCCCAGTTCGTCTTTGATTGCCAGCCAGCCGCGCTCGCGAAAAATCCGGTTCAAATGAACCGGCGTGTCCACATTTGTGATTCCGTATTCCGAAAGCAAAATAATTTCCACTTCGCGCGAACGAAAAAAATCAATCAAGTCGCCGACAATGGAATCAATCGCGCGCAAATCGGGAATAATTTTCGGATGCAAATTCCCTGAAACATCGTAAGTTCCGTGTCGCTGCAAATTGTAATCCAAGTGCGGCAGATAAATCAGATTCAGCGTCGGCGAAAATTTATTTTCAATCCACTTTGCGGATTCAGCAATCCAGCGCGTCGCGCAATCGGCGGAACCTCGTGGCGTTTTGATTCCCGCCGCCGGTCCCCAAAATCCGAAGAATGGAAACTCACCCAAATCTTTTTTAATTTCTTCGCGAATCGAATATGGCCAGGAATAAATGTCGAAAATTTTTCCGCCGTCGGCGCGGTAAACCGGGCGCGGCGTGATGGAAAAATCCACGCTCGAATACATGTTGAACCACCAGAACAAATTTACGATTGATGATTTACGATTTGCGATTTCAGATTGCACATGAAGCGCATCCCACAATTTTGGGCTTTGAACAATGTGATTCGATTGTTTCCAAAAATGAATTTCCGCAAGTTCGCGATTGAACCAGCCGTTGCCAACGATGCCGTGTTGCGCCGGATTTTTGCCGGTCAGATAGTTTGATTGCGCGGTGCAAGTGACGGCGGGAAATGCAGGCGAAATGTTGGCGAGCGCGCCGCGTTTTACAAATTCCAAAATGCGCGGCGTGTGTTCGCCGACGAGCGCTTCGGTCAGGCCAACGACGTTGATGATCGCGAGACGATTCACAAATGGATTTTAGCCACAGATGGACACAGATGAAACCCAGATGGGAAAAGATTTTTCATTTGTGAAAATCTGTGTCCATCTGCGGCTAAAACTCAATGACTGCGACGTTGTTCCAGTTCGCGGATGGCTTCGATAATTTTTTGCGGATTCATTTCGTTCACTTCCACGCCGCGACCGATTTCGCGCAAAAGGGTAATCGTCAATTCGCCGCCGAGATGTTCGCGAAATTCTTCGAGGCCAAGCAAAATCTGAAATTCGCCGGCAGAATTTTTCGCGAGCAATTCATCGGCAAATAATTTGAAGCCGAGTTTTTCGAGCAATTTCAAAATGCGTTCGGCAGAATTTTTTTCGAGCAAACCTGCGTTGCGCGAATAAATTACATCGAGCGCGATGCCAATGGCGACGGCCTCGCCGTGCGGTATTCTGAAACTGGAAAGTTGCTCCAATTTGTGCGCCGACCAATGGCCGAAATCCAGCGGACGCGCCGAGCCGATTTCAAACGGATCGCCGCTCGTGGCGATGTGTTCCAAATGCAATTCGGCGCAGCGATGAATCAAATTTTTCATCGTGACCGGGTCGAACGAAATCAATTTTTCCGCGTCGCGTTCGATTTCGCCGAAAAATTTTGGGTCGCGAATGCAGGCGACTTTCACGGCTTCGATGTAACCGGCGCGTTTGGCGCGCGGCGCCAAAGTTGCGAGCAAATTGAAATCGTTGATGACGGCGTGCGGCGGCGCGAACGTGCCGACGAAGTTTTTTTTGCCGAACGCGTTGATGCCGTTTTTGACGCCGACGCCGGAATCGGCTTGCGACAAAGTTGTCGTTGGAATGCGAATGTGGCGGACGCCGCGATGCGCGGTGGCGGCGGCAAATCCGGCGACGTCGAGCAGCGCGCCGCCGCCAATCGCAATCAAAAAAGAATGGCGGTCAATGTGATGACGATCCAATTGCGAAAGGATTTCGGTGACGAGGGTGATGGAATTTTTTGAGTGTTCGCCGCCGCAAACGAACAGCGGCGAACGGACGAGTTGCAGTTCGGATTTGTGCGCGGAAAAATAATTTTCAATTTTTTGCGAAAGTTCGGGTTGAGCTTGGGCAAGCGCGTCTTCAAGAATGACGAGAACTTTCGGCGAAGTTTTTTTCCCGTTGGCCAAAGCATTTTTCAAAATCAAATTGTCCGGCGCAAAAACGTTTTCGGTAAAAAAAACGCGCAGCGGCCAGGTGACTTGAATGGTGCGTTCAATGGCGGACACGTTTTAATTTGAAGCGGACGGAGGAATTTTTCGAGTTTTAATTTCAAAGGGCTTTTGCCTCAACGGAATTTTACGCCAATATCTTCATTCCAAAGTTCCGGGCTGGCGTTGATGAAGTCGCGCATCAGCTTAATGCACGCGGCGTCTTGCAGCACTTCCACCTTCACGCCTTGCGAGCGGACGTATTCCTCCGGCCCTTGAAACGTTTTGTTCTCGCCGACGACGATGCGCGGAATTTTGTAAAGCAACGCCGCGCCGCTGCACATCGGGCACGGCGAAAGCGTGGAATATAAAATGCAGCGCGAATAAATATCAGCCTGGAGCCGCCCGGCATTTTCGAGGCAATTCATTTCCGCGTGATGAATCACGCTGCCGCACTGCACGCGCTGGTTGTGCCCGCGCCCGATGATTTTTCCATCGCAAACCAAAACCGAACCGATGGGAATGCCGCCTTCGGCCAAACTTTTTTTGGCTTCGTCCATCGCGGTTTGAAGAAAAATATCCACGCGCTACTGATGAAACAAATCTTTGATTTTTGAAAAGAAGCCTGGCGAGCGCAAGTGATTGATATATTTCGCCCACGAATTTTCCGCGCCAAATTTTCTTTCAATGCGAGCTTCTTCGCCGCGCATCAATTCCAAAATTTGATCGTCTTCGCCTTTGTCCAGCCAAAAACCGTGTTCCGGACAGCAATCAAGTTGCAAATCAAAGAACCGATAGTCGAACCGTTTTAGCGGTATCGAACAAACTGGACATTTGAGGTCGGATTTTTCGGTGGCAAGATAAAGCGAGCCTTTATTCGCTTCATTTGAGAAAGCCTCATTTTCCAATTCATCCAGTTCGGCGGGCGTCAGCCACATTCCCCGGCATTTTGGACAAGCGGCGACTGCTACGCCGCGATCATTTTGTGTTTGGAGATCAACCTTGCACTTTGGACATTTCATTTCCAAAAAGTATTTGAAATTTTGGCCGATTACAATTTAATCAGCGCGCAAAAATCTGGCGGATGACATCTTCAATCGGCACTTCCTGAATATCAATGTCGCTCACCGGCAAATCGTCCAGCAGCGATTTGCAAACGGAAATGACACGGTCGCGCTTAACTTTGAATTTGATTTCGCCGGAAGTTTTTTCAACAACTTCGCCGTATTTATTTAATTTTTCAGGTGAAAATTCATTTGCCTTTTCGCATTGAATCGTGACGAGTTTGAAATCGGCGAAGCGATCCACAATTTCGCTCAACTTGCCGTCGAAGAAAATTTTGCCGTGATCAATGATGATGGCGCGCTCGCACAATTCCTGAATATCGGCCATATAATGACTCGTCAGCAAAATGGTGGTCTTGCGCTCGGAATTGTGGCGGCGAATAAAATCACGCACGGTTTTCTGCGAGGTCACGTCGAGGCCGATGGTCGGTTCGTCGAGAAAAAGAACTTTCGGCTCGTGCAGCAGCGACGCAATAAGTTCCATTTTCATGCGCTCGCCGAGGGAAAGTTCACGCACACTGACGTTGAGCTTGTCTTTGACGTTGAGCAACTCGGTCATTTCGCCGACGGTTTGCTCGAAGCGTTCTGGGGGAATGCCGTAGATTTTTGCATTCAATTCCAGCGATTCACGCGCGGGCAAATCCCACCACAACTGATTTTTCTGGCCGAGCAGCAACGCAAACTGCCGCCGATAACCATCAGCGCGTTCCCATGGCGTGTAACCCAAAACTTTTGCGGAACCGCTCGTCGGATAAAGCAGGCCGGCGAGCATTTTCAAAGTGGTCGTTTTGCCCGCGCCGTTGGGTCCAAGAAATCCAACGAGTTCGCCGGGTTCAATTTTGAAACTGACTTCGTTGACGGCAACGGTTTGTTCATATTGACGGCGAAAAAGTCCTTTGATCGCGCCGGCAAATCCGGGTTGCTTTTTGTAAGTGCGAAAGGCTTTGGTGAGATGGCTGACTTCGATGACCGGCATGGCAAAAATGTCGAGGGTCGAAGGTCGAGTGTCGAGCGCGGAAATTAACGCATCAACTGCTTTTCCAAATAATGAACGACCTGACGGACGTTGGCGTCCACTTCCATGCGATCTTTAACGAGACGGCAGGCGTGCAAAACCGTTCCGTGGTCGCGGCCGCCGTAAGCTTCGCCGATGGTGTTGAGCGAGCTTTCGGTCATCTGGCGCGACAGATACATGGCGATCTGGCGCGGAAAAGCGATGTTTTCCGGGCGACGTTTGCTGGTCATGTCGGCAAGGCGAATGTCAAAATGTTCCGCAACTTTTTTCTGGATGACTTCGATGCTGATGGAAAAACGGCCTTCTTCGTGAAGAATTTCGCGCAACAAACCTTCGATGACCTCAATGCTCAATTTTTTGCCGGTGAGCGAGGCATAAGAAGCGACCCGGATAAGCGCGCCTTCGAGACGGCGCACGTTGGTGCGAATGCGGTTGGCTAGAAAATCCAGCACGTCTTCCGGCAGCACGGCCCCCATCAATTGGGCTTTTTTGTTGAGAATCGCCCGGCGCATTTCGATGTCCGGCGGTTGCAAATCGGTGACCAAACCCCATTCAAAACGCGAGACGAGGCGATGCTCGAGTCCCTGAATTTCGCTGGCCGGACGGTCGCAGGTCAAGACGATCTGTTTATGCGACTCATGTAGTGCGTTAAATGTATGGAAAAATTCTTCCTGAATGCGTTCTTTGCCGGCAAGAAATTGAATGTCGTCAATTAACAGCACATCGGTCTGGCGATGTTTTTTGCGAAAGGCCGCAAGCTTGTTGTTTTGAATGCCGTCAATGTATTCGTTCGTGAATTTTTCCGATGATAAATAAGCGACGCGCGCGCCTTTTTTGTTCACTGCGACGTGCTGGCCGATGGCGTGGAGCAAATGTGTTTTTCCCAAACCGACGCCGCCGTAAAGAAAAAGCGGATTATAAGATTTTCCCGGCGCTTGCGCCACGGCCAATGCCGCAGCGTAGGCGAAATTGTTATTGTTGCCGACGACGAACGAATCGAAAGTGTTTTTAGGGTTAAAATGCGGTTCGCCATTATGCAAAACCCGCTCATGACCCGGCTCCGTTTTTTTTGCGGATGCAGCCGTCACTATCGCCGTGGCCAGTGAAGGATTTCCAGAAACGGTCTTGAATTTGATTTGCAGTTGGCGGCCCGACGCCACGGCAAAAGCCTTTTGCAACAAGCCGATGTAATTGTCCTTGAGCCAGACTTCGCAAAATTCGTTGGAGGCCTCCAGGGTGACGTGGCTCGCGTCAATCGCACTCGCCCGCAACGGGGCAAACCACATATTATAAGTGTCTGCATTCATGCTGGCGCGAAGGTGCTCTTGCGCGGAGCTCCAAATTTTTTCAGCTGAAAGTTGCATTTGCATTGGGGTCAAAAAGTCGGTTTTACAAGCATTTTATTCACCTGACCTCAAAACCGGAATTTTGATGGTCATTTTTATGGGCGAATCCTTTGAAAAAAGAATGACTGGTTTTCCAACGCCAAAGCCAATTCGCTTTTCTTGCCAAAATAATCATAATTAAATTAAAATAAACGCCTTGTTTTCAACTAGTTAAAAACCTAGCCGCCGGTTCGCCTGTGCTGATTTTGTTCACAACCCTGAAAACGCCCGGGACAACTTCTGTGGACACGAACGTTTTTACGCAATCGCAGCCCAAGTTTCGAGGACAACATATTAACTCTTGTTCGCAAGTTATTCACAAACATCTTCCATTCAATAAAATCAAACGTTTTCTGGTTTTTTTGAAAGGAGATTGATCTCGTTTCAAATGGAGCCGCGCTTCTTTTAGAAGCATAATCTAAAACATCCGCGCGGTCAAAGTTTTCAACCTTCTGTTTTTCCGAATTTCTCTAAATGACCTCGATAAAACTTTTCAATGGCAGTTCTTATTAAAGATTCCAGCTAATAAAAACCTCGGCTTAAAGTATTTATGCTTATACTTCAAAAAATAATTTGACAAAAATAAGGATAAGTGATTTACTGTTTCCAGAGGCAACGCTTTGGAGGTGGTTGCCAATGATCTTTGATTGTAAGTTTTCGATTTGCGTTCTGGTAACGGCGCAAATTGGAGTTCTCCGTGATCCCACGTTGTTACTCATTCTAAATTCCCCGGGTCTCTCGGTCACCTTCTGACCGCTTGACCCGGTTTTTTTGTTTATGGCCTCGATTTCATCCAAACCAATGCTCCGCGCGTCCGTTGACACTCAAATTTCCCGCTGCTACCGTCTGCGTTCCTAAAAATGGCGACGGACTACAAAAACACACTAAATCTGCCGCGAACCGACTTCGCGATGCGCGCCGACCTCGTCGCGCGTGAACCGGAACGCCTCAAGAAATGGGAAGCCGCGCAGTTTTACGAAAAAATCCAGCAACAACGCGATAAAGAGAACGCGCCGAAATTCGTCCTGCACGACGGTCCGCCGTTCGCCAATGGTGATGTTCATATCGGCACGGCGCTGAATAAAATTCTCAAAGACATCATCATTAAATATAAAACGCTGCGGGGTTTCAGCGCGCCGTATGTTCCCGGCTGGGATTGCCACGGTTTGCCGATTGAATTCAAAGTCTCGCAAGAATTGCGCAAGGGGAGCGCGACCGTC
>DATCEV010000026.1:0-18251 GCA_036509895.1 Verrucomicrobiia bacterium
CGGCGTCAACCAGAACACGACGCACCGGCTTTATGGTCTGTTGCGACAACGGGTGGTGGCTTTGACCCAAGCCGAGGCCAAACCGTTTGTCGGCGGCATCGTGGAGATTGATGAAAGTTATTTCGGCCCGCGCCGGGTGCGCGGCAAACGCGGACGTGGCGCGGGACGGAAAGTTCCCGTCATCGGCCTGCTCAAACGGGCGGGCAAAGTGTTCGTCCAGATTGTGCCCAACTGCTCGAAAACCGAGCTTTTAAGGGTGGTGCATGGCCAGGTCAAGGGCGCGACGACCCTTCACACCGACGGCTGGAAGGCGTATGACGGACTGGTCTGGGACGGATTCAAACATCACCGGGTGCACCACCATGAATACGAATTTGCGCGGGGCAAACGGCACATAAACGGCATTGAATCGTTCTGGGGCTTCGCCAAAACCAGACTCGCCAAACAGCGAGGGATCCGCACTGACAAGTTCCCGCTCCATCTCAAAGAATCCGAGTGGCGTTGGAATCATCGCCGTGATAACCTCTATGCGTTGCTCTTGAAAAATACCCGTTCACTCCCGCTCAACTAGGAAAGACCCTCTCCTATTATGTAATCCTCCTCCGGATGTTCCACCGTTACGCTGCCGCCGGGAGCGAGAAATTGATATATTGAATCAAAAACCAACAATCCGGTGCTCGGATCAATGGCAGGGTAAAAGTCAATTTCGTAACCCGTTTGAAACGGCAGTCCAAACAGATTGTGAATGCCATTTTGCAAGCTTGCCATCGTATCATCGTCGCTGATGGCAATGCCCCAATTGGTGATGTTATTTTCAAGTCCACCGAAACCTGGCTGCACAATCCAATAAGGACTGGCTGTCAATATCGGCCGCGCGGGGATGTTGGTGGCAAAATCAGGCATAAAATTAAAATTGGCAACACCCCAGGGGCTTTGGGCATAATTGGTTCGACGGGTATCAATCAAAAAATTGGCCAGATAATAATTCGCGGTGAACGGCCACAGATTGTCCAGTTGATAGCTGCTTAAATCTTCCAAAGCCCCGCCGTTCCACGAGCCATGATGCAGAAAACTGAATTCCTCAAAATTCGTCGCGCCTTGATTAAACTCTCCCACGGTGGAATCAACATAACTGCTCCCGAAAGATGCGTTTAACGATGCCGCGCGAATCAAAAAATCAAGGTCTTGCTTCAGATGTGCGCGTCCATCCACGAAATACGGCGCGTCATTGGCCAGAACTCCGGCTTGAGAAATTGTCCCGGCTTCCCCATTCGTTTGCATCCCCTGCACGGAAATTGTGTCGCCCAAATGATTGACCGAATCGGTGTCGGGAATCTGATAGATTCCATTGGTCAGATTGCTGGCCGGAATGTTGGCAGTTGCGCCATTGCCCCATATCAATTGCACCGACTGCGCGTTGGCGGGCAGACCCGCAAACATCAATTGCCAGCGGCCGGTTGCATTACGGATAAGCGTGGCGGAAACATCAATATTGTAAGTGGGCGTTGGCGGAGTCGGCGGTGGTGGCGCACTGTCATAAATATGTGAAGAAGCAGTTCCCGAAGTGTTGTCGCCCGCATAATCCGTGTCATATTCATCACCATCGCTGACGACTCCGACATCCGTGAACGAAGTTGCCGGAGCGCTCACCGTATTGGTGAAATAATCAAATTCATACGTGTCAAAATCATAAACGCGGCGCACGATTGTATAATCCATCACCGATCCCTGTGCGGCCGCCCATGAAAGCAGGACATCCGTTCTATTCGTGCTTAGCACGGCCACAAAATTACTCGGCGCGGGCGGCGTCACAAAAGTGGTGGGCGCCAGACCGCTTTGGTATTTTGAGAAAATATCAAAACCGTCGCCCGCCGGGCTGGCGGCGTAAGGGTCTATGCCGATTGTCCCGAAGTATTGCAACTGCCACCAGTCAGGGATGCCGACATTGTCACTGTCAATCCATGAGCGGATTCTAAAGAACAAATTCGGATAATCCGCCGCCGCCGCGCTCGCCGGAGTCCAGTTGGTCAGTTCCGAGCCATACACAAATCCTTCGGAAACCCATTGGGCATCAGTCAAATTCGTCGTGCCTTGAATCTCATATTGGATGTCCGGCTGCGTGTTGCTGATGAGAATGCCCGCCGTGCCGCCGGATAAATTGGTGATCGCCAGCCACAGGTTGGTGCCAAAATCTGAAAGGACAAAATCGGGACTGAATGTATCGTCTGAATCGCTCAAATCCATCGCGCTCATCGAGCCGTTGACTTTGAGCCGCTTTGAAGTTGCGTTGTAATTGAAATCCAAGTCGGACAGCAGAAACAAGCCATCACCCAGATTCCAGACGGGCGCGTTGTTTATATTTTCCGGCAAGGGCGGCCAGTCCTCGGCATGTTGGGCGGAATAGAAGGTTCCCATTTGCGGAGCAGCCATAGCCGCCGTGGGCGTGGTGGATTCGACGGCCTTCAGTTCAATCTCAAAATCCGAGAGCGAACTATAATCGGTGTTCGTGTCGGAAAAAATATCGCTGGCAGTTTGGGCGAAAAGGTTTGGCAGAATAAATCCAGCGACGATTGCTAATCCGCAGAAGATATTTTTGATTGGCTTCATAATTTTAGCGCGGTTGGTTTGCCAATCAAAAGGGCGTGATTACTTACGCCCATCACCGGCACGTGGATGCCTTCAAAGAACGCTTTCGGCACGCCCACTGTGGGCGTACTTCAAACGCTGTCCTTGAATCCGAAATTTCCACGTTTCGTGATGACAGCAGCCGAAGCCGCAAATTTATTTTAATTTAAGTTTTTTCGATAATTGTTTTTGAAACGTCCTGACTGACGGTTTTGGTTTTACGCGGTTTGTCCCCTATTGCCAAGAATTATTTTGGCAAATCCTTCATCGGCCACTCGCAATGCTGTTTTATCAATTCCCCGTTTTCAATTCCACCACGTCGTGCGGCGCGGCTTCGCGCATTCCGGCGGGGCTGACGCGGATGTAACGCGCTTTTTCCCGAAGCTGTTCCAGATTTTTCGCGCCGAGATAACCCATGCCCGATTGAATGCCGCCGATGAGTTGCGCGAGCACGCGGTCAACGGAACCGCACGCTTCCTTGAGCGCCTCAACGCCTTCGGGCGCGACTTTTTGCGATGGGTTTTTTTCGTGGCCGTAACGCGCCGCGCTGCCGGCCTTCATCGCCGCAAAACTGCCCATGCCGCGATATTGTTTGTAAAGTTTGCCGCTGATTTCCACGACGTCGCCGGGCGCTTCGTTGCAACCGGCGAAAATTCCGCCGCAAATAACTGCACCGCTCAATGTCAATGCCTTCACGATGTCGCCGGATTTGGTGATGCCGCCGTCCGCGAGAATTGAAACTTTTTTCTTCGCCGCCGCTTGCGAACAAACATACAGCGCGGTCATTTGCGGGATGCCGACGCCCGCGACAATCCGCGTCGTGCAAATGGAACCCGGCCCTTGCCCGACTTTGATCGCGTCCGCGCCGCAGTCCGCGAGAAATTCCACGCCCGCCGCGCTCGTGACGTTTCCGGCGATGAGCGGCAATTTCGGAAAAGCGTCGCGCAAAACTTTCACGGTGTCGCCGACGCCTTTCGTATGACCATGCGCAGTTGAAACCGCAATCGTGTCCACGCCGCGTTCCACCAGCGCGCCGGCGTGCTCGAGGATTCTTTTTTTGTCCAATTCACCGAACGCATTGCGCGTCGCCGAAACCGCCGCGCCGCAAACCAGGCGGAAATGCGAATCGCGCGCGGGCTTGAATTGCGCGAGGCGTTCCTGCGTGATGTGCTCCACGTCGTTGAGCGTGATGAGTCCGCGCAAATGATCCTTGTCGTCCACGACGAGCAATTTGTGGATGCCGAGATGTTCGGTGAAAAATTTGTCGGCGCGCGCAATCGGGTCTTTGCCCAATTCTTTATGCGCGATGGTGTGAACTTGCGCGCGCGGCTGGAGCGCCTCGGAAATTTTTCTTTTCGCGTAACGCGGCTTGACAACGTGGCCGGGCAAAAGGCCGACGAGTTTTCCTTTTTCGTCCACGACGGGAAACGTGCTGAAGCCGAATTTTTTTTGCTCGATCAACGCCAGCACGTCGCCGATGAATTGGTCGGGCGAAACTTTGATCGGCTCCTGGATCAAACCATGAACGTGATTTTTCACGCGGCTGACCTGGGACAATTGCTCGCGCTCCGGCAGATTGTAATGGATCAAACCGAGTCCGCCGTTGAGCGCCATCGCGATCGCCATGCGCGATTCGGTCACGGTGTCCATGTCGGACGAAATAACGGGAATGTTCAGGCGCAAATGTTCCGCGAGCGTCGTGTCCAGTTGCGTGTCGCGCGGCAGGATTTCGGAATACATCGTCGCGAGCGTGAGGTCGTCGAACGTGAGGCCGAGGTTATTGTTCGCGGGAAAAAATTGTTCCGCCGGTTGGTAGAACGGATGGTCGAAGTTGGAATTGCGCGTCGCTGCCATGTCGGAAAATGCCTGCCGGCCAATGCGTTTGGCAAGCAAAAAATGTTCAGGCTGGCGGCAGATGTTAACATGGCGTTGCCCCGGTTGTGTGGACAGAGAGTGAGTGCATGAGGCATGGGTCTGTTTCCGTTACTGCCTTAAAATAATCTTTTTCCGGCGCGCACAATCTTCTAACCTGCTGCGTGTCTTTCAAAATTGGCGATAAAACTTCCCTGACGATCCACGACATCGCGTTCGGCGGCGAAGGCGTCGGGCGCGTGGACGATTTTGTCATCTTTGTGCCCTTTGTCCTTTTGGAAGAAATCGTTGAGGTCGAAATCATCGAGGTGAAAAAGAATTTTGCGCGCGCCAAACTCTTGCGCGTGGAAAAATCCTCGCCGCAGCGCGTCCAGCCGCCATGCGTTTATTTCGGCAAATGCGGCGGCTGCCAGTATCAACACATTGATTACGCGACGCAGTTGCGATTGAAACACAAGCAGATTTCGGATTTGTTCGAGCGCGTCGGAAAAATCTCTGCGGAAAAAATTGCGCCGGTCCTCGCGTGCCCTTCGCCTTACGGTTATCGCAACCGCATCATGATCCGCAGCCAGTGGAACAAGCCGGAGCAAAAGCTGAACATCGGTTTTGTGCGCGCCGATTGCGGGCTGGTCGAGGACATCGAGGAATGCAAAATCGCCGAGACGGCGTTGAACGAACAGATCAAAAACGTGCGCGCCAACCCGCCGCCCAAAGGCGGAATCAAAATTGTGCTGCGCGTGCAGCCGGAAGACTGGGAGGTGCCGCGCGATTCGTTTTTTCAAAATAATTTTTTCCTGCTGCCAAAACTGGTTGAAATTGTGCGCGGTTTTTTGCAAGCCGGCGGCGCGAAACACCTGGTGGATTTATATTGCGGCGTCGGATTTTTTGGGATTGAGACCGCCGGTTTGGTGGAATCGTTTGTGGGCGTGGAACTGGATCGGCTGGCGATTGCCGCCGCGCAAAAAAATGCGGCGAACCGAAAAATTGCCAACGGTGAATTTCGGGCCGCGCCGGTCGAGGACATTTTGCCGGAGTTGCTGCAAAAATTTTCTCCGGAAAAAACAGCGGTGATTTTGGACCCGCCGCGCAAAGGTTGCTGGCCGGAAACGCTGCGGTTGTTGCGCGAAACCAGGCCGGCGCAAATCATTTATGTCTCGTGTCATCCGGCGACGATGGCGCGGGATTTGAACATTTTGTGCGCGGAAGGTGTCTTTGAATTGGCGCGCGTGCAGCCGCTGGACATGTTTCCGCAGACGCAGCACGTCGAGTGCGTGGCGGACTTGCGCGCGGGACAAAACCTTGCCAAACCGCATGAAATCGTTTCAACTGAATAAATCCAATGGCTAACGAAAAGCGAGTTGACCCGCGAGAAAATTTTGTGCCCCGAACGCTGCCCTGGCTGCTGGCGGCGGCGGCCCTGGTGATTTATCTGCTGACGTTGAACCGCTGGGTCTCGCTGTTCAATCTCGGAACCGTCGCCAAAATTTCCGGCTGGATTTGGGAGCCGGAATTTTATGCGCCGCTTTTTTTCCTGGTCACGATTCCCTTCCGCTGGCTGCCGGTGACAGCAATTCCCGTGGCGCTGAATCTTTTTTCCGCCGTGTGCGCGGCGGCGACGCTCGGCCTGCTGGCGCGCTCGGTCGCCATCCTGCCCCAAGACCGCACGGACGCGCAACGCGAGCGCGAACGCAGCGATTTTTCGTTTTTAACCCTTTGGAGCGCGTGGCTGCCGCCCGTTTTGGCGGTCGCCGTTTGCGGCCTGCAAATGACTTTTTGGGAACAGGCGACCAATGGCACCGGCGAAATGTTTGAACTGCTGCTCTTCGCCTTCGTCATCTGGCAATTGCTGGAATACCGGCTGGACGAACGCGAAGGGCGCCTGTTTCTCACCGCGTTCGTTTACGGCGCGGCGATGGTGGACAACTGGGCGATGATCGGATTTTTCCCGCTGTTTCTTGCGGCGATCATCTGGACACGAAAATTAAATTTTTTCAATGCGCGATTTTTGCAACGGATGTTTTTCTGCGGCGTGGCCGGCCTGCTGTTTTATTTTTTGCTGCCGTTGCTGGCGGTCATCTCGCACAAAGTGCCGGTGAATTTCTGGCAGGCGCTCAAGTTCAATCTGTCGTCACAATGGGAGCCGGTGAAATCATTTTTCACCGTGCCCCAAGTGCGGCAAACGATTGCGTTGCTTTCGCTGACTTCATTGCTGCCGGTTTTATTGCTTTCCATCCGCTGGAAATCTTCCTTTGGCGACAACAGCAAACTGGGGCAGGCCCTGACCAGTTTCATGTTTCACCTGGTTCACGCGGTTATTTTTGTCATCTGCCTTTGGGTGGCGTTTGATCCGCCGTTTAGTCCGCGACATCTTGGCCACGGTTTGTTTTTGACTTTTTATTATTTGACCGCGCTGGCCATCGGTTATTTTTGCGGCTATTTCCTGCTGGTGTTCGGCAAGCGCGCGACCCGCAGCCGTTCCGAAGAAGTCAGAC
Source organism: Verrucomicrobiia bacterium (assembly GCA_036509895.1). GTDB lineage: Bacteria > Verrucomicrobiota > Verrucomicrobiia > Limisphaerales > UBA11358 > UBA11358. The sequence continues at coordinate 6,990 of DATCEV010000026.1, forward strand.
CCTCGGCGCTTGATTTTTTGAACAAGCCGGTCAGCCTCGCCGTCTGGGCGCTGGCGATTCTGGCCGTCGTCGGCCTCTTTTATAAAAATACGCCGCAAATCCGCAACACCAATGACGATGCGCTCAAGAAATACGCCGCGCTGGCGACCGGAAATCTTTCATCCAACGGCGGCATTTTGCTGGCCGACGATCCGCGCCTGTTGATCCTCGTGCAATCCGCGCTGGCGCGCGAAGGCCGCGCCAAGAATTTTGTGCCGCTGGACACGCATTCGTTGGCTTACCCTTCGTATCATCAATTTTTGCACGAACAGTTTCCGAACCGATGGCCGGATACCGTTCGCGGCGCTGAAATAACCAACGGCGTAAGTCCGCTGCATCTCATCGGCCTGCTCGCGGTGCTCAGCAAAACGAATGAACTTTATTATTTGCATCCGAGCTTCGGCTATTATTTCGAGGAATTTTATCTGGAGCCGCATGGCCTCGTTTATAGATTGAAAACGTTGCCGCCCACCACGCTCCGACCGCCGCCGCCAGATAATGATCTTATCGCCGAAAATGAAAATTTTTGGGCGCAGGCCGGCAAAACCATTCTGCCGCAAACTGAAAATGCCGTTAATTATTCCACGGATTCCGCATCCCATTCCTGGGCCCAAAATCTTTTTGAAGATTTGCATCTTCAACCAGAGCCAAATCCAAACGCCTTTGTTGCCGGAATGTTTTACTCGCGCGCCCTGGATTTTTGGGCCGTGCAATTGCAGCGCGCCAACGATTTGACCAAAGCCGCCGCGCATTTTGAGGCCGCTCTGAAATTGAATCCCGACAACATGGTCGCGCAAACCAATCTGGAATTTAACCAAAGCCTTCAGGCTGGCCGGCATGTCCCGCTCGATCTGTCCAAAACCACTTCCGATCAATTCGGCAAATATCGTTCCTGGAACGCCATGCTCGATGACGATGGCCCGTTCGACGAGCCGAGCTTCTGTTTTGAAGACGGAATTATTTTAGAGAAAGACAATGGATTTTTCCGGCAAGCCATCGCGCCGTTGGAACGCGTCCGCCAATTGGAGCCGGACAATCTCGCGCCGCGCCTGTGGCTTTCGCAGGCGTATCTCGCGTCCCGCCTGCCGGCCCGCGCGCTGGAAGTTTTGCAAGAACCGCTCAATGACCCGGAAAAATTTTCGCTCAACGACACCAATTCCACGCAGCTTGATATTTTTGCCGCCGCCGCCTATTTCCAAAAAAACGACACGGCTCCCGGCGCCCGCCTGCTCGAACTGGAAATTTCCCGGCATCCGCATAACGACCAGTTGCTCACGATGACCGCGCAAGCCTATCTGCTCCACGGCATGTTCACCAACGCCCTGGAAATTATTGATCGCCGGCTGAAATTGACCCCCGAAGATCCCAACTGGCTCTTCAGTCGCGGCTATGTCAGCATCCAGTTGAAAAAATATCCCGGCGCCATCGCCGACATGACGCGCGTGCTTTCAATCCAGCCGACCAACAACAACGCCCTTTTCAACCGCGCCGTCGCCTATCTCGAAAGCGACAAGCTGGACGCCGCCCGCGCCGATTACGAAACTTTGCGCCAGTCATTCACCAATTCTTTTCAAGTCGCCTACGGCCTCGGCGAAATCGCCTGGCGCCAGCACGACACCAACGCCGCGATCAGGAACTACGAAATTTACCTCGCCAACGCCCGAACCAACACCGCCGAGGCCACCAACATTATTCAACGCCTGCGCGAACTCAAAGGCAACCCACCCTGACGCCATGCGCGTCACCCACATCATCACGCGCCTCGTCATCGGCGGCGCGCAGGAAAATACGCTCGCCACCATTTCCGGCTTGCAAAAAAAATCGGGCCTCGAAGTCAATTTGATTTCCGGCCCGACACTCGGTCCCGAAGGCTCGCTCGAAAATAAAGCGCGCGAAATTTTTCCACAACTCTCAACTCTCAACTCAAATTCCTCTCAACTCACAATCCTTCCCGAACTCATCCGTCCCATTCATCCGCTCAAAGATTTTATCGCACTGCGCAAATTGGAAAAAATTTTGCGCGCGCAAAAACCGGACCTCGTTCACACCCATAGCGGCAAAGCCGGAATTCTCGGACGCCTCGCGGCCAAACGCGCGCGCGTTCCCATCATCATCCATCACCTTCACGGCCCGTCGTTTGGAAAATTTCAAAATCCTTTTGCCAATTTTATTTTTACCGCCGCTGAAAAATATGCCGCGCGCGTCACCGGCCATTTTTTTGTTTCCGCCAACGCGATGACGCGGATTTATCTCGCCGCCGGAATCGGCCAACCGGAAATGTTCACGCGCATTTTCAGCGGCTTCAACTTGCAACCGTTTTTGGAATCAACAAACGATTTGGCTTTGCGCGAAAAATTGAAAATTCCCGCCGGCGCTTTTGTCATCGGCAAAATTGCGCGCCTGTTCAAACTCAAAGGCCACGACGATCTGCTCCGCGCCTTCGCCAAAATTTTGCCGCAAATCCCCAACGCGCGCTTGCTTTTCGTCGGCGACGGTGCCTTGCGCACGCAACTTGAAAATCGCGCGCGCGAACTGAATTTATCCGGCAAAGTTATTTTCGCCGGACTCGTTGCGCCGAACGAAGTCGCGCGTTACGTCGGCCTCATGGATTGCGTCGCACATTTGTCCTCGCGCGAAGCGCTTTCCCGCGCGCTGCCGCAAGCCCTCGCCTCCGCCAAGCCGATTGTCGCTTACGATTTCGACGGCGCGGATGAAATCTGCCTCGAAAATGAAACCGGATTTTTAGTTCGCACCGGCGACATTGACACTGTTGCGCAAAAAATTTTATTGCTGGCAAATAATTCTGAATTGCGAAAAACATTTGGCGCGCGCGGCCAAAATTTTGTGCGCGAAAATTTTGGCGTCGAAAAAATGGTGAACGACCAATACGATTGGTATTTGAAACTTGCCGCCGAACGCGGTCTGCGTTTTTAATCACGCGTGAAATTTCCGCTTAACTTTTATCTCGTCGCTTTTGCCGGCGCATTTTTGACTTCACTGCTTTTGCTGCCGCTCTGGCGCAAATGGTGTTTGCGCAAAAATCTCGTGGATGATCCCGGCCATCGCAAAATCCACGACACTCCCATTCCGCTCGCCGGCGGCTTTGCCGTTTTGACGGCAATTTTATTTCCGCTTTTCATGGGCGCAATTTTTTTGAAATTTGGCGTTGTCAAAATTTCTTCCGAAAATTTGATCGCGCACGGCTTGGAACGTCGCGGCCCTGAACTCGTCGCGCTCGCCTTTGGCGCAATCATGATCACGATTCTTGGCTGGCTCGATGACAAACACGAATTGAAACCGCTTCCAAAATTCATCGGCCAGTTTTTAATCGCCCTGCTGGTCGCGACCGTTTGCAAACGCATCACGCTTTTTGTGCCGAACATTTTTTTCAGTTACGCGATCACGATTCTTTGGCTGCTCACGCTCATCAACGCCTTCAACTTCATTGACAATATGAACGGACTGTGCGCGGGACTCGGCGCCATCGGCGCGACGCAATTTTTTATCTTCGCAGGCGCCAGTGGCGAATATCTCGTCGCGCTCGTCGCGCTGCTGACGTGCGGCGCACTGCTCGGATTTTTGCCGTGGAATTTTCCGAACGCGCGCGCCTTTCTCGGCGACGCCGGCAGCCATCTCGTCGGTTACTTGCTCGCCGTGCTCGCCATTCTTCCGCATTTTTACACGAAACAAAATCCGCATCCGCTCGCCGTGCTCACGCCACTTTTCGTTTTGGCGATTCCTCTCATTGATCTGGCGCAAGTTGTTTGTCTTCGCACTTTCAATCGCAAACCGTTTTGGATCGGCGACACCAATCATTTGTCGCATCGCCTTGTTCGCGCCGGATTAACCCGAACCCAAGCCGTTTTAATTCTTTGGCTCGCCGCCGCGCTGATCGGGACCATTGCTTTTATTTTTAACCGCTGATTTCGCGGATTAAAAAATCTAAAAAAATCCGCGCAATCCGCAGTTTCTTTTTGGTTTGCGAAACTTTTATTTTCTTCGTGTCTTTGTTTCTTTGTGGTTAATTTCTGGCGTGAAAATTCTTTTCATCGGCGACATCGTGGGCGAACCCGGTCGCAAAGCCGTAAAAATTCTTTTGCCAAAATTGCGCGAACAACACGCCCTCGATTTCGTCATCGCCAACGGCGAAAATTCCGCCGGCGGCAGCGGCATCACGCCAAAAACCGCCAACGAAATTTTTTCCGCCGGCGTAGACGTGATTACCAGCGGCGATCATTTGTGGGACCAAAAAGAAGTCGTCGAACTTCTCGCCAATGAAAAAAGATTTTTGCGTCCGCTGAATTATTCTGAAAACGTTCCCGGCTTCGGCAGCGGGATTTTTCAAGTCCAAAGTCCAAAGTCCAAAGTCCAGGGTTTGAAAATTGCCGTTTTGAATTTTCAAGGCCGCACCTTTATGCCGCCGCTGGAAAATCCGTTTCCATTGGCGCGCGACGAAGTCAAAAAATTGCGCGAACAGACAAAAATTATTTTTGTGGATTTTCATGCCGAAGCGACCTCGGAAAAAATTGCGTTCGCGCGTTTTCTCGATGGTCAAGCCAGCGCGGTTATCGGCACACACACGCACGTGCAAACGGCGGACGAACAAATTTTTCCGGGCGGCACGGCGTATTTGACTGACGCCGGATTCACCGGCCCGCACGAAAGTGTTTTGGGCCGCGAAATCGAACCGGTCATCAAAAAATTCCTGACGGGAATTCCGCAGCGATTTGAAGTCGCCCGCGCAAAAATTATTTTGCACGGAGCGATGATTGAAATTGACGACGCGAGTGGCAACGCCATTAAAATCCAGCGCATTTCCGAAGCGATCAATGACTGACGCGTTATGGAAAAACTTACCGACACACTTTGTCTGCAATGCGGGATGTGTTGCAACGGGGTGCTTTTTGCCGATGTTCGCCGCGAGCGCATTGATCCTTCGCCGCTGTTTGAGCAACATGGTTCGCGCGTCGCGCAACCTTGTCCGGCGTTCAATTTTGGAACGTGCGCCTGCGCGATTTATGCCGGACGTCCGGCGCGCTGCCGCACCTTTGAATGCCGCCAGCTTCTGGGCGTGCGCAACGGAACAATTCCAACTAAAAATGCGCTACGACAAATTCGCGCCGCGCGCAAGCTTGTTTCCAAAATTGAAAAATTGCTGGGGCAGCTTGGTTTCAACGATGCCAAGCTGCCGCTGAAAAGCCGGTTTGAAAAATGTCGGAACGCCGTCGAGTCGGAAAAAATTCCGGCGGCGGATTTGGGAATTCTCGCCCGGTTACAACTGGCTTTTCACCGGCTTAATCTTTTGCTGGCGGAGAAATTTTTGTAGTGAATTGTCGGGCTTGAAATTTTCCGCAACTCCCTGACCATCTGCGCGTGTTAAAAACGCTGCGCAAAGCCGAATACGCCGAACTGACGATTCTTTTTTTCGTTCAAGGATTGGCGATGAGCACCTGGTTCGTGCCGCTGGGCAACGTCCTCGACACGCACGGGCTGCACCGTATCAAGCCGTTCGCTTTTGCCGCGAGCGCGTTGGCGGCGTTTGTCTCGCCGCTGATTTTTGGGGCGATGGCCGACCGTCAGGCGTCGCCGACACGAGTGTTGCGCTGGCTCGCAATGGCCACGGCCGTGATGATGTCGCTCGTCAGCACAGCCATAAAATTTCATGGCAACGCGTGGCTCATCCTTGCGCTCATCCAGCTTCTTAACTTGTGCAGCGCGCCGATGTTGAGCATTTCGTCCGCCATCATTTTCTCACGGCTGGCGGATTCAAATGAATTTGCGCCGATGCGCGTGATGTTGACGTTCGGGTGGATGGGCGGCGGCCTGCTGGCAAGTTTGTTGAATGCCGATACGTCCTCCCTCGCCGGTTATACCAGCGCAATCATTTGGTTCATCCTCGCCGGGTTCACGTTTTTTTTGCCGTCGCTGGAAGTTCCGAAATCTGTTGAAAACCTTTCGTGGCACGAGCGGCTCGGTCTCGATGCGCTGACGCTGCTGAAAAATCGCGACCTGCGCGTGGTCTTTATCATGACGACGCTGTTGTGCATTCCGTTGGCGGCATTTTATCCGTATGCGCCGACGAATTTACTCGATCTCGGCCTCAAGCACACGAGCGCCTGGATGAGTCTCGCGCAAACCACGGAAGTTCCCGGCATCATGTGCCTGGGCTGGCTGCTGTTGAAATGGCGGATGAAATGGATTTTCGCCTGCGGTGTCGGCTTCGGCGTTCTGCGCCTCATCTTTTGCGCCGTCAATACCAAAGCGCTTTTGCTTTTGGGCATCGCCTTGCATGGCGCGCCGTTCACGCTCGTTTATATCACCGTGCAAATTTTTCTTGAACAACGCGTGGACAAAACGTGGCGCGCGCGGGCGCAGGCGTTGTTGACTTTAATGAATAACGGCGTGGGAAATCTCATCGGCTATCTCGGCGCCGGCTGGTGGTTCAATGCCTGCACGCATCCGGCGGGAACACAATGGACGCTTTTTTGGAGCGGGCTTTCCGCATCGGTGGCGGGCGTCCTGATTTATTTTCTGATCGCGTATAAAGGAAAAGACGCAAGGAGGTAAAACAAAATTTAAAAAAAATCCAATTCTGATAATTTTATGGATTCGGTCTAAAGTCCCAATTTCTTGAAACGATTTTTTACTTCCTTGAAATGAAAATCGAGCGAGCAAAGTTTTTCCAATTCGCCTTTCGCAAAATGATTGGCCACTTCAGGATCAGATTTTAATTGCCCGACGAAATCCGCATCGTTGCGCCCCGCGTGTTTGACTTCCCACGTTTTCATCGCGGCGTCCTGAACGAGTTTGTAAGCGGCCTCGCGCGTCAGGCCTTTTTTGATGAGCGCCAGCAAAACCGTTTGCGAATTCCACATGCCCAAACTCAAACCGAGATTGCGCTTCATGTTTTCAGGATAAACCGCGAGGCCATCCATCAAGCGCGTCAACAAGCCGAACATATAATCCAGCAGCGTGCAGGAATCTGGAAAAATTATTCGTTCGACGGACGAATGCGAAATATCGCGTTCATGCCAGAGCGCGACGTTTTCTAAAGCGGCCAGCGCGTTTCCGCGCAGAACCCGCGCGAGGCCGGTCAATCTTTCCCAAGTAATCGGATTGCGCTTGTGCGGCATCGCGCTCGAACCTTTTTGGCCTTTGGTGAATGGTTCTTCCGCTTCCAAAACTTCCGTGCGTTGCAAATGGCGAAATTCAACCGCCCAGCGTTCGATGCTCGCGCCCACGAGTGCAAGCGTGGTTTGAAATTCCGCATGAATATCGCGCTGCACCACTTGCGTGGCGATTGGCGCGGGACGCAATCCGAGTTTTTTGCAGACGAAATTTTCCACGCGCGGAGACAAATGCGCGCTGGTGCCGACCGCGCCGCTCAATTTGCCAACCGCAATAACTTCGCGCGCGCGTTGGAGCCGTGCCAAAGCGCGGCCAAATTCATCGTGCATCAACGCGAGTTTCAAACCGAACGTCGTCGGCTCGGCGTGAATGCCGTGGCTGCGGCCAATGCACGGCGTGAATTGAAATTCTTTTGCGCGGCGCGCGATGATCGGCAAAAGTTTTTTTACGTCGGCGATCAAAATGTCTGCGCTTTGCGTCATTTGCATCGCGAAAGCAGTGTCGCCGACATCGCTGCTGGTCAGGCCGAAATGAAACCAACGGCTCGCGTCGTCCTTGATTTTTTCCGCGACGGCGGTCGTGAAGCCAATAACATCGTGATTGAGAATTTTTTCGAGTTCCTTTTGCCGTTCGACGAGCCATTTCAAATCGGCAAAACATTTTTCCGCGCCGCTTTTAATTTTTGCAAAATCTTTTTTGGGCACGATGCCTTCGGCGACGAGCGCTTCGCTGGCGAGCAATTCGATTTGCAGCCAGAGGCGGAGTTTATTTTCGTCCGTCCAAATCGCCCGCATTTCCGGGCGCGAGTAGCGCGTAATCATGGGGTTAATTAAAAAGGAAAATTGAAAATTGTTAAAGCGTTAAAGAGTTGGCTGGGTGTGATTCTACCGTTTCAACGATTTGACCTTCAACGTTTCAACCAATCACCGCTTCGACATTTTTGTCCGCGCTTTTTCAAGGATGTCGCGTTCGCGCTTCGTCAAGCTCTGGATGCCGTGCGCGGAAATTTTTTCGAGGATCGGGTTCACTTCGTTTTGCACAAATTCGTCGGCGGAAGATTCGGTTTCAGGTTTTGCGGCCGGCTGACGGCGCGACGGAAATTTCCATTGCGGCCAGTGAAAATTTATATTTGGCCCCGGCCAGCTTCCGTGAAGAATCCGGCGCGCAAAAACAAATCCGGTGAGAATGCCGCCGAGGTGCGCGGCGTTGGCGACGCCGGTGTTTCCGAGCAACATGCCGCCGATGGCGAGCGCGAGAATGACCCAGAGCAGCGTTCTGCCGCGCATGGTCACGGGAATGAAATAAATAAAAAGGGTGAAGCGTTCCATCCAGTTCATCACGGCGAACGCGGCGACCAGACCGTAGCCGCCCGCCGAAGCGCCGACGACCGCGCCATCAAACGAAGGAAAGACGAGCGCAAAAAGCATTTGCACCAGGCCGCCGATGATGCCGCTGGCAAAATAGAGCGTCAAAAAACGCGCGGAGCCAAAAATCGTTTCGATCTGCCGTCCGAAAAAAAAGATGGCGATGGAATTGAAAATCAAATGCAGCCAGTTGGCGTGCATGAATTGAAAGGTGAGCAGTTGCCAGACGTAACCGTGCTTGATGCCGGCGAGGCTCAACGCGAAATAGTTCCATTCAATTTCCCGGCCGCGCACAGAATGATTGGCCGTCAGTTGAATGAGAAAAATGATCGTGTTGACGATCAGCAACCCGATGGTGAAGGAAAGGCGCGGCGCGTGGAACGATGGCTGGCGCATATAATCTCGATCTTCAAGCATGGCGAATGAAGCTAAACGCGGCGGGTGAAATTTTCAAGCGAGCCGGCCATCGGCCAGTTCGATGACGCGTTGCGCGTGCGCGGCGACTTTCGCGTCGTGCGTGGCAATGATCAAAGTCATATTTTTTTCGACACGCAAAGTTTTGAGGAGTTCAATAATTTCCTCGCCGGTTTTGGAATCGAGATTGCCGGTCGGTTCGTCAGCGAGCAAAAGTTCCGGCTCGTTGACGAGCGCGCGGGCAATGGCGACGCGCTGCTGTTCGCCGCCGGAAAGTTCGGACGGCTTGTGGTCGAGCCGATTTTTGAGGCCGACGCGGTTCAGCAATTCTTCGGCGCGAATTTTTATTTTGCCGGACGCGATGCGTGAAATACGTCCGGGCAGGCAAACATTTTCGAGCGCGGTCAATTCGGGCAGCAAATGGTAGGCTTGAAAAACAAAACCGACGCGGCGGTTGCGAAAATTGGTTAATTTATTTTCTGAAAACGCGGAAAGTTTTTCGCCGTGAAAAAAAATTTCCCCGGCGTTCGGCGTGTCGAGTCCGCCAAGCAAATGGAGCAGCGTGCTTTTGCCGGTGCCGGATGCGCCGCGCAAAGCAACAAAATCGCCCCGCGCAATTTCCAAATCCACGCCGCGCAAAACTTCGAGCGAGCGTTTGCCGAGCGAATACGTTTTTTTAAGCCCGCGCGCGGACAAAAGAATTTCATTCATAACGCAGCGCCTCGACGGGTTTCAAATTTCCGGCGCGCCACGCGGGCAGCAGGCCGCCGAGAACGCAAATAATAAAGGAGCTGAGGCAAATGACGGCGACATCGCGCGGCGTGATGAGCGCGGGCAATTCGCTGAATTGATAAACGGAGGCGGGAAAAAGTTCCCAGCCCGTCGCGCGGCGCATGAAATGTAAAAACTCGTTGCGATAAGCGATGGCGAGCATTCCCAGGCCGTAACCGGACGCCACGCCCAAAATTCCGATGATGGCGCTTTGGCTTAAAAAAATTCCGGAGATTTGCAGCTTGGTTGCGCCGAGCGCCTTGAGCATCCCGATTTCGCGCGTTTTTTGAATCACAAAAGTAATTTGCGCGCTCAAGATGCACAGCGCCGCAACGAGCACGATGAAAAATAAAAGATAAAACATGACGTTTTTTTCGACGACGAGCGCGCTTAAAATTCCCGAACTTTGATCCATCCATGTGGTTACGACGTAATCAGCGCCCAGAATTTTTTGCAATTGCGCCTTTACCGCGTCGGCCTGATACGGATCGTCTATCATGACGAACAAGCCGTGAACCGAATCGTCGAGATCGTATAAATCCTGCGCGTTTTCGAGCGAGACGATGACGACGTGCGCATCATAATCGTAATAACCCGTCTGAAAAATACCGCGCACTTCGTAATCGTCCGGCGCGATGGCGACCTCTTCCTTTTTGTTGTAGGCGTCGCGCATTTTTTTGATTTGCGCTTCTGACAAAACTGACAAATGGTCGCCGACGCTTAAATTCAAATGATCCGCGAAGTCCGAACCCACAATCATGCCGCGCCCGCTCAAATCAAATTTTCCCGCGACAATTTCGCCCGGCAATTTGCTGATCCTGCCTTCGTTCGCCGGATCCACGCCGCGCATCAGCGGCGCGTCTTGAAAGGGGGGTTGGTTCGTGGGGCCTTCCGTTTCAACCAAGATCGGCCCGACGACGAAGGGCGAAACGCCGCGCACATTTTTGTTGGAAGCAATGACCGCCGCGATCTGCGGATAATTGCTCATGGTCGTTCCGTTGGCCGTGACGGTGAGATGCGCGTTGAAGCCGAGGATTTTATTGCGCAAATCGTGATCGAAGCCCGTCATCACGCTGATGACGATGATCAAAACGGCTACACCGAGTGCGACGCCAAGAATCGAAATCAAAGTGATGATGGAAACGAACGTCCGCTTGGGCCGCAGATAACGCAGCGCGAGAAAAAATTCAAACGGAAGCTTCGACATGGGCGGCAAGGCTAAAGGCGCAGCGCGCCGGTGTCAATTTTTTGGCGCTCGGCCAAAAATTTCTCTCTGGCTTCATTCCAGAAATTCTTGTGGTTTATTTTTAAATAAAGGGATTAGTCCTCATTTTTGCCCCAACCTCATTGACAGGAAATTCTTCCGTTGCCAATGTTAAATTTACATAGCTGGGATGGTCGCATCCATGACCGAGCCTGTGTAAAAACTCGATTGTATTTTTTGAACAGTTTGCCTGACTGGGAGTCTGAAGGGCATGAATCATCGTTCCGGCTTGGATCGCGGCCAGACCCTTCTGTTTCCCGAACGGCTTGAGGATTACATTGG
>DATCEV010000027.1:0-32710 GCA_036509895.1 Verrucomicrobiia bacterium
TATAGCAAATCACAATAACATTGGCGCACATTGCGCAATTGGCGACGGCAACAGGGTGACAACACCCAAAAAATAAGTAGCCTGAAAGGCTATTCCATCGTAGCCGAGGGCAACGCCCTCGGTATCGTCAATGGATTTTCGTTCGCCCTGTAAGGGCAAACCAAACACGGGGTTGGGATAGGGATCGCCCTTTCAGGGCGCAGGAACATTGGATATTTATTCCGAGGGCGATGCCCTCGGCTACGATGGTTCAGGCCGTTGGCCTGAATGTGCCAAGGTTGATTTGAACCGCTATATAACCAATAATTTAATTCCGTTACCACGTCCATTCGCAACCTTGAAAACATTCAAACTGTATGAAATTGAAATGTCCCCCGGCAAAAAAATAACGTCCGCGCTTTAGGCACGGACGTTAAAAACATCTAACTGACGTTTATTGCGACGAATTGTCGTTTTGCATTCCCATTTTCTTTTGAAGATTCAAAACCATGTCGTAATGTTCGCGCAAAGTCGGCAAAGTTTTTTCCGCATATTTTTTCAATTGCTTATCTTGTAAATTCGCGGCGGCATTCTGGAACATATTGATCGCCTTGACGTGATCATGATACATTATGTTGCAATAAGCCTGGTCGAATTGTGATCCGGACAATGTTTCGAGGCTTTGCACGGTCGTAAAATCATTCGAGACAGATCCAGTCTCATCGGCCAATTCCAGCAATTCCGCGCCTTTATAATTTTGATGGCCGATGCCGGCGCTGCTGTCGGTTTGCGCAGTGTTCGTGTTATCCAGTCCGTTCATTTCATTCGTTCCGTTCCCATTGTTCGAATCGGAATGCCAGCTTGAATTGTAATTATGATTTTCGTTCCAAGATGAATTGGCGGCGAACATATTAGTATTGGGGAAATTGTAACCCTGCTTTTCGGCGGTCTTCATCAATTTTTTATTCGCCGCCGTGTGATCGCGAATCATGCGCCGCGCAAAACTTTTCACGTCGCTATTCTGGCTTTTATCCAGCGCCAATTCACTCAAGCGCACCTCCTTGAGATTCGCCGTTCCAGCTTTCCACACAAAATGCTGCGGCGTTACCGGCATGTTCATACTGCCGTTGGTTGAATCCATGGAGTCACTCTTCCAATTGCCGTCATCCGCGAAAGCGGCAATGGCCAACATGGAAATTCCGGTGGTAAGAACGATTTTATTTAAGGTCATTTTCATATTTTCAATTTTTTATTTTCACAAAATTCGCAATGTTCTTTAGCGGAAGCTGTGCCGTGAAGAAAAAATTGCTTTTTATGTGTAAACTTAAAGTAAAAACTGAATTGCCAATGCAGATTGCAATTTGCTCCCACGAAATTCTTGCGCTTCGCAATTTTGAAATTTTCCTTTAACTTTAAACGCAAATGAAATCCGTCGCCATCATTGGCGCAGGCATTACCGGACTATCCGCTGCGTTTTATCTCAAACGCAAAGGCGTTTCCGTGACGATTTATGAGGCGCATAATCGCGTCGGCGGCGTCATTCAATCGGTGCGGCAAAATGATTTTCTCGCTGAATTCGGGCCCAATTCAATCCTTGAAACGTCCTCGAAAATTTCCGAACTCATCCGCGACTTGAAGCTGGAACCGCGAAAAATTTATGCAAACGCGGCGGCCAAAAATCGTTACGTCGTTCGCGACCAAAAACTGATCGCCCTGCCTTCGTCGCAGGCGGAATTTTTGACGACCAAACTTTTTTCCGCGCGCGCAAAATTTGCGCTGGCGCGCGAACCGTTCGTGCCGCCGCGCCGTGACGGCGTGGAAGAAAGTGTCGCCGAATTTTTTTTGCGCCGGTTAAACCAGGAATTTTTAGATCGCGCGATTGATCCATTTATCGCCGGGATTTATGCCGGCGACCCGCAAAAACTTTCCCTGCAACACGCCTTTCCCAAACTGCTTGAAGCGGAGCAAAAACACGGTTCACTCATCAAAGGCCAGCTTTTTGGCGCGGCGCAACAAAAAGAAAATGGCGAAATTTCACGGCGCGGCGCCCGAATGTTTTCCTTTGACGAAGGCTTGCAAGTTTTGACCGACGCTTTGCGCGAGCAACCCGGCGATTCTATTCGCTTGAATAGTTCCGTCGAAAAAATTTCGGCAACTGCGAATGGCTGGACCATGCAACTGGACGAAAATGGCCGTAAAAATGTGGCTGAACATTCCGCCGTCATTTTTTGCGGAACGGCTTTCAAACTCGCCGAATTAAAAATTGAATCGCCGCCTTTGATTGATTTTTCGCCTTTTTCTGAAATTCGCCATCCGCCCGTCGCCAGCGTGGTTTTGGGATTTCCCCGCGCAGCCGTCGCTCATCCGCTCGATGGTTTTGGGGTTTTGGTTCCGAAAATCGAAAACTTCAAAATTCTGGGAACAATTTTTTCGTCGTCGCTGTTTCCGAATCGCGCGCCGGAAAATTTTGTCACGCTGACAACTTACCTCGGCGGCGAACGTCAGCCGCAGCTTGCCTTGAAATCGCCCGCAGAATTGGTTGCCGTGACCCGAGAGGATTTGGCGATTTTGCTCGGCGCACATGGCGAACCGGCATTTCAACACGTCACCCTTTTTCCCAAAGCGATTCCCCAATACAATGTTGGCTATGGAAAATTTAAAAATTTGCTCGTGGAAGCCGAATCGAAAATGCCCGGATTATTTTTTGCCGGAAGTTTTCGCGACGGCATTTCGCTCGGCGATTCCATCCTATCCGGCGACCACGCGGCCCAACGCCTTCAAGTTTTTTTGCAAACCACAAATTAAATTCCATTCGTCGAAATTTGCGATCCCATTCCAGCGGTGTTGGTATCCATAGAGGTCAGCGGCGGCGCATTGGTCCAAGTTGGATTCGCCGGAGGCAAATTTGTTTGCGGCAAACTGTTGGTGGCCGACCTGCTCGCCGGCGGCAAATGGGTCATCGGCGCGTTCGTGGCAGGCAGGTTCACCGCATCATATTGCGGAAACCATGTTTGATATTGCGCCGCCTTTTTTTCGCTCTGATTTTTTTCTGGAATATCGGTATGAATCCAGGCGATAAACAAAAACCGATAATGCTTGTCGTAAGATTTTCCGTCCAGCGGCCCGCTCGAATAAACATGTTTGCGCGATTCGCGGGCAAAAGCGAGCAGGGCAATTTTCGCGACCGACCGTTGTTTGTCCGCTTTGTAAAATGCAATTTCAGGAATCGCGACAATGCCGGTCAGCGGAATTGGCGCGCCCAAACTTGGAATGCCAAAAAGCGATTGCGAATTATCCGTGGCCAAAGCGCCGCTGCGCGCCTCGATGATGATGTCGCTGTTAGTGGGATTGTCCTCTAAAATTGCACCGGCACGGCTCAAGGCATCGCGGACGGTGCCGACGGCATATTTGGAATCGTAGCTGTCAAAATAAGTTGTATCCAAAAAAACTTTTTGATTGGCAAACAGGCTGAAGTTTGCGGATTGCAACGCATGATCCGTTGCCGTGCTCAAAAGTAATTGTTCCGTGGCCGAACGCGCCGTGTCCGTAGTTTTGGTCGTCGTGCAGCCGCCCAGCAGAAATGCGGCAAAAACCAAAAGTGTTGCGACGGAAAATATTTTTTTATGAATCAACATAAGGCACCGTCCTTTGCAAATTTTGTGCCAAAAAAAATTATTTGAATTTCGAAATGACTCGCCCAATGGCGTCCAGACCAAGTTCAAGCTTTTCGATTTCGGGGCCGAAGCTGATGCGGCAATAATTTTTGTAACGCGCCGTCGTGCGGCGGTTGCCGGGGTTCACGTCAAAAAAAACGCCGGGCACGACAATTACTTTTTCTTTCAAACATTCGCGGAAAAAATTCATGCCGTCGTCGAGCGGCGGCGGCAGTTTTGCCAGATTCGCCCAGACGTAAAATGCTCCCGCCGGTTTCGCGTCGGCGTTGATGCTCATTTTTTTCAGTCGTGACAAAAGCAGTTCGCGCTTTTTGTCAAAATGTTTTTGGATCGCCAGCGTTTCGGCAGCGGCATTTTTTGGATCAAGCAACGGCAGCGCGGCATTTTGAAACGGATGATTCGCGCCGCCGTCTAAAAATGAGCCGGCGCTGGCAATCGCTTCGATGACAGCTTTTGGACCAAGCGTCCAACTGATGCGCCAGCCGGGATAACGCCAATTTTTTGTCAGCCCGTCCACGACGATAATCGGATCTTGGTCAATGTCCTCGACAAATTCAGCGGCGGAAACCATCTTGGGAATTTCGGATTTCGGATTTCGGATTTCGGATTTTTTATTTGAATAAATATAGTGCGAATAAAATTCGTCGAAGATCATCGAACATTGGCATTCGCGCGCGATGGCGCACCACGCGGACAATTCTTTTCCTTCGATGAGTTGGCCGGTGGGATTGGATGGATTGCTGGCGAGCAACGCACTCAAGCCGCGTCCAAGAATTTCTTCTTTCAAATCGGATGGTGAAATTTTGTAACCAGTCTCGGCGCGCAACAAAATCGGAATGGGCGTGAAGGCTTTGAACACGCTCAAAAGTTCTTCATACGCCGTGTAGTCGGGAATGAAATGCCCCATGTTGATATTGCCGAGCGCGCTGGCAAGGCGCGTGAGCGCGAGACGTCCGCCGCTGGCGATGCTGACATTTTCGGCGGTGTATTTGGATTTTTTTCCGCGCCGATAAGTGGCGTTGTAAAAATCGGCGACGGCCCGGCAAAGAAATTTATTTCCGGCAACGGGACTGTATTGTCGGCTCGCTTCGGAAATAGTTACTTCCGTGACGCGCGGCGGCGCGCCGGGAATGTCGCCAGTTTCGGGCGAGCCTTGGCCTAGATTCGCCCAGTCTGGATTTGAGTAGGAAAATCCGTGGCGCGTCGCCTCGTGCGTGACGTAAATAACGCCCGTGCGCGGAACGGCGCGGAAGCCGGGAATTGAATTTTGCTTTTCCATGAGCACGGCATCTTACGCGGCGCCTAAACGCGCGTCAAAAAGATTGGGAATTGCCATGCCGCTAGATTTGCGCGATGGTGAGGATAATTAACGAACAAAAAATTATGGCCACCGCTGAAAATCAACTCGATCAACTGAAAAAATTCACCACCGTCGTCGCCGACACCGGCGACTTTGGCACTCTCAAACAATTCGCGCCGCGCGACGCCACGACCAATCCTTCGCTGATTTTGAAAGTCGCCGACAAATCCGAATATAGTTACATTCTGGACAAGGCGATTGCCGACGCAAAAAAATCCGGCGCGAGCGGCGAGAAATTATTGTCCGCAGTCATGGAACATTTGCTGATTCTATTTGGCTGCGAAATCTTGAAAATTTTGCCGGGCCGCGTTTCGACCGAGACGGACGCAAATCTTTCTTTCGATACGGAAGCGCTCGTCGCCAAAGCGCACCGGTTCATCGAGCTTTACAAAAATCACGGCATCGGGCGCGAACGCATTCTCATCAAGCTGGCTTCAACCTGGGAAGGCATTCGCGCGGCGGAAATACTCCAGCGCGAAGGCATCAATTGCAATATGACATTGCTTTTTTCGCTGGCGCAAGCAGTCGCCGCGGCAGAAGCAAAGGCAAAATTAATTTCGCCATTCGTCGGGCGCATCATGGATTGGTATAAAGCGAAAGAAAAAAAAGAATTTGAACCGGCGGAAGATCCCGGCGTTTTGTCGGTCAAAGAAATTTACGCGTATTACAAAAAATTCGGCTACCCGACCGAAGTCATGGGCGCGAGTTTCCGCAACGTGGGCGAAATCCAGGAACTCGCCGGCTGCGATTTGCTGACGATCAGCCCGCCGTTGATGGCGGAATTGCAAAAGAGCGAAGCGCCGTTGCCGCGCAAATTGAGTCCCGAAATGGCGCGCGAAAGCAACGTCGAAAAGTTGTCGCTGGATGAAAAAAAATTCCGGTGGCTGCTCAATGAAAATGCGATGGCGACGGAAAAAACTTCGGAAGGAATTCGCTTATTTAATGCTGATGCGGTGAAGCTGGAAAAATTCATCGGGACGAAACTTTAATTTCTCGACGACGGCGGTTTTGTCTGCGAGATTCAGGCATGGATGCGGACGAGCGCGAAATTTTTTATTTTTTGAAAACGTGGGGCCAGGAATATGTCAGCACGAAGGAAATTGCCCGGCGCGCGGCGGGTAAAAAAAAGTTTCATGATAATCCCGAATGGGCCAAGCCGTTGTTGATGCGGATGCAGGAACGCGGTCTGGTGGAAAGTGACACGACGGGGCGTTATCGTGTCAAACCTGTGCCGCGCAAAGATAAAACCAAACGCTGGGTCTCGCCGGAAATCGCAAAAATTTTGCAGGAAAGCGGCGTGCCGGTGGAAGGCGTGGAAAGCGGCGGCGAGGGCGTGGCACCGGACGAATACTACGAGCAATTATAAATGCTCGCCGCGCTTCTTAGCACGCTGCTGTTTTCCATCTCCGCGATTTGCGGCTACCGTTCTTCGACTCAAATTGGCGGCGCGGAGGCGAATTTCTGGCGCATCGCCTGCGCCGCTTTTTTTCTCGCGCTCTGGGCCAACATTTTTGGCGGCGGAATTTCCGGCGACGCTTCTCCCTTTTTTTTGGCGAGCGGGTTCATCGGCGTTGGCCTCGGCGACACCGGCTATTTTCAGGCGTTGCCGCGCATCGGCACGCGCCGCGCCGTTTTGATCGTGCAATGTTTCACCGCGCCTTTCGCCGCAGTGATTGAATGGCTTTGGCTCGGCACGAAATTAAACCTTCAGGAAATTTTTTGCATCGCCGTGATTGTGATGGGCGTCGCGCTCGCGCTCGCGCCCGGCGATCATCTGAAAATTCCCGCGCGCCAACTGATTTGGGGCATTTCCTTCGGATTTTTTGCCGCGTTCTGCAACGCGCTTGGCTCGGTGATGAGCCGGAAGGCTTACGCGGTGGTGCACGACGCCGGCCAATTTCCCGATCCCGGCACGACCAGCTATCAACGCGTGCTCGGCGGCATTTTTATTCCGGCCATCATTTTGCTCGCCGTGAAAGGGCGCTCGGCGAAGGCGCAGGGAAAAATGTTTGAACAAAAAACTTGGCGGGTCTCGCGCGAAAAATGGCGGCGGATCTGGCCGTGGGTTTTAGGCAACAGTTTGGCCGGCCAGACTTTGGGCATGACCTGTTTTCAATGGGCGGTCGAAAAAACGCCGGCGGCCATTGTCACGGCCGTCGTCGCCACGACCCCCATCGTTTTGCTGCCGATGACGCGAATTACGGATGGTGAAAAAATCGGGATGCGTTCGCTTTGCGGCGCGATGATTGCCGTTGCCGGTGTGATTGGCCTGGCGCGCTGGCACTGAAATTTTTTGCAAAAGATAGATTCCGCTTGCCGTCAAATATCCTGAAATCTAGCAATCAATGATTTAATCTTCAGCTTTGAATTCCCGTGAAATCAAATCGCGCACCGCCTGCTTCGGATTTTTATTTTCGTAAAGCATCGCGTTCACTTCATCAATGATCGGGGTGGAAACATTTTTCTCGCGCGCCAATTTGTGCGCTGATCGCGTCGTCGGATAACCTTCCGCCAATTTCGGATGCGAGGCCTGAATTTTTTCAAGGCTTTCGCCGCGACCGATTCGCTCGCCCAAATCGCGATTACGGCTTTGCTTTGAAAAACAGGTCAGCATCAAATCGCCGAGGCCGCTCAAGCCGGCAAACGTTTCCGCCTGCGCGCCGCACGCCACGCCGAGCCGCCGCATTTCCGACAACGCGCGCGTGACGAGTCCGGCTTTCGTGTTGTCGCCAAAACCGAGGCCATCGCCCACGCCCGCCGCAATGGCGATGATATTTTTCAGCGCGCCGCCGTATTCCACTCCCAAAATGTCCTGGCTGCGATAAATGCGAAATTCAGGCCGATGAAAAAGTTCCTGCGCGGCTTTCGCCGTCGCCTCGCTCTCGCTCGCGCAAACAACGGTCGTCGGGATTCCGAGCGCCACTTCGCGCGCAAAACTTGGACCGGAAAGCGCGGCCACACGATTTGCCGGGGCGTGCTCGCGCAAAAGCTGGCTCATGGTCTCGCCGGTTTCAAATTCGATTCCTTTCGTGACGCTGACCAAAATCGCCGGACAATTTTTTAATTTCGCCGCGACCTGCCGAAACGCCTGCGACGGAATTGCAATCACGGCGCATTCGGCTTCCCTAATTGCCTTTTGAAAATCCGGCTCCGCTTTCCAATCCGTGGGCAATTCTATTTTCGGCAAATATTTTTCATTGCTGCCGCGCTGAAGTTCCTTGAGCAAATCAATATCCTGGTCCCAAAGGGTCACGGCATTTCCGTTTTCGTGCAGCACTTTGGCCAGCGCCGTTCCCCATGCGCCCGCGCCCAAAATTGTGGTTTTCATTTCGCCGCCTCCGTCGAAGATTTTTTGCCGAGGCGATTTTCCGTTCCGGCCATGATTCGTCGCATGTTTTTTCGGTGTTTGAAAATCGCCAGTGCGCCGAGTGCAATCGTCATAATTCTCAAAGTCAAATTGTCACGCGTGAACCAAACTGCAATCGGCAACGCCACCGCCGCGACAATGGAGCCGAGTGAAACGAAGCGCGTCAACAGCACGGTCAAAATGAAAACGACGAGCGCGATTCCCAGCGCGAGCGGCGCGAGCGCGAGATAAACTCCCGCTGTCGTCGCGATGCCTTTGCCGCCTTTGAATTTCAGCCAGCAGGTGTAATTATGGCCGAGCACGACAAAAATTCCGGCGACAATCTTCAGCGTTTCCAAATCGGTTGTCGTCCCATTGAAAATTTTCAAAACCAAAACTGTCAGCCACGCGATGGCGGCAAAACCTTTCAACAAGTCCATGACCAACACAAAAATTCCCGCTGGTTTTCCCAGCACGCGCATCGCGTTAGTCGCGCCGATATTTCCGCTGCCCACTTTGCGAATATCAATGCCCTTCGCGCGCGCGACGAGAAACCCCGCCGGAATCGAACCGAGCAAATACGCCGCGAGCGCGACGACGATGTAAGCAAGAACTGGCACGGCGACAGTCTAACGGTTGAAAGTTGAAAGTTGAAAGTTGAAAGTTGCGGCAGCACACTGCGCGCATGGTATCAAAGATCAAGGTGGCTGTTTTGGGCGTCGGCTCGCTCGGTCAACATCACGCGCGCATTTATTCCGAACTGGAAAAAGTCGGCGAAATTCAATTCACCGGAATCTTTGATGCGCATGCTGAAACGGCAAAAAAAACCGGGCAAAAATTTTCAGCGCACGTTTTCAATTCCATCGCCGAGGCCGCCGCGAATTCCGACGCGCTCAATATCGTGACGCCCACCACGACACATTTCGACATCGCCAAACAATTGCTCGCGCAAGGCAAACACGTCCTCGTCGAAAAACCAATGACTGATAATTCCGCGCAAGCCGCCGAGCTGATTCAAATTGCGCAGAAAAAAAATCTCGTTTTGCAAGTCGGCCACGTCGAGCGATTCAATCCCGTTTTCACTTTTCTCCAAACCGTCGCCACCGAACCGAAGTTTATCGAGTGCCATCGCCTGTCGCCGTTTCCCGCGCGCAGCACCGACATCGGCGTAGTGCTGGATTTAATGATTCATGATCTCGACGTGATTCTTGCGTTCGTGAAATCGCCCGTGACCAGCATAGACGCCGTGGGCATTCCCGTTTTGAGCAAGAGCGAGGACATCGCCAACGTGCGCCTGCGTTTCGCCAACGGCTGCGTCGCCAACCTCACCGCCAGCCGCGTCAGCCCGGAGCGGATGCGCAAAATCCGCGTCTTCAGCGGCCCGACCAATCCCTGCTACATCTCCCTCGATTACCGCGTGCAGGAA
The DNA here is from genome assembly GCA_036509895.1 of Verrucomicrobiia bacterium. Lineage (GTDB taxonomy): Bacteria > Verrucomicrobiota > Verrucomicrobiia > Limisphaerales > UBA11358 > UBA11358. Next base: position 9,786 of record DATCEV010000027.1, read on the forward strand.
GGATTCATCTACCGCGTCGCCCGCGATGGCGAGGAAGAAAGTTCGCTGCTGAAAAAAGTTCTCGCCGCCAAGCTCGGCATCGGCAAAGACTCCGCCATCGTCAGCCAGTTTGCCGGAAAAAAAATCGTGCGCGAACCCGTGCCCATCGCGAAGGACGAACCGCTCAAGCTCGAACTGCAACATTTCGTCGAATGCGTCCGCGAAAAATTGACGCCGATGGTCAGCGGCGAATCCGCCAAACGCGCGCTGGATTTGGCGTTTGAGATCACGCGGCAGATTCAGCAGATAAAATAAAATTAACCGCAGAGACGCAGAGACGCAGAGAAAATTTTATGAGTGATTATATCGCTTATCACAGTGTCGAAAAATGGGGAGAATATTCGCCGGATGAAAATTTGAATTTTTACAGCGGCAAAAGTGAAGCCTTTCTCCGCAAATCAATCGGCTGCAATGTCTGGGTAATTGTTGGCAAGCCTGCCCAAAAGCGGACGGTTTATTTTCTGGCAGGAAAATATACTTCTGAAAAAATTCGTCCGCGACCAATTGGCGGATTCGATGTGATTGGTTTGGGAAAATCATTTTTGCCGATGATTGAGCTTTCAAAGCTAAAATGGTTTTCGCGCCTTAAAGCGGAGCAAGGAAATTTCAGTCATGGATTCAACCAAATTCACGATGCGCAGGCTTTGAAAAAATTGAGCGAAATTGCTGAAAATGAAAACGCTGTTTTGGAAACGGAAGATTTCAGGGTCGAAGATTACATCAAGGCTTTGAAAAATTTGCCAGAGTGGTGCCGGGAAATTCTTGTCATCCAATTTCAACAGCCACGGCATGAATTTTCCGCCGGAGAACTTGCGCGCGTAAAAGGATACCGAAATTTTTCCAAAGCAAATCTTTCTTATGGACGCACGGCTCATTTAGTTTGCGACGCGTTGGAAGCCAGCAAACCCCCATCAGGTCAATGGCAGTCAACAATTTCAGAAGGCTATCATAATGGAGATGTTTGGATTTGGGTAATGCGCCCAAACTTGGTTGAAGCGATCAGACAACTTGGCTGGGCACGCGAACCGCAGTATCAAACTTTTTTTCTCAATCCCGAAGAGCAAGCCACGACTGAAGAATTCGTCGAAGGCAACGCGCAGTTAATTGCGGTGAATATTTTTGAGCGAAATCAAAAGGCGCGAACCGCCTGCCTGCGTCATCATGGCTTTGTTTGTTCGGCTTGCAATTTCGATTTTGAAAAAAATTATGGCGAACTAGGACGCGAATTTATTCACGTCCATCACATCAAGCCTTTGGCTGAAATCGGCGAAGAATACACCGTTGATCCAATAAATGATTTGCTGCCGGTTTGTCCCAATTGTCACGCCATGCTGCATCGCAAAACTCCGGCTTTGACTGTTTTTGAATTGAAAGAATTGATTGCAAATCTCCGCGCCTCTGCGGCTCTGCGTTAAAATAAAATCGTGAAACCGAAAACCTTCACGCTCATCGCCGGCGCTTTAGCTGCGGAGCAGCGCACGGTAGTAGCCCATAGCGCCAGCTATGGGTTTAGTCGTCCACAGATTTTCCAAGCCCCGGCAGGGGCGACAGAAAACCACCATTCAACAACCCATTTCTTCCGCCCCATCCGGGGCTTGAATTATTTCGCCGACATTATTCCCACGGTTTCACCGTGGGCTACTATCGCGCGCCACTCCGTGACTGAAACAAAAACCGTTCTGCACATGATTTTATGGCGCACACCTTCACCCATTTGCTGACACACATTGTTTTCAGCACGAAAGATCGCCAGCCATTGCTCGACGCGGAATTAAAATCGCGCCTATTCCCGTATCTCGGCGGCATCATCCGCGCGCACGATGGCAAAGCACTCATCATCAACGGCCCGGCGGATCACGTTCATATTTTGGCATCGCTCGCTGCAAAACATTCATTGTCCGCTTTGATGCGCGAGTTGAAGGCGGATTCGTCCGGCTGGATTCACAAAAATTTTCCGAACCAAAAAATGTTTGCGTGGCAGATTGGTTATGGCGCGTTCAGTGTGAGCCATTCCAGTTTGGTCGAGGTTGAAAAATATATCGCCAATCAGGAGGAACATCACCGAAAGGTTTCGTTTCAGGAAGAATTTGTGGCGTTCCTCAAAAAACATGAAATTGAATACGACGAAAGGTTTTTGTGGGAATGAATTTTCTTTCGCCCCCTGCCGGGACTGGGATTTTGTTGGACGTTTTCCCACAGCTATCGCTGTGGGCTACTATCGTGCGCCACTCCGTGGCTGAATCGCCAAAACGCCGGTTGCGCGAATTTTTGATCTCGAAATTATTTTTTTGCGCCTCTGCGTCTCTGCGGTAATACAAACCGTGAAACCAAAAACCATCCTGCTCATCGCCGGTGCGGCGGGCGGCTTTACTAATCGGCGGAACGGGTGTAAAAGATAGCCATGAGCATCACGCTCGACATTCCGAACAACATCCACGAGGCGTTGCATGTCACGGCCGCCGAGGCCGAACCGCGCCTTAAGCTGGAACTCGCCGTGGCGCTTTACGCGCAGAATGCGCTGGGCCTCGGCAAGGCGGCGGAACTCGCGGGCATGAGCCGGCTGGACTTTAATGACGTGCTGGCGGAGCGCGAGATTCCGATGCACTACGGTCAAAAGGAACTGGACGAAGACCTCGCTTATGCCCGCAGTCGTCAGTGACACTTCGGTCATCAATTATCTCGCCGCTGTCGGCCAGGCGGAATTGCTGCGCGTCCAATTCGGAAAAATTTACGTTCCGCCCGCCGTGTGGCGCGAGCTTCATGCCGCCGCCAACCTGCCCGGCACGGCAGCGGCGGACTTGGCGCAAAAATCCGGCTGGCTCGTCGTTCAAGAGCCGAAGCCGGGCAAAATCTTGGATCAATTGTTTGCCGACCTCGATCCCGGCGAAGCGGAGGCAATCGCGCTGGCGTGCGAACTCAAGCCCGCAATTGTCCTGTTGGATGAAACCGATGGACGATTGGAAGCGCGCCGTCTGGGGCTGACAATTATCGGCACGGTGGGAATCTTCGCCGCCGCGCGGGAGTGCGGCCAGTTGGAAAAAATCAAGCCGTTGATTGACCGGTTGATGCAGAATTATCGCTTCCGTTTAAGCCGCGAACTTTACGAACAACTTGTCGCCGGGGACAAAGCTGATTGAAACCAAAAAACTTCATGCTCATCGCCGGTGAGGCGAGCGGGGATTTGCTCGCGGCGGAACTGGTTTCCGCACTGCTGGCCGCGTCGAAGCAAGGCGAAGACGGGCGCGCTCCACAATTCTTCGGCGCGGGCGGCGCGAAGATGTCCGCCGCCGGAGTCGAACTGGCGTTTGACCTGACGCAACATTCGGTCATCGGCATTTCCGACGTGCTGAAAAATTATTTCAAGTTTCGGCGGCTGTTCAACCAACTGCTTGCGCTCGCCATCGAACGCAAGCCGGACGTCGTCATCGGCGTGGATTACGGCGGGTTCAACCTGCGCTTCGGCCACGCGGTCAAGGAATACGTCCGCAACAATCCGTTCTCAAAATGGAATCCGAAGATCGTCCAGTTCGTCTCGCCGCAGGTCTGGGCGTCGCGTCCGGGACGCGCGAATCTGCTGGCGGCGGATTACGATCTGCTATTGAGCATTTTTCCGTTCGAGCAGGATTGGTATGCGCAGCGCGTGCCGAAATTGAGAGTGGAGTTTGTCGGACACCCCATGATTGGGCGATTTGCGAATGACGATTTACGATTTACGCGCCGTGAATCTGAAACTGGTAGGAGTCGAGGTGACGAGACTCAAACTAAAGAAAAATTAGGGACTCCTCACGTCGTCTCCTACGAACCAAAGATTTTGCTGCTGCCCGGCAGTCGCAAAAGTGAATTGCAGCGGCATTTGCCCGTGATGCTGGACACGCTGAAAATGATTCAGGAAAAATTGCCGTCCGCGAAAGCCAAAATGGTTTTGCCGAATCAAACGCTGTTGCAACTGGCGAAATCGCTCGGGGCAAATGTGGAAATTCAAATCGGTGAATTGCCGTGGGCATTGGCCGAAACGGATATCGCCATCGCCTCGACGGGCACGGTGACGATGGAATGCGCGTTCTTCGGCGTGCCGACGGTGACGCTCTACAAAACGTCGTGGTTCACCTACCAAATCGCCAAGCGCATCGTGACCGTGAAATCGCTGACGATGCCGAACATTCTGGTGGGCGAAGAGATTTATCCTGAATTCGTCCAAGGCGACGCGACGCCGGAAAACATTTCGCGCGCGGCGCTGGAATTGTTGCAGGACGCATCGCGCCGGACGAAAATCAAATCGCAACTCGCCAGAATCGTTTCCTCGCTCGGCGAACCCGGCGCGGCGGGACGCGCGGCGGCAGCGATTTTGAGTTTGTTCAAATGAAAATGTCGCGCGAAGTTTTTTTGACGCGAATTTCACGAATTAACGCGAATTAAATAAGTGGCGTTGCCCCGATTTGGTGGACAGAAGATGTGTGATTGTGTGAGCTGGGGACACGACACATGAACACCGACGAAAAGCTGCTTTAGAAAATTACAGCCAGTTTAGTTGTTAGCCAGTGCCTTTAAGAAACCAGCAGAAAAAGTGCGGTCAAATTGTGATTTTGCCTTGGACGGCAGTTCGCCCGCTTCAATCAAACGCACCACCACCTCGCGATAAAAAGCCATGTGCTGTAACGGGTTATTTTGAGCCTCGAGAGAAATTATGCAATTTGGCGGGCAAAAAGCAACTTTCGCCATTGTAGGAACGTCGTGCTAACACGCTAGTGTTTATGATCAAATCACCGACCGCATTCTTTCAATACTTGAAAAAAGGAACCGTGTTGTGGCACAAAACTTGGAAATCACAATCAGGATTGCCGAGCAACTCTTGTGACGTAAAAACCGTATCACGGCATCATTTTTTTTGGATCCATTCGATGCATTATGAATCTGTTTACTGGCTAACATTCCGGCACTTGCGGCCAAGACTTTTTGCGCTTCATCCCACCCAAGACGTATTAACTGAAAAAATAGTTTTCATAAAGCAAATTTTCATTTAGAGTTACAGAATTAGAATTCAAAAATGTTCGCCATTTTCCACAAGTCTTTTTCTCTTCTTTTGTGGATGGCGTGGTTCTTTGTCTTAAGTCCATTTCCAATGTGCGCAGAAAATTCCGATTGGTTCGCGCGCGCGTGGCAATCGGATGACGGATTGCCGGACAACAATGTGACAGGCGTGGCGCAAACATCCGACGGTTATCTTTGGGTGGCGACTCAAGGCGGATTGGTCCGGTTTGACGGTGTTCAATTCAAAAGAGTTTCGCTTCCGGCTGTTTCGGGAACGCAAATTGAAATGATCCGCGCGCTGACGGTTTGCAACGGAGATCATCTGTGGCTGGCTTTGGAAGGCGGGGTGGTGGTTTCCGCCGGACCGCATGAAACAAAAACCTATACCTCCGCCGATGGTTTGCCAGTTGTCCGGCCTGCGTCCATTACGGAAGATGCGGACGGCGCTGTCTGGGTCGGATATTGGGATGATACGGCGTGCCGCATTGCGGATAATAAAGTCAAACGATTTACCAACAAAGATGGATTGCCTTTCACCGGGTTCTGTTCATTGGCGGCAGACGCAAAAAAACAGTTATGGTTTGCCGAAGGAAATCATGTCGGCATTTTTAGAGATGGAAAATTTCATTCATTGATCATCGTGCCCGGACGAACGGCGACGATTGCTGCAAACAGTAGCGGCGGATTATGGATTTGCTCCGGCAAAAAACTGTTCACATATAAAGAAGGTGGCAAGTTAGAAGAAGTCAGTGAATTACCTTCGGCTGGTGGCGTTGTGGAACCGTTGACGTTATTTGAAGATCATAGTAAAGCGGTTTGGATTGGCACGGTGGCGAAAGGTTTGTTTCGCTTTGATGGAACCAACATCGTTCATATTGAAACGTCACGCGGAGAAATCCGCAGTATTACTGAAGATCGCGAAGGAAACATTTGGACGGGAACCAGCGGCGACGGCTTGAACCGTTTATCTCCCCGCGTGCTGCAATTATACGGAATGGAGCGCGGCCTGCCGTTTGAGCCTATACAGTCTGTCTGCGAAGATACTCGCGGCAACTTATGGATCGTGACTCAAAATGGATTCTTAATCCATCACGCGAATGGAAATTGGCTGGTCGCCAACACTAATACAGATTGGCCTGGCGGACAGGCTTCTTGCGTGGCGGCGGACAAGCGGGGCGCGGTTTGGATCGGCACGGTTAATAACGGACTCTATCAATGGGTGGACGGCAGATATGTTGTCATTCGCAAATCCTATGATTTGCCGAGCGATAAAGTCTGGACGTTAATGATGGATTCTACAAATGACTTATGGGTTTCGTTAAGCAGCCCGAATTGCATGGAACGTTTGCGCGCCGGAAAGTTTCAACGATTTGATCTTCCGGCGGGCAGCCGTATTGTCAGAGCCATAGCCGAAGATACGGCGCACACTATCTGGATGGGCACTGAAGACGGCAGGCTTTTGAAAGTCGAAAATAAGACGCTGATTGACGAAACATCCCGCACGTTGACAAGGCCGGTGCCAATTCGATGTTTGCAAACGACTGACGACGGCAGTTTATGGATTGGTTATGCCGGTGACGGAATTGGCCGGCTTAAAAATAAACAGTTCGCGCAAATTGGAACGGAACAGGGATTGCCGGATGATTTTATTTCTCAAATTGTGCCGGACAATTTCGGCAGGCTTTGGTTCGCCGGCAACCAGGGTATTTTTGAAGTGGAACAACATGAACTGGAAGGAGTCATTAACGGCCGGCTCGATCATATCCATCCGACGCTTTTTGGCAAAAATGAGGGATTGCCCAGCTTGCAGGCTAATTTCGGTTATTGGCCGTCAGCCGTGAAAATGCAGGATGGCCGGATAGGTCTTTCCATGCTGACAGGTTTGGCTGTAGTTGCGCCGGACAAGGTTTCTTTCAATAAAGTTCCACCTCCGGTTTTGATCGAAAGCGTTCGCGTTGATAATCAGGAAATGGATTTTCCCGGCCATAATCAATTATTGGAAAGCGAACTGGCCACGTCCAACGCCGTTCCATCCAAACATACTTTAGAAATTTCACCACAGTATCGCGAACTGGAAATTGACTTCGACGCCCTGACTTTTACCGCGCCGCAAAATGTTCGTTTGCGTTATCAATTGATGGGTTATGACCCGCAACCGGTTGAGACAATCCATCGCAGCGTGACTTACTCGCAAGTGCCTCCCGGTCATTATCAATTTCACGTCACCGCGTGCAATAATTCCGGCATTTGGAATCAAACCGGCGCCGCCATCAGTTTTATAGTCAAACCTTTCTTCTGGCAGACGTGGTGGTTTCGCGTGGGAGCGTCGCTGACATTTACGGCTATCTTGATTGCGATTATTTACTACATTTCGCTTCGACGGCTGCATCGCAAATTGTGGCATTTGGAACAGGAATCGGCTGTTCAAAAAGATCGCGCGCGCATCGCCAAAGATTTACACGACGACCTGGGCGCGCATTTAAGTCAAATCGGCATGTTAAGTGAACTGGCGCAAACCGACCTGGAAAAACCCGCGCAAGCCAGAACGCACATTGACGAAATTTTTCGCACCGCGCGTTTGATCACCCGTTCGCTCGATGAAATTATTTGGGAAGTCAGCCCGAAAAATGACACGCTGGATCGCTTTGTCGGGCACGTTTGCCAGTTTGCGCCGGAATTTCTGCGCACTGCGGGCATCCGTTGTCGTCTGGATATGCCGATGGATTTGCCGTCCGTTCAACTTTCCGCGAATGTTCGGCATCAACTTTATCTGAGTTTCAAAGAATCTTTGCATAATATCGTCAAACATGCGAACGCCACCGAAGTCTGGCTACGTCTGGCGATGGCATCCAACGCAATTATTTTTACCGTGGAAGACAATGGCCGTGGCTTTGAAACCAATACCGTTCCGAAGAATGGCGAGGATGGTTTGATTAATTTGCGTTATCGAATGGAAGAAATCGGCGGCCATTTTGAACAAATCAGCCAGCCCGGAAGCGGCACGCGCATTACCTTCACGGCGCCAATCAATGGAAACGCGAATTAGCCCTTCAGCAGAATTGCCGATTGTTGTCGTATGTCCAGAATTGCTAGATTGAAAAAAATGGTCACAACCAAACAGACACCCATTACTGTCGCCATCATCGAGGATGACGCCGGATTGCGCGAAAGTTTTTGCGGCATTATTGAGCGCGCGCCGGACTGCCGTTGCGTCGGCGCTTATGGAAATGCCGAAGAAGCGTTGAGCGCCATTCCGCAATTGAACCCTACCGTGGTTTTAATGGACATCAATCTGCCGGGAATGGATGGCGTGGAATGCGTGCGGCAAATGCTTCAATGGGATTCGTCCCCGCAAATTCTCATGCTGACCGTTCACGAGGACACGGATTTTATTTTTGAATCCTTGTCGGCGGGAGCTTCCGGGTATCTTCTCAAACCCGTTCGCGCGGCGGAATTGCTGGCGGCGGTGAAGAATGTTTACGCCGGCGGCGCGCCGATGACCAGCAGCATCGCGCGCAAAGTGGTTCAATCGTTCAAACATGCCAAACCCGCGCGCGGTGGAACGGATGATTTATCCCCGCGCGAACGGGAAATTTTGGAGTATCTGGCCAAAGGCTACAGCTATAAAGAAACCGCCGAGCAAATCGGCATCAGCTATAGCACCGTGCATACGCACATCGAACATATTTATCATAAATTGCACGTGCGTTCCCGCGCGCAGGCGGTGGCTAAATATCTGGGCGTCTGAAATTCCGCCGCCGTTTCATCGGCAGTTTTGCTGACTACAACAATTATTGAGAAAGCTTTATTCTGTAATTGTTCATCGAAAAATAGTTGATACGATGTATGGTTTAACAAATAATAAAAAAGGATACCGTGAATATTTCTCAATATAAAACTCGATTGCACAAATGGTTTGCATCCGATGCAAAACGGAAAGGTTTGCGTCATTGGGTCTGCGCCGCCGCAGTTGCCGGCTTGTTTTTGCCAGCCATTTCAATGAAAGCGGACAATGTTCTGGTTAATCCCGGCGCGGAAACGGGCGACACTACGGGTTGGACCGTTTTCAATTCGGGCAGCGCTGTTTCAACGAACAGCTTTTTAGTTAATGGCGGTAATTCCACAGGCGCATCAAACGTGATGTCCTGGACGGGCGGCTGGGTATTTAAGACATACAATACTTCTTATGCCCGCACAATGATGTATCAGGATATTGCCGCGTCGGCGGGTTCGCAATGGTCTGGAAGCGTCCGCGCCTACTCTCACGCGCAGGATTATATCAGCTCCGGAAGCACGGCGCACATGCAGGTTGTCTTTTATGATAGTTCGGGGACAAATGCGCTGGCGGTCTATGGATCGGATATTCTTGACCCTTCCTATAATCCTCCTCCATTCCCGTTCATAATGTATCCGCCTCCGGCGACTAACATTGACGGCTGGTTGTTTCTTCAGGCGACAAACCTTTATACCGGCGATCCGGCTTCTGAATTAAACTGGAATCCATCGGGCACGGGGGAAACCAATTTAATCGCACCTGAAGGAACGGCTTTCGTGCGCTATCAATTGGAGTTTGACGGCGGCGGGCCTGCCGGCTCTGTTTTTTGGGATGATTGCGATTTAGACAAAGTAATCGCCCCAGATCCTGACATCACAAGCACGCCGTCCGCACAGACAGTTATTGGCGGCCAGACGGCGACTTTCACTGTCGCAGGCACTGGTTCATCAACGTTGTCTTATCAATGGCAGAATGGCACCAATGCCTTGGTTGATGATGGCCGGATTTCTGGCGCGACAACCTCGACTTTGACCATAGCCGAGTGTGTTGCAGGTGACGCGGGCAATTATAGCGTGATTATTACCGATTCCAATGGTTCTATTCGCAGTGTTCCCGTTCCATTGACAGTCATTAGTCCCGTGGCGGCAGCGAATGTCCTGGGTCTCAATGCCGGCTTTGAACAGGCTCCTAACTGGACGCCGTGGCATCCATTCGGCGGTAATAGTTTATACAGCACGAACAACGACTATTATCAAACGTCTGATCCTATTGACGTGCTCGACGGCAAATGGGTTGCGCACATTTATCGAGCGGCCACGGACAATGGTTTCTATTATACAGGCACGATCAGCGCTCCGCCCGGCTCTGTTTGGAAAGGTTCCGGTTGGGCTTATGTCACTTCCGGCCCGGATAATCTTAGCAGCAGCAATACCTGCCGGCTTCAAGTCTGGTTCAAAAATTCCGGCGGAGGGCGAATCGGCCCCGTTTATGAATCCTACAAGGTTTTAGGATTGGGTTATTCTGACTCGCTTGATTTCCCGCGCGATACTTGGGTCTATTTGCCCATAACCAATGTGGTGGATAACTCGGATATACCCACCAACTTCGTGTCAAACTTTACGGCTCCGCCGGGAAGCGCGACCATTAATTATCAAGTCTATTATGGCGGCGTCGGGCCGACAGGCGGCTCCATATTCTGGGATGACATGGCGCTGTATCAGGTGTCGCCGGTGACGAATTTGACTGCGTCCCTCAGTGGCAATAATGTTAACCTGTCATTCAAAACTCAAGGCGCGTCTGTATATTCCATTCTCTACAAGACGAATCTTAATGACATCTCCTGGAACGTGCTGACAAATGGCATTGTTGGCGATGGTTATACGGCCACTTTTCCCGACCCGCTGACTGATCAAGCGCGGTTCTATAAGGTGGAAACTCAATAACAGGAAATAAAAAGTTTCATCATGAGGGCTGGCGTCGCGCCAGCCCTCAAAAATTTCAGAAAGACAAAAAAATTAGATTAATAAAATTAAAGTATGACATTGTTTAGGCGGGCGGGAGTCCTTAAGCAATACCATCCGCTTCATTAAAGACGAAGTCGAGGCGCGCTGCCGCGGACAACGTGAATATGAAAGTAACTATGGCAGAAAAGAAATTTTGGATTTTAAAAGCAAATAGACAGGACAGGTGCGGCTTAAAAGATAAAAACGGTAGAGGTGGATTTACTTTGATTGAATTGTTAGTGGTCATCGCCATCATTGCTATTCTGGCGGCGATGTTGTTGCCGGCTTTGGCCAAGGCCAAAGTGAGAGCGCAAGCGATCCAATGTATGAATAATCAAAAGCAATTGACATTGGCCTGGATCATGTATTTCGATGATAATAATGACAGGCTTGTTCCAAACGGCGGAAAAAGCCAGCAGGCGGCATCCCCCACGGATCCCAACCTTCAATCAGGCGGCAAATATGCCCAATGGTGCCCCGGTGATATGACTACTCTTAGTGCCATTGATCCGAACTTCGTCGAAGCAGGGTTGATCTATCCTTATGTTAAAACGGTGAGTATCTACCGTTGCCCCGCAGATCATAGTGTCTATCCGCCTAATACCAGCTATGGAAAGCCGAGGACGCGCAGCATGTCCATGAATTGCTGGTTGAGTCCGGTTGATAATAGCGCCATCAACAATTCTGGAGGTTACCGCGTTTATCGAAAGGCGGCGCAACTTGCTGTGCCGGGCGCCAGCCGGATTTTTGTTTGCGTAGATGAAAATCCAAACACGATCAATGACGGATATATTGTTCAGGATCCAAACCAACCGACGACCTGGGTTGATACGCCGGCCAGCTATCATGACAAGGCAGGCGGTATTTCTTTCGCGGATGGACATGCGGAAATCAAAAAATGGACGGATAATAAAATGCTGCATGTCTCGAATGCGCAATATTCCTATCCTTGCGATCCTAATTCCCAAGACTTGACCTGGATTTTGGATAGAACCACGGCAAAGTAAAATCGCCGCATTTTTCTTGTCAGGAGGCTTATTCAAGCAAGATTCGCGATAAGCGGGCATTTAGTCATTGATGTTTTTGTGTTGAACAAAATTATTTCTATACTCGTATCGTTTGCCTGTATTCCCCTTGTCACTTTGGGGAGCGATTCGGCGGCGGAGTATGTTACGCTACTTCAAAAACCCGCAACGTTACAGCAGGCTGAAATTCAGGCGCGACAGTTAATGAAAGCCATGACGCCGGAAGAACGGTTTGAATTTGTTTGCGGCGATGGTTTCGGTGTCCGGGCAATTCCGCGTTTGGGCATTCCGGAACTTCACTTTGGCGACGCGAGTTGCGGTTTGCGAATCGCCACTGATCCGATGGGAAAACAGATCGCCACGGCTTTTCCTTGCACGCTTTTGCTGGCGGCAACTTGGGACACTGATGCGTTTCATGAATATGGGAAATCCGTCGGCGAGGAATTTCGCGCGAACGGAAGAGATTTCATTCTCGGGCCGGGAATGAATTTATATCGCAATTCCAAGGATGGCCGGAGTTTTGAATTTCTGGGCGAAGACCCATTCCTCGCGAGCCGGGTTGTTGCCGCGTATGTTCGCGGGGCGCAGAGTGTCAATGTCGGCACGACTTTGAAACATTTCATTTTGAACGACACTGAAAATCATCGTCGCGCCGAAAACTCAATCGTGGACGACCGGACACTCCATGAAATTTATCTGCCGCCTTTCAAGGCTGGCATTGACGCAGGCGCTTGGGCGGTGATGACTTCTTACAATCTGATTAACGGCGAATGGGCTGGAGAAAATAAATTTGTCGGCACGGAACTCTTGCGCCATCAACTTGGATTCAAATATATGACGATGACTGATTGGGGTTCGACATGGTTTGGTGACCGGCTGGCGGAATCGGGAACCGATCTGGAAGAGCCGACCGGTGATGCTTTGAAAAAGGATCGCGACAAAGTTTTTGGCAGCACAAATATTGACCGCATGGTGGTGGATATTCTTAAAACCGGCATTGCTTCGGGTATTTATGGGTTGGAAGGCAAAGGAGAATTTGCAAAGCCGGAATGGCGGGATAAATATCCGGCACATGAAAAATTCGCCGAACATGTCAATGACGAAGGAATTGTGCTGCTCGCAAACAATGGGTTACTGCCGCTCGAACCGAAATTGAATGGAAAAATTATTGTCAGCGGAAATGCCGCGACGTTGAAAGAATTGAGCGGCGGCGGCTCCGGCCATGTCGTCGGTTACCACTTGAACACTTACCTCGAAGCCGTTCAAAAGACTTTCGGAATCAGCAATGTTGTTTATTTGGAAAATCCAACGGACGCCGAAATCCAATCCGCTAAACTGGTCCTGCTTTTTTCTGGTCGCCCGCCCGGCAGCGGATACGAAGGCGAAGGTTCCAACCATCCTTTTGCATTGCCTGATGATGCTCTAATTGCGCATTGCACCACATTGAATTCGCATACCATCGTCAACCTGATTTGCGGCGGGGGCGCGCAAATGGATTGGGCCAATCAGTCGGCGGCCATTGTTCTGGCATTTTACGGAGGCCAAACTGGACCGGATGCGCTGCTGGATATTTTAACGGGCAAAGTCAATCCATCCGGCAAATTGCCCTTCACGATTGAAGGGCATTTTGAAGATTCGTGCGCCGCCGAAGACGACGAACTTGTCAACCACGGTATAATTTTTGTCAATCCGAAGGAACTCGCCAACCGCGCCGGCGAATCCCGGTGGAGTGACTTTGTAGAACGGCAAGGAAAGGACAGGTTTTATACTTATGATCTCAAATACAAAGAAGGCATCTTCATGGGTTACCGTTGGTATGACGAAAAAAATATTGAGCCGCGCTTTCCTTTTGGATTCGGACTTTCATATACAAAGTTTGCTTATTCGGATTTGAATGTCGTTGCAAAAAACGGAGCGCCTGCGGCGACTGTAAGTTTCAGTGTTGCCAACGTCGGCAGAGTGGCCGGCGATGAAGTTGCCGAAGTGTATGTCGAGTTTCCGCAAAAGGATGTGCCGCAGCCGAAGAAAAAATTAAAAGGATTTGTCCGCGTGCATTTACTTCCCGGCGAAACCAAAGATGTGACAGTCCAACTTGGAACCGATGCTTTCTTATTTTGGAATCCGCAGACAAAAAATTGGACGGGGGAAACCGGCCCGTTCAAAATTGATGTGGGATCGTCTTCAAGGGACATCAAATTGGCAAACAACGTGACGTTTGATTGATGGATCAAAGCTTGCACCGGATGAGACGCAGGTGAACATTCCGAGCTGTGTGTAGTCAAAGGCGGCACTTTTATGAACAAAAGTCCACCAACTACTACGGAAAGGATGTAATCATATCGAGCTTTCATATCGGCGAATATGAGGTAACTCAAAAAGAGTGGATTGAGGTAATGCGAAGTAATCCTTCAAAATTCAAAGGCCACAACCCGCCGGTAGAAATGGTAAGCTGGTATGATTGTATTGAATCAATCTCCTGCCGATGCCCGTATCAAGTGCAATGGAGCAGCAATCTGACGGCGAACATCTGGAATATTTTGGTGAGAACCAATTTGAGCTTGACCGCCACCAACGGAACGATTCAAACGACGGATTCAGGAATTTTCAGTCGGCCCCCAAGCTTTTATGAAGTCAAAACGCCCGCCGGCGGTTAAGACGTGCGTGTGTTCTACTTAAAAAATTTCCACAACTTTAGTTGTTAGCCAGCGCCTTTAAGAAATCAGCAGAAAAAGTGCGGTCAAATTGTGATTTTGCCTTGAGCGGCAGTTCGCCCGCTTCAATCAAACGCACCACCACCTCGCGATAAAAAGCCACATGCTGTAATGGCAATCGCGTGGGAAGAATGGTAGCGCCATGAGTGACCGCTTCAAAAAATTTGCAAAAACTTAAAACTGATTCGGCTTCTTCCATATCCACCGCCCTTTTATAAAGCAGATCCCTTTCCACCATCCCATGTTCCAGTTGAATGGCGCGGGGAATGCCTTTGACGGGAATGTCATTAACCATTCCTCGAAAAGAATCAAATAAACAAGTTTTCATAAAAAAGCCCGTATTTAACTTTAGCTTTGACGATGCCAGAGTTGATTTTATTGATTTTCAACGGTTTGGAAGGATGATTCAGGGTTATCAAAGCAGCATTCTGCAAATGGATATGCGTTTTGCGGCAAATTGCGGGGTTTTCCTATTCGGCAGGAGAATGAATTTGTATTTGATTCAATACGGCAGGTTAGCCTGGTCAGATTTTTAGCTGACAAAGTTGCCTAGCGCGCGGGGCGGACGGGTAACATTTTCCTATCTTCGGGAGTTTAATTTCCAAAAAAGACCAAATTTACAGGGTTTTTTCCACTGGCATTATCATTGCTAGTGAGGCGCGGGATACTTTGCATGATTGAGGCTTTGTTTAATCAGCCGAATTATCTGACGGCGAAAAAGGCGTTGGACGCGGTGGTCCTGCGCGAAGGAGCCATCGCCAACAACATCGCCAATCTGGAAACGCCGGGTTACAAGCGCGTTGATCTCGCGCCGAGTTTTGAAACGGAACTGGAACGCGCCACGGCGTCGCGCGATCCGCAGCAGATCAGCGCATTGCAACCGACGCTGGCCGTGGACACGACCGCCGTGCCGGGCAGCCGCGACGGCAACACGGTGCATTTGGAAAATGAATTGATGCAGATGAATCAAAACGCCATGACGCACGCGCTCGAAACGCAACTTGTCAGCGGCATGTTGTCGCGGATGCAAATGGCCATCACCGGCAAAGATTGACGCTATGATTCAAATTCTTTCCGGCATTCAAAACACTTCCGCCGCGCTCACGGCGGAGCAGACGCGGCTCGATGTCATTTCGGAAAATATCGCCAACGCGCACACGACTCACGGCGCCGACGGCAAGCCTTACCAGCGGCAGGTCGTCGTGTTTGACACGGCGTTGCAACAGGCGATGAACGGCGACGGCAGCATGCAAATGGCGCCGATTCAAGTTGCGCGCGTCGAAAAGGATTCGAGTCCGCCGATTCACATTTACGATCCGGGCAATCCCGACGCGGACGCCAGCGGCATGGTGGCGATGCCGAACGTGGATATTCAGGAAGAAATGGCCGATTTGATTTCGGCGTCGCGCACGTTTGAAGCGAATCTGGCCGTCGTCAAAAACGCCCGCTCGATGGCGATGGAAACTTTGGCCATCGGCAAACATTGATTTTATCGCGACCAAAAATAAATAATGTCACCCATCCCGGCGATCAACCCAACCGTGTCTGGCCTGATGCCGAACGTGGACATGCTGCCGCCAGCGGTGACGCCGTTGCCCGCGACGGGCATCGAAATGCCGTCGGAATTGGGAACGACGCAAGGCGTCACGTCCGCGCAACCCGCCGATTCGTTTGCGTCCATGCTCGGCAACATGGTTTCCGACGTGAACGCATTTCCGCGCAAGCCGTGAGCGCGTTGCAAAGCGGCCAGACCGTGCCATTGCATCAAGCCGTCATTGCGATGGAAGAAGCGAATGTTTCCTTTCAACTCATGGTTGAAGTGCGCAACCGGCTGCTCGATTCGTATCAGGAAATCATGCGGATGCAAATTTGATGAACAACAACCTTTCCAAACTTTTCGCCCAACTGCGCGACATCTGGGCGCAACTCGGCGCGAGCCAGCGTCTCAACGTCGCCGCCGCGACTCTGGTTTTGGTCGCCGGATTGGGCGCGCTCGTGTTTTGGTCGTCGCACGCCGATTACGGTCTGCTTTACGGCGGACTTTCGGACGCGGAAGCCGCGAAAGTCGTCGCCGCGCTCGACGACGCCAAAGTGTCTTACAAACGCGGCTCGAACGTCGGCGATATTTTGACCATCGTCGTCCAGGAAAACACGACGGCCAATAAAAACAACGAGACGAAAACCGAACGGCAATCCAGTTTGAGCGCGGCCATCACATCGTTTCTTTACAGTCCGGGCGCGAGCGGTTTGCTGACGAAAGGCGGCACGTTGCCGGCGTTGGCTTACAATTCGGATCATAAACACGACGGCAGCGGGGCGATCAATGATTCCGAATCCATCGTCGCGCACGTCGCCGTTCGCATCGTGGACGTGCTGCCCAATAGAAATTTAGTGGTCGAAGGCAAACGGGAAACATCGTTCAGCGGTGAACATCAAACGATCATCTTGCGCGGCGTGGTGCGCGCCGATGACGTAGCCGGTGACAACACGGTTTTGAGTTACAACGTCGCCGATGCGACGATTCAAATCATCGG
The DNA here is from genome assembly GCA_036509895.1 of Verrucomicrobiia bacterium. GTDB lineage: Bacteria > Verrucomicrobiota > Verrucomicrobiia > Limisphaerales > UBA11358 > UBA11358. Next base: position 26,901 of record DATCEV010000027.1, read on the forward strand.
CAAAGGCACGGTGACGGACAGCCAGCACAAAGGATGGTTCAACCGCATCTGGGACAAACTTAATCCATTTTGATCAATGCCATTGGTTCCAAGAAATTTGAATCCTCATTTTCGCCGCACCTGTGGCGCAAATGCGTTTCCATCTGGTCTGCGCGCGCCGGAAAATCAGACACCAGCGACCACAGCAGAGAAAAACTTTCGCAAAATTTTTTGCAAAATAAATTTTACCAGCCCGATTTCAATCGCGCTGCTATTGCTCATGACATTTGCATTTGCTGCGTCCGCCGGCGATGTGCGCTTGCGCGATCTTGTCATGGTGGCCGGTGCGCGCGACAATCAGTTGGTCGGTTATGGTCTCGTCGTCGGACTGGCGGGCGATGGCGATAAAGACCCGGTTTATACGCAACAAACGATTGCGAATATGTTGCGGCGTTACGGCATCAATGTTCCAGCCACGACGTTGTCCGCGAAAAATGTTGCCGTGGTGATGGTCACGGCAGACATTCCGGCGTTTGTGAAACAAGGCGCGCGGATTGACGTGCAGGTTTCTTCGATGGGCGACGCGAAATCTTTGCAAGGCGGCGTGCTGTTGCAAACGCCGCTGCTCGGCGCGGACAATAAAGTTTACGCCGTGGCGCAAGGGCCGATCTCGGTGGGTGGATTTTCCGTCGGCACGGGCGGCGGCGGCGGCGGCGCGTCCGTGACGAAAAATCATCCGACCGTCGCGCAAATCATTGACGGCGCAATTGTGGAGCGCGAAATTCCGGCGACAATTGTGCGCGACAACAGCGTTGAACTTTTGTTGCGCGAACCGAGTTTTATTTCCACCGCGCTCATGGCCGACGCCATCAACGAAGTCTTTACCAATGCGGCGCACGCGATGGATTCGACTTCCGTGCAAGTGCGGATGCCCGAAGGCGCGGAAAATAATCCGGTGGATTTCATCGCGGCGCTGGAAAACATTGAGATCACGCCGGACATGCCCGCGCGCATCATCATCAACGAACGCACTGGCACAATTGTCGCCACGGCGAACGTGCAAATCTCAAGCTGCGCCGTCGCTTGCGGCAACATCACCATCAACATCGCTTCGACGCTGGACGTTTCGCAGCCGGGACCGTTCAGCAAAACCGGGCAGACCGTCGTGACGCCGCATACGACGACGGAAGTGACGGAAAACAAGGCGTCGTTCGTAACGCTGCCGGAATTGCCGACGGTGGAAAAAGTGGCGGCGGCGCTGAACACGCTGGGCGTGACGCCGCGCGACATGATGGCGATCTTTCAAGCCATGAAACAGGCCGGCGCGTTGCAGGCCGAGCTCATCATCCGCTGACATGAATGTTTCACCCATCCAATCCGCCGTTGATACCGCGAACATCGCGCCGGAGAATTTGGCGGCGAACAAACATTTGACGGAGCAGCAAAAAGTCGCCGAGGCGAGCCGGCAATTTGAGGCGATCATGTTGCGGCAGATTTTGTCCGAATCACAAAAACCGGTCATCACGTCGGAGTTCACGGATAATTCCACGGCTGCCGGGATTTATCAGGATTACATCACCAACACGCTGGCGGACAGCATCTCAAAAGCTGGCACGTTTGGATTTGCCAAAGTGTTTGAACAACAATTGAGCCATCCCGCCGCCAAAACCAACGCGGAAAAATCTACCGCGACCACGACCATGAATTTTTCGGGGAAAAATAATATGCCGCTTTCGGCCACACGCCATGAATGATCCGCTTTCCAACCTGATCGAAGCTTTGCGCGAAGAATTGAAGCAATACGGCGAGATGCTCGCCGTGCTGGAACAGCAGCAAACTTCCGTCGTGCAGCGCCAGACCAGCGACCTTTTGCAAAACGTCGCCAACATCAATTCGCAGGCGAACGTCATCGCCGCCGTGCGCCGCGAACGGGAACAACACCAACGCCATGTGGCGCGGCATTTGGATCTGGATGAAAACGCGGGCTTTGCGGTCATCTTGCCGCTGTTGCCGGCGGATTATCGTCCGCTCGTGCAGGCGTTAGTGCAGGAAAATAATGAATTGCTCGCCCGCATCCAGCAGCGCACGCGGCAAAACCATTTGCTGTTGAGCCACGCCGTCGAGCTGATGCAGCAATTGATCAACGCGATTTTTCCCGGCGGAAGTCCGAAGACTTACGACCAGGCCGGAAGGTTGCCCGTGAATCATTTGCCGCAACATTCGCTTTATGAACGCGTCGGCTGAATAAATTTATGCTAGGACTACTTGGCACATTAAATCTGGCTTCACGCTCGCTGCAAACGCAGATGACCGGCGTGGAGGTGGCGGGACAAAATCTCGCCAACATCAACACGACTGGCTACACGCGCCAGTCGGTTGAGATCCAAACCAGCCCGGACATTTCGACGACCATCGGGCCGGAAGGAACCGGCGCGAACGCGGTGGCGATCCAGCAGGTCGTCAACGCGATTTTGAACAATCAAATCCAAAGCCAGCAAAGCACGAGCGGTTATTGGAGCGCGCAGCAAACGGCCTTGCAAAGCGCGCAGACGAGCCTTAATGAATTTCTCAACGGCACGGGCAGCGCAACTTCGTCCTCCACCAACAGCACGACGGACACGGGGTTGTCCGGCCAGTTGAGCAGTTTGTTCGCCGATTTTCAAAGCGTCGCAACTTCGCCGACTTCCATTTCCGCGCGGCAGCAATTGATCAGCGACGCGCAAACTTTGGCGGCGACTTTCAACCAGATCAACACGCAACTCGACACCTCGCGCACGACGCTTAATACGTCGCTGGGCAATGACGTTGATTCAGCGAATAAATTACTTTCTGGAATCGCCGATTTGAACAAGCAGATTTCCACCGCTGATTTCAACGGCGCGACGCCGAATGATTTGCTCGATGAGCGCGAACAGGATCTGGAAAATTTGTCAAACCTCACGAACATCACGACGAGCACGGGAACGAACGGCGCGGTGGACGTGAGCATTGGCGGACAGTCGCTGGTTTCTGGTAATCAAGTTTTAGACACGATCCAAACTTACGACGCCGGCGGCGGACAATTGCTTGTGCAAACCGCGACGGGCGGCGTGAACTTGACGCTGACGGGCGGTTCGATGCAAGGCACGATTGACGCGCGCGACGGCGAGCTGGCGACGATGCAAAGCAGCATCAACACACTCGCCTCGACGCTCATCACGCAGGTCAACACGATCCACAGCGGCGGTTTTAATCTTACCGGAACCAACGGCGCAAATTTTTTCAACGGCTCGGACGCGGCGACCATCACGGTCAACGCGGCGCTCGCGAGCAATCCGTCATTGTTTCAAGCGTCTGGCTCGGCGACGGCGAACAGCGACAATTCGGTCGCGCGACAACTGGCGGATTTGGCGTCCACCGCGCAGTCAGGTTTGAACAACCAGACTTTCAGTGATTCGTATGGCCAGACCGTTGCCGCGCTTGGCGATTCGCTGCAAACAGCCAACGACCAAGTGAACAATCAGACGGCCGTGACGAATATGCTTTCGACGCAGCGCGGTTCCGTCAGCGGCGTGAACGTGGACGAGGAGATGACGAACTTGATGAGTTTTCAAAGGGCGTATGAAGCGTCCGCGCAGCTGGTGACGACGTTGAACACGATGCTGGGAGACGTTTTGGCGATGAAAACTTCTTAACTGAATTGATCAATGCGCATTGGCACCAATTCTTATACGGACACGATGATTGACCAGTTCAGCGTGCTGAAATCACAGCAGGACAAACTGCAAAACGAAGTGTCCACGGGATTAAGCATTTCGGCGCCGTCGGACGATCCTGCGGCGATGGAAACCACTTTGGACGATTTGTCCAGCCAGGCGGCGCAGCAGCAATTCAGCAGCAACATTTCCACGGTTCAATCGAAGGCAAATTTCATTTACAGCGTTCTGCAATCGCTCCAAACGATTTCCAATCGCGTCGGCGAAATCGCCACGTCCGCCAGCAGCGCGACGAATTCGCAGACGAATTTGAACCATTACGCCGGCGAAGTCACTTCGTTGATCCAGCAGGCCGTGCAATTGGTGAACACCAAAGACCCGGCGACGGGACAATATCTTTTTGGCGGCACAAATTCCGGCCAGCAGCCGTTCACGGTCACGACCGACGCAAATGGAAATGTCACCGGCGTGACGTATTCGGGAAATTCCTCGGTGAACCAAACGGAAATCGCGTCAGGCAGCGCTGTTTCCGTGGACGTGCCCGGTGAAAACACTTCCGGTTCGGGCGCGCAGGGTTTGATCACGGACAGCCGGACGGGCGCGGACTTGTTCAACCATCTCATATCGCTGCAAAACGATTTGCTGGCCGGCAATACGACTGCGGTTTCCGGCACGGACACCGCGAATCTGCAGAATGACGAAAATAACCTGACGTATCAGGTCGCTTACAACGGAAATGTCCAGACGCGATTGAACACCGCGTCGTCGTTCGCCACGAGCCAGTCCAATTCGCTGACCGGATTGATTTCCAACGCGTCGAGCGCCGACCTGGCGACGACGATGACGCAATTGACGCAGGCGCAAACCGCGTATCAGGCCGCGCTCGAAAGCAGCGCCGCCATCATGCAGCTCTCCATCCTAAACTTCCTGCAATAAAATTATCCGCCATGAACCACGCCGACACGATTGAAATGGAAACGCCCGCCGCGCCAACTACGAATCAAATCCATTTGCCGCTGGGCATTTTGGGATTTGAGCAGATTAAAAATTATGCGCTGCTCGCGAACCCCGCCGAAAAACCTTTTGCCTGGTTGCGCGTGACCGAAAACGCGTCGCTCGCGTTCGTGGTGATTGACCCGTTTGTAATTTTACCAAATTACCAGCCGGACATCCCGCAGTCAGACGTGGATTTTCTGGAATTAAAAGTCGCGGGCGACGCGCTCATGCTGGGCATCGTAACGGTCCATGGCCAAAGCCGCGCCACGATGAATTTGAAAGGGCCGATCGTCATCAACCGCCACACGCACACCGGCAAACAGGTCATCATCGCGAACGCCGGCGATTATTCGGTGCAACACCCGCTGCCGCTTGCCGAAGTTGCCGTCTAAATTTTCGCCATGCTTATCCTGTCGCGAAAATTGGGCGAAAGCATTGTGATTGACGGGAACATCCGCGTGAAAATCATGCGCGTGGATGGCGACGTTGTGAAGATTGGCATCGAAGCGCCCGCGTCCGTGCCGGTGCATCGCCAGGAAGTTTACGAAGAAATCCAGCGCAGCAATCAGGAGGCAATGACGAAACAAACTTTGCCGTTGCCCAAACTAGCCGGAGCAACTGCCAAGCCGGCAACAAAATTGGACGGCAAGTCAGACATGATTTGAATGGGAACATCCATGCACACACTTATGGAAAGCAAACACAATTCGCCGCTCGACGCCGATCAGACCGGCCAGTCCAGTTTTGCAGCCTGCCCCGTTTGCCGCTCCGCCGCTCCCGTGGGCGTGGCCAAAAAAGGAAAAGAATATCATCTTTGCCCGGCATGCGGCTGCGTCTTCACGCCGAACATCGAGTCAAATCTTCTGCTTACTGAAAACAATGGCAGTTCATCGCGTCACGATAAAAATCAGGATGCGATCCGTTTGCAACGGCTGGTGACGGCATTGGGACGCTTCCCGGAACAAGTGATTGATTTTGGCTGCGGCCAGGGTGAGACGACCCGTTTTCTTCGAGCGCAGGACATCAACGCCGTCGGCATTGATCAAGACACGGCTCTGCAATTAAAAGACATCGCTGATGAATCCGTGGATGGCATCATGATGGTTGAGGTCGTTGAACACCTCTATGATCCGCAACCGA
>DATCEV010000028.1:0-131854 GCA_036509895.1 Verrucomicrobiia bacterium
GGCATCGAATCGCCCAAGAGCCACGGCGTGACCGGCATGGACGTGGGCGCGCTGCTGGCCGCCGGAAAATTCCGCGACATCGCCGAATACTGCCTGCGCGACGTCCGCGCCACCGTGGAGCTTTACAAAATCTGGAAGGAAAGGCTGGCGGGGATAAAATGAATTCAAAATTAGCTGCGGCCATTGACAATTGAGGCGCAGGAACTAAAATACAAGCCAATGAAAAGCAGCTTTGGCTCAAGAATTGTCCAGATAGCCTTCGTGGTTTCTGGCCTTTTTTTGGCGCTTTGGCTCTTCAAGAAAATTAGCACACCGATGTTGTTCGTGGCTGTCCTTGCTGCGTGGGCTGTCTGCATGATTTGGGATGTGATGATTGCCCAGTATGAGGAAAATACAAAAACCCAACTGGCTACAATGGACACGAATTTAAGAATTGCCGAATCAAACGAGCGTTCCAGCCACACGATGCTTTCTGTTGCGACCGAACAGAAACAAAAGGCGAAGTTTGCATTTTGGGGCACGATTATTGGCTCGGCTGCGGTGGTTTTTAGGCTTGCCCAAGGCTGGTTGCATCATCATTGATTTGAGTATTCTCGTTTGCTTCGCCCTGAAAGAAGAAGCCGCGCCGTTTCGGAAAATCAGACACGAATTTCACGAATTAACACGAATTCAATTTGTGAAAATTTGTGTAATTCGTGTCAAACCGTTTTCCCAATCCGCGCTTGCGGTCTGAAAATTTCCGCCGTAGTTTGACCGCATGAAAGAACTGGTGTTTGAAGTGACGCAGGAAGAGGACGGCGGCTATTGCGCCGAATGCCTGACAGAAAACATCTTCACGCAAGGCGACACTTGGGAAGCCGTGCGCCAAAATGTCCAGGAAGCCGTGCGCGGTTATTTTTTTGACCAGCCGCAAACTCCGCGCCGCATCCGGCTGCATCTGGTGCGCGATGAGATTCTGGCCGGCGCATGAAAATCCCGCGCGATTTGAGCGGCGCGCAATTGGTTAAAGTCTTGTGCCGCGACTGGAATTATCGCGTCGTGCATCAGGAAGGCAGCCACATCATTCTGCAAACTGACGTGCCGACGCATCAACGGCTTTCCGTTCCGAACCACAATTCATTGCGCGTTGGCACGCTCAACAGCATCGTGCGCGCAATCTCCAGCCACAAAGGCGTCGAACGCCTGCAATTGTTGGAAGCGTTGCGTTGATTACGATGCTTACGTTAATTTGCTTCGCCCTGAAAGAAGAAGCCGCGCCGTTTCGGAAAATCGCTGCGGGCAAATCCGATATTTCAATTTTGCTCACCGGCATCGGCCGCCAGAACGCCGAGAAATCCGTGCGTGAATTTCTGAATTCCTGTAGGAGTCGAGGTGACGAGATTCAAATTAAAGAAAAGTTAGAGACTCCTGACATCGTCTCCTACAAACCGGATTTGGTGCTGACCTGCGGTTTCGCCGGCGGCCTGAATCCAGATTTGAAACTTGGCGAAATCGTTTTTGATATTTTTTCCAGTAGCAGCCGATGTGAGTCGGCTCAAATTAAAACCGCCAATGAGCCAGAGCCGACTGACGTCGGCGGCTATGAATGGGAAAGAAAATTGATTGCTGCTGGCGCGAAGCCTGTGAAATTTTTCTGCGCCGACCGAATTGCAATTACAGTCGCCGAAAAGAAAAAATTGCGCGACGAAACCGGCGCGGATGCGGTGGAAATGGAATCGGCGGCGATTCACGAGATTTGCCATGCGCAAAAAATTCCCTGTGCCACCGTTCGTGTGATTTCTGATATGGCTAATGAAAATTTGCCGCTGGATTTTAATGCGCTGGCCAAGCCGGACAAGAATCTGGATTTTGGAAAACTGGCTTTGGCGATTGCCAAATCGCCGGGAAAAATTCCGGCGTTGATGAAATTGCAAAAGCAAACGCAATTCGCCGCCGAAAGGCTGGCGGAAGTTCTCGCCAAAATCACGGAGTAGTTTTTATTTCAGTGGAAATGGGGCTTGAGGCCTTTTCTTTTGATTGTTCGCTGTAACCGATGACTACGGAACCCGCGACAATCATCATCACGCCAATCCAACGCATGGCGGAAACCGTTTCACCCAAAAACCACATGGCGGCGAAGGTGGAAAAAACAAAACTCAATCCGGTGAGCGGCCAGATGAAACTGATGTCGCTTTTGGCCATCAAAATCAAAAGGCAGACGAAAAACAGCGCCTCAAAAAAAACGCCGCCGAGAATTTTTACGTTGCTGACGCCGGCCTTGACGACGCGAAAAATTTCCCCGGCGCTGGTCATTTTCACTTCGCCGACCTGCTCCATTCCTTTTTTCAACAAGACGATGCCGGTGGATTCAAAAATGAGTCCGATAAATAGAATCAAAATTATTTTGAGCATGTCACAAATCTTGATGGCGAATGAGTTGAATGCCGAGCTTTTTTATTTTCTCCATGACGCGCGGGCTGATGAGGGCGTCAAATTCATTTTTGAATTTATCGAGCGACGGATGTGAGAAAATCTCCGAATCGCCGGGCGGCAGTTCCGGCAGCAGTTTCAAAAGGTAATCTTCATCCACGCGCGAATCCTGCAAAAGGCCAAACGTGATTTGCGCATGGCGGATTTTCTTTTCGTCCAAAGTTTTTCGCGCGCGACCGGACAATATTTCAAAAATGGTTGCGTGAGCGAGCCGGGTAAAAAATTTGCCGCGCGTCAGGCGGCGGCTGCGCGAAAAACAATCGCGTGTGAACCGCAAATGCGTGATGCCCAATTTTTCGGAATCCTGCACCAGGATTTTGAAAACGGTCGGATGCAAATGAAAATGCAAATGGCCGTTGACGTGATCGAGCGGCAAATTGGCGGCGCGGAATTTTTCAAATTGTGCATGGATTTCGGCGCGGAGTTGTTTCTGCAAATTGCGGTTGCAAAAATATTTCAGGCCGACAATGAAAGGATTATTGCCAAATTCGCCGCGCGCGTTGACGAGGCCGGGAATTTTTTCCGGCGGCAACGCGGAATGTCCGACCAAAAGGGTGAGATGCAAACCGATGCCGAGGTTTGGGTTTTGCCTGGCCAGTTCCACGGCTTCGTCAAACGCGGATTCGTTCACCATCAAACTGGCGCTGGTCAAAATGCCTTCGCGATGCGCGCGAATGACGGCAGCATTGATGGACGGCGAGCGGCCAAAGTCATCTGCATTTACGATTAAACGGCGCGGCCATTGCGGATGACAGATCGCAGATTGCGGATTTGAAATGGGTTCGGGCATTTTACGGATTTCCGTAATTGGAAGTTTTTGCGTCAAACGTGAAACTCAGCCAGGATTGAAAAATCAGCGCCAGTTTGCGGGGCTTGCTTAATTTAATCGGTTGCGCGGTGAAGAGGTTGAAATTTTTGCGTTCCAGTTTTTGCAAAAGCCGCCAATAAACCGAGCCCATCAATTCGGCGGCGACCATTGATTTGCGATCTTCGGGCGGCAAAGTTATTTTTGCAAGGGCGTAAAAATTTTTTGCGCGGGCGGCGACGCTTTGGGCCAGCGCCTGAAAATTTTCGGAATAAATGGAATCGAAAATTTCCTTTTCAGCGACGTTGAATTTTTTCAATTCGGCCAGCGGCAAATAAATTCTTCCGCGCGCGGCGTCGGTTTTTACGTCGCGCAAAATGTTCGTGAGTTGCAGCGCCTTGCCGAGATAAATGGCGTAATCGCGCGTCGCGGGATTTTGATGGCCGAAAATTTCGATGCTCAAAAGTCCGACGACGGACGCGACGCGATAGCAGTAAAGTTCGAGCGCTTCAAAATTTTCGTGGCGTTTGATCTCCAAATCCATTTCGCAGCCCTGGAGGAGTTCGTTGAATAATTCAAAGGGCAATTTGAACTCCCGAATGACGGGCTGCAATTCGCGATTGACCGGAAATTTTGGCATTTGATTTTCACAGGCGCATTTAATGTCTTCGCGCCATTCGGAAAGTTGCGCGCGGCGTTTTTCTACCGGAACATTTTCATCGTCGGCCACGTCGTCCACTTCGCGGCAAAAGGCGTAAAGCGCGGACATGGCGTCGCGTTTTTTCTTTGGCAAAAGGATGAAAGCGAGCGCGAGATTGGAAGCGCTTTTGCGGGTGATGGCGCGGCTGTGTTGCATCACGGCGGCAGTGGGGAGTCCGGTTTTTTTTCGCGAAGGGGCGGCAGGCCGCCGGTTTGGGCCAGAGTGGGATTGAGTTTGCGCGGTTCGCGCGGATGATGCTGGCGATGTTTGCGGTGGCGCGGGCGCGGGCGAAAAATCAAAAAGAAAATGAGCGAGGCAAGCGCCACCACTAAAATGACGAGCGTCATTATTAAAAAATCGAACCATTCGGGCAGCGGTCCCGTTATGGCCAAAAAAATGTCACAAGGATTCATTGCGATCAGGCTCTGGATTTTCTTCGATGCCGGCTTTGCCGATTTCGCCATCATCGGTGTTCATCTTCAAACGTTGCATCCGATAGCGCAACGAATGCCGGGTAAGCTTAAGCTGTCCGGCGGCGCGTGTCAGGCTGAAAGCATTTTGTTCCAGCGCGCCGGCGATCAGTTCGCGTTCAATCCGCGCCAGCGCGTCGTCGAGCGATTCTTCGGGTGCAATCTGGACGGGCGCGTTTTTTTGCAGCCGCGATTCGATGGAAAAATCCGGCAGGCTGACGGGTTGAATTTCGCGCGCGGTTTCCAAAATCAGCGCGCGTTCGATGACGTTGCGCAGTTCGCGGACGTTGCCCGGCCAGTGATGGGCGAGCAGTTTTTGCCGCGCGCCGGCGGAAATGCCCGCGACATTTTTATTCATCCGGGCGCGGAACCATTTCAAAAAATGGTCGGCCAATAATAAAACGTCCTCGCCGCGTTCGCGCAGCGGCGGCAAATTAAATTGCACGACATTGAGCCGGTGAAATAAATCTTCGCGAAAATCGCCGCCGGAAATGGCTTGGACGATGTCGCGGTTCGTGGCGGCGACGAGGCGGACGTTGACGCGCAATTCCTGCGCGCCGCCGACGCGCGTGAACGAGCCATCTTCGAGAAAGCGCAGCAACTTGGCCTGAAGCGGCTTGCTCATGTCCGCGATTTCGTCGAGAAAAATCGTGCCGCCATCGGCTTCCTCGACGCGCCCAAGTTTTTGGCGAAGGGCGCCGGTGAACGAGCCTTTTTCATGGCCGAACAATTCGCTTTCCAAAAGGGTTTCGGGAATGGCGGCGCAATTGATGCGAACATAATTCGCCTCGCGCCGGGCGCTCAAACTGTGAAGCGCGCCGGCGACAAGTTCTTTGCCGGTGCCGCTTTCGCCGAGAATCAAAACCCGCGCTTCCGTGGGCGCAACCGTTTCGATGAGCTGGCGGATTTCGCGGATTTTCGAGGAGTCGCCGACGATTTGGCCGAGACTGAAAATTTCGCCGGTGCGCGAACGCAGCGCGGCATTTTCGCGCAACAAGCGGTGGCGTTCGGCGCAACGCGCCACGGCGTGAAGCAATTCTTCCGGCTCGAAGGGTTTGGATAAATAATCCATCGCGCCGGCTTTGATGGCTTCGACCGCGAGTTTGGGCGTGGCGTAAGCCGTGAGCATCAACGCGGGCAAACCGGGTTTTTGCGCGTGGATTTTTTTCAAAAATTCATAACCGCTGATGCCGCCGAGCCGGGCATCGGTGATGACCATGAAAAATTCTTCGCGCGCGAGAAATTCCAGCGCTTCCTCGGCGGATTCCACGACGCGCGCCAAATAGCCTTCATCTTTCAAGACGGCTTCCAGCGTCAAGCGCATATTTTTCTCATCGTCCACGACGAGCACGGGCGGCAGCGAAGGAATCATAGCTTTTCGTTGAGCATGCTTTTTGCCGGGAAGGTTATGACAAATTGCGTGCCGATTCCAATCTCGGAATCCACATGGACTTTGCCGCCGTAAAGTTCGACGTTGTGCTTGACGATGGCCAGTCCCAAGCCGGTGCCTTTTTCTTTGGTAGAATAATAAGCTTCAAAAACCTGCCCGGCTTTATTGGCTGGAATTCCCGGGCCGTTGTCGCGCACGGAGATTTCCACCGAACCATTGTCATGGCAATCTGCGGTGATGAAAATATGCCCGCGGTCGCCGAGCGCTTCGCGGGCATTTTGCAAAAGGTTGAGCAGCGTTTCGGACAAATGGCCGCGCTGCATGAGCAGGGGTGGAAAATGCGCGGCGTATTCGCGATGAACCTGAATTTGCGTGGGCATGGCGTTCGGAAAAATTTGCGCGATGGCGGTTTCCAATTCTTTTTGAACGTCCAGTTTTTCGACGTGACCTTCGCTCAATTGCGCGTAACCCATGATTTGCGTGATGACTTTGTCGGCGCGCGCGATTTCTTCGCGAATGATTTCGATTTGCTGTGCGGCGGCGGGTTTGTTGTCGCGCAAGGAACGTTGCAACGAAAATACGGCGCTGTTGATGATGGCCAGCGGATTTTTTATTTGATGCGCGAACTCGGCGGCGAGCCGCCCGGCGGAACGCAATTGATTTTCGCGCGCGGAAAATTCGCCGGCTTCCTCGATGGCGAGTCGCTGGCGTTCGAGCAAAACTTGCGCGCCGTAACAACAGATCGTCGTCAGCAACAACACCGCCAGTCGCAAGGTGAACGGCTGTCCCAATTCTTCATGCGCCGCCAAATCCAGCGCGCGCCGCGTAAATTCGTCCAGGTTTTGAAAAACCACCACGTCCAAAACCGCGACGAGCACATAACATAAGCTGATGGCAAAATTCAGAAAAAGTTGTGAAAATCCCGCCGGCACGCTGGCCGCATTGCGCACGATCAGCGCCACGAAAAGCCAGAAAAAAATGCTGTCGAGGCCGCCGGTGAGCAGCGCCATGCCCGCGATGAAAATTCCGTCCACCAGGCTGCTCGTGACCGCCGTCCATTGCACCACCGCCAGCGGCAGACGTTTGGCGGCAAATAAAATCGCGCCAAAAATAAAATTCGCCAAAATGTAGAACCAGAAAATATATTGCACCGTTTCCACCGTCACATCCAGCGTGCTGGAAACCTGCCCCATCCACGGCTGCGAAAAATCGAACGAATATAAAATCATCCCGATGAAGAGCGCCTTGACCGGCAGCACGATGTTCCTTTCCGCTGCCACGATGCGGCGGCGCAGGCGCGACGGATCGAGCGCGGGAATTTCAAACAGTCCGGGCAACTGCTTGAGCCATTGAACATGGCTTGGTTTCATAAATTTTGCCGGAGCGCAGGAAAATTTTCAGCGCAAAAATTTTAAGGCGTGTTTTAGGATTTCTTCCACCGGCCACAACCGGCCAATCCCTTCGTAGCCGCAGGATAACATCCCTTCATCGGGACCGATAAATGCCGCGCCGCGCGCTTTCAAAATTTTCACGTTCGCCTGCGTCGCCGCGTGCCGCCACATTTTGCCGTTCATCGCCGGCGCAATCAGAATTTTCGACTTCGGGTTCAACGCCAGCGCGATGCACGTCAGCGCGTCATCGGCAAAACCATTGGCCATTTTTGCGATCACGTTTGCCGTCGCGGGCGCGATCAAAAGCAAATCCGCTTCATCCGCCAACCGGATATGCGCCGGTTGCCAGCCTTCTTCCTCGTCAAAAAGATTCGTGACGACCGGATTGCGCGTGAGCGTTTTGAACGGCAGCGGCGTGATGAAGTGCTGCGCGTCCGCCGTCATCACCACGCGCACGTCGCACTTCGCCTTCGTCAGCAGCGATGCCAAATCCGCCGCCTTGTGCGCGGCGATGGAACCGGTGACTCCGAGAACGATTTTTTTTCCAACGCTCATACCTGATTCTAACTTAAAATTCCAACGCTTGCGAATGCGCCACGCGCATTTTTTCCGCCTCGACAATCGCCAGCGTCCGGCGCAAATCTTCCTGCCTGCTGCCGCTCACCAAAAGATAATCAAAATTCTTCCACTGCGAGATTTCCTGTTTGGCGACCGCCAGGCGCTTTCGAATTACTTCATCCGCATCCGCGCCGCGCCGTTTTAATCTTGCTTCAATTTCAACCAAAGTCGGCGGCGTCAAAAAAATCGTCACGAGCGCGCGCTTCAATTCCGGCTCTGCTTCCGCTTTTTCCCGGATCGTCGCCGCGCCTTGCACATCCACGTTCAGTAAAACGTCCTTGCCCTGCCGCAATTTGCCGAGCAATTCCGATTTCAACAAACCGTAGCTGTTGCCATAAACCGTCGCGTGCTCCAGGAAATTTCCCGCCTGCACCCGCTTCAAAAAATCGCCCGCCTTGAGAAAATAATAATCTGCGCCATGATTTTCGCCCTTGCGCGGTTCGCGCGTCGTGCAAGTCACTGCGCGCGTCATGTCCGGACGCGCCCGCAACAACTGCCGGCACAACGTCGTCTTGCCGCCGCCCGACGGCGCGGAAATCAAAATCAGCAGCGGCGCAGATTTTTTCTGCCCCGACTTTGGACTTTGGACTTTAGACTTTGGACTATCGTTTTTCATTCGACGTTTTGCACCTGCTCGCGAAACCGTTCCAATTCCGCTTTCAACGTCACCACTTCGCGCGAAATGATTGCGTCATTCGCCTTCGAGCCGATGGTGTTGATTTCGCGGTTCATTTCCTGCGCCAGAAAATCCAGCGTGCGCCCGACCGGCTCTTTCGATTTTCGGCAATCTTCAAATTGTTTGAAATGACTTTGCAACCGCGTCAATTCTTCCGAAATATCCGAACGATCCGCGAAAAAGACAATTTCCTTCACCAACCGCTCGTCATCCGGCGCCAGATTTTCAATTCCTGCGCTCTTGATGCGTTCGAGCAATTGCCGCCGATAATTCTCCGCCGTTTGCGGCGTCTGCTTCTGAATTTTTTCAACCGCGCTGCGCATGATTTCGATTCTCGCCGCCAAATCTTCCGCCAGATGCGCGCCCTCGCGTTCGCGCATTTTCACGAGCGATGCCAGCGCCGGTTTCAACGCCTTTTCCACGGCGGGCCAGAGATTTTCTGCCTCGACCAATTCTTCATTCGTCTGGAAAACTCCCGGCGCGCGCAAAATTTGATCCAGCGAAATGTCGCCCGAAATTTTTAATTGCCGGGAAAGCTTGGCCAGTTCCGTCGCGTAAGATTTTGCGAGCGGCAGGTTGATGTGCATCCGGGCGGACGCTTTGCTGGCGGCGGCGTGGAGACCGATGCGCGCCGTCACGCGCCCGCGCGCGACCTGCGCGTTGATCACGTCGCGCACCTGCGCCTCGAGCATGTCCAGCTCGCGCGGCAGGTTCACGGAAATTTCCGATTGCCGGCGATTGACCGCGCCCAGCTCTACGGTGATTTTGAAACCGTCCCGCGCGCATTCGCCGCGACCGTAACCCGTCATGGATTTCATTCCGCGCACTATGCGAAAATTCCCCGCCGCAAGCGAATAAATTTTCAAAACGCGCGCGGCGAAGTGAAATCAAATCAACCTGGACCGACGAAAGTGAAGAGATAGTGTGCCAAAGTGAAACAGAAAACTCCGACATTTTGCAGCTTAATAAGGTTTAGGCCATCTTATGCACGCTGACCAAGCAATGTGGGAAGCCAGAGCGAGAATTATTTGAGGTGAGCCATCTTCGTCGGTTCGCAGCTTCTTGGCCTCGAATGGTATTTCGGACGATGTTGCCGATACCAAAATCAGGGGGCTGTTCTTGAGAAAACACCGAGATAAGATGGCCGCGCGCGCTTTCGTGTGCATGGCGAACTGGCAACGCACGAGTTCCCGTTTGAGGCTGCTCCAGAAGCTTTCCAAGTAAGTGATATTTGTCATACCTCATTTTTTGTGACGGAAGACAACCCCGCGTTTTTGTGGGGTGGAGTTATTTGGGTGAGGATGTATTATTTTAATTAAAGCCATCATAACTAGACTGCAAGCGGCGGTTCGATATCACTATTTGATTTAGGCAGAAAATGAATTTACGATTGAAAACTATAGGTAACTTGGTGTCATGTGTCGCCCGGCGAAACCGGCTCATGGGTTTTACTTTGATTGAACTGCTGGTGGTCATCGCCATTATCGCGATTTTGGCGGCCATGTTGTTGCCAGCATTGTCCAGGGCCAAGCAGAAGGCAATCAGGGCTTCATGCATGAACAATCTCCGGCAGCTTGGCATCGGCATGACGGTATATGCTGGTGACAACAATGACAGAGTGATTGAAGCGCGTTGGAGTCCTACCGACACCCTACCCAATCCTTCCGGTTCAGTGCGAGGGACATACGATCAAGATGCTATAGATGATACACAGGCGCTCCTAACCAAGGATATTTCTTTGGATGCAAGCCAGACCAATGGCCCATCAGTTTGGTGCTGCCCATCGCTTGGTGTTGGCACTTTAGCTCATATTACAGATATCACTCGGCCGGAATGGACCCTTGGCTATCAATATCTAGGCGGCATTTATTGGTGGCAAGGGCTGGCCTCACCAAATAATGTTGTTGTTTCAGCCAGTCCCACAAAATTGAGCAACGCCAAACCCATGTGGGTGCTGGCAGCGGATATAGTTTGCTTCGACGCAAGTCCTGGTTCCGGGGTAAATCCTTGGGCATCGGTCAACCAAGCCGCTCCCAAAAGGGTCGCCCATCAACGACCGGGCGCCAAATATCCGGATGGGGCCAATCAATTGACGGTGGATGGTTCCGTAAATTGGATTAAAGTGGAAAATCTATTGCAACTTAATACTTAGGATATGACTCATAGACTTTACTTCTTTTATCAGGATGACATCGGCGGAATCAATCCTTTAAATATGAATAAAGCAACTATAAGGAAATATTTGGCGATGTAACATGTAAGTGTCCTCCGCATGAAATCCATTCTACAACCTTTCCCACCTTCAGCCCGCGCGCTTTTGGAGTCCAATTTGAAAAAACTGCGCATTTTGCGGTCACAAATTCCATGACTGCCTCCACCCAACCCTATAGTATTGTAGGGTTGGCAGGCTGTTGACCCATGTTACATTAGGCGCTAGACCCTAGTTTTTTTAAATTGTTGCGGAGTTGGTCATTAAGATGAAGTAAAGATAATTGTAAAATCAGTTGAGCTAATGTGGCAGCTTTGAAGCAGAAAATTTTGAAGAATATAAACAAAACCATTGAAAACAATAAACATATGAAAATTAATCAGTTCTTAATCATACGCCGTCTCCTCCTGGTCGCCGGTTCTTTGCTTGTGGCTGGCCAGCTTCAGGCGGACACTTTGGCTTACTGGAACATGGATGCCACTCCAAGTGCTAACAAGGTTATTGCGAATACTGTGGCTTCAGGCCTCACGGCAGGCAATCTCATTGCGAATAACCTCAACGCGCCCGCCGGAATTAATTTGGCTAACGACAATCCGGCTAACGCTTATATAGCCTGGTCCATAAACTCTAGCACTGCATCTGCTCCCAATGACCTTGCGGACGCTCTCACGGCCGCCTCTTACTTTTCTTTCACCCTTACTCCAAATGCGGGACAATCGCTTGATCTCACTACTCTCTCCTTTGATGCTGTTGCCGGAACCGCCGGACCGAGTGACCGCGCATTTTATGTTTTATCGGATAAAACGGGTTACACCACTAGCGCCCTGCTGCTTTCCGGAGACACTACGACAGGATCACCCCTTATACCCTATAACACGACAACTTCCGACCAGCTTTTTTCTGTTGATCTGTCCGGAAACAGCTTGTTCCAAAATATCTCGGATTCAGTCACCTTCCGCTTCTATCTCCGGACCCCGACCTCATCCCAAAACCTCGGGTTCGACAATCTTACTGTCAATGGCTCCGTCATCCCGGCTCCCGAACCTTCCTCCATTGCTTTTCTCGGATTGGGTGGTGTTCTGGCCTTGCTGGCAGCCAGCCGCCGTTGCCGTCAGGCATGATTAACGAACGAGGGTTCGTGGCAAAATCCGTCATGAACCCTTGAGTCTGTGTTCAAACATTCAAATGAAAACAAACATTCAAACCAAGTCCATTCTTTGGGGCGCAACTATTATTGGGATGATTCTATCCGGCGGCGCGTCTGCGTCTGCGGATACCATCACCAATTCGATCAATCAATCGGGCAGTGGTGACTGGACCCAGGCGATATGGGGAAGTCCACCAGCGGTAGCCGCCAGCGGTAATGACTATCTGGTGGGTGGTCCGCTTGGGGGCACTTTTAATGCCGTGCGGACAATAAACACTGGTTCCACTCCTCAAAGTTTTGCGGGCGATCATCTTATTCTTACCAACGGCGGCACTCTATTTTTGAAAAATGCCGGGGCCGCTTGTAACGTCAACGCGGTGATAGACGGCGGGCAAATTATCTTTCATGGAAGCGCAGGATCAGGCGTGCAGCTTGGGGGAACGCTTCAGGTTAACTTAAACCCAAATACGGCCGAAGGGGAGGGAGGCACTACCGGGACTTCTTTCTATAATCTAGGCCAGGACCAGACTGGCGTGAATACTCGCAACATTTTATTGCAAGCCAACCTCAGTGGTAATGGAAATCTGATTGTCAACATGGGTGTCATTGCTTCCGGCACTTTGAATACTGTGCAAATCTCTGGCACCAATACGGCATTCGCAGGCAGCTGGACGAATAATCAAGGCACTCTCGAAATCGAGAGCAGCAGCGTAAATCCGCTCGGTTCAGGCCCTGTAATAATGACCCTCGCAAATAACACCTTCTTGAATTTCAATTCAACGAATAATCTGGTGATCACCAATTCGATTTTCGGGAACGGCGCCGTGGGTCAGATCAATACCGGCACAGTCACTTTGAACGGCAACAATACTTTCACTGGCAGAACTACCATTGCCGCCGGGACGCTCAAAATTGGAGCTAATTCCTCCCTTACCAATTCGACGATAATTTCTCTGACGGGTGGCGCAACTCTGGACGTGAGCGCGATCGGCGGATTGGTTATGAATAATGACAACAATCAAATAATGGCTAACTGCAATGGCAACGTGACGGGAAATTTGATGGTTTCGCCGAACAATGCTCTTAACTTCAATTTAACTTCAACCACGAATGACATCCTGAACGTCTCAGGTTCACTTACGCTCAATGGCACTCCGGCTCTCAATCTCATGCTGAACGGGTCCAAGCCGAACGGCACCTATCGTTTGATCAATTATTCCGGCACTATTCAAGGTGGAGGCTCTTTTACCGTAGTTCCACCGGCAGGCAGCAGCGAGACTTTCACGTTGAATACAAGCACGCCGGGACAAATCAATTTGGTTGTTTCAGGCGCTGTGGTGCATAACTTGATCTGGGTGGGTGGGATCAACGCTAACTGGGACTTGACCACTGCGAATTGGACCGGAGACGCCAGCGTTTTCGCACCGGGAGACAATGTGACTTTCAACGATACTGGTTCGGCTGCGTCACCCATAGATTTCGTCTTGAACGTTGCGCCGGGTTCAATAACGGTCAGTAATACGGCCAAGCAATATATCATCGGTGATGACAGCACTTCTTTCGGAATCGTCACCTCCGGTGGTCTTATTAAGTATGGAACTAACGAACTGGATTTCTTCACCCCCGGCAATAACATCAGCGGACTGATAGACATCGAGGCAGGAACCCTCTCTATTGGCATTGGCGGACTCGACGGCAGCCTGGGAACCGGCTCGATCACAAATAATGGAATATTGCAGGTGAACCTCGACGGTGGCGCAGTAGCGTTCAATTCACCGATCAGCGGATCAGGCTCTCTTAATGTTATAGATACAGGC
The DNA here is from genome assembly GCA_036509895.1 of Verrucomicrobiia bacterium. Classification (GTDB taxonomy): domain Bacteria; phylum Verrucomicrobiota; class Verrucomicrobiia; order Limisphaerales; family UBA11358; genus UBA11358. Next base: position 13,693 of record DATCEV010000028.1, read on the forward strand.
GGCTCCGCTGGCGCCACGGTAACTATCGGTGGAAATGGGCATAATTCCTATACCGGTCTGACGACCATCGGAAACCAATGCCAACTCAATATTGCCACCAGTAATGCTTTAGGTTCCACCAGCAGCGGAACCTTTGTCCAGAGTGGCGGTCGTTTGGGAGTTGTTTCGACCGTAGGTGCAATGACAGTTGCCGAGCCAGTAACCATTAACGGCTCCGGCCTCGCTGTAAATTTTGGTGCTTTGTATGTCAGCAGTCCAGGCAACAATGTCACTTGGGCCGGCCCAATCACAGTGGACAGCGCTTCAACAATTCGCGCCCTCAACGGTGGCCGCATGAATTTCTCCAGCGCGGTTCTCGGAACCAATGTTGCATTATTATCTGTGGCTGGCAACCCAGCCACTATAGGCGGGGCGGATACGAGCGCGATGATTACTTTCTTAAATACCCTTTCGCTGGGCGCCTCCGGTTCATTGACTGTGGATGGGGTAGGCACTGTTATCCTTGCAGGCAGCACTAACCTGTGGGGAGGCGGCACGATCGTCAATGGCGGCACATTGCTGGTTAACGGCACGCTTAATGGAGGTGCGGTAACAGTAACTCCCGCCACCACAAACACTCCTACCTTGGGCGGTTCGGGAACCATTCTAGGTTCTGTGACGGTGCGGTCGGGTGGCGTCTTGGCCCCGGCAGGAAATTCCGGTATCAGCACGCTGACAGTCAACAATAGCGTTGTATTCAACAGTGGGAGCACGAGCGTGATGGAATTGAATCGCGCAAGTTCGCCGAATTCTGATCAACTGGTCGCCAATTCCATTTCGTTCGGTGGCACCCTGACAGTAACGAATGTCGGGGAGGCTCTGCAGAACGGGGATACTTTTCACTTGTTTAGCGGTGGCAGCGGAATGTTTGCGGCGTTGAACCTGCCAGCGTTGTCCTCGTCGTTATTTTGGGACACTTCGCTTCTCAACAGCAGCGGCATCATTAAGGTAGCTTCCAACACGGCGCCCACGCCGACCATCACGTCGCCTTCTGTAAGCGGAGGTAATTTCATCCTGCAAGTGGCTTTGTCGCAGTCTGGATTTAATTATGTGCTACAGACGACACCCGCGCTCGCCTCCGCCACTTGGATAAACATCTACACCAACGCTGGAACTGGCGGGACGCTGAACTTTACGAACCTGATTACTCCCGGCAATCCGCAACAGTTCTTCCGTGTCAGCGTTCAGTGAGTTGCGGCAGTTATCCGACGAATGACTTACGCGCTCCGGCTGCTGGAAAAGCAGCCGGGGTTGTTTTTGAAAATTAGAATGACTTTGATTTTATCCGCATGAAAAAAAGTTTCGTTGTTTTGCTCTGGCTCGCGGTCTGGTTGCAACTGTCCATGACTGGCGCTATTGCCCAGCCGTCGGTTTATTCGGGCGCTTTTGTTCTCAACTCCGGCGGCTTAAGTTCATCTCAACAACCAACGATCACCAACTTTATAAATCAAGCGCAGAAAGACATTTCCATAATCAATATGTTCAAGAGTTGGGCCACCTCGGGCACCAGTCCCAACAGTCCATTTCCGACGAGCGCAATGGACTATATCCGCAATCACGGTTCAATTCCTTTGGTCACTTGGGAACCTTGGAATCCTGCTTCGGGGGTGACTCAACCAACGTTCTCTTTGGCAAGCATCACGAACGGAACTTGTGACTCTTTCATCCTTACCTGGGCCAATTCGGCTAAAGCCTGGGGGCATCCATTTTTTCTTCGGTTGGCCCATGAGATGAATGGCAATTGGTATCCATGGGGTTCGGGTGTGAACGGCAATACAGGCGATCAGTATCTGCAAATGTGGCGGCATGTGCATGACATATTCACAAGCGCTGGCGCGACAAATGTCACTTGGGTCTGGTGTGTCAATTTTATCGAGGGTTTTCCAGCGGTCAGCCAGTTTTATCCGGGAGACAACTATGTGGACTGGATCTCACTGGATGGATACTGTCGTAAACCATCAACCTCGGATTATTCGACTCTGGCGGCCAACTCGATGATTCAACTGACGAACATTGCTCCGGGCAAACCCATCATGGTGGCTGAAACCGGTTGCAACCAATTTGTCTCCAATAAGGGCCAATGGTTTCGCAATGTGCTGACAAACTATCTGCCAGTAGTGCAACCGCGCATCAAAGCGTGGGTCTATTTCAACAGCACCAATAGCGACGGCAACGACTGGCGGATCACCAACCCGGCAAGCGCAACTAACGGCTATCAACAGGGGGTTGGGTTGTCATATTATGCGACCAATCAATACGGCGCGATTTCCAGCAGCCCGATTCAGCCGTTACTTAACGACGCCACGAAGACGGACACGATGGCGCCATTCGTTTCGATTGTGAGTCCCGCGATAGACTTGGTGAAGACCGGCGCGGTCGTCAATTTTCTCGCTCTGGCTTCCGATAAATCCGGCGTTAGCAAAGTGGTGTTTTCGCTGAACGGCGTGGCGAAGCAGACCAATAATATACCGCCGTATCAATTCACCTGGATGGTGCCGGCTGGCGGCGGAATCACCTATACTAGTGTCGCCAAGGCTTTCGACAATGCTGGAAATAGTGCGGCCAGCACTATTCAAGTGATCTCACAAGGAGTCGCGTTGGAACCAACCAACGCGCCGGAAATTCTCCCGCCAACGCTGAACGGAACAAACCTCATATTGCGAGCCAACTCGCAAACAGGGTTCAATTATGTGCTTCAATCCACGGCACAACTGATGCCGGCGAATTGGATGGCAATTCAAACCAATGTCGGCGGTAGTTTACTGACCTTTACCATTCCGATCACCAGCACGCAGCAGTTTTTCCGAATTTGCGTGCAGTAAAAATATTGCAGAAAAATCCATCGCCCGGTTGAATGAAATACTTTTTCCGATATGATTTGAAATTGCCACGTGAAATCATTTTTTTTCATTTTATGCAACGCTGTTTTGTTCAGTTTGGTTTTACCCTCATTGGCAGGAAACGAAGGCCCTTATTTTGCGCGAACCTGGCTGGCGGAAGATGGTCTGCCCGACAATCGCGTCGTAGGTCTGGCCCAGACTGCGGATGGATATTTGTGGGTCGCCACGCAAGGCGGCCTCGTTCGTTTTGACGGAGTCCGCTTTCAACGAGTCAGCCTCGCTCGTTCTCCTGATCTCATCGCTGGCACGATGCGAGCCTTGATGCTGGATCGAAGGGGGCGGATTTGGCTGGCAAAGGAGGAAGGCGACACATTGTTTTGTTTCGACGGGGCACAGGTGCGGATGTTGACGGCTGACCAGGGTTTGCCAAAGAACGAGACGCAACAATCGCTGGCGATGGATGGCAAAGGCGATCTGTGGATCACTTACAGCACAGGTAAGGTCGTCCGTTACTCCCACGACGGCAAGGTGGACACCTTCACCAGTAAAAACGGTCTGCCTGGCGGCGTTGGCATCTGCTGGCTGGCCAGTGGCCGGGACGGAACTTTATGGTTTGCCAAGGGCAGTCTGGTAGGTGTGTTTCGCGATGGACGATTTAAAGTGCTGGAAAACTTTGGCTCGCCGGCATTGCGAATTGCCCCGGCACATTCCGGCGGCATCTGGATTTGTGCAGGGCGGCAAGTTCTAAAATTTAATGAAGGCGTGGAAACCGTTGAACTGGGGAAAATCATTTCTGACCAAGCTGGTGGTCATTCAAATTTCGAGCCGTCCGCGTTGATCGAAGACCGTGAAGGAGCGGTTTGGGTGGGCACTGTTTCCGGCGGCTTATTTCGGTGCGACAGCAATGCGGTCACGCGGGTTGAGGTTTCAAATCCAGCCATTCTCAGTCTGGCTGAAGACCGGGAAGGCAATCTGTGGGTGGGAACGCGCGGTGGTTTGAACCGGGTGTATCGGCGGCTGACTTCAATGATCGGTCCGGCTGATGGCCTGCCGTTTCAAGGAGTGCAGTCGGTTTGTCAGGATGCGACAGGCGCACTTTGGCTGGTGGGCGAAAACGGCGTGTTGGTTCGTGGCCAAGGAACTAATTGGAACGTTCAATCTCCAGCCAGCGGCTTGATTCAACCACATGTGACTTGCGCCGCCGCCGACGCCAACGGCTCAGTCTGGATTGGAACATGGGGCGGAGCGCTTTATCACTGGGCCAACGGCCAGTTCAAGGATCTGGGACTCCAAGCGAGCTTGCATCAAAAGTCACCCCGCTCATTGCTGGTGACGAGCAATGGCGATCTGTGGATTGGCACGGATGCGCCGGATGTCTTATTCCGTTTGCGCGGGGGAAAATTGCAATCGTTCAACCTGCCGCCAGGCTACCGATTTATCCGCGCGATGGCGGAGGATGCGGCGGGAAATGTTTGGGTCGGAGCATCGGACGGAATGTTGGTGCGCGTGACGGGTAATGTCTTGGTGGACGAGACGGCCAAGTCCTCTTCGTTATCCATCCGCTGCTTGCACGCAGAGGCGAATGGTGACTTGTGGATTGGTTATGGTGGCGCCGGTGTCGGGCGACTTCGGGATGGGAACATCACGCGGTTCAGCACTGATCAGGGATTGCCCAATGATTACGTTGCGCAAATCCTGACGGATAATCGTGGCAGTCTATGGTTCGCGGGCAATCAGGGAATTTTTCAGGTGCGCGAACAGGATTTTAATGACGTGGCCAACGGTTTAGCCACGCGAGTCTGGCCGGTCGTCTATGGGCGCAGTGAAGGTTTGTCTGGATTGCAAGCAAGCTTTGATTTTTGCCCGGACTCGTTGCGTTCATCAGACAATCGATTGTTTTTTTCCATGCTTTCAGGGTTGGCCGAAGTGCAGTTGGATTATGCCCGGCTCAATTATCAATCGCCCAACATATTCATTGAACGGGTCATTGCTGACGATAAAACATTTGTCGTTTATCAGGATTTCAACGTGGCTTCGCCAACCAATGAAGCCGCGCCTGTGGAATTAAATCATCACGAAGGCAAAAACGAACTTCGACTGCCGCCGGGATTGCAACAGGTGCAGTTCGAATTCACCGCGTTAAGTTTTGTCGCGCCAGAAAATGTGCAGTTCCGCTATCAATTGGAAGGCTTGGACAAAAACTGGGTGGATGCCGGCACACGTCGCACGGCCAGTTACACCCATCCGCCGCCGGGCAGCTATCAGTTCAAGGTCATCGCGTGCAACAACGATGGCATTTGGAATAAAACCGGCAACTCGCTGTCTGTCATCTTTGCGCCCTACTTCTGGCAGACGCTCTGGTTCAAGTTCGCGGTGACTTTGACGAGCTTCGCCATGTTATGCGGTGTGGTGGTGCTGGTGTTGCGCCGCCGTCACCGGCTGGTAGTTGAACGTTTAGAGCATCAGCGTGCCTTGGAACTCGAACGCACCCGTATTGCGCGCGATCTGCATGATGATTTGGGCGTGGGTCTGACCGAAATCGGCCTGCTCGGTGATCTGGCCGGCACAAGCACCGAGTTGCCGCAGACCGGACGCGAACGTTTGCAAGAAATCACTGGCCGGGCGCGGACGCTCGCCGCCTCGCTGGATGAAATCGTTTGGGCCATCAATCCGGCCAACGACACGTCGCAATCGTTGGTGGATTATTTCTTTCCGTATGCGCAGAAACTTCTCGGTCACGCCGGGATTCGCTGCCGGTTGGAAGTGATTGAACCGCTGCCCGCAGGCAGCTTGAATGCGGAAGAACGCCATGAATTTTTTCACGCTTACAAGGAAGCCTTGAACAACATCATCCGCCACTCCGGTGCCTCGCAGGTGCAGATCACCATGTCGGCGACGGAAGGCAATCTGTTGATTTGCATCGCCGACAATGGTCGCGGTCTGGAGGATGTGACTGGCAAGGGCGCGCGCCACGGTCTGGCCGGAATGCGCGAGCGGTTGCTTCGTCTCGGCGGACGTTGCGAAATAACCGGCAGCATCGGCAACGGAACGACGGTCACATTTATTATCCCGGTTCAATCAAAGGCCTAAACATGATCAAAGTTGCGATAGTCGAAGACGATGTCCGGTTCCGCAAGAGCCTGCGGCGGGTGATTGAGTCCAAACCCGGCATCACTTGCATCTCCGAATACGGCACGGGCGCGGAAGCGATTGAACATATTCCGCACGATCTGCCGGAGGTGGTAATCATGGATCTTAACCTGCCGGATTCTTCCGGCGCGGAAGTCACCGCCCGTCTCAAATCCAAACTGCCCAATATTTGCGTGGTGATACTCACGGTCTATAACGACGCCGAACACATTTTTAAGGCATTGCGGGCGGGCGCCTGCGGTTACTTGCTCAAACAGGCGACGGCTGTGGAAATTCTCGAAGCCATCGCGGAAGCCCATCGTGGCGGAGCGCCAATGACCAGCGAGATTGCCCGGAAGGTAATTGCCGCCTTTCACGAACCAAAGCCCGTGCCGACGGTCACGGAAACCCTGGCTCCGCGCGAACGGAAAATTCTCGAACTCGTGGCAAATGGCTACGCCAACAAGGAAATCGCCGAGAAGCTGGCGATCACGTTGAGCACGGTCTGCTGGTATCTGCACGAAATTTATAAAAAACTCCATGTGCAAAGTCGGATGCAGGCGGTCAACAAATTGCGCCAGTCGCCGGGCCGTCCCCCATCGTCCTGACCGGCGGCGTTTTGGTCAGGCCAGTGAAGTTTCTTTGAACACCCTATTTTTTTGTGGGGTAGTGCGCCTCAAAAATCCGCCGTCAGCCGGATGATTTCGCGCAGCGGCGTTTGCGGTTTGAACTTCACGAAACGTTCCAGTTTTTTCACGAGCGGTTTGCGGCGGCGCATGTCGTCAAAGCCCGGCGCATAAGCTTTGGCGTAAGGAATCAATTGAATTTTTGATTTCGAGCCGAGCGTTTTCACCACGAGCTTCGCGAGTTCAAGCATTGAAACTTCCTCCGTGCCGCCGATGTTGAAAATTTCCCCGCGCGCTTTTTTACAATTCTGCAAGCGCGCGAGCGCTTCAACGACATCATTCACGAGGCAAAAACAGCGCGTTTGTTTGCCGTCGCCAAAAACCTTGAGCGGCTCATTTTTTTTCGCGGCAGCAATAAATCGCGGCAAAACCATTCCGTAGCGTCCGGTTTGCCTTGGCCCGACCGTGTTGAAAAGCCGCGCAATGATGATAGGCAGATTTTTTTCGCGCGCGCAGGCGAGCGCGAGAAATTCGTCCGTGAGTTTCGAGCAGGCGTAGCTCCAGCGCGATTGATTCGGCGGCCCGATGAGCAGATCGTCGTCCTCACCGAATGCCGGCTTCGCGCTTTTGCCATAAACTTCGGAAGTGGAAGTCAACAAAACCGGCGTGGAAGTTTTCACGGCGGCGCGAAGCAAAATCTGCGTCTCATTGAAACTGGTTTCCAAAACGTGCAACGCTGATTTGACGACGAGTTCCACGCCGACGGTCGCCGCCAAATGAAAAATAAATTCCGAATTTTTTGCGAGTTGCGGCAGGTTTTTGCATTCGGAAATTTTGGAATGAATAATCTTTAAGCGTGGATTTTTTTTTACGGCTCGCAAATTTTTCAAAGTGCCTGTTGAGAAATCATCAATGATGACAACACTTTTTCCATCGTTCAGCAAACGTTCGGTGAGATGCGAGCCGATGAATCCCGCGCCGCCGGTCACTAAAATATGTCCGGCTCTTTTCATTGGAGCGCGTTTGCCAGCCCTTTGGCCAGTTTTTGGCGATAGGCCGCGCTTTCGATCAGCTTCGCTTCCGCCGGATTCGAGAGGTAACCGCCTTCAATCAAAATCGCCGGACGATTTTGCCCGCGCAAAACGGTGTCGAAACGCGAGCGCCGCACGCCGCGATCTTCGATGCCCGTGGCGCGCAAAAGCGCACTTTGAACCCGCACGGCCAGTTGAAGATTTTGCGCGTCAAATTTATTGTTCGGCAAATTCTCCGACCACGGATCGGCGTAACCGCGCGTCAACGTCGAAGGCATTCCCGTCGGCGTGATGCAATACGTTTCAAGACCGGCGGCGGTTTTGTCCGGAGCGCCGGAATTAAAATGCAGGCTGATGAATAAATCCGCGTGATGCGCCTCGGCCAAGGTGACGCGATTGGCGTTGGTCACATACACATCGCTCGTGCGCGTCAAAAAAACTTTCCAGCCATCGGCCTCCAATAAAGGCTTGAGCCGTTCCGCCCAATCGAGCGTAAATTCTTTTTCAAAACGCCCGTCGCGGACGCTGTGAGTTCCCGTGTTCGCGCCGCCATGGCCGGGATCAATCACGATGACGCGGTTCGTTTGCGGAAAGGTGAGCGGCGGATCGCACAACAGCGGTTCAAGATTTTTTTTCAAATCAAGACCGAACAGTGAAACTTCGCCGTCAATCAATTGCGGCTGGAAACCAAGGTTGATTTCGATGCCGTTCCAAGTCGCGCCCAGGCTGCCGATGGTCAAAACCATGACGCCGTTGCTCGAGCCAATCGCATAAGTCGTCGCCGGCGATTCGGAAAGCAAATGCGGCTTGCCGATTTTATGTTCGGCGGCCCAGCGCGCGAGCGAACTCCAGGTGAAAATAGTTTCGGGCGCGGGCATTGAAACGGTCGGCGGATGATTTATGCCGGCAACAAAATTCGTTTTAATAATGAACGGGAAATTAGTTTTACCGGCAAAAATCACTGGCCGGTTAGTGGCGGCCAAAGCGAATGGCTGTTGAATTTCGTTCGTGGCCGACCAATTCAAAGAATGATTTTCGTTGGGCGCGCGTTCATTGGACGCACAGCCCGCAAGAAAAAGCAGCGCGCAAAAAAATATTCCTGAAATTTTGAACACGCGCTTATTGTGCGGAAGGAGCAAGCAGACTCAAGCAGTTTTGAATTTTCTTGAATTATTTTTCGATTTTCACGCGGCTTGTTTGCGCCAGCGGATTTGGACATAATTTCTGCGAGTGAAAATTCTTGTCGCCATCACCGGAGCCAGCGGCGCGCTTTACGCGCAACGCTTGCTGGATAATTTGAATCCGCGCGCGCACGAAATTCACGTTGTGCAAAGCAACTACGCGCAGCAAGTCATCGCGACGGAATTGCCCGGCGGCCTGAAACTTCCCGACGGCGTGAAAGCGCATTCGCTCAAAAGCATGAACGCGCCGTTCGCCAGCGGCTCGAATCCGCCCGACGCGATGGTTGTGATTCCCTGCACGATGGGCACGATGGGACGCATCGCGCACGGTTACAGCGAAGACGTTTTGCTGCGCGCGGCGGATGTGGTTTTGAAAGAAAAGAAAAAATTAATTTTGGTGCCGCGCGAGACGCCGTTGAGTTTGGTTCACGTCAAAAACATGGAGTTACTTTTGATCGCCGGCGCAATTATTTTACCGGCGAATCCCAGTTTTTACGCCGGCGCAAAAACAATTGTTGAATTGGCAGACACAGTTGTCGCGCGCGTGCTGGATCATCTGGGAATTGAAAATAAAATTGCGCCGCGATGGGCGGAACAGGAATGAAGATGGAAAATAGAAGATTGAAGATAGCAAAATAATTATGGCAATCATCAGAAGTTTTAGAGATCTGCGGGCTTACCAGCAAACACGCACGGAAGCCCGGCGCGTTTTTGAAATGACTAAAACTTTCCCCAAAGAAGAAAAATTTTCCATGACGGATCAAATTCGACGCTCTTCGCGCGCTGTGAAATCCATGATCGCAGAAGCATGGGGACATCGTCGTTATCCCGCTTCATTTATCAGCAAATTAACGGATGCAATTGGCGAAGCCAACGAAACTCAATCATGGTTGGATGACGCATTGGACTGCGGTTACATCACGTCCGCGCAACATCAAGATTTCGATTCCGCATGGCAATCCATCGGCGGCATGATTGCAAACATGATTGTCAAGGCAGACGATTTTTGTCGAAGCGCGCGCTGAAATGTCTTTTCCATCCTCCATCTTCCATCCTCCATCTTCGTTTCGGAAATGGGGAAGCTTTGTGCGCTTCTCGCACACGGTTTTCGCGTTGCCCTTCGCGCTGGCGGCGATGCTCGTGGCCGCGCGCGACCATCGCGGCTGGCCGGGAACGAAAATTTTTCTCCTGATCTTGGCCGCAATGATTTGTGCGCGCACTTGCGCAATGGCGTTCAATCGCATCGTTGACCGCAAATTCGACGCGCTGAATCCGCGCACGAAAAATCGGCACTTGCCGCGCGGCGAAATTTCTTTGGCGAACGCCATTTTTCTTTGCGCCATTTCCGCCGCCGGTCTGATGGTCGCGAGTTGTTTTTTAAATCCGCTTTGTTTTTTTCTTTCTCCGGTTGCGCTTATTGTCATTTGTTTTTATTCGCTGACAAAACGGTTCACGGATTACACGCACATTTTTTTGGGAATTGCTTTGGCGCTGGCGCCGGTCGGCGCGTGGCTCGCGGTAAAAGGTTCAGATGTTTCGCCGCTGGAAATTTTGCAAATGTTCACGCTGGCAATCGCCGTGATTTTGTGGCTGGTCGGCTTCGACATCATTTACGCGTTGCAAGATTATGAGTTCGATAAATCGTTTGGTTTGCGCTCGCTCGTCGTCGCGTGGGGACCAAAAAATGCGCTGGCCGCCGCGTTTCTCGCGCACATGACGATGTGCGGATTATTATTTTTATTTGGGATGCTCGCGTTTGGGCCGCGCTGTTTTGCGTATTTGATTTGCTGGCTGATAATTCTGGCGTGCTTGATTTTGGAACATTGGATTGCGCGGCGACGCAGTTTGAACTGGATCAATCTCGCATTTTTCCGATTGAACGCGCTCGTCGGCGCAATTTTTTTAATCGCGGTGGCGCTGGAAATTATTTTTCAAGGCGGATTTAAGTTGCGCTAACTTTCCGTTGCCAATCAATGGCAATAGATATAAGTTTTGGAATTATGAAAATGGACACGATGAACATTTCGTTGCCGCAGCGCATGTCAGAATTCGTGCGGCAAAACGTCGAACGCGATTACGGCAACGCGAGCGAATACTTCCGCGATCTCGTGCGTGAAAAGATGGCGGAAGATATTGAAGCCGATTTGAAATTTTTGAAATCCACCGAGAAGGGCGCATTACCGGGTCCGAGCGATGAACAAATTGAAAAAGTAGTGGCTTTGCAAAAAAAATTGCGAAAGGAACGTAATGCGCGCCGTTCTTGACGCCAACGTGGTCGCCTCGGCTGTGTGCTGGACTGCTGAAGCCTATCGCTGCTTTGTCAAATTGGCGCGCCGGCAATTTTTTGCCTACGGAACCGTTGAAACCGTGCGTGAGGCGGAGGATGTGGCCACGCATTTGAGTTGGCGGGAACAGCCTAAACACAATGCGGCGGCGCGATTGAACTGGTATCTGGACAAAGTGAAAATGGTTGAACCCGCGCCCCTCGGCAAGCAGCGCAGCCGCGATGCAAAAGACGATCCGTATCTGGCCGCCGCGATTTCCGCGCGCGCGAATTTCATCGTCAGCTACGACAAAGATTTGCTCGCGCTGGAAAAGCCGTTTGGCATTGAAATTATTCATCCTTCGCAATTTTTGAAATCCATCAAAGGATAAATCGCGATAAATGCCTGTTGACTCCGATTCAACCGCTTTCTAGTTTTTTGGCGTGAACCTCCGGCTGATTCTGCTGGCGCTTTGCCTGGCGGCAAACGCGCTGCTGGCCACAATTTTATTCCGGCATAATTCTGCTTCGTCGCAGCCGAAAAATTTTTCTGCAAAAAAAATTCCAACTTCAACGTCCGTTGTCGTTTCAAAAAAACAATCGGGCGCCGCAAAAAATCCGGCGGTCGCGCCCGCTGAATTTTTGCCGGCAAATTTTCAATGGTCGCAATTGCTCGCGACAGATTTTCCCGCCTACATAAAAAATTTGCGCGCGTTCGGAACACCGGAACAAAAAGTGCGCGACATTATTTTTGGCGCGGTCGAGGCGATTTATCGTCCGCGCCGCGCTCAGTTGCAGCCGAAACCAAAAGCGGACGACGGCAAATTTTGGGAGCACAGATTTTTTTACGGTTCGCAAAGCACCAAAGAACAGCGCGAACAAATGCGCGCGTTGCGCAAAGACGAATCGGATTTGCTCAAGTCGCTGCTTGGCGACGACGTTTATGAACAAATGCAAAAAGATTCGGTAAATTCGGATTGGGAAGAACAACAGCTCGGTTTTATTCCAAAAAATTTGCGCCAGAAAGTTGAAGATATCAACGAGCAGATGAACGACGACAAACAGGAAATTTACGCGCGGAGCCAGGGTTATATGGATCAATACGCGCAATCCGATTTGCGCAAGATTGAAAAAAAATATCACGACCAGCTTGCCACGATTTTGACGCCAGACCAATTGCTCGAATGAGATATGCGCAATTCCGACGCGGCAAATCAATTGAAAAATAATCTTTCGGCGTTTGATCCGAACGAAGATGAATTTCGCGCGCTTTTCAAATTTCAACAGACGAAGGACGATTTGTCCGCGGCATTAAATCCGCAACAACTCGATCCCGACGCCGATCCCGCCCCACTTTCCGCCAATCAAAAGCAGGCGTTAAGGGCCGAACAAAAAACACTCAACGACGATCTGGCGCAGGCGCTCGGCACGAATCGCGCGGCGGAATATAATTTGGAACAGGATTACAGTTATCGAAATTTGATTGATTCGGGCGTGCCGAAAGAATCCGTTTTCAAACTGGACGACATGAAAACGGAAGCACAGGCCGCCGCGCAAAAAATTCGCAATGACAAAACGTTGAGCGCGGATGATCGCACCGCCGCGTTGAGCGCGATTCGCACGGAAACGCAAAGCAGCATCAATAGTTTACTCGGCGCAAAGGCGGCGAAAACTTACAGCGGCAACGGCGGCTGGTGGCTCAATAACATTGCTTCCGCGACCAAATGAAAAATTTACTTTCAATCTTGATCGCGCTTTCGGTCGGGATCAGCGTGATTTGCGGCGCGGTTTTGTTGAAACAAAAGCAAAACGCGGCGGCAGTTGCGAATCCGGCAAACGGGGCGAAAAATGGTCCGGAAAATTCGCCGGGAAAAAATCCTCTGGCGAATGAGAATGCGGCGGATCCAAACTCCCAATTGTCCGCCGGAAAATTTTCGTGGCTGAATTTGCAAACGGACGATTTGAAGGAATTTGTCCGCCGGTTGCGCGCGGTGAATTGCCCCGAACCGACGGTCCAGGATTTGGTGCTCGCGGAGGTGAACCGGCGTTATGGCAAAAAAGAAAGCGCGCTTTGGCCGGACCGTTTCTCGCAAAATGCTTATTGGAAACCCTACAACCGCAAACGCAATCCAGAAGAAATCAAAAAAAATCGCGCGATGGCCAAACAGCAACGCGCGTTGCAAAAAGAAAAAACCGCGTTGCTGGTTGATTTGCTCGGCGTGGACATTGAGAAACAACATTATGCGGAAGAAGGCATTGACACTTCAACGTGGAACAACGGAATCAACAATTTGTCTTTTCTGCCGGAGGCCAAGCGCGACGCGGTGCAAAAATATCTGGATGATTTTAGCGAAAAGGAACAGGATTTTTACACGAGCGTTTCCGGCGCGTGGGACGGCGACGCGCGCGCGAAACAAAAGGCGTTGGAGCAGGAAAAATTCGCCGGCCTCGCGCAAATTTTGACGCCGGACGAATTGCGGCAATATGAATTGCGCAATTCACAAACTGCCAGTCAACTGGCGTCGGACCTTCGCGGCGTTTCGTTGACCGAACAGCAATACGAGGCACTTTACGACGTTCGCGCCAAATACGGCGACAGCATTTATAATTGGTCGGACGAAGGCAACGATCCGAGCGGCGCGGCTTACAAACAAATTGAGCAGAATAAAAAAGACATGCAGGCGGAAATCGCGACGGCGCTGGGCGCGGACACGTCGCAGCAACTTGCGCGCGCAGGATTACAATTATCAACAACTTTCCGGCATGGCCGCGCACTACGATTTGCCCGCCGACACCGCGCCGAAAATTTACGATTACAAACAATCAGCGGAAACTGCGGTGAAAGATTTGAACGCGAACACGGATTTGACGCCGGATCAAAAACAGGCGGCGTTGCAACAAATTCGCGACGCCACGCAACAATCGGTCAAAGCCGCGCTCGGCGATAAAATTTATAACGGTTATATAAAAAACGGCGGTTGGTGGATCAATCAGCTTGCGCCGAGAGCACAACGAACGGCGCAAATCATTTCACATTAAACTTCGGTTGAAATTTTTCTCCAAGAAAGTTTGGAATGTTCTACGGTTTTGCTTCTGAAGTGGGCATGGACTAAAAATGAGTTCGCCAATGTCCCGAAGAAAAAAAATTGTCCGAGCGTGCTGCGCTGTTTTTTGCCCTGATTTTTCAAAGCGGATTTAAGCTGTCCTGAAAATTACTTTTCAATCTTTGTCAGCGACAGGAAAATTTCTTCAAGCTGGCCGGAGCCGCCGCTTTGTTTGTGAAGTTCATCGCGCGTGCCGACGGCGACCAGTTTTCCGCCGTGAATGATGCCGATGCGGTCGGCCATTTCCTCGGCCACGCTCAATTGATGTGTAGAAACCAGCACGGTCACGCCCGCGCGCGAACGTTCCTTGAGCACGTCTTTGACGGCGCGCGCGTGCTGCGGATCGAGGCCCACCATTGGTTCGTCCACGATCAAGACTTCCGGCTCATGCAAGAGCGCGGAAATAATGGCGACGCGCTGGCGCGTGCCGTGCGAAAGGCTTTCCAGCGGGCGCTCCGCAAATTCGGCGAGATGAAAACGCGAAATTAATTCTTCGGAACTGGCGTCAATTTTTTCGCCGGACATTTGAAATAATTGGCCGGTGAACCGCAAAAATTCGCGCGCGGTCAATTTGTCGTAAAGAAAGGGAAAGTCAGGAACGTAGGCGAGGCGTGAACGCCCTTCGAGCGGTTGCGTTTGCATGTCGTAACCGCAAACGCGCGCGCGGCCGGAAGTCGGCTTCATCAGGCCGGCGAGAATTTTCAAAGTGGTCGTCTTGCCGGCGGCGTTCGGGCCGAGCATGGCGAAAAATTCGCCGCGCGGAATGGTGAGTGAAATATCGTTGACCGCCGTGAGGTCGCCGAATTTTTTTACGAGCTGGACGAGTTCGATCACAATTCAATTTTTAAGATTTGTTTCATTCGTCGAGTGAAGCGGTGATGCCGTTGGGCAATTCGATCCGAAGAATTTCGCCGAGCGGGCTGACGTAAATGACGATTTGATATTCGAGCGCGCGCGCTTCGAGGCGATAAACCGAGGCCAGTTCGTGGCCGATGGGCAAATGGTCGCGCCGCGCCTGCCAATGAATGGTTTGCGCCAGGGTCGTGGAATTTTGAGCGGGCAAAGCGAAATCGTCAAGAATTCCGCCGGCGAAATCCCCGGTGAATGAACGCAACAACGCGGTTGGATTTTGCAAATCGGCAAACGTCAAAACGCGCTGGACAGTTTCGCCGTCGTTCGTGATTTCCAAAACGATAGTTTGATTGGTCGCGACGGAATGGATGTTCACGCTGGCGAAGCGTGTGGAAAATTTCAAATCCAGTTCGCGCCAGGCGCGCGTATGGGAAAATTTCATGCGCCCGTCAAAACGCACGCGGTTGGTGAATTCGCCGAAGCTCATGTTGCCGTTGACGTGGATTTGATAACCGGCGCGCGCGACGATGCCTTCGGGCGGCGGATTGTCCTCGTCCAGATTGGCCATGGCCTGCTCGACACTCGTTGAAAATTCAAAGAAACCCGTGCGCTGGCCGTTTTGATAAACATTCAATGAAGATGTGTCCGGCGCGGTCAAAATTTTCCGCCAGACCAAATCCACTGGAATTGAAATATGGCCGCCGCCCGGACTGTATTCCGTGCGCCAAAGCAATACATTCATCGTCACCCAAAATGCCGCGAGCAGAAAAAAAGTGGCGCGCCCGATCATAAAATTTTACGGCGACGGCAAATTCACGCTTTGGCTGATGCGCAGTTTTTTTGGATTCAAGCCGGGATTGGCTTCGAGCAGCGCGTTCAAGCGGATGTCATATTTTCGCGCGATGCCGGCAAGGGTTTCACCGGCGGCGACGGTGTGCGTGTGTGGCCGGGCATTTGAAACTGGTTTCGGAGAAAAATTTTGCGTGGCCGAAGTTGATGCGGAACCGGCATTTCGTTCCGGCGTAAAATTATTTTGTTGAACTGCGGGAGCCATTTTTGCGGCGACCCATTGATTGGAATAATACGCGAGGTCAGCCTGCAATTTCTGGTTGGCCTCGGTCAATTGCTCGATTTGTTTGAGCGCGGCGGGCGCGGTAGGCATGGCCATCACGTCGGCGGCGAGTTGTTGTTTGCAGGCGATGATGCGCTGGTTGACGACATCGGCGTTTGGCGCCTGCGGATCGAATTTCAGATATTGCTGGTAATGATAAATCGCGGCGGCGGGGTCGGGAATTTTTTGCTCAAAGAGCATCGCCAGTTGATAATGCGCCTGCGCCGAATGCGGATTGGTTTCGAGCGATTCCTCGAACGCCTCGACTGCGCCCTGATAATCCATCGCGTTCACGCGGCTCTGGCCGAGGACAAAATGCGGTTCTTTCGTGTCGTCCGAATCGCTTTGCGACGGCTCGCAGCCGTTCAACGCCAGGGTGGACGCGATGGCCAATGCGCAAAGCCAATGCCGAAATTCCATGCGACGAAGTTAAACGAAGTTGCCGGTGCGTGCAATCGTGCGCTGGAAAATGGAACGAAAAAATACCGCGCCGAAAGAAAATCACGCGGGCTGCTTTACTTCCAGATTGGCGAACGGGCTGTTGAGTCCGCTGATTTGTGGCGCGCTGGCGACGGGCACTTTGACTTTTTGCGGCGGCGCGGAAGATGATTCGTGATGATTTTTTTCGACGGGCTGATGGTTTTGAACTTCGGCGGCGTGCGGATTTTTGGCGCGCTTGTTTCGCGGCAGCGGACTGATCATGACGTTGATGCCGCGCCCGATCAATTTGGGTTGAAAATCGGGATGGCCGTAGGGCGCAATGTCGGCGAGAAATTTATTGATGACTTGAAAACCGACTTCGGTATGCGCCATTTCGCGCCCGCGAAATTTCAGCGCGATTTTGACTTTCATGTCTTCGCAAAGAAAATCAATCGCGTGCGTGAGCTTGATGCCCAGATCGTGCGGGTCAATGCGCGGGCTTAATTGAACTTCTTTGACCGTTGAGGCGTGCTGATGTTTTTTGGATTCCTTTTCTTTCTTCGCCTGCTCGTAGCGAAATTTTCCGAAATCCACCAGCCGGCAAACGGGCGGCGTCGCCGTCGCGGCGATTTCGACGAGATCAACGCCGTGCTGCCGCGCGAGGTTCAGCGCCTCGGTCAGCGGGATGACGCCCAATTGACTGTCGTCAACTCCGATGACGCGCACTTCGCGGGCGCGGATTTTGCCGTTGACCCGGACGAACGAGGCGGGAGAATTATTGCGTGGAGAAAAAGGGCGGCTCAAGACACCCTCGTCGGTTGTGGCATAACTATTATTTTTAGCATCAAGCAAATCGGCGCAACGGCCAATCAAAACTACGCTGACTAATTAAGCATTTATTAAAAAATACGCAAGCAAAATCTCACCGAAAATCAATGGTGATGCTTGAACAGCCGGCGGCGGTTGGCAAACAGATACCAGACGATCAACACATTGAACCCCAGCACGCCGACGATATACCAATGTGGATGCCGCACCAGTTCGCGCATTTCAATGGGAATAAAAAACGCCGATTCGCCAATCGTCAGCCAGCCAATCCACGTCACGCGATAAATCAGGCCGACGCCTTCGACCAGTGAAAATAGGCTGTAAATAAACGTGCCCAGCGCAACCCAGCGGACATTGGCGGCGGTGATTTGATCCAGCCGGTCGCTGATGTCCGAAAGAAAACGGTTTTCAGGATCAAGATGAACCCAAAGAATCAATCGCGCGAACAACTCCGGCAAATCCTGTTTTGCCAGTTTCAAAGCGCCGAACGCCAGCGCCAGCGCCAGAATGCCTTTGATTAATTTGCCGATGATGATGAGATAAAGCGTTGGCGCGCGCTTTGCCGCAGCAATTGGTTTTTTTGCGTCGGGAGTCATCAGCGGATTTTGGACAGCAAAAAATTCAAAAGCTCGGAAATTTTCAAACGTTCCTGTTTCCCGTCGTCGCGATAACGAATGGTCACTGTGTCGAGCAATTCCGGCTTTTCGCCGAGCGTGTCGAAATCAATCGTCACGCAAAACGGCGTGCCGGCCTCGTCCTGCCGCGCGTAACGGCGGCCAATCGAACCGGCTTCGTCGTAAAACACATTCATCCACGGACGCAACAAGTCGCGCACAGCCTGCGCTTTTTTTACAATTTCCGGCTTGTTTTTCATCAGCGGCAAAACCGCGACTTTTATCGGCGCGACGCGCGGATGAAATTTCATCGTCACGCGCGTTTCGCTTTTGCCTTTTTCATCCGTCTCGGTGACTTCAGAATACGCATTTGCGATCAGCGCGAGAATCAAACGATCCACGCCCGCGCTCGGTTCGATGACATGCGGGATGTATTGGCCGCGCGCCAATCCGTTCGCGTCGTCCGTCGCCTGCTTGGAAATCTGCTCCGCCGTTTCGTCCGGCTTGGCAGATTTCGTCAGATAATTTTTGCGGTGGTCGTAATAACGCTTCCACAAATCATCTTGTTTTTCCTTCGGCAATTTTCCCCACGCGGCGCGCAATTCTTCGTCAAACACACCCATCGGCTTGCCGGAAAAACGCTGGTGCTGGCTCAAATCGAAATCGCTACGCGCGGCGATGCCCTCCAACTCGTCACCAGCCACATTGCCCTGCTCATCTTTTTTGCTGAACGGGAATTTGAACAAAATATCCGTGCAGGCGCGCGCGTAATGCGCCAATTCTTCCGGCGTTTGCTTGTGAAAACCGAGTGTCTCGCGCGAAAGCCCGATGCCTTCGTAAAAACGCACGCGTTCCTCGACCCAATATTGATGCCACTCACGCCAACCCCAATTTGAAGTTGAAGGTTGAAGGTTGCTGGTTGAAAGTTCTGAACTTGCAACGTTCAACTTGCAACTTTCAACCGCTTCTATTACTTCATCCGGCTTGATGAAAAATTCCAGTTCCATCTGCTCGAACTCGCGCGAGCGGAAGGTGAAATTTCGCGGCGTGACTTCGTTGCGGAACGCCTTGCCGACCTGCGCGATGCCGAACGGGACTTTTTGCCGCGACGTTTCCAAAACATTTTTGAACTGCGCGAAAATCGCCTGCGCGGTTTCGGGACGGAGATAAGCAATGTTGTCTTCGCTTTGGATCGGGCCGAGATAAGTTTGCAGCATCAAATTGAACGGACGCGGTTCGGTTTTTTCACCGGCACATTCACTGACGGTCTTGCCCGGCTTTTGCGGACACGAAACTTCTGAAATTTGATCCGCGCGGAAACGGCCTTTGCACGTCTTGCAATCAATCATCGGATCGGCAAACGTCGCGACGTGGCCGGACGCTTCCCAGATTTTTGGCGACATGATGATGCTCGCTTCAAGTCCGGCGACATCTTCGCGTTGCAAAACCATTTCGCGCCACCAGAGTTCCTTGACGTTGCGCTTGAGTTCCGCGCCGAGCGGGCCGTAATCCCAAAAACCGTTGATGCCGCCGTAAATCTCGGAGGATTGAAAAATAAATCCGCGCCGCTTGCACAGCGACACGATTTTTTCCATCAACGGATTTTCTTTTGGCTCGGCCATAATTTAAGTCGGACAGTGTTTGTCAATCGCGTGGAGAAATCAATCACGAAGGCGCGGAAAATCTTCTTATAGTTTTATTTTTTAATGGGGAAAATTCGCTTCGCACAACAAAACAGCGATTCAACATTTTTGTGAGTAAGTTTTTTGCAAAGCGTGAGCTTCACGCATGGCGCGGGAATTTTTCGCGCATTGATCATAAATAGTTGAAATACCTTCCTATTTTTCACGGAGTTTCATTAAGCTTTTGCTTTAAGCTTCAAATAAAAGGCACTTGGCATTGCCAGTGCTAAAGAACTTTTAGAAATCCGATTGACAGTTGAAATTTTTCGCGTAGAGTTCGCCAACTGTCCCCGGAACAAAACATAAAAACCATTAATTAAGTTATGAAAAAAATTCTTAAACAAAAAAGAGCTTTCACGCTCATCGAACTGCTCGTCGTGATCGCGATCATCGCGATTCTGGCGGCCATGTTGCTGCCCGCGCTCGCGGCGGCCAAACGCAAAGCCCAACGCATCAACTGCGTCAACAACCTCAAGGAAGTCGGCCTGGCCATGCGCATCTGGGAAGGCGATAACGGTGATCGTTATCCCATGGCGGTCAGCACAGCCCAAGGTGGCGCGGAAGATAGGATATACAGCGCAGCCGGCACTGCACCTGGCGGGTATGCAATGACCAATGTTTTTCTCGTCATGTCCAATGAATTGAGCACGCCTAAAATCCTGGTTTGCACTTCAGATTCCAGCGCGACGGTGGCGACCAATTGGAGCGAGTTCGGCAGTTCGCAACTTTTGACCAGTTATTTTATTTGTGGTGATGCTGCTGAAGACTATCCGCAAATGATTTTATCAGGTGATCGCAACATTGGCAACAGCACAACCCTTGGGCAACCGGCCACCTCTATGTATGGAACGAATTCCATTAGCTTCTCGGGTGGTAATGCTATGGTTAAACCTCCTAATTACTGGGCTTGGACGGCTACTGACTTGCACCAAAAAGTCGGGAACGCAGCCATTTGCGACGGCAGTGTTCAGCAATTAACTTGTTCCGGTCTTTGGACTTCATTGCAAAATGCCACCAACCAAGGACCAACGTTGTTTCCTGATTACAACATGCCCTAAACGGTTACTTTTAATTATTCCCAAACACGGCGTTCGCAAGGACGCCGTGTTTTATTTTTACCAGACGTTTTGCCGCTTAATTTTCCGAGGCATCGAAGCCGTCTTTCTTTTCAAGTTTTTGCAAAGCTCGCTGCGCCGCAAAAAACTTTTGCAATAACTGACGGCATTCTTCCAAACGGACGCCTGAAGTGATTTCGCAGCGATGATTCAAGGTCGGAAATTGCAGGAGATTCATTGCGCTGCCCGCCGCGCCGCCTTTGGGATCGCCCGCGCCAAACACGACGCGCGCCAATCGCGTATGCACGATCGCGCCGGCGCACATCGGGCACGGCTCTTTGGTGACGTAAAGCGTGCAATCGGTCAGCCGCCAGTCGCCGACGGCATTTTCCGCCTGCGTGAGCGCGAGCATTTCCGCGTGCGCCGTGGCATCCTTGAGTTCTTCCACTTGATTGAACGCGCGCGCGATGATTTTTCCGCCGCGCACGATCACCGCGCCGACGGGGACTTCGTCCGCTTCATAAGCGCGCGCCGCCTGGCGCAGCGCCTCGCCCATGAAATATTCGTCGCTGTGCAGGTCAATGATCGGTTCGTCGGGCATTTTAAGATTTACGATTGATGATTGCTTCACGTTGGCGGCGATTCAAATCATAAATCAAAAATCGTAAATCATAAATTCCACGACTCTTCCAATGTCCAATCATTCTGGCCCTCCGCGTGGCAATGGCAATGCGCCGCAAAAAAGCCGCCGCGAAATTTCCAGAACCACGGCCAGATTTGCTCGCGATCTGTTTGCGGAATTTTCAAATTGCTTAATTCATTTCGCTGAAAAAATTGGAACCGGCCTTCGCGATGACTTGCCGGCAGCGATTTCAATTTCAATTTCACCTCGAACAAAAACATCAGCCAGTGCGTCTGGCCTTGATAACCGTGTTCGCTGACGATTCCGGCCAAATGCAAATCCGCCGGGGAAATTTTCAAACCAATTTCTTCTTCCGCCTCACGGCAGGCGCAGGCATAGGGCGATTCGCCGATGTCCATTTTCAATTTGCCGCCGCACGGGCTCCAAAAGCCGCGATTCGGCTCCTGCGCGCGCTCGAGCAAAAGAATTTCATCGCGCTCATTGAAGCAATAAAGCAGCGTGGCGATTTTGTAGGGCAAAACCAAGGGCATTTGTGATTTATGATTTATGATTTTGGCGCGGCTCGCCGGAGAAATCATAAATCATAAATCATAAATCATAAATCATAAATCATAAATCATAAATTCTTGTCACGCGGCGGCAACAATTTAGAATCCCATTTTCAAATTGATGAAAACGTTCAAAATCGCAGCGCTCGCCGGCGACGGCATCGGCCCGGAAGTCATGCGCGAGGCCGTCAAAGTTTTGCGCGTTGCGGAAAGGAAATTTGACTTCAAGCTTGAGATCACCGAAGCGCCCGTCGGCTGGGCGGGAATTGATTTCGCCGGAAAAGCGTTGCCGGACGCGACGCTTGCGCTCTGCAAAAAATCGGATTCTATTTTGTTCGGCTCCGTCGGTTTGCCGGAGCGCGACCCGACGATTCCGAAAGAGGAACGTCCTGAACGCGCCGCTCTATTGCGTATCCGAAAAGAATTCGGTCTGTTTGCCAACCTGCGTCCGGTGAAATTGCCAAAGGCTTTGGCGCACGCGTGTCCGCTGACGAAAGAACGCCAAGGCGACGGCATTGATATTTTGGTTGTGCGCGAATTGACGGGCGGAATGTATTTCGGCCAGCCAAAAAAAACCGAGGACCTCGGCGGCGGGAATTTCCGCGCGATTGACACGATGGTTTATACGACGCCGGAAATCGAGCGCATCGCGCACGTCGCTTTCAAAGCCGCGCAATTGCGCCGGAAAAAACTGACGAGCATTGACAAGGCCAATGTGCTGGAAAACGGAATCCTCTGGCGCGAAGTGGTGACGCGCATCAGCAAAAATTATTCCGATGTAACACTTGAACACATGTTTGTAGACAATGCAGCCATGCAGCTCATGCTCAAGCCCACGCAGTTTGATGTGATACTCTGTGAAAATATGTTCGGCGACATTTTGAGCGATGAAGCCGCTGCGCTCGGCGGTTCGCTGGGAATGCTGCCCAGCGCGAGCCTCGGCGCGAGCAGCGGTGAAAATACTTTTGGATTTTACGAGCCTGCCGGCGGAACCGCGCCGGACATCGCCGGGAAAAATCTGGCGAATCCGATTGCGCAGATTTTGTCGGGAGCGCTGATGTTGCGTCATAGTTTTGGATTGAATGACGCGGCGGCGACAATTGAAAGCGCCGTGGCCAAAGCGATTGAAAACGGAAATCGCACGGGCGACATTTTTAATGCGAACGAAATCGGCGCGCGCAAAATCGGCACGCGAGAAATGGGCGATGCGATTGCAGCGGCGATTTGAAATCCGCTTTGGAGATTCTTGGAAAAAAAAAGGACGGCCAGAAAATGACCGTCCTTGATTTTTCCCGCAATGACTTTTTAATGCACGAGCCGATAGAATTTTTTGGCGCCGTCAATCGCGTTGGTGAATGGGCTCGTTGCGCCGGACACATTGGTGTAAGCGCCGTTGACGGCAGGCGCGGCTTGAAGCGCAAATGATGAATTTGTCCAGGTCAACACGACTTTTGCGACCGCCGGTCGGATTTGGAGAAAAGCGGCGGCGGGCGTTGCCCTGACCAGGTCGTTGAAAGTTGTGGCAATGGCGAGATCGTCCACCAGCATTTTTCCTTCGTTGCCATCTTCGCGAAAAGCGTAAGACGTTACGGAAATCAAATTCGTCACCGTGTCATTCGCCGTCACGCTTGGGTCACTTTCGCTGGTGGGATTAATCCAAAGTGTGCTGACGCCGTTGGACAAAACCAGGCGCGTGACGACGGTGTAACTGACGTTCGTATTCAAATCCACCGGGAATTGCGCAGTCGCGGCGGTGGAAGTGGTGGCGTTGCCGATGCCAAGGCGAAAAGTATTTGGGGCAATCGTATTGGCGGTGGATGCCCAGATGCTTGCGGCAAGACCCAAATTCGCATCTTTGAAATGCGCGAAGTAATTGCCAGTAGCCGTGGGCAAAGTTGAGAACGTCACCGTGAACCGGCTGTAAAGTTCGGCCGGGCTATTGATCTCAAACGGCTGGCCGATCAATAACGCATCCACATCTTCATCAAACGAGAGTGAGACGCGCAAGGCGCCGTTGGTCACGGCACATTGTCCTGCCGGGCCGCCGTGATTGCGCCACAGGCCGAGCGAATTGGTGATGACGGAACCGTTGGCATAATCAAAGTGATCGTTGAACACCACATTGGTTGAAGGCACAACCATCAAGGCAAAACTTGCATTGGTCGAAAAACTGCCGTCGGAGGCAATCAGATTGACGAGGACGACTCCGTTTGTTCCGGCGAGCGGCGTCAGCGTAACCGTGCCGGAATCGCCCGCAGCGGCGCCGGAAATATGCGCGTCCGGCAAAATAAATTGATTACTGGATGAACCGGACACACTGGTCACAGCCGTTTGATTATCAATGAAGCTCAAAGGAACCGTTACCGGCATTCCTGCCAGCACATTAGTCGGGGACAATGGCGCGATGGCGAAACCGACAATGGTAAGTTTGGCGACCGAACTGGTCACGGAGCCGGAATCATTGGTGATGACGACCGTATAATTTCCAGCGTTAGTGTGCAGAAGATTGCTTAACGTCAAAGTATCGTTCGTGGAACCGGAAATATTCTCGCCGTCAGTGAGCGCGTTGGCGCCGTCAAACCATTGATAATAAAACGGCGGATTGCCCGACGCGACCACGGCAAATGTGGCTGTGCTTAAAACGGCGTTCGTGCGGCTCGCCGGCTCCGAAGAAATCGTGGTCGTGGACGGTCCGGCATAATTCAAAATAAAATTATCAATGCCAAACGTGTCGCGCGAACCTGATGATCCCGTTGACGCTGTAAGCGCGACGATGCGGATGGAGATATTTTGCGATTGGTTATTGGCATCTGTGCCGAGGCTGAAAGTTCTAGTAGTCGTGCCGAACGCGCCGGGATCAGGATAAGTTCCCAAAGTTTTAAATGAACCGGGAGAATTGCCAACGGCATAATCAATGGTCCAAGTCGTTGAATGGGTTTGCAGGCTCAACATATTCAAATCAATGCTGAAAGTCAGATTGCTCAAGCCAATGGTATTGGCGATTTGAAATACAAAAGCCGCGCCCGGGTCTCCAAAAGAAGCACCTTGCCGGATAGCGGGACAGCGGTTAGTGAATGCTGCTTCCTGGGTAGAACTTTCGCCGCCCGAAGCTTCAGTGCCAGAATTATTCGTAGTGCTCGCCTGATTGCCAAATTGTCCGGTGGCAGTTGCCCAACTAACAGCGGCAGGATTAAAAGTTGCCGCCGTTCCCAGGCTTGTGGCTGTTGCATTGGTTCGCACCGACCAGCCGGTAGGCAAACCGGAGGCGATTTGGTCAAAGTTCTGCGTGTAATTGGTTCCGCTCAACGCCATTTGCCCGTTGGCCGGCAATGCAAAAGCCAGCATCGGCGCCAGCAGGATTAAGAAAAGTTTAAGGGATGGTTTTGAGTTCATGATTTTTGGGGGCGGTTTTTGGTTGGCTGATTTTAAGTTGATCATTTTATTAAATTTTATTTCGTTTTATGGAAATGTGTTCCAAACCAGTTCAGGGTTGTTTGTGATTCCCTTGTTGGTTTTAAAATCCCAGTATTGAATGTTTTTGAATCGCTTTGCGTGTCCATCAAGGAAAATAAAATTGGCGCCATTGTTATGCAGATTCGTGTGGACATAATTCTGCGGCCCCCAAGCCGGCAAATTTTTAGAATCAAACATCCAGACAACTGCGGTCGCTGAAAACGGAATTGCCGTGAGCTTGATGTCGGCATGGTCGTTGGCGCCAATGCCATCGAATCCATCATTCAAACAATAATGGAAAAGATTGTTTCCGTTGCTTCGTCGGGAGTTGCTGGGGCAAATCCAAATTGAATTTCCAGGTTCGATGCGGGCATTTGTGCGCCAATCGTTGTCATAATACCATGGCGAACCAATTGCCAGGGGAAGCATACAATACCAATTGTTTTTATCTGCGGTGCTGTTTGGAATGGCTGGCGGATTGGCAGTGCCTTCTCGTGGCAGATAATCATTATTATCGACCACATAAATCTGCGTCGCCAATCCCCATTGCTTCAGATTGTTAAGACATTGAACTCCCTTTGCCGTCGCCTTGGCTTTACTCAACGTTGGCAACAACATCGCCGCCAAAATCGCGATAATCGCAATGACCACGAGCAGTTCAATCAACGTAAAAGCGCAATGAAATTTCGCGCGGCCATGTTTCGGCGCCCGCAAATTTTTCCGCCCGTCTGATTTGAAAATGAAAATCCGGTTCATTTTGTCAGCCCGAATTTACATGAATGCAAGCCGGTTGCGCGTGACTTTTTGGAAACAAATTCCCGCGCTTTTTTTCGATTCATGCCCCTGATTTCAATTGAAACCCTGACAGTTTTTTTTGCAGCCGGCAAGCACTTCTCAAAAAACTTGTTCACGAATTTCCCGCCATTCACAAAATCATTGTCGAACGCCGTGGCAACTGTAAAAATGAAATTCTAAATGAAAAAATTGGCGGGCATTTTATTGATGATCGTCGCGTGCGGCCTGGGCGCGGCGGAAGCAAAAGGAAATTCGGGCGAGGCCGACACGAATTCGCCGGCGCCAAAAATGTCGCCGTCGCTGCCCGATGCGACGCATCAGCCGGTTTTTACGACCAACACCATCACCATCGCCGGGCAGCGCGTCACTTACATCGCCGAGACCGGGATGCTGCCCATCCTGAAAAAAGACGGCTCGACGAGCGCGTCGGTTTTTTACATCGCTTACACGCGCACCGGCCTGACGAACAAATCTTCGCGGCCCGTCACGTTTTGTTTCAACGGCGGGCCGGGTTCGTCATCCGTGTGGTTGCATCTGGGCGCGCTGGGGCCGCGCCGCGTGAAAATGAATCTCGACGGCACGCTGCCTAAGCCGCCGTTCGGGTTGGTGGATAATGAGTATTCCATTTTGGGCGCGAGCGATCTGGTGTTCATTGACCCGGTGGCGACGGGATTCAGCCGCGCGGCAAAAAATGAAAAGGTGGACAAATTTTTTGGCGACTCGACGGATTTGGATTCCATCGGCGAATTTATCCGGCTCTGGACGACGCGGCACGAACGCTGGCTCTCGCCCAAATTTCTTTGCGGCGAAAGTTACGGCGTGTTTCGCGCGGCGGGATTGGCGGATGAATTGCGTTCGCGCTACGGAATGTATCTGAACGGCTTGATCCTGAATTCCGGCGTTTTGGATTTCGGGACGATTTGGGAGCAGACGGGAAATGATCTGCCGTTCGTGCTTTATTTGCCGGCTTACACGGCGGCGGCGCAGTTCCACAAAAAATTGCCGCCGGATTTGCAGAACGATCTGCCCAAGGCCCTCGCCGAGGCGCGCGCGTTTGCCAAAGGCGAATATATTTCCGCGCTCGAACAAGGCGATGCGCTCCCGGCCGAGGAACGGAAAAAAATCGTGACCGAACTCGCGCGGCTCACCGGCCTTTCAACCCAAGTCATCGAGGACAATAATTTGCGCGTGGACGAAGGCGTTTTCCGAAAACAATTGCTGCACAGCGAAGGCTTGATTCTGGGCGCTTACGACGCGCGCATCACGGGGCGCGACGATGATGCAGCCTCGCCGATCCCGGATTTTGATCCATCTTACGCGGCGGCGTTGGGGCCGTTTTCAGCGGCCATGAATTCTTATGTGCGCACGGAATTAAAATTCGAGGACGACCTGCCCTATGAAATGATTGCCGGCGTCCAACCGTGGAACTACGGCGTCCATAATAATTATGCCAATGCCGACGACAAACTCGCCGCGACCATGAACGAAAATCCTTACATGAAAATTCTCGTGCTCGGCGGACGCTGCGATCTGGTCTGCCCGATTGACACGATGCACTATGCACTCGACCACATGCCCATCGCCGCCGCCTATCGCACCAACATCACTTACGCCGAATTTGACGCCGGTCACATGATGTATCTCAACCTGCCGGACTTGAAAAAAATGCAGAAGGATTTGGAAAATTTTCTCAAGCCGTAAAATCAATCGCGCACGCGAACGAAGGTTTTGATCGCGCGATTTCCCGCCGCCATGGATTTGAAAAGTTCCGGCAAATCGCTCAAAGCGCATTCACCGTCCACAAAATCCGCCGCGCGGATCACGCCTGCCTCGATGAATTCCAGCGCGCGCCGGATGGTGCGCGGCGTGTGATGAAAACTCGCGAGCAGCGTCAGGTTGGAATAATGGATCAACTGCGTGTCGAATGAAACGCTCGTGCCGGACGGGCAACCGCCAAAAAAATTGATCGCGCCGCCTTTGCGGACCAGTTGCACCGCCGCTTCCCAAATCTCCGGTTTGCCGACCGCTTCGATCACCGCGTCGAACCGTGTTTTGGATTCGGCGCGAATTTTTTCAACGAGATTTTTTCCGTCGCCGATGTCAATGACCTGCGTCGCGCCAAGTTTTTTTGCCGCTTCAAGCCGCGATGCGCCGCGCCCGGCGACTGAAACTTCGCAACCCAGATTTTTTGCCAGCGCGACAAACATCAGGCCGATCGGTCCCGCGCCGAGAATCAAAATTTTTTGGCCCGCGCGCAATTTCAAATCCTCGATGCCTTGAACGACGCAAGCCAATGGCTCCGTAAGCGCGGCATCGCGAAAAGTAGTTTCCGGCCTCAACCGCAGCAGGTTTTTTTGAACCAGCCGTGCGGGCACGACAATGGATTCCGCATAAGCGCCGTTGAGGAACAACAGATCGTCGCAAAGATTCTCCTGATTATTTTTGCAGAAAAAACATTCGCCGCACGGCGCGGAATTGGCCACGACCACCCGTTCGCCAATTTTCCACTTCTGTTTTTGGACTTTGGACTTTGGACTTTGGACTTCGCTGATGATGCCGGAAAGTTCATGACCAAAAACGGCGGGCGGCACGATCATTTTGGCGTGGTAACCGCGCTTGAAAACTTTCAGGTCCGTGCCGCAAGTCAGCGCGGCCTCGATGCGGAGGCGGACTTCGCCCGGCTTGAGCGCGGGCGACGCGAGGTCTTCCATCAGGATTTTTTCCTGCCCATGCAGGACGGCGGCTTTCACGAAGGCAGTTTATGAAGACGCAGGCAAAGCGGAAGAACGTTTTTCTTGCGGCAAAGAAAAATTAGTTGGCCGTATAATTTCCAAATTCGCCGCGCACGATTTGTTTGACCTGCGGCGTCAGCGGCGGCAGCTTGGCTTGGTTCTGAAAATTTGCGTCAAAACCCCACTGACGACCAGGCGGGTTGTAATACTTGCCGGTTGTCTGCCAATAATTGGTTGCATAAATACTTGGGAACATGACTACAATTGAGCCGTTATAAGTCAATTTGCCACTCCAAGTTTCTTCCAGGCGCAGAAAATTTTCCAGGCCACCGCTGTAATGTTTGTTGCCGTTGGAATCTTTGCAAGATTGGACAATGCCTTCCAGACATGCGGCATTGACAGTTGCACTTGTTGCAGTTCGTAAACTTAAGTTAGTGTTTATAGTATAACTATCGTTCCAACTGGAAGAAAGAATAGTAATGGAATCGCCCATTAATGCTGCGGGATAGGTATATTTGGTATCAGGTTGGCCTACATCTGAATGAGAACCATTAGTCTGCACATTGTAATTACCCAATACATAAATCGGAAAAGCCGTGGCGACGGTTAAGCCATAGGCCGATGGCAAAGTTGCTCCATTGACAACCCGAACGGATGGGAGTTGAGAACTGGTCATCGGAACGCTATTATAAACATAAATTGAATCAATGGGATGGCCTTTGTCTTGGATATTTTCACTATTCCACTGATAGCCGGAAACAAAATTGGTCGCACGGGTTGCCTGATTCGTATACCAAAGATTAAATTTGGATATATCAATTTGAACCGCTTGATTGGTGGCAGACTCTCGGAAGTCATAAAAAGTGACGTTGGTAACAAAGGAATAGCCACAATAATAATTAGTTCCGGTAACTTTCACTACGCCACCATTAGTTTTATATGTGTAACCAATGACTGCCATTATGTCATTTGTGAGCAGCGTCAAACGCGGGGAGCGGCTTTTATCAGCCGAATAATAGACACTGATGTTGGAACCATATCCACTATTTCCATTGATGCCGGTGGCTGAATTAGAGATGATCAGGTCGGCTTCATTGTAAAGATACACTTGATTGGTTGAATTATATGCAGCATCGGCAGGGATGATCTGTCCCGCCGGCGGCAAGTTAAGAATGGCTTCCGTATTAGTCTGATTGTTGTCAGTGCTGCCAGCCACCGGCAATGTAAGCGAATCTACTCCGGAGAGCGGATTGCCGCCGGCAAGAGTTGCGTAGTGAACTAAAGACGCATCAGGAGTCTTGTTTTGCTGGTCATCAGGATCGTCCGCATTGGTGACTTCCAAAGTGGCAGAGACACTGTTGCTAAAGTAAGATGCCGCTCCCGGGCACATCCAAATGTATCCATTGGCAAATACTTTTCCGGCCATCGTGAAGGTCGCTCCCGGAATAATGTCCAAGTCCATATTATAGAAAACCCCGAATTGAAAAACGGGAATGGAGGCGAGTTGGAATTGTTCCGTGACCGTGGCAGAAAGA
This sequence comes from Verrucomicrobiia bacterium, assembly GCA_036509895.1. Lineage (GTDB taxonomy): Bacteria > Verrucomicrobiota > Verrucomicrobiia > Limisphaerales > UBA11358 > UBA11358. The sequence goes on from DATCEV010000028.1 coordinate 44,174, forward strand.
TTGTTGTAGCCCTGATTGAGAGGCGTTGCCGTAGCGACGACTGCGCATTGAGCAACGTAGGCATACAATCCGGTGAATTGGGAAGAATACAATTTAGTCCAATTAGTAGACCAGTTTAATGGAGTTATGCTCACATTATTCGTCAATTTATATTTAATAGGCCAGCTGGTGCCGCTCGCATTGGTTTGCCCGGGAATGAGTGCTTCGTAGGTGCTGACGTTATTAAGGCTTTGATAGAGAAAATCGCGATCCATCTGGGACATCGCCGTCTCGGCCGTGCCTTCAGCGACGGCTTCCGTGGTGTTAAAAAGGTTGTTTCGGGTGGTTTGCGTGGCATTGCTGGTAATCCAATACATCATGCTGGCGAAAACCATCAGCGTAACTCCCAAAAATACCATCGTAATCAGCAAGGCATATCCTTCCGTCTGTTTTTTTGATTGAGATAAAGTTTTCATTTTTTTGTGGAGTTAATTCCAAGCGCGGCGAAAGATTCGGGTGCGCAATTGATAATAGTCGTAAGCATCAAAACCAACCCCTCCGATTTTGGCGATGGGATATTCCCATTGTGAATACTGAAGCGTCACCTTGACCACCAGCCGGTTTTGCTGGGTGGAGGCATTGGTCAGGATATTACCGCCATAATCCTCGGCATCAAAAATTATTTGATTGGTTATGAAGCTGGTAAGCACCTGGCTGTTGACGGTGTTGGTGCCAAAACTATTGGTGATCACCGTATACATCATCAATTCATTCGTAGGCGCATTGTTTGTATTCAGATAATAGATCAAGTAATTATTCGTATCGAGGTTGAAAAAAACCTGCAAAGCATTTCCTTGTTGAGCATTGGTAGATGAAATGAGCGTGAACGACGACGGCCCTGCCGACGAACAGTTGCCGATATTAAAATCTTTCGCTTCCCGAATTTCATCGCGCATTTCGTTCATCGCCTTGCGTGAACCGGCGGTCGCGATCAACTTGGTCGCGGCCAGGGTGGATACGCGCATCCCAAAAATTTGCACGGCGACCATCACGCCGATGAAAATAGACAGGAATACGCCGACTGAAACCATCATTTCAATCAGCGTGAATGCCAGCAGCGGCCGGCGGTGGCCGGGGCGAGAATAGGATTGAGATAAAAGGTTCATTGATCGGGTGCGCGCAGGGTAATCACGGTGTTGGTATAAACTTTGCCGGTGATCGGAAAGGTCCAGACGCAATCCGATCTTAATAACCGCAAAGGTGGACTCGCCGAAAGGTTGGTGATGCTGATATAATCCGTCAACAAAAGCGGCTGGCCGGTTGTAGGAATGTCATTCGTATCTATTTGGGAATAGTTTGTCTGGCCTAGTTCATCGCCTGTGCCGGGACCCGTCGCTACCGGATAAACTTGCGTATCCCATTTGGCCGCGCGCGCCTGTTCGATCCCTTGCAACGCATACGATTGCGCTCCTTGCGACATCGAACTCCATTCCGCCACGCGATTAGCCTGGACATAGCCAAAAATCATTCCTGAAATCACAAAGCTAAAAATGAGAAACGCAATCAGGACTTCTATTAAAGTAAATCCTGCGCGGCCTGCTCGCTTATTTGCTTGTCTGGAATACACCAACATATATTAAAATAGGTTCAACCAATCAGTAGATAGAGCAAACCACATACCAAGATAAGAAGCTTGATTTCCCTTTGTAAATCTCCCGATGAACTATCCGTGTCCTGTTATGTTACAATCCTGTCCACTTTCAGGAAATCAAGAAGCAGCGGACGGACGCAGGGAACTTTTCACAAAATTTGTTTCGCGCAAATAGATCGGCTCCAATTTCTCGCCGGCGCAGAAATCATTTCGACCAGCGGCAATTTCCGCGAGCCGGGTTGCGCGCGGCAAAATGACCTGAACGTTCGGAAAGCATTTGAAAATTTCTGATCCACTTACAATTTTATTGACTTGAACGCGCGATTGAAGCTCCGCCAATGTTACAATCTTTAGGGGTTCAATTTCTTTCCACTCATTTTCCGCAATTTCATAAATTGCCAGATAAAACTCATTCCGTTGCGCGTCAATGGCGACGTTCACCCGCCCAAAAAATTTCTGCGCCTGCGCTTCCGCAACCATCGCCTCCACACTGTTGATGCCGATCAATTTTGTTTTGCGCGCCAATTGCCAGCCTTGCGCCACCGCAATCGCCGCGCGAATGCCCGTGTAAGATCCCGGCCCAAGTCCGATGACAATTGTCTCAATTTCTTCCCGCTCAATTTTTGCCGCCGCCAAAACTTTTTCAATCATTCCAAACGCCGCCGTATTGCGCCCGCCGGTTTCAACGGCTTCGCTTAAAACGGAATTTCCGCGCGCGCTGGCCACGCTCCGTTGCGGGGAAGAAAATTCAAGCGCCAAAATTGTCATAAATAATTTTCCGTTGCGACTCGTTAAGAATTTCAATTTTCACGCTGCGCCATTTTTTTTCTGCATTCTTCATTCTGCATTCTTCATTTGCAATCCGCTCCGCCCATTCAATCACCGCCACGCCGTCCGGTTGCAAAAATTCTTCGATGCCCGCCGACAAAATTTGCGCGCGCGTTTCCAGCCGATACAAATCCAGATGAAAAAGTTTTAATCTTCCGCCGCCGTATTCATTCAACAATGTAAAAGTTGGCGAATGCACGCGCACGGAAATTCCCAGCCCGCGCGCCAGACCTTTCACAAATTGGGTTTTACCCGCACCCAAGTCGCCGGAAAGCGCGAACACAAATCCGTTTTGCGCCGTGCGGCCCAATTTTTCGCCCAGCGATTCCGTTTCCGCCGGACTATGCGAAATGAACGTAGCCATCGTCATTGAATTTATGCGAACCACTTTTATCGCGAATCAAAATGCCTTCGCCAGCAACAATTTTTCCAACGCAACTCAATTTCAATTTCGGAAATTCCTTTTTCCAGGCGTCCAGCAATTTCACCGCGTCTTTGCCGCCAAGCGTGAACAGCAATTCAAAATCTTCGCCGTCCGTCAACGCCGCGAGGACTCCGGGTTTTGCCGACGAACTTTTTCGCGCCGCCAATTTTGCTTCGCGCGAAATGGGAATTGCGCTTTTCAAAAGTTCCGCGCCGACGCCGCCCGCTTTCAAAATGTGGCGCAAATCGCCGGCAAGTCCGTCACTCAAATCAATCATCGCATGAACCGAAAAATTTTCAGCGAGCCAATTCGCTTCTTTGATTCGCGGTTCAAATTCCAAATGCTTTTCCGCCAGTGAGCCGCCGAGTTCGCCGGTCACAAAAATCGCATCGCCCTTTTTTGCGCCTGACCGCAAAAGTTGTTTTCCGCGCGCAACGGTTCCGAGCAGCGCGATGGAAAGGAGAATGCCGCCGGGATTCGTCGTCGTTTCGCCGCCGACAATGGCGACGCCATGTTCACGCGCCAGAGCCTTCAGGCCGTCATAAATTTTTGCGATAAAATCCGCGTCAAAATTTTTCGGCAAGGCAATAGTCACCAGCGCCGCGTTTGGCGTTCCGGCCATCGCTGCGATGTCACTCAAACAACGCGCGAGCGCTTTGCGCCCGATTTTTTCCGGCGACGTTTCTTTTGTGAAATGAATGCCTTCGACGATCGCATCGGTTTTGAACAAAAATAATTTTTCCGGCAATCCGAAATCCAAAACGGCGCAATCGTCGCCCGCGCCGGCCAAAACCATTTCGTTGGCCGGCAGCGATTTTGTCAGGCGCGCGATGAGTTCAAATTCGTTCATTTCATTTGGGCGCGAACACCAAAATCACAAGATTCGCCAGGTTGAATAAAGCGTGCGCGAAAATCGGCGCGAGAAGGTTATCGGTTTTTTCGTAAAGCCAGGTCAGCGCGAGGGCCAGCAAAAAAAGCGGAATAAAAATCGCCGCGTCCGCATGAATCAAGGCGAACAAAAAACTGACGCCCAGCCACGCCAGTTTGGGGAAGCCGAGTTGTTTGACGAATGGAAAAAGCATTCCGCGAAAAATAAATTCTTCCGCGACCGGCGCGATGACAATGGCAAAGACGCCCAGATAAATTCCCGTCGGCCATAATTTTGCGGCGGTAAATAATTTCACCGCCGCTTCTTCTTCCGGTTGCCAGCCGATTTTTTGCAGCGCGATGACCGACAAATTTTCCAGCAGCAAGGCGATGGGCAAAACGACGATCAAAACGGCCACGGCTAAAATCAATGCGCGCAGCATGTTTGATTTTTCAAAACCAAAAGCCCGGCGCCAACGCATTTGATGTTGTCGCAAAAAAATGGGGATCAAAATCCAAGTCACGCCCTGAAAACTCAAGGTGGCGAGCAAAATATTTCCAAAATCATCGTCGTGCTTGAAACCGGCGACGCCGGATTTGTGAAATAATCCCGCGAGCGCGACGCCGAGAAGCAGACACGCGAATTGCACGGCGCAAAATTGGATCACGGCTTCAGTCCGCCACGGTTTTCCCGACAACATGATTTCAGTTTATCGCGCCGTCCTTCAAAAGTCAGCGCGTTTCGGTTGCTCCATTTTTGATTGCGCGTATCTTGAAGCCGTGAATTTTACCAATCGTCTTGCGCGGGAAAAATCGCCTTATCTTTTGCAGCACGCGCACAATCCGGTGGATTGGTTTGCATGGAAGGACGACGCTTTTGCCAAGGCGCATTTAGAAAACAAGCCGATTTTTTTGAGCGTCGGTTATTCGACCTGCCATTGGTGTCATGTCATGGAACGCGAAAGTTTTGAGGACGAAAAAATCGGAAAATTTCTCAACGAACATTTTGTCAGCATCAAAGTGGATCGCGAGGAGCGACCGGACGTGGATAAAATTTACATGACATTTGTCCAATCCACAACTGGCGGGGGCGGCTGGCCAATGAATGTTTTTTTGACGCCGGAGTTGAAACCATTTTTCGGCGGCACATATTTTCCGCCGGATACGCGTTACGGGCGGCCCAGTTTTTTGCAATTGCTCCAGCAAATCGCGGGACTTTGGAATGAACGCGAAAGTGAAATCATCAATTCCGCCAATGAAATCCATGCGCGGCTGGAAAACGCAATGGCAAATTCTGCGGAAAGAAATTTGGTTTTGAGCGCGGACGTTTTGAAAAACGCGGCGGAATTTTTCAAAAGAATGTATGACGCGCAAAACGGCGGCTTTGGCGGCGCGCCAAAATTTCCGCAGCCGTCCATGCCGCAATTGCTTTTGCGTTGCGCGAAAAGATTTCACGACGATGAAGCGGCAAAAATGGTTTTGAAAACGTGCGACGACATGGCCGCTGGCGGCATCCACGATCAACTCGGCGGCGGTTTTGCGCGCTACGCCGTGGATGCCGAATGGCTCGTGCCGCATTTTGAAAAAATGCTCTACGACAACGCGCAGCTCGCTCAACTTTATCTCGACACATTTCTGGTGAGCGGCGTTGCGCGCCACGCCGAAGTTGCCCGCGACATTTTGGATTATGTCTTGCGCGATATGACGCATCCCGACGGCGGATTTTTTTCCGCCGAAGACGCCGACAGCGAGGGCCATGAAGGAAAATTTTATTGCTGGACGAAAGACGAACTTTCCAAATTGCTTTCGCCGGAGGAATTCAACGTGACCGTGAAATTTTTCGGCATCACGGCGGAAGGAAATTTCGTTGACCACAGCCATCCGCAGCCGTTGGCCGGGCAAAATGTCTTGAGCGTCGTGAATCCAAATATACCGGCGGAAGATTTTGGATTGCTTGCCTCCGCAAAAGAAAAAATGTTTGAAGTCCGGGGAAAACGGATTCGTCCGCACTTGGATGACAAAATTCTGGCATCGTGGAACGGCCTGATGCTGGGCGCGTTTGCGCGGGCCTCCATTGTTTTGGGCGAAAAAAAATATCGTGATATTGCGAAAAAAAACCTGGGTTTCGTTCAAGAAAAACTTTGGGACGAAAAATCGAAAACACTTTTTCATCGCTGGCGCGCCGGCGAGCGCGACGCGGTTCAATTGCTCGAAGGTTACGCTTTTCTGCTGTCCGGCGTGATTGAACTTTATGAGACCACGCTTGACCCGGCATCTTTGGTTTTTGTGATTGAACTGGCTGAAACGATGCTCGCGAAATTTTACGACACGGAAAACGGCGGCTTCTGGCAAAGCGCGGCCGGCGCCAAAGATTTGATCTTGCGCGTGAAGGATGATTATGACGGCGCCGAACCTTCGGGAAATTCGGTTGCGGTTTTGTCACTGTTGAAACTCGGGGCGATTACCGGCAGAAAAAATTTCACGGAAGTTGCGCTGAAAACTTTGAGATTTTTTTCTGAACGCCTGCAACATTTTCCGCAGGCGATGCCGTTCATGCTGCACGCGCTGGATTTTTCTTTGCAGGAGCCCAGGCGCATCGTTATTGCGGGCAAAAACGATTTCAAAAATTTTCAGGAGTTTTTGCGCGCGGCGCATTCTGTTTATCAACCGAACAAAATTGTTTTGGGCAACTGCGGCGAGGTCGAAGAATTTGCAAAAACCCTCACGGCGAAAACGGAAGCGGTGGCTTATCTTTGCCTGGGAAATTCCTGCCAGCCGCCGACCAGCGAGGCGAAGGAATTGAAGGACTTGCTGAAATAGCTGGTAAATTATTCGGCGGATTGCGAGTCGGGACTTTCCGGTGGTTCAAGGTGCTCCAGCGATTCTTTCTGTGATGGCGCGGGCCGCTCTGGACGTGGCGGACGATTTGGCCGGTCGGAGCGGCTCTGGCGCGGCGCTTGATCCCGGCGTTCATACCGTTCCGGCGGTTCGGAACGTTCCAATCTTCCGCCGCGCGATTGCAACTGGCGCAACGCGCGCAGCAATGATTCGATTTCCCGTTCGTCGGCGAGTTTTTGGCGCTCGGCCAATTCAACCAATTCCAAAACTTCTTCCATTTGCTCCAATGATTGCCTCAACGCTTCGACGACTTTGGTGACTTCGCTCACGGCTTCGCCGATGGCTGAACCTTCGCGTTTGAGGGCGCGCGGCGCGGGAAGAGCGGGTTGAAATTTATTTTTTGGCGGAACGGATTGCGGCGATTCTTTGGGCGCAATAATTTCCGATTCAAGGTGTGGCAATGCTGTTTCCGCCGGCGAAGATTGATCAGCGGCGGCGGCAGGAATGACTCCAACGGGTCGCCGATGTCCGCGCCCACCCCGGCGTCCACGACGGCGCGGCGGCAAATTTTTTGAAGGCTCGGGACGATTTAATTCCGGCTGTTGTTCCTCTGGCATTCTGAAATCAGCATGGCGTTACCCGCTGCAAATGCAACGGAATTATTTCTCGACAAAAAGCGCGAGCGACGCGGTGAAACCGTGCAGATAATTTTTATCGCCCACCGGACCAATCTCGCCATTGCCGTAAAATCCGGCAAGGCCGAGCGGACCAAATTCATTTTGCACCAGTTCGGCGTCGTGATTTGGCGTGCCGAAAAGATTCTTTCCACGACCGTTGCAACAGCAAAGACAGCCGCCATAAATCGTCGCGTTTCCGATTTTTTTCTTTGCGCGTTCGAGCAGTTCATCCATGTCCTCGGTCGCCGCCGCCGCGTCGCGCCGGTGAAATTGCATGGTCTGACCCGCGCGCGGCAACGCGGCCACCGCGAGCACGCCGGAATTTGGATCGCCGCCGATGAGATTGCGCACGAGAAAATCGCCGCGATGAAAATCCTCGAGGTATTCATTGACGACGAGGCCGATGAAAAGATTGCCGCGCGCCTTTTGCTGGTCGGCCGCCGAAAGTTTTTGCACGGTGTCGGCGAGCACGGCGTAAGCGGGCCGATTGGCGATTTGATGGATCAAATTTTGTTCGACGCGCGTGAGCGTCCAGGTTTCGCCGATGGGCGTGCAGCCTTGCGAAATGACGCCGGCCAATGTCACCGCGCCGCCGATGGAAATCGCCACGCCACCGTCCTCAAAAACTTCGCCATTCAAATAAACCTGCGTCGTCTGGTCGGAAAAAATTCCGCTCGCCAGTCCGCCGAACACCGGCAACGGCGCGAAGGATTCGTTCCACGAACGGATCCAGCTTTCCGCGTCGAGATGAAACGGATCAATGAACGCCAGCCAGCCGTTTGATTTGCCGGGCGCGACGCCGGATTCCGCCGGCCAGTAATTTTCGCCGCCCGCCTCCTCGACTTGCGTTTGAGTGAAGCGAAAACCTTTCAACTCGGCGCCGGGCAGCGAATACAGCGCCAGCACGATGCCCGTCGCATTTTCAATTTCTTTTGAACCGGCCACCAAACTCGCGCTCGAACAGCCGGCCAGCAGCGGAATGCGCGCGTGAACCCGTAAGATTTCCAGTGTCGCCGGCGCGTGCGGGAAAAATTTCGGCGACATGAACACGAGACCGAGCGTGACCGGCTGCGAGCCGAGTTGGGCGCGCAATTTTTCCGCCCAGACGCGCAAACCGGCTTCGTCGAAATCGCCCTGCCAATATGCCGCGCTGGAAAATTCGTTGTTCACAAAATCAGTTTAATGCCACTGCGCGCGATTGCAAATGTTTGCGCGCACAAAACGGATTCATTTCAGGCGATTTTCATGCAATACTCTTCTGCAAATGGTTTCACCCGCAACAGCCGAAAACGCCGCAAAAGAACCCCGCGCAAAAAATCCGCCGCGTCTGCCGGAATTACTTGCGCCCGCCGGCGATTGGGATTGCGCCAAAGCCGCCGTCGAAAACGGCGCGGACGCGATTTATTTTGGCCTCGAAAAATTCAACGCGCGGATGCGCGCACACAATTTTTCCGAAGCCGATTTGCCCAAGCTGATGGAATTTTTACATCGGCGCGGCGTCAAAGGTTACGTCACGTTCAACACGCTCGTTTTTGAAAATGAACTCGCCGAAGCGGAAAATTTTTTGCGCGCGATCATTGCTTCCGGCGTGGACGCGGCGATTGTTCAGGACGTTGGCATTTGCAAATTGATTCGCGAACTTTCGCCCGATTTTCCCATTCACGCCTCGACGCAAATGACGATCACGAGCGCGGCGGGAATGGAATTTGCCCGCGAACTCGGCTGCCATCTCGTCGTGCTCGCGCGCGAATGTTCGATTGCCGAAATTGAAAAAATAAATTCTGCACTCCGCATTTCGCACTCCGCAATTCCGCTCGAAGTTTTCGTTCACGGCGCGTTATGCGTCGCGTATTCCGGTCAATGTTTGACCAGCGAATCGCTTGGCGGCCGCAGCGCGAATCGCGGCGAATGCGCGCAAGCCTGCCGGATGCCTTACGATTTGATTTCCGACGGCAAACAAATCTCGCTCGGCGACAAAAAATATTTGTTGAGTCCGCAGGATTTGGCCGGCCTCGAAGTTTTGCCCGAATTGATTCGCGCCGGGGTTGCGTCGCTAAAAATTGAAGGCCGTTTGAAATCGCCGGAATACGTCGCGAGCATCACGCGCGTTTATCGTGCGGCACTCGACAAACTTTTTAACCACCAAGACACCAAGACACAAAGTAAAAAAGAAAATCCAAACTTGGTGCCTTCGAGTCTTGGTGGTTCCAACTCCGCCCGCTACGAAATGGAAATGTCCTTTTCGCGCGGACTGTTCACCGGCTGGTTCGGCGGCAACGATAATCAAAAACTCGTTCACGCGCGCTTCGGCAAAAAGCGCGGCGTTTTTTTGGGCGAAATAAAAAAAATCGTGCGCGACGGCGTGATCGTAAATCTTGCCGCGTCCGCCAAACTTGGCGATGGCATTGTTTTTGATGCTGGCAATCCGGACGAAAAAGAAGAAGGCGGTCGAATTTACGAGATGCAAGAACCGCGTTTCAAAATTCCCGGCGAAAAACTGACCGAACTGCGGTTTGGTTACGGCGACATCAATTTTTTACGCGTTCACGTTGGCGACAAAATCTGGAAAACGAGCGATCCCGAACTCGAAAAAAATCTCCGCCAAAGTTTTGCCGGCGACGCGCCGAGATTTCAGCGGCCAATTGAAATCGAAGTTCACGGCGTTGCCGAAAAACCGCTGACGCTCATCGCGCGCGATGAATTTGGCAACGTCGCGAAAGTTGAATCCTCAATGCCGCTGGCGCGCGCGGAAAAAATTCCGTTGACGACGGAAAAATTGCGCGAACAACTGGGCCGGCTCGGCGGCACGCCGTTCAAACTCGGCGAATTGAAAAATAATTTGTCCGGCGAAGTTTTGCTGCCGGTCAGCGAATTGAATCGGTTGCGCCGCGAGTTTGTTTTGGAATTGGAAAAACTGCGCGCGCAGCCAAAGCGTTGGAAATTAAATAGCCACAGAGGCACAGAGGCACAGAGTTTTTTTGTTTCTACTTCCTCTGCGTCTCTGCGTCTCTGTGGCAAATCCGAGTTTGAATTAATTATTCTTGTCCGCAATTTGTCGCAACTTGAAGCGGCGCTGAAATGCGGCGCGGAAACGATTTATTGCGAATTTGAAGATCCAAAAAAATATCGCGAGGCGGCGGCGATTTTTCACACCGCGCGCGGCTGCCAAAACTTTCAACCTTCAACTAGCAACTTTCAACCTGGAATTTTCGTCGCTCCGCCGCGCATTTTCAAAACCGGCGAAGAATGGATTTTGAAAATTGTGCAGTCGTCCAACGCCGACGGTTATTTGATCCGCAATTACGATCACTTGAAATTTTTTGCGGGCGCGCGCTGCGTCGGCGACTTTTCATTGAACGTGGCAAATCACCTTTCAGCCAATTATTTCAAAAATAAATTTTCGCTGGAGCGCGTCACGGCGAGTTACGATTTGAATGTTTCGCAGCTTGAAAGTTTGCTGCAATCCGCGCCGCCGGAATGGTTTGAAATCACGATTCATCAGCACATGCCGATGTTTCACATGGAGCATTGCGTGTTTTGCGCGTTTCTTTCCAGCGGCAAAGATTATCGCGACTGCGGCCGGCCATGTGACACACACGACGTAAAATTGCGCGACCACGTCGGCGCGGAGCATCCGCTCAAGGCCGATGCCGGCTGCCGCAACACGGTTTTCAATTCGCAGGCGCAAACGGGTGCGGAATTTGTGGAAAAATTAATTGCGCTCGGCGTGAAAAATTTTCGCGTGGAATTTTTGAATGAATCGCCGGAAGAAGTCGCGAAAACAATTTCAAAATATCGCCAGCTTTTGCGCGGCGAAATTCCCGGCGCGCAGTTGTGGCGCGAGTTGAAATTGTTCAATCAACTCGGCGTCACACGCGGGCAAATGGGGAAATGAATTTTATTTTTGCCACGGCGCAATTTTTTCACCGGCCCAGGTGGTTTTCATTTTTTGCCGTTCGCGCACGGCGGCGAATTTTTTCCCATTCACCAAAATTTCCGCTGCCAGCGGGCGCGCGTTGTAATTGGAAGCCTGCGTAAAACCATACGCGCCTGCGCTCAACAGCGCGAGGTAATCGCCTTCGCCAATTTTTGGCAATCGCCGATCCTTGCAGAAATAGTCGCTGGATTCGCAGATGCCGCCGACGACATCGGACGAAATGGTCGCGCCGGATTTTTTCGTCAGCGGAACGATTTCGTGATAGGCGTCGTAAAACGCCGGGCGGATCAAATCGTTCATCGCCGCGTCCACGATGATAAAATTCTTTTTGCCCGTGCGTTTCACATACTCGACGCGCGTGACCAGAATTCCTGCGTTGCCGGAAATGAAACGTCCGGGTTCGATCAAGATTTTCAGGCCGAGCGGCTGCAAAAGCGGCAGCAACCGCGCGGCGTATTTTTGCGGCGTTAAAATATGTTTCGCGGCGGAAGATTGCCACCAACTTTCCGCGCCGCTGGCCAGCGCGGGCTGATAAACGATGCCCAGTCCCCCGCCGATGCTGAAAAATTCCAGTTCATATTTTTCGGCGAGCCGCCGGACGAGCGGCAACACTTTTGCGACCGCTTTTTCAAACGGCGCAACTTCGGTGATTTGCGAGCCAATGTGCATTTGCAGTCCGCGCAGCCGCAAATTTTTCAGCGCGGCCGCGCGCGCATAAATATCTTCGACTTTCTCAAACGCAATTCCAAATTTATTTTCGTAAGTGCCGGTGGTGATTTTTGCATGGGTTTTGGCGGCGATATTTGGATTCAAACGCGCGGCCACGGGCGCGATTTTTTTTAAGCGCGCGGCAACTTTATTGATGCGCTGCAACTCCGGTTCGCTTTCCACATTGAAGGAGTAAACATTTTGCCGCAGCGCAAATTCTATTTCCGCCTCCGTTTTCCCGACGCCGGCAAAAACGCATTTTTTCGGATCGCCGCCCGCCGCGATGACGCGTTGCAATTCGCCGCCGCTCACGATGTCGAAGCCGCCGCCCAGATTCGCGATCACGCGCAAAACGGCGAGGTTGGAATTCGCTTTCATGGCGAAACAAACCAAATGGTCGAGCGGCGCGAGCACTTGATCCAATCTTTGAAAATGCTCCGTCAGCGTGCGTTGCGAATAAATGTAAAGCGGCGTGCCGAATTTTTTGGCGAGCGTTTCGACGGCGACGCCTTCGCAAAATAATTTTTTCCCGACGTAACGAAAATCGTGCATGGCAATTCAGTTTAGAGTTCAGGATGCAAAGTTCAAGGCCGCTAAATAAAAAACCCGCCGGGAAAAATCCGGCGGGCGGTGAGCATCAAAAGTTCACTGGTTCGTTGAACCCGCCTGGTCGAGAATCGCCTCGCGTTGCTTGAAATAATCCTCCGGCGAAATCTGGTCAGCCTTGTATTTTGCGTCAAGCGCCTGCAATTGTTCTTCCGTGGTCATGGAAATCGGCAAAGGTGGCGCGGGCATCGGCTGCAACCCCAATGCTTTTCCGGGATAATTTGTATTGGCCATCGGCGCTGGTTGCGGCGGTGATATGACAACCGGCGCGGGAATTTTGGACGGCATCGGAGCCATGTTGTCCATGCTATTTGTGGCGGGCATAATCATCGGCGCGGGCGCGGCAGGAGGCTGGGGCGTTTCCATCGGCGGCGGAGTTGCCTCGGACATTTTTTGCAATAACGCTTCTCTGGCTTTTGCCTGGGCTTCCGTGTCCCCGGAATTATCAGCGGGCATCATTGAATTGGTTTCAGTCATTGCGGGAGCGGACATTGCCGGCGGCATTTCCGAGGTGGCGGGAGCGCTTTCAGAATTCGTCATCGCCGGCGTTTCCATTTCTGCCGGGGCGGTCGCGGGCGAATTGGTTTCCGCCTCATTGGTCTGGGCGTTCATCTCGTCGGAAGCATTTGTCGCGGTCTCGCTTGACCCGTTCATCTCTTGTATCAAGGCCGCGCGCGCGGCGGCTTGCGCGGGATTGTCCTGCGCTTGGAGGGAAATTAAACTTGCGAGAACCATCAGCCCGGTCGCCGCCAGTGATTTGGAGTTTTGCATGGCAATTCTCTACGCCAAATTTCAATCCGATGCAACAGCTTTCCGGCTGGTGGAAAACTGTTTTTTCCAGACGCCGGGAAACGGATAGCTCAACACCGAACGAAATAAAATCCCGCGCACTTCGTTTCGGGAAATTTTCTGGCGTTGCCGCAAATCATAAACGCTCGCGCCGCGCAATTTTTCAATCGTTCGGACGCCGATCAAAATCGGCCACGCGCACGCGAGTCGGACGCGCGCCTGACCGAACGGCAGGGCGTTCGTGTATTCCCAGCCCGCTTGCAGATGCGATTCCGCCTTGTCCAGATATTCATGAAAAAATGGAAGAAATTTCGCTTCGTTCGCCGGCGAGAACAATGTTTCCGGCCACAATTTTGCCGGCTCCAATTTTTCCAGCGGCAAATAACAACGCCCATTTTTCAAGTCCGCCGGCAAGTCGCGCAAAATGTTCACGAGCTGCAAACCTTTGCCGAAGCGAATGCCTTTGGCGATCAATGGCGCCTCGTCCAATTTCATTTTTGGAAACAAATGCGCGCGGCAAATCTTCGTCCAAAATTCGCCGACGCAACCGGCGACGCGAAAAGTGTAATCGTCCAGTTCCGCCGCCGTTTCGAGCGCGACAATCTTTTCTGCGGACGCTTTGGCAAAACGGCGCAGATCCAATTCCTGGCCGCCCGTGATGATGAGCAGAACGGCGCGGATCAATTTTTGATCTTCGGCGGAAAAATTTTGCGACGCGGCCAGACTCGCCTCGGCATTTTCCAGCAGCAATTTTTCGGCAGGCGAACCTTGTTGCTTTGCAAATTCGCCAAAATTCAATGGCGCGGAATTTTGGCCGGAAATTCTTTCGCGCAATTTTTGGAGCGCGGCGAGCCGTTGCTCGAGCGGAATAATTTCCGTGTCGGCAATCGTGTCGGTCGTGCGCGCGAGCAGATATGCCAGCCCGATTTGCGCGCGGATGGCCTGGGGCAACACGCGTAACGTCAAATAAAACGAGCGCGAAGTCGCCTTCAGCAAATCGTTGAGAGCAGAATTCACTCGCGCGAACCATAATTCCTTCACCGGCGCAATGCCATTTTTTTCGCAACCGCAAACTTTGTTTCCGGCAAATTTTGTGATTAAAATGGCGCGCGTGCAAAAGACCAAAACCATTCTCGAAATTTCCAATCTGCGGATTGAGCGCGACGGAACGCTGATTTTGAACGGCGTGAACTGGCGCGTGGAACGCGGGCAGCATTGGGCGATTCTCGGCGCGAATGGTTCGGGCAAAACTTCTTTGTTGAGCGCGTTGACCGGTTATTTAATGCCAACGGCCGGCGAAATTTTTTTGCTGGGAAAAATTTATGGAAAATCCGATTGGCGCGAATTGCGAAAAAAAATTGGAATCGTCAGTTCGTCCGTGCGGCAGATGATGGCCGACGAAGAACCGGCGCTCGAAACTGTCGCCAGCGGAAAATTTGCGATGATTGATTTTTGGGGGCGACTTTCGCGCGCGGACAAAACTCGCGCGCAAAAAATTCTGCGGCAAATCGAGTGCGATTATTTGGCCGCGCGTCCGTGGGGCGTGCTTTCGCAAGGTGAACGTCAGCGCGTTTTAATTGGCCGCGCTTTGATGGCCACGCCGCGCGTGTTGATTTTGGATGAGCCGTGCGCCGGGCTTGATCCCGCCGCGCGCGAACATTTTTTGCAATTCATCCAGCGGCTTGGCGCGCAGAAAAATTCGCCGACGCTGGTTTTAGTCACGCATCACGTGGAAGAAATCATGCCGATTTTTTCGCATGCGTTGATTTTGAAAAAAGGAAAAGTCCTTGCGGCCGGGGAAAAATCTTCCGCGCTGAATTCAAAAAATTTTTCCAGCGCCTTTGCCGCAAAAATGCAATTACAGCGAACAGGAAATCGTTACGAATTAAAAGTTGGGAAAAAATCGCGGGCGATGATGTGAGCCGGTATGGCGGCGCTGGCACCGGGAGTTGCGCCTTCATTGTGGCGCAATCGCGAGCTTGGCAAGTTCAGCCGGAGTGGCTTTTTGCTGCCAGCCGAAAAGTTTTTTGGCCTTGATGATTTCAAAAATTTGCGGCGGAATGATTTTGCTCAAGGATTCGTCGCCGGCATGGATTTTCGCCAATACCTGGCCGGAATAAATCGCCAGCGTTTCTTTGTTGTAGCCGGTAATGTTCTCAATGAATTTATTTTCGACGAGGTGCGCGTAAAGATGGCGCAAGTGCGGCGCGACTTCCATGTTCTCCACGGTGATGAGCTGGCCGGATTTTTTGTCGAGCGAGGGATAGACGTAAAGTTTCGCGCCGTTTTTAAAAAGCTGGCCGAGCGATTCCAAAAGGCCGCCGGGCAAATCGGTGTAAAACTTTTCGTCCATCACGTCGCGCAGGCGCACGAGGCCGATGGGCAGCGCGACGGGTTTGTCGGTCTGGCGCGCGAGATAATTGACGAGGCGATGGTAGCGGAAAAAGTTGGAGATCAGCACGGGCTTGCCGAGCGCGCCGAGCGTGTCCACACGGTCGAGAAAATCCTGATGGTCAATGGCGTCGCCGACTTGCAATTGGCGCAGCGTCATCTCGAACATGACGATGGGCGGATCGTCCTGCAATGATTTGTCGGCAATAAATTGTTGCTGCGCGCGTTCGAGCATGTCGAGCATCGGATTGGTCAGCGGACGAAAACTGCCGCGCTCGACGAGCACGGGTTTTTTCCAGAGAATTTCGCCGGGAATAATGGTCTCGCCGTCGGCGGTGAACATCGCGGCTTCGGTCAGCCATTGTTCGACGAGCTGCAATGCCATCAAACGGTTGTCCACGCCGACAAAGGCCGGGCCGGAAAATTTTATCATGTCCACTTCCAGACGTTGGATGGAAAGGCCGTCGAGCAGCGTGCTGATTAATTTCGGCGGATCGCTGAATTGATAAAAGGCGGCGTGAATCAAGTTCACGCCGATCATGCCGAGCGTTTCCTGCTGGCGAAAACCTTCGGTATCGAGCATCCGCACATGAATGATGATCGTGGAAGGCGCGGAATGCGGTTGGGTTTGAAATTTGATTCCGAGCCATCCCTGCCCGCCGTCGCGCCGCGTGGCGACGGTGTTTGCAAAGGCGAAAAAAGTGCATTTGTCGCCGCGCGTTTTATCGAGCCGTTTCAACAGCAATTCAAATTCATGTTCCAGCATGGATTGCAAACGCATCCGGCTGACGTAACGATCCGACGGCCCGTAAATCGCGTCGCTGATCGCCATGTCATAAGCGGAAATAGTTTTGGCGACTGTGCCCGAGGCTTTGCCGACGTGAAAAAACCAGCGCGCGACTTCCTGACCCGCGCCGATCTCGGCAAACGTGCCGTATCTTTTTGCGTCGAGATTGATTTGCAGTGCCTTCTGCGCCGTGGTCATTTTTTCGCCAACCATTTTTTCGCCATTCATGTTTTTACGATACAAAAAAATTTAGGGTTGTTCAATGCCGTTGCGTTTCGGCTTTCCGCCAAAGAATTTTGCGCTATAATTTTTCCGATGTTTCGGACCCAGGATTTACACGTCAAAGAAATTGTCCGGCTGCTCTCGCCGCGCGAACTCAAAGCGCATTCGCCGACGACGGAAGCCGCCAACGCCACGGTCGCGCGCAGCCGCGAACGCATCATCCGCATTTTGCGGCAGGAAGACCCGCGCCTGCTCGTTGTCGTCGGGCCGTGTTCCATTCACGAAGAAAAATCTGCGCTCGAATATGCGGAAAAATTAAACGCGCTGCGCAAAGAATTTGCCGACCGCATGGAAATCGTCATGCGCGTTTATTTTGAGAAACCGCGCACGACGATTGGCTGGAAAGGTTTGATCAATGATCCGCATCTGGACGGCTCGCAAGACATCGGCATGGGCTTAAAAATTGCGCGCAAACTTTTGCTGCAAATCACGGACCTGGGTTTGCCGACGGCAACGGAATTTCTTGATCCGATCGTGCCACAATACATCGCGGATTTGATTTCATGGGCGGCGATTGGCGCGCGCACAACGGAATCGCAAACGCATCGCGAAATGGCCAGCGGACTTTCCATGCCGGTGGGTTTGAAAAATTCCACCGACGGCAGTTTGCAAATCGCGATTGACGCGATGGGCGCAACGCGACACGCGCACAGTTTTCTGGGCATCAACGAAGACGGCGTGACGAGCATCGTGCGCACAAGCGGCAATCCGCACGCGCATGTTGTGTTGCGCGGTGGACGCGCGAAAACAAATTACGACGCCGAAAGCATTCGCGCGGCGGAACAAAAATTAATTTCTGAAAAATTGCCGCCGGTGTTGATGGTGGATTGCAGCCACGCAAATTCCGAAAAGCAACACGCGCGGCAGGAAGATGTTTGGCATTCGGTCATTCAACAACGCATTGAAGGCACGCGCGCGCTCATCGGCTTGATGGTCGAGAGCAGTTTGCTGGAAGGCAATCAGCCGATTCCGAAAAATTTGAAAGATTTGCGTTACGGCGTGAGCATCACCGATCCGTGCGTCGGCTGGGAAACGACCGAACGAATGTTGCGCTGGGGTTATGAAACTTTAGGAAAAATTGCGCCGGAAAAAACTGTGGCGGCTTAAAGGCGAATTTTCGCAATCAAAACTTCGTCAGCTTTTCCAATTCCTTCACGCGCTTTTCGATGTCGGCGCGTTTTATTTTTGTTGTGCGGTTTAGTCCAAAACCTTCGCAGCAAAAACTCGCGGTGACGCTGCCGTAAATCATGGCACGCCGAAAATTATTTTCAATCGAGCCGCGCGCCATCGCCAAAAATCCCATTATGCCGCCGACGAACGAATCGCCCGCGCCGGTCGGGTCCACGACTTTGTGCAGCGGATACGCCGGGCAAATGAAAAATCCGCGCGGACCGGACAAAATCGAGCCGTGCGAACCTTTTTTGATGATGACGTATTTCGGGCCGAGCGCGTGAATTTTTTTCAGCGCGGCAAAAACATTTTCTTCCTGCGTGAGTTGATGCGCTTCGCTGTCGTTCAAAACAAAACCGTCAATGCGCGGCAACAATTTCAGTAAATCGGGCAGCGCGATGTTCAGCCACAAATCCATCGTGTCGGCGACGACAAATTTTGGGCGCGACATTTGATTGAGAACGTGATGTTGCAACGCAGGCGCGATGTTCGCGAGCAAAACGAACTGCGATTTTTTGTGCGCGTCGGGCAAATGCGGCGTGAAATTTTCAAACACGCCGAGTTCGGTCAGTAGCGTGCGGCGATGGTTCATGTTGATTTCGTATTCGCCGCTCCAGTGAAACGTTTTTCCGGCGACAATTTGCAAACCGCTCAAATCAATTTTGTGCCGGCGATAAAGTTCGAGATATTTTTTGGGAAAATCTTCGCCGACGACGCCGATTAATTTTACCGGCGAAAAAAAACTCGCGGCGACGGCGGCGTGGCTGGCGGAGCCGCCGAGCAAGCGCGGATTTTCCGCGTTCGGAGTTTTGATGGAATCCAGCGCCGTTGAACCGACAATTAAAACGCTCATTTTTCGAGTTTCAAGTTACAGGTTGAAAGTTGAAGGTTTTGAAACCATCAAATTTATTTTTTCTGAATCAATTCAATTTCGTAACCTTCGGGCGCGTCAATGAAGGCAAACGTCGTTCCGGTGGAACTCGTGGTCGGGCCGTCGGAAAATTTCATTCCAAATTTCTCAAGGTGTTTGGAAAATTCTTCGAGACTGGCGACTTCAAACGCAAGATGCGTCAAATCCGGCTGAACTTGCACGGAATCGCTTTTCGGAAAATGGCACAGTTCGATTTCCTCTTCGCTTTGCGGCGCTTTGAGAAAAACCAGTCCCGAGCCGCGCGGCGATTTGTGCCGGCGAATTTCTTCGAGGCCAAGAATTTCGCGATAAAATTTTACCGTGCGTTCCAAATCGTTGATGCGATAACGTGTGTGCAAAAGTTTTGTGACTTTCATGCGCGAAGTTTAGGGAAATTTTTTACAGAAGCAAACAAAGTGAACAAAGTTGAAAATCCGGAACAAAAATTCTTCGTTTTCTTCGTTGTCTTCTGTAAATTGTTTTCATGGGAAAACGACGCGAAGCGCGCGAACGCGCGGTGCAATTTTTATTTCAGCATGATTTGAATCCGCCGGAAAATCTGGAACTTGAGTTGGCGCAGTTTTGGAATTCGCAACGCGCCGCCGCGATTGAAGAGGAAAACAGCGCGACGAGGTGGGGCGAAAAAGTCGAGTTGCCGCCGCCAACCGCCGAAGACGCAGAGACGCGTTTGTTCGCCGAACCGCTGATTCGCGGCGTGATTGAAAATCGCGACGCGATTGATGAAAAAATAAAATCGCACGCGCAGAATTGGGAACTGCGACGCATCGCCGTCGTGGATCGCAACATCATGCGGCTGGCGCTTTACGAAATGCTTTTTCGCGACGACATTCCGCCGGTCGTCAGCATCAATGAAGCGGTGGACATCGCCAAAAAATTTTCCACGCAAGACAGCGGAAAATTTGTGAACGGAATTTTGGACAAAATCCGGCATGAAATTCTCCGCCCAGCCAGATAAATCAAATGAAAAATTCAAAATTAAAAATTAAAAATTTCGCACACGCGCGAACTATTTTGCATTTTTCATTCCTGCATTTTTAATTTTTAATTTTTAATTTCTATGTTTGCTGATTTGCATTTGCACACGAATTTTTCCGACGGAACTTTTTCGCCGGAAGAATTGGTTTTGCACGCGCAAAAAAATGGGCTGGCGTGCATCGCTTTGACGGATCACGACACGGTGGAAGGGTGCGCGCGCGCTGAAATTGCGGCGACTGCCGTTCACATGGAATTTATTCCCGGCACGGAACTCACGGCGGAGCATGAGGACGTCGAGGTTCACATCCTCGGTTATTTTCTCGACACGCAAAACGAAAAATTACTTTCAGAAATCGGGAAGTTTCAAGCCGTTCGCCAAAATCGCATTCACGAAATGGTCGCGGCCATCAATCAATTGGGCGTGCCGCTGCGCGTTGAAGATGTTTTTGCGCTGGCCAATTGCAAATCGCCGGGGCGTCCGCACGTCGCGCGCGCGATGGTCAAGGCTGGCCTCGTGAAAAATCTGGACGAAGCGTTTGAACGGTTTCTAAAAAAAGGCCGGCCCGCGTGGGTGCCCAAGAAAAAAATTTCCGCGCGCGAAGCAATCGAATTGATTCATCAAGCCGGCGGACTGGCAGTGATGGCGCATCCGGGTTTGAACCGGTCGGACGAAATTATTCCCGCCGTCG
This sequence comes from Verrucomicrobiia bacterium, assembly GCA_036509895.1. GTDB lineage: Bacteria > Verrucomicrobiota > Verrucomicrobiia > Limisphaerales > UBA11358 > UBA11358. The sequence continues at coordinate 64,703 of DATCEV010000028.1, forward strand.
TCGCCGTCGTCGCCGACGGCTTGGATGGCATCGAATGTTTTCACACAAAGCATTCCACGGCGATGGCCGAACGTTATTTGCAGATCGCGGACAAATTTCATTTGCTCGTGACGGGCGGTTCGGATTGCCACGGCTTCAGCAAAAATAAACCGCTCATCGGCACGATTAAATTGCCATACGAACACGTCGAAAAAATGAAAGAGACACGAATTGCACGAATTGGCACGAATTCTAAATTACCTATTCGTGAAAATCAGTGAAATTCGTGTCTAAAAATTTCCATGGGACTTTTTTCAAAATTCAAAGCCGGGCTTGCCAAAACGCACGGCAAGCTCGTTCACGAAATCAAACGCATCGTCACGCGCTCGCCGCGATTGACGGCGGATTCGATTGAAGAACTCGAAGCCGCGCTCATCGCCGCCGATTTGGGAACCGCGATGACCGCGCAAATTATTTCCGCCGTCAAAAAAAATTACGAAACGCAAGGTGGCGCGGGTCTGGATTTTTTGGCGATCGCGCAAAGTGAAATTGAAAAAAGCCTTTCGACAAATAAAAACGCGCTTCGCGAAATTCCCGGCGGCGTTTGCGTCGTCTCAATCGTCGGCGTGAACGGAACGGGAAAAACCACGACGAGCGCGAAGCTCGCGCATTATTTTCAATCGCAAAATAAAAGTGTGTTACTCGCCGCGTGTGACACTTTTCGGGCGGCGGCGATTGAACAATTAAAACTGTGGGGCGCGCGCTTGAAAGTGGACGTCATCGCCGGCAATTACGGCGCGGACGCGGCAAGCGTCGCGCACGACGCCGTGACCGCCGCGCAAGCGCGCAAAATAAATTTTCTGTTCATTGACACGGCGGGACGTTTGCACACGAAACATAATTTGATGCAGGAATTGCAAAAATTGCATCGCGTCATCGGCAAACAACTCGCGGGCGCGCCGCACGAAGTTTTGCTTGTGCTCGACGCGACGACCGGAATGAACGCGCTGAATCAAGCGCGGGAATTTCACAAAGCCGTGCCGCTCACCGGACTTATCGTGACCAAACTTGACGGAACGAGCAAAGGCGGCATGGTCGTGGCGATTCAAAAAGAACTTGGCCTGCCGATTAAATTCATCGGCCTCGGCGAACAGCCGGATGACTTGCAGCCTTTCGACGCGAACCAATTCGCGCAGGCGTTGTTTGAAGAATGAAAAATCTTAAATCCTTCTGTTTTTAAAGGCAAATGGTTTATAGTGCAAAGTCGTGCAGTGTTGCAAATTTCATCCCGTCATCGCCAAATGGTTCGAGCAAAAATTCGGTTCGCCGACCGAGCCGCAAAATTTTGGCTGGCCCGCGATTCAATCCGGCGCGCACACGCTCATCGCCGCGCCGACCGGTTCGGGAAAAACGCTCGCCGCATTTCTCGCGTCGCTGGACGAACTTTTCAAAATTGGTTTGCGCGGAAATTTACGCGATGAAATTTACGTCGTTTATGTTTCGCCGCTCAAAGCGTTGAGCAACGACATTCATAAAAATTTGGAAGAACCGCTCGCGGAAATTTGCGACGCACTAAAAAATTCGGGCGAAATGGAAATTGAAATTCGTTCCGCCGTTCGCACCGGCGACACACCCGCAAAACAGCGGCTCGCGCTCATAAAAAAACCGCCGCACATTTTAGTCACGACGCCCGAATCACTTTATCTTTTGCTCACATCCGAATCGGGTCGCAAAATGCTGGCGACCGTTCGCACGTTGATCGTGGATGAGATTCACGCCGTCGTCGGCAATCGTCGCGGCTCGCATCTCGCGTTGAGCATGGAACGACTTTCCGCGCTCACAAAAAATTCCGTTCAACGCATCGGACTTTCCGCGACGCAAAAACCGATTGAAGAAGTCGCGCGTTTTCTCGTCGGCACAAATCATATTTCCAAAAATGGAAAACCGGATTGCAAAATTATTGATTCCGGCCATCGGCGCGAAATGGATTTGCAAATTGAACTTCCCGGTTCGCCGCTCGAAGCCGTCATGTCCAACGAAGTCTGGTCGGAAGTTTATCATCGGCTCGCGGAATTGATTTCCGCACATCGCACAACTCTCGTTTTCGTCAATACGCGCCGACTCGCCGAGCGCGTCACCGGCCATCTTTGTGAATTGCTTGGCAAAGAAAATGTTACGTCGCATCACGGAAGTCTTTCGGCGAAACTGCGGCTCGACGCGGAAAATCGTTTGAAGCGCGGCGAACTCAAAGCGCTCGTCGCCACCGCGTCGCTCGAACTGGGAATTGACATCGGCTCGGTTGAACTCGTTTGCCAGATTGGAACCACGCGCTCGCTCGCGACGTTGCTTCAACGTGTCGGTCGCGCCGAACATCGTCGCGGCGGTTTGCCCAAAGGCCAGTTGTTTCCGCTCACGCGCGACGAACTTGTCGAATGCGTCGCCGCCGTTCGCGCCGTGCGTCGCGGCGAACTCGATGCGCTCATCATGCCGCAAAAACCGCTCGATGTTTTGGCGCAACAAATTGTCGCGTGCGCCGCCGCCGAAGAGTGGACGGAAGAAAAATTATTTTCGCTCGTGCGCGGCGCGTATCCGTATCGCGATTTGTCGCGCGAAGAATTTTCCGAAATTATTCGGATGCTCGCCGAAGGTTTCAGCACCAAACGCGGACGCCGCGCGGCGCTCATTCATCACGACGCCATCAATCATCGCGTGCGCGGACGACGCGGCTCGCGGCTGCTCGCGCTCACGAGCGGCGGCGCGATTCCTGACAGCGGCGATTATCGCGTCGTGCTCGAACCCGCGCAAACATTCATCGGAACCGTCAACGAAGATTTCGCCGTCGAAAGTCTCGCGGGCGATATTTTTCAACTTGGCAACGCGTCATGGAAAATAATTCAAATCGGTTCGGGAATTGTGCGCGTGGAAGATGCGCACGGCCAGCCGCCGGGAATTCCGTTCTGGCTTGGCGAAGCTCCGGCGCGCACGGCGGAATTGTCGCGCGCGGTTTCGGAATTGCGTGAAAACATTGAAAAGAAAATTTCCGAATTATCCGAAAAAAATTTCAGCAAGTCTTTTCAAAATGAAATGGGGAGCATAGGCCTCCGGCCTGTTGTTTCGGGCGTCGCGCCCGAAACTATCGAGCGACGTGAACTTGCTTTAGCTCGTGCGAACAAACAACAGGAGACGTGCGCCGACGAAATCCGGCGCGACGCCGGATTTAACAGGCGAGACGCCTGTGCTCCCCGTGAAAAAATTCTCACCGCGCTCGCCGATTGGTTCATCGCCGAAACTTCCATTTCCATTTCCGCAGCGCGGCAACTCGCCGATTATTTTTTTGCCACTTACAAATCGCTCGGCGCGTTTCCGTCGCAAAACAAAATCATCATGGAACGATTTTTTGACGAGTCCGGCGGAATGCAACTCGTCATTCATTCACCGTTCGGCGCGCGGCTCAATCGCGCGTGGGGACTCGCGTTGCGAAAACGTTTTTGTCGTTCGTTCAATTTTGAATTGCAAAGCGCCGCGACCGACGACGCGATTGTTCTTTCGCTCGGCACGCAACATTCGTTTCCGCTCGACGAAGTGTTTCATTATTTGAACAGCAAAACCGTTCGCGAAATTTTGATTCAGGCGCTGCTCGATTCCCCGATGTTTCCGATTCGTTGGCGTTGGAACGCGACCCGCTCGCTCGCGTTGCCGCGACAACGCGGCGGCAAAAGAATCCCCGCGCCGTTGCAACGCATGGAATCGGAAAATCTTCTTGCCGCAGTTTTTCCCGATCAACTCGCGTGCCTCGAAAATATCGCCGGCGACCGCGTCGTTCCCGACCATCCGCTCGTCCGCCAAACAATTGAAGATTGTTTGATCGAAGCGATGGACATTAACGGCCTGGAAAATTTATTGCGCCGGATTGAGCGCAATGAAATCGAGTGCATTGCGCGCGATTTGCCCGAACCGTCGCCGCTCGCTTCGGAAATTTTGAACGCGCGGCCTTACGCCTTTCTCGACAACGCGCCGCTCGAAGAACGCCGCACGCAAGCCGTTTATACGCGTCGCGCCGGCGAAACTTCCGCGCAAAACGGTCTGGGAATTTTGGATGCCGCCGCGATTGAACGCGTTTGCGCTGAAGCGTGGCCGCAAGCCGCGAACGCCGACGAATTGCACGAAACACTTTTGCAACTTGGCGTCGCGACGGATGAAGATTTGAAACGCGGCAGTTCTGATTCAGAAAGTTTTTTTAAATCACTCGCGAACGAAAAACGCGCGGCAAAATTGGACGAAAAATTTTGGGTTGCCGCGGAACGCTTGCCGCTCGTTCAAGCGATTTATCAGAATCGAAAAATTGAGCCGCAAATTGCCGCGCCGGAATTTGAAGCAAAAAAAAATTGGGAACGCGAAACGGCTTTGCGCGAATTGGTTCGCGGACGAATGGAAGTTGTCGGACCAATCACAACCAAATCGCTCGCGGAATTTTTTCAATTGCCGGTTTCAGAAATTGAGCAGGCATTGCTCGCGCTCGAAGCCGAAGGATTTGTTTTGCGCGGAAAATTTCGTCCCGACGCGAGCGAAACGGAATGGTGCGACCGCCGTTTGCTTGCGCGGATTCATCGGCTCACGATCAACCGGCTGCGCGCGGAAATTCAGCCCGTCACGATTGCCGATTTTCAGCGATTTCTTTTGGCGTGGCAACACGTCGCGCCGGAAAATCAAATGGAAGGCGTCGCGGGTGTCGAGGCCGTTTTGCATTTGCTCGACGGTTACGAATTGCCCGCGAGCGCGTGGGAACCGGCGGTTCTGGCCGCGCGCGTCAAAGATTATGATCCACGCTGGCTCGATCAACTTTGTTTCAGCGGTCGCGTTGGCTGGGCAGATTGTCGCCGCCGCAAAATCAAAAATCGCGCGCGTTCGCGCCGCTGCGTTCAAGTCCAATCGCATTGTTCGCGCGCGAAAATTTGCAAAGCTGGTTGACGCTCGCCGCGCAACCGCAAAAAGAATTTTCTTCGGAAACAAAATTGGTTTTGAAAACGCTCGCGGAAAGCGGCGCGTTATTTTTTGGCGAAATTGTTCAGCGCACAAAACTGTTGCAATCGCGCGTCGAACAGGCGCTCGGCGAACTTGCCGCGCACGGTTTTGTGACAGCGGACAGTTTTGAAGGTTTGCGCGCGCTGCTCACGCCGCTGGAAAAACGCGCTCCGTTCGGCGACGTTGGCCGTCCGCGCCGACATCGCGCCGTGACGAGCATCGAATTTGCCGGGCGCTGGTCGTTGCTGCGAAAATTTCCGGCGGAAGATTTTTCACAAAATGAAAATGAAGAATCACATTCCAAAAATCGCGACGACGCGCTGGAAGTTTTTGCGAAAACTTTGTTGCGACGTTACGGCGTCGTTTTCAGAAAAATTTTGGAACGCGAAGCGCTGAAGGTCTCGTGGTTTGAATTGGGAAAAATTTATCGGCGACTGGAAGCGCGCGGCGAAATTCGCGGCGGCTATTTTATCAACGGCGTGAGCGGCGAACAATTTGCGTTGCCCGAAGCGATTGGCAGTTTGCGCGCGACGCGCAAAGAAAAAAATTCCGGCGAAGAAATAATTTTGAGCGCGGCCGATCCATTGAATTTAATCGGCATTTTGACGCCGGGCGCGCGCATCGCTTCGGTTTGGCGCAATCGAATTTTATGGCGCGACGGCATTCCGCTCGCCGGACTTGAAGCGGGAAAAATTCTGAATTTGAATGGCGCGGAAGATTTGAACGGTTACGAACGCGCGCTGAAAATCGGAAAATTGCCGGTTGCACTTCGCAGATATTATTAGAGCTTTTGAATAATCTTAAAGAAAAGTTCGTTGGATTTTCCAAAATCTGGCAATGTGCGGCGCGCGGCCGGTTTATTTGTCCTGCGCATTGCTCGGCTTCGATCCGCTCTATGTTGCGAACGAAGGAAAATTGCTGGCCATCGTTCTGCCGGACGAAGCCGAAAAAGTTTTGGCCGCGATGAAATCGCATCCACTTGGCCGCGACGCTGTGATCATCGGCGAAGTTGTCGCGGAACATCGCGGCATGATGACGATGAAAACGCGCGTCGGCGGCACGCGCATCGTGACCTGTTGAGCGGCGAACAATTGCCGCGCATTTGTTGATTTGTGAAGGCGCAGTCAGTAATCCACCAAGTTGCAAATTTTAACAGCGAAAAGGTTTGCGCTTGAAACTTCAAGTGGGATATTCCACGCGTGAATTCAAGCGCATTATAGATGATGTAAAGTGAGTTGAGTTAAGCGGACTTCATTTGATGGTTTTGTTTCAATTAGCAGAAATGCTTGAAAAACATTGATGATATTCTATTTTCGTTCACCTCGTCTGCTCCCGTAGCTCAAATGGATAGAGCAGCGGTTTCCTAAACCGCGTATCCCGGTTCAATTCCGGGCGGAAGCACCAGTTCTTGATTTAAAATTTTGCAAATTGCAGTCAGGGAAGTTGATTGACCCAGGTGATGAAATATTTGCCGCCGCAAGGAAATCATGTATGGTTGAGCCAACATGCCATTTTTATGAAAGCCAGCTTTTCAAATAAATATATTTTCAACGCCGTAATGATTGCGGCTGCTTTATGGTTTGCGCCCGGCGCGCTGCAAAATTCCTGCGGACAATCTTCCGCGCCGACTGACGGAACCGCGCCGCCGGATGCCGCCGCCGACATGCCTGCGGATGTTGATCCCAATAGTCCGCTCGCCCAAGTTATCCGGCTCGCGCAATCCGGCGTGGAAGAAAGCGTTATTTTGTCCTACATCGGCAATTCAGGCAACCCATTCAATTTGACGCCCGACCAAATCATTTATCTGAAAGATTTGGGGCTGCCGAGCGATGCGGTGACAGCGATGATCCAGCGAGATCAGCAATTGGGGGTGACGACAAATCCGACGGCCGCACCGACTGCCACGACAACTGCTCCGGTCGAAACTCCCGAACAGCCGGCGGCGGTCACGCAAAATTATTTTTACGACACGCTTTCGCCGTATGGCGGCTGGGTGAATGTGGAGGGTTACGGACTTTGCTGGCGTCCGACGGCCGTGGTTTATGATTCAAACTGGCAACCGTATTGCGATCATGGTCATTGGGTTTATACGGACGACGGCTGGTTTTGGCTTTCAGATTATTCGTGGGGCGCGACTGCTTTTCATTATGGCCGGTGGTTTCATCACGCGCAATATGGCTGGTGCTGGTATCCCGACACAGTTTGGGCGCCATCGTGGGTGACTTGGCGTTACGGAAATGATTATTGCGGCTGGGCGCCTTTGCCGCCGCACACGAGTTATCGTCAGGGCGTGGGAATTGTTTTCAACGGCCAGCCCGCCGCCGCCGGCTTCGATTTCGGTTTAAGTGTGAATTTTTTCACCTTTGTGCCGACAAAAAATTTCTGCGATCCACATCTGCGCCGTTTTCGCGCGCCGCCCGCCGAAGTGTCCAGGATTTATAGCCACACAACGATCATCAATAATTTCCATGACAACAGCCGTGACCACGCCGTCGTCAACAACGGCATTCCCCCTGAACGCATCAGCGCCGTGACCCATACGCAAATCCGCCGCGTCAGCCTTCGGGAGTCATCTACCGCCGGTGCGAATCGCGAGCAACTGAATCGCGACACTCTCACTATTCATCGCCCGCAGATTCAGGAAAATGCCGTTTCCACTTTGAATAAAGGCATCAAGCCGCCGGTGATCCGTCGCAACCCGCCGCGCCCTTCGATCATCAACCAAAATCAAAACCGTCCTGAAGAAATTCCTGCGCAAAATAATTTCTCTCCGCGTCAAAATATTTCGCCGCAAAATCCTCAGCGCGAATCTGTGACTCATTCGCAAAATATTTCGCGTCCGGAAATCCGGCAAACCCAACCGCAGGCAACTTCGCCTGCTCATTATGCGCCGGCGCAAACGTCCGGTCAGAATTACGACCGGCGCATGTCGCCCAAACAACAGCAACTTGAAGAACAAGCGCCGCATTTTAATTCAGGTTCACGCGCAACCCCGCCCGCTTCCGACCGGCATGATGAATCGCATTCGGAGCCGGCCCGAAACGTTCAGCCGTCATCGCCGCAAAAGCCTGACCGCGATCAAAATGGTCATTGAGCCGGTTTAATTTCAAAGGCGTCCTTGCGAAAATTTCCGACGGCGTTTTTGCTTTTGCAATTTGATGGCGGCTGGCAAAGTTTTCCCGTGGGCATCACGCAACGGCAATTTGAACAAATGCAGGAACGCCTCGGCGGCCGTTTGCGACCCGCCGCGCCGATTTTGCCAACGCCTTTTGCGCGCACGCTTGAGGCGGTGATAATTTTAGGCATTGATCCGTCGCTGCGCGGCACCGGTTTCGGAATCATTCAACCCGCCAAACCGTTTCCCGAAACGTTGGCGCACGGGACCATTTCCTGCCCCAAAAACTGGGAGCGTTCGCGCTGCTTTGCAAAAATTTCAAAAACATTGCGGGAAACGATTGAAAAATATCAGCCGACGGTTTGCGTGGTCGAAGGACTTTTTTACGCGCAAAATTTGCAAACCGCTTTAATCATGGGCGAAGCGCGCGGCGCGGCTCTGGCCGTCATCGCCGAATTTGGGATTGAAATTTTTGAAATCGCGCCGCGCAAAGTCAAACAGGCGATTGTCGGCCACGGCGCGGCGCAAAAATCCGCCGTCGCCAAAATGGTGCAGCGACTTTTGAACCTGGCCGATTTGCCCGAACCGGACGCGGCGGATGCGCTGGCGCTGGCGCTGGCGCACGCCCGGGAAAATTCACGTTACAATTTGTCGCCGTCAAAAAAAATCTGATGATCGCTTTTCTCCACGGCAAACTCGTCGAAGCTTTGCCCACGCAAGTCGTCGTGGATGTGAACGGCGTTGGCTACGAAATCCTGATTCCACTTTCATCGTTCGACAAATTGCCGCCGCCCGGTCAGGAAGTAAAATTGCTCACGCAACTGGTCATCCGTGAAGACGCGCACACGCTTTATGGTTTTGCGAGCGCGGTGGAACGGGATTTATTTCGTATGCTCATCCACAACGTTTCCGGCATCGGCCCAAAAACCGCGCTGAACATTTTGAGCGGCATGAATGCGGTGACGTTTCGCGGCGCGGTCGCGGGCGGCGATGTTAAATCGCTCTCGCAAATTTCCGGCGTCGGGAAAAAAACCGCCGAGCGCATCGTCGTTGAATTGCGCGACAAAATCGGCGCGGCGGGCGCGTGGGAAGCCGCGAGCGCGAAACATTCGCTTTCCGCCGACGATCAGAAAATCAACGATGCCGTGCTCGCGCTCATGGCGCTGGGTTTCAAACAAATGGACGCGCACGATGCCGTCCGCGCTGCGCAAAATTTTCTCGGCGCAAAGGCAACGATCGAAGATTTGGTGCGCGCGTGCCTCAAAAAAGGAGCGTGATGGCGGAGGCAAACTTACCATCCGACTTGGCTTCCCATCGCCAAAAAACCGGCGTCGTCATTCCGCGTTCGCCGAATTTTTTCCAGCGATTGGGCGCATGGATTCTTTGGGCGGTTTTTAATTTGATTTCGGCGACGATTCGTTATCGCGTTCATGATCCGAATAATTTCATGGGGCGCAAAGACCTCGGGCCGGTCATTTATTGCACCTGGCACAATCGCCTCGCGCTTTCCATGAAATTATATCTCATGTTTGGCCGCCGCCGGCACCAAAGCGCCGGACTTGCCGGACTGGTCAGCGCCAGTCGCGACGGCGCTTTTCTCGCGGCGATCCTCGAACGCTTCGGCATCCAACCCGTGCGGGGTTCGAGCAGTCGGCGGGGACCGCAAGCTTTGCTTGAACTGACGACGTGGGCGGAGCGCGGTTATGATTTGGCCATCACGCCCGACGGGCCGCGCGGGCCGCGTTACGTCGTGCAGGATGGCGCCATGTCCCTGGCGCAAGTGACCGGCCTGCCCGTCGCGCCCGTGACGTATTCTTTGAAATGGAAAATTCAATTGAAAAGCTGGGACCGTTTTCAAATTCCGCTGCCGTTTTCAATCTGCGAAGTGACTTCGGGAAAAATTATTCGCGTGCCGCGCGAAACGAGCGATGCCGACCGCGAAAAATTTCGCGAAGAATTGCAGGCTGAATTGCGCGCGATTTCAAAGGACTGAAAAATGATCGCCCGCGTCAGTCTTGAAATCGCGTTGCGCAAGGAATTTGATTATCTGATTCCGGCGGAACTCGTCGGGCAAGTCGAAGTTGGCACGCGCGTGCAAGTTCCATTTGGCGCGCGAAAAATTTTTGGAACTGTCACTGCGCTCGCGGAAGAATCAGCGCACACGAAATTAAAACCAATTCTCAAAGTCATCGGCGCGCAAACGCTCGTCACGCCGAAAGTTTTGAAGCTTGCGCGATGGATTGGCGAATACTATTGCTGCGCGCCGGAAACCGCGTTGAAAAGTGTTTTGCCCGAGGCGATCCGCAAAGAAAAGGAAGGCTGGAAAAAACAATTGTTCGTTCGCGCGCTTCAGTTGAGCGGAGAATTTCCGAAATTGCCGAAACGGCAGCAGGACGTTTGGAACATCATCGAAGAACGCCGCGAAATGTTGCTGGCAGAACTGCTTGAACTTGCCGAAACGACGGCCGCGACGGTTCGCAAATTGGAAGATCGCGGCCTCGTTGAAATCACTTCCGAAATTTCCGAGCGCGATCCTTATGCGCGCGAAACCATTTTGCCGACGCAAAATATCGTGTTGAATCCCGCGCAATCCGTTGCGCTCGAAAAAATCACGGCGGCAATGAATCGTGTGGAAGATGGCCGACACCTCACCCCGGCCCTCTCCCCATTGCTCGCAGACTCGCAACGCGGAGAGGGAGAAAAGCTATCCTCCATCGTCAATTCTCCATCTGCGACTTTTCTTTTGCACGGCGTCACCGGCAGCGGCAAAACGGAAATTTATTTGCAGGCGCTCGCGCACGCACTGGAACAAGGCAAAGGCGCGATCGTCCTCGTGCCGGAAATTTCACTTACGCCGCAGACGGTCGAGCGGTTCAAGGCGCGGTTCAGTTCCGGCAAATTACAGACGCTCGTCGCGGTTTTGCATTCACATTTGAGCGCGGGCGAACGGCACGACGAATGGCACAAGATTCGCCAAGGACGCGCGCGAATCGTCATCGGCGCGCGTTCGGCGATTTTTGCGCCGGTCGAACCGCTCGGCCTCATCATCGTGGACGAGGAACACGAGACGAGTTACAAGCAGGAGGAAGCGCCGCGCTATCACGCGCGCGACGTCGCGATCATGCGCGGACAAATGGAAAATGCCGTCGTCGTGCTCGGCTCGGCCACACCGTCGCTCGAAAGTTTTTACAATTGTAAACGCGGCAAATTCTCGCTGCTCGAATTGCCGGAGCGCGTGGACAATCAAAAAATGCCGCACGTCCGCGTCGTGGACATGCGCCAGGCCGCGCACAAGGAAAAGGGCACGCCGCTGTTTTCGCCGCAGCTCAAGGAAGCCATCCATCAACGGCTGGATCGCGGCGAGCAGACGATTCTGTTTTTGAACCGGCGCGGCTACTCGACTTCGCTACAATGCCCGAAGTGCGGTTACGTTTGCAATTGCCCGAATTGCAGCCTCGCGCTGACGTTTCACCGGCAGGAGCAAAAGCTCGCCTGCCACATCTGCGGCCACATCGAAAAAGTTCCGTTGGTTTGTCCGAAATGTAAAAATCCCGCGATCCGTTTTTCCGGCACTGGCACGCAACGTGTCGAAGAGACGCTCGCCAAACTTTTTCCCAAGGCGCGCATCAAGCGCATGGACGCCGACACGATGAAGCGCAAGGATGACTATCGCAAAGTCCTCGGCGATTTTCGCGCGGGCAAGATTGACATCCTCGTCGGCACGCAGATGATCGCGAAGGGGCTGCATTTTCCGAACGTCACGCTTGTAGGCATCATCTACGCCGACCTCGCGCTGCATCAGCCGGATTTTCGCGCGGGCGAACGCACCTTCCAGTTGCTCACGCAGGTCGCCGGTCGCGCCGGCCGCGGCGACGTCGAGGGCGAGGTTTTTGTGCAGGCGTTCGCGCCGTTTCATCCGGCGATCCAATACGCGCGCCGCCACGACTTCAACGGTTTTTACGAACAGGAAATCGAATTCCGCGAACAACTGAAATATCCGCCCGTCAGCCGCGTCGCATTGCTCACGCTCAAAGGCCGCAACGAGGAAAAAGTAAAATTCTCCGCCGAGCATTTAAGAAAAGTTCTGGAGTCCAAGTTGCAAGAGTCCAAAGTCCAAAGTCCAAAGTCCAAAGACCCTGCGCGCGATACGACATTGGACTTTAGACATTGGACTTTGGACTTGACGATTTCCGGGCCTGCGCCTGCGCCGTTGCTGCGCGCGGAAACTTTTTACCGCTACCAGATCATGCTGCGGACGCGGGCGATGAGCGCGTTGAGCCGGGAACTGGCGCGCATCATCCAATCGCTCGCGCTGCCCGAAGACGTGACGCTGGCCGTGGACATTGATCCGGTGAATTTGGGGTGAGACGACTAAATTGCACGCAGTCGAAGTTCTCGCAATACCTTGAAAACTATTTCTGGATCAAGTTGGGCGTGATAATTGAAATGCACTCGCAGAACGCCTTCTTTAAGATCTAAATTTGCAAGGTCTTTTGATAGCAGAAACAGCATTCTTGGCTCTGTCCATTGCTGTGCAATTACTGCAATGGGCATTGCCGATACAACTGACCATGTAGCGCGACCGCCCGAAATTATGGGCAAATAATTTGACTTCATTACAGCCGCGAGAAGTTTTTCTAGCGAATGAGAGCCAGGCAAATCGAACTGCCGCTTATGCGTGCCATCACAATCATCAGCCGCGCAGACGCTGCTTCTCGTAAGATAAGCTTGCACAACAATTGGTCAGCGACGATTTTCGGAATTATTTTACGGGCTTCAAATAGCTGATGCCTGTCATCGTCAACAATGGAAGAACGTGCGGCAAATCGCGCTTGTCGATGACAACGACATGAGTTCTGCCCAACGCAACATTCAAGCGATCAGCAACTTCATATTTTTCGCCATCAGCCATTCTAATTAAAAATGGGATGCCTTCGTTGATCGCCGTCTGAATTTTGTCTCTCGTCATAACGTCCTGAATTTAAGAGGTGATTGGATTTTAGTCAACTTCCCAAAGTCTTAATTCCCCTTTGCCACAAATCGAAATGATACAGCGCAACGACGACGAGAGAGTGGCCGATTTTTTCGTCGGCGACGAGCTTCGGGATTTCCGCGACGGGCACGAGGCGCGTGATCAAATCTTCACCGCTGTCGAATTCCACGCCGTGTTGCCGGCGGCAGTTTTCAATCAGCACGGTGTAGGTGACGTTGCTCAAGATCGCGGGGTTGGAATGGATTTTTCCGAGCAGGCGCGCGTTTTCACCTTCGTAGCCGGTCTCCTCGCGCAATTCGCGCACGGCGGTCGCCACCGGATCGGTCTCGCCCGCGTCCATCATGCCGCCGGGAATCTCCATCTCGACGGTGTTCGAGCCGTGCCGATATTGCTCGACCATCACGAGCTGCTGGTCGGGCGTGACGGCGATAACGTTGACCCAGTTGACGCTGTCGAGGACGAAGAAGTCGTGCTCCTTGCCGGTGCGCGGGGAAACTTTCACGTCGGAGCGCAATTTGAAAATGCGGAAATCGCCGATGAGTTTTGAATTAATTTTTTTCCAAGGCTGAATCATAAATTTCTGTTCGCCGCCCAGCCTTGTTTCATCAGCGTCAGCAAATGCTTCAACGCCTCGTCGTAAGAACGGCTTTTTTGTTCCGACAATTGTCTTGCGCGTTTGTCCAATTGCGCGGCCATTTCCGAAGATTTTTCTACCGGACAACCAAGCGCGACGAGAATTTTTGCTAATTCAGAAATTTCCATAGCCGCAGAGTCGCCGAGACGCAGAGGAAAAATTCACTTCAGAAACTCCATGCCTCTGCGTCTCTGCGATGAAAAATTATTTTACCAAATCGCGCGGCACGATTTTTACGCTGGTCAGACTTACCTTTTTTACCGGCCGGTCGCCGGGATGCGTGGGCGTGGTGCCGATTTTTTCCAGCACGTCGTCGCCCTTGATCAATTTGCCGAACGCGGTGTATTGGCGGTCGAGAAAGCGCGGGTCGCCGTGGCAGATGAAAAATTGCGAGCCGGCGGAATTCGGATCGTTCGAGCGCGCCATCGAGAGGACGCCGCGCGTATGGGCCTTGTCGTTGAACTCGGCTTTGATCTGGTAGCCGGGGCCGCCCGTGCCCCATTGATTTTGTTTGGCGTCGTCCTTGGTGGTCGGGTCGCCGCCTTGAATCATGAAATCTTTAATGACGCGGTGAAAGCAAGTGCCGTCATAAAATCCTTTTTGCGCGAGCTTCTTAAAATTTTCGACGTGGCCGGGCGCAACGTCCGACCAGAATTCAAGAACCATTTCGCCGGCGCTGGTGTCAAGGATGGCAACTTCGTTCATAAAAAATTATTAGAATCCTTTATTTTTACCGTTTTTTGCAGGCAACTCAACCGCCACGATTATCGCTGATTTGATATAATCGAGATTCGGGAAATCTTTTTTCAAGTAGGCGTTGCCTTCCATCTGAACACGGCCTTGATCCGGCCCGCGACCGCCAAATTGGGGAGCATCGCCATATTCACTGTAGATTTTATCCACCACATCCATTCCTTCGGTCACTTTGCCGAAAGGCGCAAAACCCTGGCCGTCGAGACCGGTGTTGTTGCCGAAGTTGATGAACAATTGCGTGGTGCGCGTGCCGGGGCCAGCGGTGGCAAAAGTGATCGTGCCGCGCGTGTTGCTGCCTTTGACCGGATCGTCGGCAATGTTCGCCTCGCTCCATTTTGCGGAAACGGCCGGGTCGCCGTGAATTCCGAATTGACACATAAAACCGGGAACCACGCGGAAAAAAGCGATGTCTTTGAAATAACCCGAGCGAACAAGGTTGTAAAAACGGTCCGCGCCGTTGGGCGCCAGCGAGCGGGTGACTTCGATGGTGAATTTCCCTTTGGTCGTGTCGAATTGCGCCTTGAAAGTTTCAGGCGCTTTTTCAGTGAGTTTGGCGGGATCGGCAAAACCTGGCGCAGCGGACGGAAGTTTGACATCTTCGGCTTTGGTCGCAACAACGACGGTGAGCAAACTGAACGCACATAGTAAATGAATTATTTTCATGACTTGAAAATCTTCCATGACGGGAGCAAAAAGTCACGCGGAATTTTATTTTCGATCGTGCATCGAGCGGCTGATGAGGCTGGCCGTATCTTTTCTGCGCAGGCGCACGGCCAGAAAAATTCCCGCAATGATTGCCGCCGCCAAAATTATCGCGCCGGCCGCCAGCACGCCTTTGCCGCCCGCAGTGGAATTTGGCGGTGGCAATCCGTTCGCGTTCGTCTGATACGGTGCGTTGGTGGGCGCAGGAAAATTTGTCGGCGCTTCTGAAACATTGGTCGGCGTTATCATTTCAGTATTGGTCGGCGCAGCTTCCGATGGTTCTGGCGGCGGAATATTTGTGCCGACATTTGTGCCGATGATCACCAGCGGCGGCGCCATGAGGACGGGGGGATTGGCGGGCGCAGGCTCATTTGTTTGCGGCGGCGGCGGCGGCGACGGCAGCGGTGGAAATTGCGGCACATTAACGGGCGCGGGCGGAAAACTTAAAGTGCAGCCCACATATTTTCCCAATTGCGCCCGCAACGTGATCACAAAAGGTTGCCGGTCTTTTTTGAGCTGGCTTTGTTTTTCCTTGAACAGGCTATTGATGCCCGCATCATACGGCGTGCCGACCATGGGGGTTTCGCCGTCGCTAAAAATAAAAACCGTGAGCCGTTCGGAATTTGCCGCGACTTGGTTGAGCAAGGGTTGCAACGCCGCAAAACTCGTTTTCTTCGAGTATTTATGTTTGTCAATGAACCGCGTGATGTTGGAAGCGATCATCACGGCATCGGGCGAATCCCAGTGTTGCAATGGAAATTCACCGAGATGCAATTTGCGGTCAAAGGTCCAGACGCCCATGCTGTCGCCGGAATGCAACTGGCCGCTCACGCTCAACGCCAGCAGTTCGTTCAGCGCTTTTTGCTCCGCCGGCACGCGCTTCTTCATGTCCGAGGACGTGTCAAAAATGAACAGAAAACGATTGTCCACGTTGGTTCCGATCTGCGCATGAATCGGAGGCGTAAAAAAAAGTCCGGCGAACAACGCCAGAAGGATCCGCGCCGTGCGGGCAAAATTTTTGGAAGGTGATGGGTGGTTCATTTATTTTTATTTCCCGGCGGACGTTTGAAACGGTTTTGCTCGGCGCGATTGTAATGTTTCAATTCATCCGATAATTGCGCCAGCGCGTTTTCGACCGTCCGAATAAAATTTCCGCAGCTTGCGACCGAGCCGCCAAATCCGCCGACCACGTCGCGCTCGGCATGATCATTGGTCACGACCAAAACTTCGCCATAACTTTGGAAGCGATGCGCCGCGCGCTCGATCATGTCATCCGCCGTCTGCCCGGCGCGAGAAAATAAAACTTCCACGTCGCGGCTCGATTCATTTTTTGGCGCGTTGGCCGGCGCACCCGCTCCGTCAAAAAAAATCGTTATCGGCTCGTCCGTCGCATCGTGATAACTCGTCAAAATGTGAATCAATTCCTCGCGCGCGCGGGCCGAGTGACGCGCCACGCCCGGAGCCAGTTCCGGCCAGCCGTGCAACAAACTATAACCGTCCACCAAAATCCGCACCAGCGCCATGAACGAAGTCTAAAGTCCAAAGCCTAAAGTCCAAAGTCTTAAATTCAACGTCGCGGTTGGCTTGACTTTGGACTTTGGACTTTGGACTTTGGACTGAAATGGTTTTTCATAAATCGAACCGCCGCATCGCCGCGCTCGCGCTGATTGTCCTCGCGCTGGACCAATTCACCAAATGGCTCGTGCTCCATTCACTTGGAGATTACCAGGAAAAAATTATTGTGCCCGGCTTTTTCAAGTTCGTTCACTGGGGAAATACCGGCGCGGCCTGGAGCCTTTTCAGCGGCAACAACAGCGCGCTCGCACTCGTCGGCCTGCTCGCGCTCGTCGCGCTTTTTCTCACGCGTCATCATTTCGACTCGCATACTTTGACCGGCCAGATCGCGTTCGGCTTGATTTTTGGCGGCATCGCCGGAAATCTCGCCGACCGTTTGATCCGGCATGAAGTCGTGGATTTTCTCCGCTTTTATATCGAACGGCGCAGCGGCGGCGAAATCGGATTTCCCGCCTTCAACATCGCCGACACCGCGATTTGCACCGGCGTCGGACTGATTTTCCTCATCACCTGGAAAAATGAACACGCGCCGAAATCCGCCAAATCATCGAAATGAAAAGCTTTTTCTCCGCAGATTGCACAGATTTTCGCAGATTTAATTTTTTGCGAATCTGCGTAATCTGCGTAATCTGCGGATGAAATCACGCACGGAAAATTTCATCGTCGAGCAATCGTTGCCCAACGAGCGGCTCGACAAATTCCTGTGCGAGAAATTTCCCGCCGCCTCGCGCGGCGCGCTGCAACGATTGATCGAAGAAGGCCACATCCGCGTCAACGGCGAAATCGTCAAACCCACGCATCATCCGCACGCGGGCGAAAAAA
The DNA here is from genome assembly GCA_036509895.1 of Verrucomicrobiia bacterium. Taxonomy (GTDB): domain Bacteria; phylum Verrucomicrobiota; class Verrucomicrobiia; order Limisphaerales; family UBA11358; genus UBA11358. The sequence goes on from DATCEV010000028.1 coordinate 82,298, forward strand.
TCGAAGTTCACTGGCCGGATGCCAAACCCGCCAAGGCGCAGCCGGAAAAAATCCCGCTCGATATTTTGTTCGAGGATAAATCGTTGCTCGTCGTCAACAAACCCGCCGGACTCGTCGTGCATCCCGCCGCCGGTCACGAGGAACACACGCTCGTCAATGCGCTGTTGCATCACTGCCAAGGCTCGTTGAGCGGCATCGGCGGCGTGGCGCGACCGGGCATCGTGCATCGCCTCGACAAGGAAACGAGTGGTTGTTTGGTCGTCGCCAAAAATGACGAGACGCACCTCGCGCTCTCGGAACAGTTCGCGTCGCGCGAAGTTCACAAGATTTACCACGCGCTCGTCTGCGGCGAACCGGGACGCGCCACCGCCGAAATCCACGCGGCCATCGCGCGACATCCCACGCACCGCAAACGCATGGCCGTGCGCGACGACAGCTCTGGTCGCGCCGCGCACACGAGCTACAAAATTCTCGAACGGCTTTACGCGGCGACGTTGATGGAGGTGCAGATTCACACGGGGCGCACGCATCAAGTCCGCGTGCATTTTCAATTCATCGGCCATCCGCTCGTGGGCGACGACACTTACGGCGCGCGGCAAAATGCGCGGCTTGCGGAATTGACGAACTACGCCGCCCCACGCGTGATGCTGCACGCGCGCGAACTGTCGTTCATCCATCCGCGCCGGAAAAAGCTGATGACGTTTGAAGCGCCGCTGCCGGAAGATTTTTTGACGGCGTTGAAATTACTGCGTGCTTGACTCGTCGCTTTGTCGTGTTACAGTCCCTGTATGACAGAGACACTTACAATTCGATTGCCCAAATCGCTGGCGCGGGATTTCCGCGCCAAAACGCGCGCCGCCAAGACCAATCCCACCGTCATCCTGCGGCGGGCGGCGGCGGATTATGTAAAAACAAACCGGGCGGCGCGTGATGCCGCCGTCGAGCACATCCGCCGTTTTGCCGGAACTTGGGATGGCTTCTGTTCAGGTGAAGAATTGTTGCGGAGGACGCGACCGTGATTCTGGTGGACACGTCGGTCATTGTCGCGTGGCTGGATGAAAATCACGAGGCGCACCGGACTTGTGTCGCGGCGATTGAAAAGTGGGTTCGCCAGGATCAACTGGCGGTGAGCGCCGTAACTTTTGCCGAGCTGGCAGCCGGCGCGCGGACGCGCGAACACGTCGAGGAAGCTCTGGGTTTGTTCGAGCGGCTGGAAATCACTTTTGACGATGCGTGGCGCGCAGGGGTGGCTTTCCGCCAGTTTCGCCCGAATGAAAAGGACAAGCCGGTTTTGCCGGACTTTTTCATCCGCTCGCAGGCTGCTGCGCGAAACATCCCGCACCTCACTCGCGACCGTCGCCGGATAAAATCATTTCCCGACGTGGATTTTGAATTTGTTTGAGGTGCCGCTGCCGGAGGATTTTCTGGCAGCGTTGAAATTACTGCGGGTGAAAAATTAAGAAACAGCCCGGCGGCATTCTTTCTAAAACGAAAATCAAATCCGTCGCGAAGTCAAAATTGTATTCCTTCGCGCGCGAGCAAACTGCGTTTCCAATCCAATCCGCCGGAGAAGCCGCCGAGCTTTTTGTTCGCGGCCAGAACGCGATGGCACGGAACCAAAACCGGAACCGGATTTGCGCCGCACGCGCCGCCCACGGCGCGGACGGCTTTGGGATTGCCAATCGCCGACGCAATCTCGCCGTAGCTTTTCGTCTTGCCGGCGGAAATTTTCAGCATTTGCCGCCACACGGATTTTTGAAATTCCGTTTTGCCATTCCAATCCAGCGGCGGCAATTTTGCTTTTTTCCCGGCAAGAATTTTTTTGAGCGCGGTTTCGGTTGCGCGATGCCAATTTTTAATTTGTAGGAGACGACGTGAGGAGTCTCTGACTGAAGAAATTTGAGACTCGTTACCTCGTCTCCTACGATTCGCGTTTGGCCAATCAATTCCGGCCAGACCTTTTTCAGAATAATGCGCGATGAATTTTCCGTCGCGCGTGGAAATTGGCAGTTCGACAAATTTGTTTTTGCTTTTCTGTTTCATAGTATCACATTTCATTTCATTAACACCGAGCTTCAGCCCGGTGGACATCGCAATTGCCAGAGCCAAACCGTTTCAACGGTTTTTTCAACTCGCCGGAAACCGTTAAAACGGTTCTTGCCCACTTTGGCATTCTATCACCGGACTAAAGTCCGGTGTTAATGAAAATTGCACGATTCAACAATTTAACATTTTAACGATTCGCGAGGCTCAATGATTTCTGACAAACAGCGAAATGATGCCGAGCAAAATCAAAAACAGCACGATGACGAGCGCGATGAAGCGGTTGCGCGCGACGCGTTTTTCGTAACGCATCGGGCGCAGGCCGTGGACGCCGCCGGCGGCAAGATAATTCACGAGGCGCGGATTGTTCGTCGTCGGGCGACGAAAATGACCGCGCAGCCGGTGCCACAACGCGGGCAAATCATATTTGCGAATACCGAGTTCGTTGTAGCGGTCGGCGGTTTCGGTTTCAGCGTGCGTTTGAAGTGACTTTTTATTTATCTCTTCAAAAACCGGTTCGTGCGAAATTGGTTTGGGCGCGGGTTCGGATTTTCGCGGAACGGTTTCGCCGTGCGGAATGGCGGTGGAACGGAATCGCGGCGTCGGCGCGCGCTGGATTTGCGTGTCGAGCTTTTTGATTTCAGCTTCGAGCGAAGAAATCTGCTCGGTCAAGGCGCGTGAACGCTCGGAAATCGGGTCAACCCTGGCTTTTTTTTTCTTCGCGGACGCCATACGACAAACAATTTATGATTGATGATTTACGATTGATGATTTTTGCCGGGCGCGGACGACTTTTGCCAAATCATAAATCATAAATCGTAAATCAAAAATTTCTCACCGGCGTAATAAGATTGCCATAAATACACCGAGAGCGCCCAACGCCACGATTAAAAGCGGCCACGTCATCGCCAAACCGATTTTGCAAAGTTCGCCGAAACTTAAATTGGCGAACGGTGAAATCGCAGGCGCAGGAACAATTTCCATCTCCGCTTTTTTTTGCAATTCGCCTTCGAGCGCGGGAATTTTCAGGCGCGCGGCGTTCCATTCCATGCGTGCGTTTTCAATCGTCGTCAGCGCGCGCGTAAGTTCCACGCTGAAATTTTCTTTCGTCCAGGTTTCATCGTGAACGGCCTGGACTTTGGTGAGCGCGTCACGAAAATCGGCGATGGTCTTGACCATTTGCTCGGCGTCGCGGCGCGTGTTGAACTCGGCTTCCTCAAGCAAGCCGAGTCCGCGCGTAAGATTATGAACGATTTCCTGGCGACCAGTCTGGAATTCCGTCTGGCGGCGGCGCAATTCCTCAAGCGAGGAACGTTCGCGTTCGAGATCATCCTGCGCGCGCTTGAGTTCGGCGAGTTTTTGTTGCGCCTCGACGACTTTGCGGTCCACTTCGTCGCGCGTCGGTGCGCGGAGCGGGTCGCTCGCGGAAGTCGCGGCGAAAGGCGACTTGTGCGCCTGAAAATCGGTGTCAATAAATTCGGTCGCGTCGTATTCAGCCATGTGGCGAATCTAACTCTGTTATAATTTTGTGTAAAGCGGTGTTTGCGCTTGTCACGATTCCTTTCGCGACTTAATTTCAACGTCAGCAACGCGAATTTTTGACATGATTGAATTGATTCAGTTTCCGTGGAGTCCGTTCTGCATTGTGCAACGGCGCATTTTGGAATTTTCCGGCTCGCCTTTCAAAATCACCAACATCCCAAACCAAGATCGCTCGCTCGTCTGGAAATTGACCAAGCAGCGTTATTACGGCGTGCCCGTCATTCGCGATGGCAAGAGTGTGATTTTTGAAGTCGCCGAGGATTCGCAAGTCATCGCCAAATATCTCGACGAAGAAATGGAACTTGGCTTGTTCCCGGCAAAGTGGCGCGGCGTGCAGTCCGTCCTCTGGAAATTCATCGAGAACGAAATCGAAGGCGCGGCATTCCGGCTCAATGACATTTACTGGCAGGAAAATGTTCCCGTGCGCGAGCAACTGCAATTTTTGCGTTTCAAGGAACGCAAGTTCGGTCGCGGCTGCATTGACCAATGGCGCAAAGACCAAAAACTCTGGCTCAAAAAACTCGAGGAACTTTTGATTCCCTTTGAGATCATTCTGACGCATCAGGAATTTTTGCTGGACGACCAGCCGCGCTTTGTGGATTTCGATCTGTTCGGGATGCTGGAAAATTTTCTTTATTCCGGTCATTACAAATTGCCCGCGCGCCACCAGGAAATCCAACAATGGCATCGGCGGATGACCACCATCAAATTCGACAAAAAATCCAAGTGAAAAATTATATTCTCGACACGAACGTCCTCCTGCACGATCCGAATTCACTTTTAAGCTTCCACGAAAATGGCGTTTTGATTCCCATCGAAGTCATCGAGGAGATTGACCGCTTCAAGCGCGAGTCCAGCGAACTCGGCCAGAACGCGCGGCAGGTTTCGCGAATGCTCGACGGTTTTCGCGGCGAAGGTCATTTAAGCGAAGGCGTGAAATTGCCGACCGGCGGGCAGTTGAAAATTATTTTTTACAAAAACGGCCACGCGAACGGCGAAAGCAACGGATTCAATTCCCATTCCGTGGACAACCGGATTCTTTCGCTTGCCGCCAGCATCCAAAAATCGCAGCCGAAAAATCCGACCATCCTCGTCTCCAAAGACATCAACCTCCGCATAAAAGCCGACGCGCTCGGTTTGCAGGCCGAGGATTACGAGAACGACCGCGTTCACATCCAGGATCTTTATACCGGCATGATGGAATTGGCCGTTGCGCCGGAAAAAATCGCCGCGTTCCGCGCCAAAGGCGAATTTCATCTGGAAAACGGCAAGAAATTTTTCCCGAACGAATACTGCGCGCTCACCGACGAAACGAATCCAAAAAAAGCCGCGCTCACCAAAGTGGACGCCAGCGGCGAAAAATTGATCCCGATTCTCGACGGGCGCGAAGGCGTTTGGGGCATCAAGCCGCGCAATCGCGAACAACATTTCGCCTTCGACGCGCTGCTCGATGACCGCATCAAACTCGTCACGCTCATGGGCAAAGCCGGAACCGGAAAAACGCTTTTGGCAATGGCCGCCGGCTTGAAGCGCGTCGTCAACGACCGCGAATTCCGCCGGCTCGTCGTCGCGCGTCCGACGATTTCGATGGGCAAGGAACTCGGATTTCTGCCCGGCTCGCTCGAAGAAAAACTCGCGCCGTGGATGCAGCCGATTCACGACGCGCTCGAAATGTTGAGCGACCTGAACATGGGCCACGACCATCGCCGCAGCGGCGACCTCATGCGCAGCGGCGCGATCGTCGTCGAGGCGTTGAGTTACATTCGCGGACGCAGCATTGCGAACCAGTTCATGATCATTGACGAGGCGCAAAACCTGACGCCGCTCGAAGCCAAGACCATCATCACGCGCGTCGGCAACGGCACAAAAATCGTTTTCACCGGCGATCCATATCAGATTGACAATCCGTATGTGGACTCGTCCTCGAACGGATTCAACTACATCGTCAGCCGATTCCGCGACCAGCCCATCGCCGCGCACATCGAACTGCAAAAAGGCGAACGCTCGGAACTGGCGGAACTCGCGGCGAATATTTTGTAATGGTCTAATTTAGGAGCTTAATCCCATTGTTACCATAAATATCGTTGCGGCGGCTGGCGGTTTATGTTCTAACAAAGCCGGATGCCGACCTTTCGATATTCTGACCATCAAATACTCCAATTCGTTAATGCCGCGAAAACGATTGAAGGCGGAAAATTATTTTTCAAAGACTTTGAAAAAAACACTGGCAGCGGAAAGCAAGCGCGAGTTTCATTGGCTTCTGCCAAAATTGGTGTTGTCAGCCTTGAGCTGCGCATCAGTGCGCCAATTGTCAACGACCCGACAAAATATCATGCGGTGCTGTTGGCTGATTTGGTTAGAATTCGTGGGGTTGACTATAACCCGTTGCCAAAAAGGACAATCGGTTTCAAAACTAAAATTCCTCATGGCTGGCATCAAAATGTAGATTATCCGAATCATCAAAAAGACAATCGCCATGACCCGCTGGATTTTGGAAATGTCGCAGACTTAATAGATTTTTCTCGTAAAATTTGCTCGTTATGGAACATTGAATTGCCAGACAAAGACAACCAGCGGGAAATGTTTTAATGAAAACAATCACATCACATTTGAATGCTAAATTGTGCGAAGAAGCGCTTATGCGGTTCTGGTCAGAGCAGATTTATGTCAAAGAAACTGACGATGGGTTGTTGGTTGCATTGCCACTTTTGTATCCGAACGGTGTGCAAGTGGTTCTCTCCATAAAAGAAATTACTGCCACAGATGCAATTGTCTCGGATAACGGAGAAGTAATTTCCGCATTAGATGGATATGGCCTTGACGTGAGTGCAAAAACAACAAACAGAGAATTGTTGGATGAAAAAGTAAAGGTATTTGAAATGGAGCGGAGTGGGATGGAATTAAAAAAATCAATAAAACTGCCCTTGGACGGTATAGACATTCATCTTTTTGGTGAAGCTTTGGTAAGTATTTATCACCTAATTTATCGGCACGAGACAGATGCTCCAAGAGCACAACACGTCTATTCTTACATTCGCAATCTTTTATTGAGCAATAAGATTGTGTTCAAAGAAAAAGACGATGCTTGTATTTCTGGAAAAGTCGAAACGACAATCCGAGTGGACTTTCTAACGGCTGGAAATATCCCGCTGGCGTGTAAAACGGTTGAGCGCAGAGGCAGAATGCGCGATTACATGGAGCAATGGGGATATAGATGGAGGGACGCGAAGGATCAGAATCCAAAACTTGTTCGTTCCATGTTTTATGACCCAGAAAATCAAAAATGGGATGCTGAAACAATTAACATTGGAAGAAATGTTTGTGAGGTTTTCGAGCCATATTTTGAAACTGATAGAATCAATAAAGCTTTGTCTCGCTACGGAGAATAATTTTCTACGGGTTTATTTCCCCTCTTTCCTGATTCGTTTCTTCGAGGCCTGGCGGCTGGTTAATTTTATCTTGGCCGGTTTGCTTTTCGACTTCACCCGCGCCGCGTCGCCCCAAAGTCCTTCCAGATCGTAACGCTCGCGCGCGTCCGTGCGCATGACGTGGACAATCACGTCGAAAAAATCCAGCACCACCCACGAGCCTTGCACGGAACCGTCGCGCCGGGGCGGGCGCAAATCATAATCATCGCGCAGCCCGTCGGTGATCTCGTCCACGATGGCGCGCAAATGCGGCTCGCTCGTGCCGGACGCGATCACAAAATAATCCGTCACGGACGACAGATCGCGCACGTCGAGGATGACGATGCTCTCCGCCTTTTTGTTGTCCGCAAAGTCACGGCAAAGCTGCGCCAGTTTTTTTGAATCCATAGTTACCGGAAGAATTTAGACACGAATTTCACGAATTAACACTAATTTAATCTCAACAGTTCGTGAAAATTCGTGAAATTCGTGTCTAAAATTTCAAACGTATAATTTTTCCGCGCGAATCGCCTCGGCCACGAATGGCGACATAAGATTTTCAAGCGGCAGACCGTTTTTGATCCGCTCGCGGATTTGCGATGACGAAATTTCAATCGGAAAGCCTTTCAAAATTTTTCCGCGAAACGGTTTTGGAAATTCCGCCGCTGATTCGCCCGGTCGCGGAATGGCGACAAATTCCGCGAGTTTCGCCAGCTCTTCCGCCGCGCGCCAATCGTTCAATTTGGAAATGTTGTCCGCGCCGATGAGATAAAATAATTTTGCGCCCGGAAATTTTTTCGCATAGTCGCGCAAAGTTTCAATTGACCAGGAAATCCCGCCGCGCCGGATTTCCTGGTCGTCCACTTCGCAATTCATTTTTCCGGCCAGCGCGAGCCGCAACAGCCGCAGGCGCAATTCCGCTGCTGCCATTTTATTTTCCGGCTTGAACGGCGAGACCGCCGCCGGAATAAAAAATAGTTTGTCCAATCCAATCTCTTCCATCGCCGCCTGCGCGACGAGCAAATGTCCGAGATGAACCGGATCGAACGAGCCGCCAAATAATCCTAATTTCATGTCCCAAGTTCCGGCTGCAAGGTTGCGTCAACGCAAAAATTTCGGGCTGTTAAGATCGGCAAAGCAGAAATTGAAAGCGCATCATTCATTTAATTGACCAACTGATACCAATTATTACGCTGATGTGGCTCATAACCGAGGTCTTTGATGAGCCGGTGCATGTCGGCCACCGTCATGCGGAAGGTCGTGCCCGCTTGCGATACGACATTTTCCTCGATCATAATGCTGCCGAGATCGTTCGCGCCGTATTTCAACGCGACTTGGCCGATCTCCAAACCTTGCGTGACCCAGGAACTTTGGATGTTCGCAAAATTGTCCAAATAAATCCGCGCGAGCGCCTGCGTCCGCAAATACTCGTGCGCGCCGACGGTCGGCGCTTTCAATTTCGTGTGCTCGGCTTGAAATGTCCATGCGATGAACGCGGTGAAATGGCCGGGCGAAGGTTGAAGGTTGAAGGTTGAAGGTTGGAGGTTTTGCGCGAGCGAGCCTTCACTTGCAACATTCAACCTGCAACTTGCAACGGATGCTTTTTCTTTTCGGTTTAATGACTTGTCTTGTTGCGCGCGCAAACGTTCCAAATGTTCGATGCGATCTTCAATCGTCTCGACGTGGCCGAACATCATCGTCGCGCTCGAATAAAGTCCGAGCCGATGCGCCACGTCCATGACTTCAAGCCAGTCATCGCTCATCGCTTTGAGCGGCGAAATTCTTTGGCGCACGCGGTCAACGAGAATTTCCCCGCCGCCGCCGGGAATCGAGCCGAGGCCGGCATTTTTGAAATCGGAAATTATTTTTTCCAGCGGCTCGTTGAAGACTTCGCGGAAATGCACAAACTCGCTGGGACTGAATCCGTGGATGTTAAAGTGGGGAAATTTATTTTTGACGTGTGCGAGCAAATCGAGATACCACTGCTTCGTGAGTTTCGGATGATGTCCGCCTTGCATCAACATTTGGTTGCCGCCGAGCGCAATGGTTTCCTCGATTTTTTTATCCAATTGATCGAGTGAAATGACGTAGGAATCATCGTCTTTCTCGACGCGATAAAACGCGCAAAATTTGCAATAGACGTTGCAGACGTTGGTGTAATTGACATTGCGGTCAACATTGTAAGTAACTATTTGGTTACCTCGCCCGTCAAACTCTTTTGCCTTTGCGAGTTTTCTGCGGTGATCCGCGAGCGCGCCGAGTTCTTCGAGCGGCAGATGATAAAGCCGCGACGCTTCTGTTTGGGAAATGCGTTTGCCGTCCCAAACTTTTTGCAGCAGCTCGTCGAGTGATGCGTCGTAAATCACTTTGAAATCTTACTTTGTTTTCCGGCAAAAACAAGAACCTGCGAAAATTCAAATCTGAACTATCTTGCCGCATGGAGCGTATTTTCATCGGCACGAGCGGCTGGGTCTATAAAGAATGGGCGAACGATTTTTATCGCGGCCTCAAGCCAAAAGAACATTTTCAATTTTACGCCACGCAATTTCCGACGGTTGAAATCAACGCGACGTTTTATCGCCTGCCGAATTTGCCGATGGTTCACGGCTGGCGGAAAAAAGCGCCGGAAAATTTTATTTTCGCCGTCAAAGGCAGCCGCTACATCACGCACATCAAACGGCTGAATCATTTGGAACGGTCGGTCGGAAATTTCATCCGCCGCATTGCGCCTTTGAAAGAAAAGCTCGGCCCGCTGCTCTGGCAATTGCCGCCGAATTTCAAACGCGATTTGCCGCGATTGGAAAAATTCCTGAAACGCCTGCCGCAAAAATTTTCGCACGCGATTGAATTCCGTCATCCCGATTGGATCGCCGGCAAAACTTTTTCGCTGTTGCAAAAATACAACGCTGCATTCGTCTCCGTGAGTTCACTGCGAATGCCGCTGAATTTTTTCGTCACGGCAGATTTTATTTACATTCGTTTTCATGGGTTGGCGGACGGCCCGTGTCACGATTATACCAAAGCCGAATTGTCGCCGTGGGCGAACCACATTCGCGAACAGGCTGAAGCGGGAAAGAAAGTTTTTGTTTATTTCAACAACGACCTGAACGTGCGCGCTCCGAACAACGCGAAATTGCTGATGGAAATGTGCGGCGATTTGGTCGCGCAGCCGTTCGCAAAATAATTCAGCCGATTTTTTCCCAGAAATCCAATTTCAAAGGTTCGGCGCAAAGTTCGCCTATGCGCGTGCGCAAATTTTGGATGTGCGGCGTCTGGCCGTGCGCGTCGAGATGCGCCTTGCTCGTCCAGTTTTCGTAAAAAAGAAATTTCGACGGGTCGTCGGGCGCGACGTGCAAATCGTAATTGATGCAACCGGCTTCTTTGCGCGTGGGCGCGAGCAAGCCAAGCAACGTTTGGCGCAATTCGGATTCTTTTCCGGACCGCGCCTGAAAAGTGACGACGAGGGTGACGGGTTTTGTGTTCATCTTTTACGATTAATTTAATGATTCCAGAATTTTTTCCGTCGCCGCGCGCGGATTTTCCGCCGCGTAAATTGGCCGGCCGATCACCAGCCAATTCGCTCCGGCGGAAATGGCTTCGCGCGGCGTGAGCGTGCGCTTTTGGTCGTCGGATTTTTCTTCGCCCGTGCGGATTCCCGGCGTCACCAGTTGAACCTGCGCCGGCAAAATTTTTCGCAACGCGGAAATTTCCAATGGCGAACAAACCAGTCCGCGTAAACCGGCTTTGGTGGCGACGGTGGCGAGCCGGCGCACTTGATAATCCACATTCACATCCAAACCAATTTCGCGCAACGCGCCTGCGTCGAGGCTCGTCAAAACGGTCACGCCCAAAACCAGCGGCGGCGTGCGGCCAAGTTTCCACGCGATTTCTTCAGCCGAGTGCTCGGCGGCCTTGAGCATTTCAAAACCGCCGCTGGCATGAACCGTCAGCATTTGCACGTCGAGTTGCACGGCGGCGGCCACGGACTTGGCGACGGTGTTAGGAATGTCGTGAAATTTCAGATCGAGAAAAACCAATGCGCCGAGCGCGCGGATTTTTTTCACGATGTCCGGCCCGGCGGCCGTGAAAAGTTCGCTGCCAATCTTGAACGCGCCGACCGCCGGCGCGATTTCATTGGCAAGTTTGAGCGCCTGCTCCGCCGTCGGCACGTCGAGCGCGGCAATGATTGGGTTTCGCATAAAAGATTCAGCCACAGCTAAACACAGATTCCAAAAAAACGCATCCGCGAATTTTGACTTGGCCGAAAAAATTTTCTAATCTGGCGACGATGAAAATTGTGCGGCACGGCGACAAAAACTTTTCCGCGAAAATCCGCGAACTGGCGGCGGCTTCCAGTTTGTTTGACGCCGAAATTGAAAATCGCACGCGCGCGATTTTGCAGGGCGTTTTTGTGCGCGGCGACGGCGCGGTTTTGGAATTCACGGAAAAATTTGACGGCGCAAAACTTTCGGCGGAGCAACTCGCCGTCACGCAGGCGGAATTGCTCGCGGCTTCCATCAAAGCCGATGAACCGTTGCGCGCCGCCGTTGCCGAAGCGGGAAAAAATATCGCCGCGTTCGCGAAAAAATCGCTGCGCAAAAACTGGCAGATGAAAAATTCGCACCGCGCGAACGTCGGCGAAAAATTTGACCCGTTCCAACGCGTCGGCATTTACATTCCCGGCGGAACCGCGCCGCTGGTTTCAACGGCGTTGATGACCGTTACGCTTGCCAAAGTTGCCGGCTGCAAGGAAATCGTCGTTTGCACGCCGTGCGGCCGGGACGGCTCGATCAATTCTGCATTGTTGTTCGCCGCGCGCGCGGCGGGGGCGACGGAAATTTTTCGGGTCGGCGGCGCGCAGGCGATGGCGGCGATGGCTTACGGCACAAAAACGATTCGCCCTGTGCAGAAAATTTTTGGTCCCGGCAACGCTTACGTCGTCACCGCGAAACGTTTGCTCGTAGGCCGTGTCGCGATTGATTTATTGCCTGGTCCGAGCGAAGTGCTCGTGCTCGCGGACGAAACGGCGAATCCGAAATTCGCCGCCGCCGATTTGCTCGCGCAGGCCGAGCACGGTTCCGGCCACGAGCGCGTCTGGCTCGTGACGACTTCGGAAAAAATCCTGCGCGCCGTTGAAAATGAAATTGCAAAACAATTGCCGAAACTCGCGCGGCGCGAATTTATCCATCGTGCGCTGCAAAATAATGGCTGGCTGATTCAGGTGAAAACTTTGGACGAAGCGATTGCGCTGACAAACCAGCTTGCGCCGGAACATTGCGAAATTCTGACGCGTAACCCGCGCAAAGTTTCCGAAAAAATTCTGACCTCAGGCGCGATTTTTCTCGGCGCATTTTCGCCGACGGTTTTGGGCGATTACGTCGCCGGGCCGAGCCACACGCTGCCGACCGGCGGCGCGTGCGCGTCGTTCGCCGGTTTGACGGTTGACCAATTTCAGCGGCGCACGAGCATTGTCGAATATAATCGCGCGTCGCTGAAAAAATCTTTGCGCGCCGTTAAAAAATTTGCCGAGCTTGAAGGTTTGAGCGCGCACGAAAAATCGGCGGAAATTCGCTCCTCGAAATGAATCCGAAAAATTTGATCCGTCCGCTCGTTCGCCAGTTGCACGCTTATGTGCCGGGCGAGCAGCCAAAAATCGAAGGACTGATCAAATTCAACACGAACGAAAATCCGTTTCCGCCGTCGCCGAAAGTTTTGCGCGCGGTGAAAAATGCGGTGGACGAACGGCTGCGGCTTTATCCAAATCCGACAGCGGAAAAGTTGCGCGCAAAATTGGCGAAGCTGCATCGTTGTAATTCGGAAAATATCATTGTGGGAAATGGTTCGGATGAATTGCTGGCGTTGGCGGTGCGCGGTTTTGTCGAACCAAGTCCAAAGTCCAAAGTTCAAAGTCCAAAGTCGCTTGTGCAATTTTTTACGCCAAGCTATTCGCTTTATCCGGTTTTGGCGGACATTCATGGCGCGATGAAAAATCCCGTTCCGCTCAAACCGGATTTTGGTTTGCCCAGCGTCGCGGAATTGCGGCGCGGAAAAATTTGGGAATTTGACGCGGCTCTGACTTTTATTACCACACCGAATGCGCCGAGCGGGCGCGGTTACAAAACTTTGGAACTGGAAAAAATTTGCCGCGTGCAGAAAGGCGTGATTGTTCTTGATGAAGCGTATGTGGATTTTGCCAATGAAAACGCGCTGAAACTGGCGTTGAAATTTCCGCACGTCCTGGTCGCGCGCACTTTTTCAAAGGCGTATTCGCTCTGTTTTCAGCGTGTCGGTTATTTTGTCGGCAACCCAGAATTGATTTCTGCGCTGCACAAAATTCGCGACAGTTACAATGTCAACGGTCTCGGCCAAATCGCGGCGGAAGCAACGCTGGATGATTTGAAATTTTATCGCGCAAATTTCAAAAAAATAATTGCCGCGCGCGAATGGCTGGCGCGCGAACTGACGAAGCTCGGCTTCGACGTTTTGCCGAGCCGGACGAATTTCATTCTGGCAAAGCCGCCGAAATTTTCTGCGCAACTGTGGCTGGAAAAATTGCGCGAGCAAAAAATTCTCGTCCGCTGGTTCAGCGCGCCGGAAGTGAAAGATTTTTTGCGCATCACGATTGGCACGCAAAGCGAAGCGGAATTTTTGGTCCGGGCGGTTCAGAAAATTATTTCCGGATGACGGCTTTCAAAAGCGTTCTATCAACCCAAAACGCGATCCCGCCAAACCTTTCCTTTGCCGCGCGCGAAGTTTTTTGTTAAAAGCCCCGGCGTGTATTTGGAGTTTTACGGATTGAAGCAGGCGCCGTTCGACATCACGCCGAACCCGCGCTTTCTTTTTCACAGCGCGAAACATCGCGAGGCGTTCAATCATTTGCTTTACGGCATTCGCGAGCGCAAAGGTTTTGTGCAACTGACCGGCGAAATCGGCGCGGGCAAGACGACGCTGTGCCGCGCGTTGCTGGAGCAATTGGATTCGCGTTTTTCCACCGCGCTGATTTTGAATCCGGTTTTAAGTTCGGATGAATTGATGAAGGCCATCGCGACGGAATTCGGCCTGGAGGTCAAAGGGTTTGACCGGCTGGAAACCATCGCGCTTATCGGCGAATTTTTGCTGAAACAAATCGAGGCGGGACGGGAAACGGTTTTGATCATTGACGAGGCGCAAAATTTGACGGAAGACCTGCTCGAACAGGTTCGTTTGATTTCCAACATCGAGACGGATGACCGGAAACTTTTGCAAATCGTTTTGATGGGGCAGCCGGAATTGCGCGAGCGTTTGAACAGCCCGCGTCTCAAGCAACTGCGCCAGCGCATCACGGTGCGTTATCATCTCGCGGCGTTGACGCGTTTTGAAGTGGCGCAATATATTCAGCATCGGCTGCACGTTTCCGGCGCGCGCGGCGTTCCATTTTTTACGCAACCAGCGGTCTGGCGCGTTTTTAATTACAGCAAAGGCGTGCCGCGCCTCGTCAATGCCGTTTGCGACAAGGCGCTGCTGGCGGGATTTGTTGAAAAGTCCGACCGAATCAATTATCAAATGGCTGGCCGCGCGATCCGCGAGCTGGAAGGAAACATAAACGTATGAGCCTCATCAACGACGCCCTCAAACGCGCCCGGGATGCGCAACGCAAAAATCCGCCGGCGGGACGGACGCCGCTGCCGCCTTATCGTGCTCAAAAAAAAGAGCGCGACTTGGGCTGGCTTCCGCCGGCCATGATTATTTTGTTGATCATCGTTGCGTTTTTTTTCATCGCGCTGGCATTTGCGCATCATGCCGTGAAAAAAATTGTCAACACGCCTGACCAGGCTTCAACGCAGCAAATTGAAACTATCTCCGCGCCTGCGCCCGAACCCGCCTTGATCGGCGCCGCCGCCATTTCCAACATGAACGCCACCACGCCTGCGCTCGTGCAGGGAATTTTTTATGATCCGGTCCATCCATCCGCCATCATCAACGACCGCACCGTTTTTATTGGCGACACGGTAAAAGGAATGCGCGTGACCGCCATTTCCCGCAGTTCCATCACGCTGGCGGGCAATGGCCGCACGAATATTTTGGTCATTGGCCAATAAAATAAATCTGTTTCTTTTCGCGTGCGCCTTCTGAATAAATTTTTTGCCGGCTCGCCCGCCGCCGCGCGCGTCGCGCCGTTTTTAATTTTTTTGGCGCTGACTTTTTGCCAGGGAAAATTTGGCGCGGCTTCCGCCTATTGGTTTTATTTCGCCAAAACTTTGGTTGGCGCGTGGCTCATTTGGGAAATGCGCCCGTTCGTTTTGGAAATGCGCTGGGCCATTTCCTGGGAAGCCATTTTGGTGGGCATTGGCATTTTCGCGATCTGGGTCGGCTTGGACCCGTTTTATCCGCATTTGATGAAAGGCGGCGCGACGGGAAATCCCAATGACCAATTCGGCGAAGGTTCGGCGCTCGCAAAATTTTTTATCGCGGTCCACCTTTTGGGAATGACCTTTGTCGTGCCGCCGCTCGAAGAAGTTTTTTACCGTTCCTTTTTATATCGCTACATCGCGAGCCAGAATTTTCTTGCCATTCCGCTCAACCGGTTTTTGCCGCTGCCATTTTTCGCCACGATCCTCGTTTTTGGTTTTTCCCACAACGAATGGCTGGCGGGCATTTTGTGCGGCGCGGCGTATCAATGGCTGGTTCTCCGCAAAAACCGGCTGGGCGATGCGATGACCGCGCACGCGATCACTAATTTTTTGCTCGGCATCTGGATTGTCTGGCGCGGCGCGTGGAATTTTTGGTGAGCTAAAATTATTTCGCCCGAATATCAATGCTGTTGCGTTCGAGCGTGGTGCCTTCCTGCGCGGCAAGATTGGCCAGCGCCTCCTCGTAATTGGCCAGCGCGCGAATTTCCTGCGCGCGCGCGGTCGTCAGATTGTTTTGATATTGCAACACGTCAAAAGTAGTGGCCTTGCCGACGCTGTAAGTTTTTTGCTCGGCATCCAGCGCAGCCTCGGCGTAAATGCGCGCCTGCCGCGTGGCATCCACGCTTTCAAAATCGGATTGCGCCTGCTTCACCGCGTTATCAATTTCCACCAGCACGTTTTGCTCGAGCTGTTTGAGTTGCAGGATAATTTGTTGCAACGTCACTTTGCCGGATTTGTAATTATTACGCGCGCTGACGTTGCTCAACGGCAGGGAAAGTTGCGCGCCGTAACTATAAAAGGGCGCGTCGCCTCGGCCAAATTCATCCAACGTGCCGTTGTATTCCTTCGAGGCGCCGTTGAAACCATAAGTGCCGATCAAATCCACTTCGGGAAAAAGCTGATTGCGCGTGAATTTCAGTTCAATGCCCTGCTGTTCCACGTTCAATTGCGCCTGCAAAAGATCGGGGCGTTCGGTCAGGCCTTGGTTCCAACTGTCCTGCAAATCAAACGCTTCCGGCGGCGCCGTAAGCGTTTGCGAAGGTTGAATATCCGTGTCATGCCATTGCCGGTAAGAATCCGTCAACAGATTTTTCAAAGTGTTCTGGTCGGTTTCCAGCGTGCTTTGCGCGGCGATCAAATTCGCCTTGCTTGAGGCGACCTGCGATTGATCCGACTGCACGCTCAATTGCGCCAGCGTCCCGATTTGCACGCGCTGCTTGTCCTGATCCAATTGTGTCTGCGCGAGCTTGAGCGCCTCCTGTTGCACTTCCACATTATCCTGCGCGTAGATCAATTCATAATAGGCATTCGCGACGGCGGTGACGGTGGAGATGAATTGCTCGCGCAAACCCTGCTCGGAAAATCGCAGCCGGTTTTTATCCACCCGAATGGTCAGGCGCGTCGTATCAATCCAAAAATTTTTCAACAACGGCTGCGTGAGGGAAACCCCGATCGAGCCGGCGGTGCTTTCTGAATCTGCCGAACTGGTGGTGTCCGCAATGTTGCCGCTGAAATTATATTGCAATCCCCAGGGCAGCGAGCCGGCGATTCCGGAATTAAAATTATCCGATTCCGTCACCCGCGCCGGGATCGGATTGGTCGAAAACTGATTGAAACCGCCCCCCGGCTGCACGTTGAATTCATGCTGGCCGGAAGCGCTCAACGTCGGATCGTAACCGCCATAGGCCGCGCGCAGATTGAAAAGCGAAATTTGCGGATTGTATCGCTGGATTTGCACATCGAAGTTGTGCTGCAACGCCTCCTGAAGGCAATCCTGCAACGACATCGGGCGCGACGCCGGCGTCTCAAGATTTGTCTGGGCCATGACGGAAAAAACCGTCGCGAAAAAAATTAAAACCGCGCTGAAAATTTTCATTTGTTTTTGCCACTTTGCCGCTTCCGGCCAGATTCGTCAAACTTAAGACGCGCCCCGGCGCTTTCAGGTAACCATTTAGTTATTTCGCGCGGCGAATCTTCAAATGAACTCCGGCGCGAACCGAAAGTTGCCGCAAATTATTTTGACGCCGCCGCCGCCACCTCTTCAATTTTCGCGTTCTGCTCCAAAAGCGCGAGCACTTTTTCATGCGCGATCTGATCGTAAAGCTCATTGATGCCATTGCGCTTTTGCAAATCCTTGATGAATTGCTCCAGCGGAATTTGATAGGCTTGCGACAGGGACTGCGCCCGCTGCAAAACCTCTTCCTGCGCCACCTGGATTTTTTCCTGTTCCGCGATCCGCTGCACCAAAAACGCCAGCTTCACGCGATCCTTCGCGCTGCGCGTCGCCGCCGTGTAAATTTCTTCCTTCTGTTTCTCGATCAATTCGCGCGGCACGCCGCGCTTGGAATTTTCCTGCACGATATTATAAACGACATTTTTCGTCTCGTGCGCCACCGCCGATTCCGGCAGCTCAAAACTCGCGCCGCCCAGCAGCGCGTCAATCAATTGTCCGCGCACCGATTTCGCCTGCGAGTATTTCAATTCATTTTCCAAATCCACCCGCACGCCCGCGCGCAGTTTTTCCAGATTTTCCGCGCCAAATTTTTTCGCCAGTTCATCATCCACCGGCGGCGCAACTTTTTCCTTCGCCTCGACAACTTCAACCTCAAAAATTCCCTTCTTGCCCGCAAGCTCCTTCGTCACAAAATCGGCGGGAAAATCCACGTTGACCGTCCGTTTGTCGCCGGCTTTCGCGCCGATAAGCTGATCGGCAAAACCCGCGATGAAAGTGTTCGGCGCGATGTCCACCCAGAAATTTTTCTGCTCCGTCAAACCTTTCGCCGTCGGCGCAGTTTCCGTGATCGGCTTGCCGTCGCAAGCGCCGGTGTAATTGACCACCGCCACGTCGCCCATTTTCAATTCGCGCGCCACCGTCTCAAATTTCACATGCTGCTGCGCCAGCAATTTCAACGCGTGTTCCACGTCATCATCGCTCACACTTTTAATTTCGCGTTTGACCGCCAAGCCTTTGTATTCGGGCAATTGAAACTCCGGCGCGGTTTCAATCGTCGCGGCGAACTGCAAATTTTGCCCGCGCCCGAACTGGATCTCCTCGATGTCCGGGTAGCCGAGCACGCTGATTTTTTTTTCTTCGATTGCTTTGCGATAATTGTCGCCGATGAGCTTGCGTTTGACCTCGTCGTTGATGTCGGCCTCGTATTTTTTGAGCACTAGGTCGCGCGGCGCTTTGCCGGGACGAAAGCCGGGCAGCGACGCCTGCTTTTGATAATTCTTCGTCATGGCATCGAACACTTCGTCCACGGACTTCGCGTCCAATTCCACCCGCAACAATTTTTTGCACGGCGCCAGATTTTCAACGGTGATATTCACAATAAAATTCAATTAAACGAGCCGCGCAAGGTAGCGGAACAAGGTGGATTTCGTCAACGGTTTTGCATCCGCAAATAGTGTATCAATAATGATAGCGCAGTTGCGCCAGTAAAAGATTGTTACCGGCGACGCGATAAACCATACGATGTTCCTCGGTGATGCGGCGCGACCAAAATCCGGCGAGGGCATGACGCAATGGCTCCGGTTTGCCCAGCCCGGAAAAAGGATTGCGCGTCGCATCCTTGATCAATTCGTGAATGCGCCGCGTGGTTTTTTTGTCCGTCTGCTGCCAAAATAAATAATCTTCCCACGCTTGCTCGGCGAACATGAGTTTCATGTCGCCAGATCAATTTTTCGTGCGCGCCCTTTTCCTTTTTGCAAACTGCCGATGGCGGACAACAAGCGCCGCGCATTGACCGGGCTGCGCAAAAGATAAGCCGTTTCTTCCAACTGCTCGTAATCGTCCAGCGAAAGCATCACGACGGATTGGTTGCGATTGCGCGTAATGATAATCGGCGCGCGACTGCGGCAGACTTTATTCATGGTGGAAGCAAAGTTTTCCCGCGCGGCAGTATAAGTGATGGCTTTCATGACCTGGACAGCATAATGTCCATATCTGCTTGATGTCAAACCGGGATTCCGCTTTGATTGCCGGATGATGAAACAAATCTTTTTCGTCACCGGCACAGACACCAACGTCGGCAAAACGGTTTTGACAACGTTGCTCGTAAAATGTTTGCGCGACTCGGGCGTGAGCGCGGCGGCGCTTAAGCCTATTTGTTCCGGCGAGCGCGATGACGCGCGCAAAATTCTTGCCGCGATGAATGGCGTGCTGCCGCTCGATGAAATCAACCCGTGGCATTTTCGCGCGCCCATTGCGCCGTTGCTCGCCGCTCGCGCTGAAAAGAAAATTATAAAATTGCCGCAAGTGCTGGCGCAAATTCGCGCAACGCAAAATCGTTTCGATATTTTGTTGATCGAAGGCGCAGGCGGCTTGTTGAGTCCGCTCGGCGCAAATTTTAACGCGCGCGATTTGATTTTAGCTTTGCGCGCAACGCCGATTGTCGTCGCGCAAAATAAAATTGGCGCGGTGAATCAAGTTTTGCTCACGCTCGCAGCGTTGCCAAAAAGTTTGCGGACGAAAACGAAAATCGTTTTGATGTCGCCGCCAAAGCCGGATGTTTCAGCCAGGACGAACGCCAAATTGCTCGCGGAATTTTTTGAGGCGAAAAGAATTTTTGAACTGCCTTGGTTCGGAAAAAAATTTGCGGCGAGGCGCGTTTTGAAAAATCCGCGCGTCTGCCAGATTTTTCGCGCGCTGGCGGATTGATTTCACTGCGCCGGCAAATTTTTCAAAGGCGCATGGGTCGTCAAAAATGATTCGCGCCACGGCTGATGATTTTGGTAAAGCGCGATGTGCTGCTGGAATGGGCCGAGATTTTTCATGTTTGCGGCGGCGGCGATGTCCCAAGCTTTTTGAGTGATGGCGATGGCGTTGGTGAAATCGCCGGTTTCGGCGCAAGCCATGCCGAGGGCGTCGAGGACGAGCGGTTGTTGTCCGCCGGTGAGCGCATTGGCTTTGGCCGCGAGCATGAGCGCGGTTTTTCCATCGCGAACTTTTGAATTTTTATCGGCAGCCAGAACGCGTGCAACGAAAGTCAGGATTTGAAAATTATCCGGGTCGAGCCGCACGGCTTCTTGAAATTGAGCAATCGCTTCCGGGTCGCGGACTTCTCGGAGAAATACTTTTCCCATTTGAAAATGCGGCGCGGCGTAAGCAGCGTCCAATTGCGCGGCCAGCGTCAATTCGGTCAAGGCCTCGTCAAAGCGGCCAAGTTCGGCAAGCGTTTCGCCGAGCGCATTGTGAAGAAATGCCATTTTCGGTTTGAGGCGGATGGCCGCTTGATATTCTTTCAGCGCGGCTTCCGGGCGCCCGGTTTTATCGAGGATGTTGGCGATGTTGTTGTGAATTTGAAATCGGTCGGGAGTGATGCGCAGCGCGGCGCGATAATAAATCAATGCTTCGTCAGAGCGGCCCTGCAAGTCCAGCGCGACCCCGAGATTCACCAGCGCGATGTCATTGTTTTTTGTGACCGCGACCGCGTGGCTGAAAAGCGTTTCGCTGTTGCGCCAATAACTTAATTGTTTTTCCGTCAAAACCAGGCACGCGGCGAAAATCAAGATGGCAGCGCCGGGCAAAATGATTTTGGGAAATCGAAAATGATTTGCCAGAGCGCGCGCGCCGAAAGCCACGGCCAGAAAAATTCCGATGGACGGAAAATAAGTGTAGCGGTCGGCCAGCGCCGCGCCGCCGACTTGCACGAGGCCGATGACCGGCACGAGCGTCCCCAAAAACCACAGCCAGCCGACGATCAAATAAGGATTTTTTTTCCGTAAAAGCCAGGCGGCGACGGAAATTAAAATCAAAACGACAATGGCAGCGATGATTGCCAGGAGCGGAATTCTTTCCGGCATTGGATAAATAACGGCCAGCTTTGCAGGCCAAATTATTTTGAGAAGATAGCGGGCGAGCGCAACCGGCGCATTTTCCAAGCGATGAAGCAATGAAACGTTGGCGAGGGAAACGACGGCTTCGCCGCTGCGTTGCGCGAAAAAAGTCACGACGCAGGAAATCGCCGTGAGCAGGAAGAACGGCCATTTTTCCAAAACGGTTGAAAGTTGAAGATTGAAAGTTGAAGGTTGATTAGCCGTCGCGGAACTTTCAACCTGCAATCTGCAACCTGTAACTCGATTCAGCGGCCAAAAATCCAGCAGCAGCAGCACAAACGGCAGCGTCACGAGCATGGGTTTGGACATCAAGCCGAGCGCAAAAAAAATCAGCGCGAACCAAAAACTGCGGCGGCGATTTTCCTGCGCGTATTTTGCGTAACTTAAAAGTGACAGCAATGCGAAGAACGTGCTCAAAACGTCTTTGCGTTCAGAAATCCACGCAACGGATTCGACGTGCAACGGATGCCAGGCGAAGAGCGCTGCGATGAAAAAACACGGCCCAAGCGCATTGGTCAGCCGCATCAACAGCACAAAAAGCAGCGCGGCGTTGGCGGCGTGAAAAAGCACGTTCACAAAATGCTGCGCGCCGGCGTTCAGACCGAACCATTGGCAATCGGCCATGTGCGAAATCCAGGTCAGCGGATGCCAGTTGCTCGCATGAAAACTTGTGAACGCCCATTTGACGTCCGTCCAGGTCAGCCCGTTTTTGACGAAATTATTTTCGGTGACGTAATCGGTGTCGTCATAATTCACGAAGCCGTCATTGCGCACGGGCAGATAAACGGCCAGCGTGATCAGCGCGAGCAACCAGGCATTAAGACGCAAACGCGACATTGGTTCTTCTTATTGAATTTTGCGGGCAAAGACGAAGTTATTTTTTCACAAAAAATGTTGGCGTTTTTGCGCCCGATGAATAATAATTTGCGCGGCGGAAAAGTTCGACCACCGCCGCTGGCCGCTTCGGTTCCTCACGGCCGGTCACCAGTCGCGATTTATGGATGGACTCTATCTTTTTGCTGCCGCAGGAACCGCTTCCAAACAGGCGGACCTCGTTTATATTTGGGAACAGGCCACGCCCGAAGGCAAAGCCGTCATCGCCTGCCTCGCCGTTTTTTCCGTCATCGCCTGGTCGGTCATGGTTTCAAAAGCGATTCAAATGCGCCGCGCGCGGAAATTGAATTATTATTTCGAGCAGGAATTTCGCGCGCAAAAAAACGTGCTCGACCTTTTCGACCGCAAACTGCAAGTCGAAGGTTGTCCGCTCTACGAAGTTTATCAGGCCGGCTGCACGAATCTCGACGCGCGCCTGCGCGGGCCGGGCGGCGAACGGCGCAAGCAAAATGTCTCGCTCAAAAACATGGAACACGTCAAGCGTGCGATGGAAAATGTCGTCGCGCAGGAATCCTTGAAACTTGAATCAGGCTTGATTTTGCTGGCGATTGCCGTGAGCGGCGCGCCGTTTCTCGGATTGCTCGGAACGGTTTGGGGCGTGATGAGCACGTTCGGCGGCATCGCGCAAGAAGGCAGCGCGACGATGGCGGCGATGGCTCCGGGCGTGAGCGCCGCGCTCATCACGACCGTCGCCGGACTGCTCGTGGCGATTCCCTCGATGTTCGGCTACAATTGGCTGGT
This sequence comes from Verrucomicrobiia bacterium, assembly GCA_036509895.1. Classification (GTDB taxonomy): domain Bacteria; phylum Verrucomicrobiota; class Verrucomicrobiia; order Limisphaerales; family UBA11358; genus UBA11358. Next base: position 105,153 of record DATCEV010000028.1, read on the forward strand.
GCATCATTTGCGCGTGTTCACCGTCGGCCTCGACAATTTCGCGCAAGAACTGGTTTCAAGAATGGAAACGGAATTTTTGGAAGAATAGTTGCAGGTTGAAAGTTGCAAGTTGAAGGTTAAAAACAAATGGCGACAGCACGACAATTTGAAGATTTGAATGTCTGGCAGGAAGGCCGCCAGTTGGTCGGTGTAATTTACGAATCAACCAAGCAACGCGCCTTTCATCAGGATTTTGGTTTGCGCGATCAAATCCGTCGCGCGGCGGTTTCCACGATGTCGAACATTGCCGAAGGTTTCGAGCGTGGCTCGCGCAAGGAATTTGTGCAGTTTCTGAACATCGCCAAAGGGTCGAATGGCGAGGTCCGTTCCCAGTTGCAAGTGGCGCTGGATCAAAAATACATCGGCGAAAATGAATTTTCAGCGGCACGCGACGCGGCAATTTTGCTTTCAAAGAAATTATCCGCTTTCATCCGTTATCTTGAAGGTTTCGCCGACAATTCACGGGTAAAAAAACCGGCGCGAAATTTGCGCGAGAACCTTCAACCTTCAACTTTCAACGCGCAACCAACTTGAGAAGATTTTCACAACGCAGTCATCTCGTGACGTTGAGCGAAATCAACATCACGCCGCTGCTCGACCTCGCGTTCGTGCTGCTCATCATTTTTGTCATCACCACGCCGCTGCTTGAACAAAGCATCAATCTCAAACTGCCGCGCGGCGGCCAGTCGGAAAAGCAAATTGACAAGCGCGACATCCGCACCGTCGAGATCACCAACACCGGCGTTTATGCGCTCGACAAAAAACGGATGAATCTCGCGCAACTCACCGCGCAACTCGCCGCCGAATTCCACTCCAACCCGAATTTGATCGTTTATATTCGCGCGGACAAAGAGAGCCGTTATGAGTTGCTCGCTCCATTGTTGGACTTGTGCGAACATAATGGCATTAAAATTTCACTGCGAACCGAACCGGACAAATGAACCACGAATGGACACGAATAAACACAAATACTTCCGGCGCGGATTTGGCCGGGAGCGCGCGATTTTTTCATCCGCGAAAATTTGTGGAATCCGCGACAAAATGTTTTTTCATTTGTGTCCCTTCGTGTTTATTCGTGGTTTTCAATTTCTACTGAAATGAATCGCCTGCAAAAAAAATGCGTCATGGTCACGGCGGGATTTCATCTGCTGTTGCTGGTGATTTTGCTCGTCGGCCCGGCATTTTTTAACGCGCGTCAAAAACCGGACGATTCACAAGTGCTCGATGTGATTCCGGCCAACCTGATTGACGCGCAACTTAAAAGCGGCGTCAAAAACGCGCAGCCGCCCGCGCCAACGCCAGTTGTCACGCCGCCGCAGCCGGCGGTTGTTCCACCTCCGCCCGCGCCGGCCCCGACTTTGACCGAGCGCGTTGAAAAATTTTTCAAGCCGGAACCGGCCAAGCCAAAGCTGGATTTGACGCCGGTGGAAAAACCGGAGCCAAAACAATCGCACTCGCCAAAAGTGGATTTGCATTTGGTGACGCACAACGTTCCAAAAAATTCAGAAACGACCAAACCAAAAAATGATTCGCAGGCAAAATTGCGCGCGGAAGCGTTGCGGGCGGTTCGCAATTTGAAAAATAATTTTACCTCGGCCACAACGGTGGACATGCCCGGCGACAGCAGCGCGGCTTACGCGAATTACGCCAGTGTCGTCAAAAGCATTTACGAACAGGCGTGGGTTCCGCCGGACGACGCGGCCAACGACGATGCAAACACGAAAGTCAGCGTGACCATTTCAAACGATGGCACGGTGATTTCCGCGCGCATCCTCGGCGCGTCGGGCGATTCGGGCGTGGACCGGACGGTGCAAAAAACTTTGGATCGCGTCACCTTTATCGCGCCGTTTCCTGCCGGCACGACGGACAAGGAACGGACTTACATCATCAACTTCAACCTCAAAGCCAAACGGATGCTCGGATGAAAACTAATTTTTTACACTCAATCAAAATTTGCGCGGCGATTTTTCTAGCCGCTATCGCGCTGAATTTTTCGCGCGCGCAAAATGAAATCAACATTCAACAGGAGATCAATGTTTTGGGCCAAACCAAACCGATTCCTGTTTCGCTGGAAGGTTTCAGCGACCAAATCGAGAGCGTTTTGAAATTTGATCTTTATGTGCAGGGTTTCAGTTTCGTTTCGCCGGACGCGGCGCAATATCAAATCAGCGGCAGTGATTCGGGAAACGTCCAGGGCCGCGTCACGGATAAATTTGCCAGGCACGAAATTCTTTCGCGCAGTTACACCGGCGCGAGTTTGCGGCGGCAGGCGCATGCTTTCGCCGACGACATTGTTCTGGCCATCACGGGAAAAAAAGGAATCGCGCAGACGAAAATCGCGTTCAAGGTGGAAGCGCCCGGCGGCAACGGCGAAATTTATGTTTCAGATTTCGACGGCCATAACGCGCAGGCCGTCACGCATGACAACACGATTGTCGCCGCGCCCGCATGGTCGCCCGGCAAACTCGCGCTGTATTACACTTCGTATCAGCCGGGCAACCCGGACATTTTTTATCACAATCTTTCGACCGGGCAGCGGCGCATCATTGCGGGATTTTCCGGTTTGAACACGAGCGCGGCGGTTTCGCCGGACGGCTCGAAGGTGGCGATGATTTTAAGCAAGAGCGGCAGCCCGGACGTTTGGGTGTGCGATGCGGATGGCTCGAATTTCAAGCAGTTGACGCACACGCCGGAAGATGAATCGTCGCCCTGCTGGTCGCCGAACGGGCAATGGATTTGTTTCGCAACAAAAATTCATGAGCGGCGCGTGCTGGCAAAAATTTCCGCGAATGGCGGCGCGCTCCAGCGCATTCCGACTCCCGGCGCGCCAAACCCGACGGAACCGGACTGGTCGCCGGACGGCAAATGGATCGCGTTCACGTCGCAGATGGGCGACTTCAACATTTGCGTGATGCCGGCGGGCGGCGGCACGCCGACGGTGATCGCGACCGGCGAAGATCCGTCGTGGTCGCCGAATTCGCGCACGCTGATTTTCACGCGGCGCGCGGGCGGGCATTACACGTTGTCTGTGCTTGACGTGTTCACGAAACAGGTGAAGGATGTTGCACGAATCTCGGGAAATGATTCGCAGCCCGCCTGGGCGAAATGATTTTGAATTTTGACTTTAACTTTTAACCAAAAATTAACCGAAGGAACAAAATGAAAACGATGAAACTATTTTACTCGCTCGCGTTCGCGCTGGCAGTCACGCTGGCGGCGACGGGTTGCAAACACACTCCCGGCAAAATCACGCCGTTGCCATCAGAAAATTCAGGAATGGTCCGCAACGACACTGGCGGCGGCACTTTGCCTTCTGACACCGGCGTAGGAACAACCGGCGGCGGCCAGACTGCGGGTCTGGAAGATTTTGATAACATGATCCAGGATCGCGCTGCGCTCGCCAATTACACCGTTCATTTCGCTTACGACAGTGCCGCCGTGAGATCCAGCGAACAGGCGAATCTTCAAGCCGTCGCTTCCGCGTTGAGTTCCGATCCGAGCGCAAAATTGCTCATCGAAGGCAACTGCGACGAACGCGGCACAGAAGAATACAACCGCTCGCTCGGCGAACGCCGCTCGCTCGCCGCGCGCGAGGCGCTGGCTCAACTCGGCGTTGACCCTTCACGCGTCCGCACCATCAGTTACGGCAAAGATCGTCCCGTTGACCCCGGCCATGACCAAGCCGCGTGGGCAAAAAACCGGCGTGATGATTTTGTGCTGTTGCATCCGAAGGCCGGAGCCTGATTTTTTAATTCATCTAAAAAAATTCAAAGGCCGCGCCCGCAAGCGCGGCTTCTTTTTTGGCGCTTTACTAAATTTGCCAACCGGCGTAGAGTTAGGCAGGTTCTATAAAATTTATGAATGCCATGTTTGCAGCGTTCGGTTTTGGCGGATGGGAAATTGTTTTGATTCTTGCCGTGGTTCTGATTTTGTTCGGCGCCAAAAAAATTCCCGATCTGGCCAAAGGCCTCGGCCTGGGCATCAAGGAATTCAAAAAAGCGACCAAAGAAGTCACGGACGAAATCCATAATGCCGGCACGGAAAATCCGCCCACGGTGGTGTCGGTCCAAAAACTTCCGCCGCCGGCCAATACCGCCGCGCAATCGCAACCGCTTCCGCCCGAAACCAAAGTCATTTGACGCGCGTGATTTTCCGCGCCGTTTTTCATGGCTGATTTTTCTCCAGAACCGCCGGAGGAACATGGCGGTCCCGTCAAAACTTTTCTCGAACACCTCGAAGATTTTCGCTGGGTGCTGGTCAAAATTTGCGTCGCGCTCGCACTGGCCATGCTCGTCTGCCTTTTCGGCGCGAACTATGTCATCGCCATCATCAAATGGCCGCTCGAACGCGCGCCCATCAGTTTTCCCGGAACAAACCAAATCGCCGTCGTCAGTTTCGGCACCAATCATCTCGGCGATTTTTCGCTGACGCCGGATGAAAAAAAAATGCTGAACGCCGGCACCAACCGCTTTGTTGCCGTGACGGTCGAACCCCTGACCGTCGGCACGAATCAAGTTCTCGGCTGGCAGGTGAATGATGACTCCAACGCGATTGCCCAGGCGCGGCGCATGAAAATCACGCTGGTCAATTTGAATCCCGCCGGCGGATTTTTTGTCGCGTTTCAAGCCGCGCTTTACGGCGGATTGATTTTATCCGCGCCGTTCATTTTATATTTTGTCATGTCCTTCATTTTTCCCGCGCTGAAAATGCACGAGCAAAAATATGTTTTTCGCGGCTTGATTTTGGGCATTGGACTCTTTCTGCTCGGCGTTTCATTCTGTTATTTTGCGCTGCTGCCCGTCGCGCTCGCCGCCTCGCAAAAATATTCCGCGTGGCTCGGCTTCGGCGTGTATGAATGGCGCGCGGAAGAATACATCAGCTTCGTCTGCCGTTTCATGCTCGGCATGGGCCTCGGTTTTGAACTGCCCGTCGTGATTTTGACGCTCGTGAAAATCGGCGTCTTAAGTTACGGCACGCTCGCCCAGGCGCGGCGCTACATGATCGTCATCAATTTGGTTCTCGGCGCATTTTTGACCACGCCGGAAGTCGTCACGCAATTGCTCATGTTCGTGCCGTTGCAATTGCTTTACGAAGTCACCGTCTGGATCGCCTGGTATTGGGATCGCCAGGAAAGAAAACGCGCTTTACAAAATTCAATTTCAGCGTAGGCTCAAAGCAACAACTAAAAAACGTATGCGAAACGTCCTTCCTTTTCTCACGCTCGCCGCCTTGGCGGCGCTGTTCACCGCCGGTTGCGCCGGGCCGGAAGAAAAACTTGGCCTCGGGGTGGACAACACCTTTGACATCGTCCGCCTGGGCGAATTGCGCCGCTCGCTTGAACAAACCGCCGTCTTTGATTCGCCCGATGTCGGCTACACGACCGGCTTCATTCACGGCGTGGATCGCACGCTCGGACGCACCGGCATGGGAATTTTTCAAATCGTCACTTTTCCAATTCCGCCGTATCATCCCATCGCCACGAAATACTTCGCGCCCGAACCGCCTTACCCGGACAATTACAAACCCGGTTTGCTTTCGGATTCGTTGTTCGACACGGACACTCAGGTCGGCTTTAGCGGCGGCGACGTCGCCCCGCTCATTCCCGGCAGCCGCTTCCGCATTTTCGATAATTAAACGCCGGCAATTGTTTCAACGCGCTGACAAAACCTTGTCGGCGCGTTTTTAATTTTTCGCGCAACGAAAAAATTCTTTTCGTGTGTTTCGTGTCTTTCGCGGTTAAAAATAATCCGCCATGCGTCTTGAGAAAAAATCGCCGTGCAAAATCAATTTGCTCCTGAACATTCTCGGCCAACGCGCCGACGGCTTCCACGAACTCGAAACCGTCCTGCAACCGGTCAATTTTTGCGACGAACTTTTTTTTGAGCGCGGCGGAAATGGAATCCAACTTTCGTGCAGCGACAAAACTTTGCCGGTTGATTCAAAAAATCTGGTTTTCCGCGCGGCGGAAAATTTTTTGGCGATGGCAAAAATTTCCGACGGCGTAAAAATTCATTTGGAAAAGAAAATCCCGCTGGCCGCCGGACTCGGCGGCGGCAGCGGCAACGCTGCGACCACGTTGCTCGCGCTCAACGAACTTTTCAAAAATCCCATTGCGCCCGAAAAACTTTTTGAAATTGCGGTTTCTCTCGGTTCGGACATCCCGTTTTTCTTGCAAAATAAACCCGCGCTGGCAACCGGACGCGGCGAAAAAATTCAATCGCTTGAAAATTTTCCGGCACTGCAAAATAAAACGATTTTGCTGATTCATCCCGGTTTTGGAATTTCGACGCCGTGGGCTTACCAAGATCTCGCGCGTTTTCCCGCCGCGTTGAATGGAAAACGCGGGCGGGCGCAGGATTTGATTTCCAAACTTCAAACAGATAATTGGCCTGCCGTCGCCGCCGGCTTTTACAATTCGCTTGAATTTCCCGCGCTGGAAAAATTTCCCGTTTTAGAATTGTTCCAGGAATTTTTGCGCGCAAACGGCGCGCTCGCCGCGCTCATGTCCGGCAGCGGCTCGACGACGTTTGCAATTGTCGAAAATGTTTCTCTCGGCGAATCGCTTGCCGAAAAATTCAAATCGCAATTTGGCGAAAATGGCTGGCTGGCAGTGGTGAAGATTTGAACAGAAGGAAACAAAGCAAACAAAGTTTAACTTTTGAGCCTTCGTTCTCTTCGTTTTCTTCTGTTAAATTTTTCGACTGAATCTCGCCAGCGCAAAGTCGGTCAATTCTTTTGCCGCCGGAATTTCCAGCCAAAGCGCGCCGAGCCAATAAATTATTCCGGCAATTCCCGCCGGCACAAAAACCGCGCCGATTTTTAAGGCAATCGTCGCATGACCTAAATTATTTTCCCAAAGCCGCCCCAGTTCCCACGCGATTGCGCCCGCGACGATGGTGAGCAGAAAGAGTCGCGGCAAAATTTTCTGCAACGACCGCATTTCAAGTCTTTTTAATTTTTTCCGCAAAGCGAAGAGCAGTAGCCAGACGTTGCAGATCGAAGTCAGAGTATTGGCGATGCCGAGTCCGCCTTGGCGCAAGGGAATAATGAGCGCGCCGGCGAGCATTAAATTCAACACGAGGCATGCGCCGCTGATTTGCATCGGCGTTTTGGTGTCGCCGAGCGCGAAAAATGCGCGCGCGAGAATGTTGACGGTTGAAAACGCGACGAGTCCGGGCGCGAGACACATGAGCGCGAACGACGCGCGCGCCGTCGAAGCGGCGGTGAATTTGTCGCCATGTTCAAAAAGCAGCCGGATGATCGGCGTGGCGAGCACAACGAGCAAAATCGCGGCAATCAAATTGACGAAGAGAAGAGTGTCCATTCCGTGCCGGAGCGTCGCGCGAAATTCGGAATAATTTTTTTCGAGCGCCAGCGCGCTGAGCGTCGTCAGCAAATAGGTCGCGAGCGAAATGCCGAACATGCCTTGCGGCAATTCCATGAGCCGCACGGCGTAGTTGAACGAGGCGTTGATTTGCGGGTCAATCCAAAATGCCATGGCCTGCACGAGCGTCACGTTGATTTGAAACGCCGCGACGCCAATCGTGCCGGGAATCATGCGCGTGACGACGAGCCGGACGGTTTCATTGCGCCACGGCGAAACCCAGTGATAACGAAAACCTTCGCGCCACAAACTCGGCAGTTGAAACGCGGCCTGCGCCACGCCCGCCGCGAGCACGCCGTAAGCCAGCGCGAAAATTTGTTCGGACAAATGTTTTCCAAAATGCGGCGCGAGAAAAAAAACCGACGCGATCATCACGACGTTGAGCATCGTCGCGCCCATCGCGGGAATAAAAAAATGGCCGCGCGCGTTGAGCATTCCCATAAACGCGGCGGCGACGCACACGAGCAGCATGTAAGGAAACATCACGCGCAACAGCCGCAAAATGAGTTCGGTTTTTGCGGAAAAATCGTGGACGCCCAGCGCGAGCGAAAGGCCGATTAAAACAATCACGATGAGGGCGCTCGCGGCGATGACCAAACCGGAAATGACAGCATTCGCCGCGCGCCACATTTCGATTTCGCCGTGCGTTTTTTCTTTCTCCTTGAAAATGGGAATGAACGCCGCCGTCAATGCGCCTTCGCCGAGCAGGCGCCGAAAAAGATTCGGGATTTGAAAGGCGAACAAAAAGGCGCCGGCGACTTTGCTGTCGCCCATGAACCACGCGTAGACGATTTCGCGCACCATGCCCAGCACGCGGCTCGTGAGCGTGGCGGCGGCCATCGCGCCGGAGGCTTTCAACATTTTTGACACGAGCGAAGGTTAAGTTGAAAGTTGAAAGTTGAAAGTTGAAAGTTGAAAGTTGCCGGCAATTGGAAATTGGCATTTGAAGGACGACGATTTAATCTCGACGCGTGAGCATTCTTGATGAATTGAAATGGCGCGGCCTGATTGCCGATTGCACCGACGCGGCGGAATTGGCGGGAAAAATTTCCGCGCCCGTGACAGTTTATTGCGGATTTGATCCGACGGCGGACAGTTTGCATGTTGGAAATTTAGTGCCGCTGCTGGCGCTGCGCCGTTTTCAATTGCTCGGACACAATCCAATCGCCGTGGCGGGCGGCGCAACCGGTTCCATCGGCGATCCGAGCGGAAAAACGCAGGAACGCCAACTGCTGACGAAAGAAATTCTGGGAAAAAATATCGCGAGCGTAAAAGTTCAACTCGCAAAACTACTTGAATTTGATGCCGCCAAAACTCCAAAAAATAATCCGGCGAAACTTTTAGACAATGCCGGATGGACTGAAAGTATTTCCTTCTTGAATTTTTTGCGCGACATCGGAAAACATTTTTCAGTCAACCAAATGGTCGCCAAAGAATCCGTGCGCGCACGAATGGAAGACCGCGAAGTTGGCATCAGTTTTACCGAATTCAGTTACATGCTGTTGCAGGCGTTCGATTTTTTTGTGCTCGCGCGCGATCAAAGTTGCGACCTGCAAATCGGCGGCAGCGACCAGTGGGGCAACATCACCGCCGGAATTGACCTGTGCCGGAAAAAATTGGGCAAAACCGTTTTTGGTTTGACACTGCCGCTCATCATCAACGCCGACGGAACGAAATTTGGAAAGACGGAAGCCGGTGCAATCTGGCTCGACCCGAAAAAAACCAGTGTTTATAAATTCATGCAATTTTGGATTAATACGGATGACCGCGATGTAATTCGCTATTTGAAATATTTCACGTTTCTTTCAGAAGAAAAAATTGCAGACTTAGAAGCTAAACATTTAGCAATGCCAGGCACTAGAGAAGCGCACAATCAGCTTGCACTTGAAGTCACTCGTTTGCTGCATGGAGAACAAGCTGCTCAAGATGCTTTTCGCGCGAGCTATATTCTCTTTTTCGGCGGAAATCTCAAAGATGTTTCGGAGGAAAATTTCGGTGAAATCATCGACGAAGTTCCGACGAAAGAAATTGAAAAAATAAAACTGGATGGCGCGGGAATTTCACTGGTCGAACTTTTAGTTCACGCCGGTTTATCGCCATCAAAAGGTCAGGCGCGAAAAGACATCGAAGGCGGCGGGGTGAATATCAATAACGTCCGCGAAATAAATTTTCAACGAGCGGTTTCAACGCGCGATTTGCTTTTCGGCAAGCACATTTTATTGCGCAAAGGCAAAAAAAATTACGCCGTGGTGACGGCGAAATGATTTTTTCCGGCGATTCATTAAAAATGCCATTGCAGTTTCGCCGCCGCTCGGCCATAAAACTTCATGCTTGCACGCGTTTGTTCCGCCGCGCTGAACGGCATTGACGCTTATCCCATCGAGGTCGAGGTCAATGCCGGCTACGGCGACACGCTCGTCGTGATCGTCGGCCTGCCCGATGCGGCGGTGAAAGAATCGCGCGACCGCGTCTCGACCGCGCTCACGAATTCCGGCTATAAATTTCCGATGGGCAAGACGACGATCAACCTCGCGCCCGCCGATGTGAAAAAAGAAGGGCCGAGTTTTGATCTGCCCATCGCCATTGGAATGCTCGCCGCGAGCGAACAGATTGAAACGGATCAATTGGATCATTTTGTCATCACCGGCGAACTGGCGTTGACCGGCGCGATTCGTCCGGGCAAAGGCATTTTGCCGATGGCACTTCGCGCGAAGGCGGATGGTAAAACCGGAATGCTTGTTCCGGCGGAAAATGCTCCTGAAGCTGCGGTCGTTGAAGGACTGCAAGTCATTCCGGTTCAAAACTTGCGCGAGGCGGCGCAATTTCTCGAAGGTGAAATAAAAATTACGCCGGCGAAAGTGGACATCGCCAAAATTTTCGAGCATGAACCGGAAGATGATTGCGATTTTGCCGAAGTCAAAGGCCAGGAATCCGTCAAGCGCGCTTTGGAAATTGCGGCGGCGGGCGGACACAATGTTCTTTTGATCGGTCCGCCGGGAACGGGAAAATCCATGCTCGCGAAACGGCTGGCGACCATTTTGCCGCCGCTGACTTTGGATGAAGCGCTCGAAACGACGAAAATTCACAGCATCGTCGGACTGTTAAAATCCGGCCAGGCACTCGTCACCCAACGGCCATTTCGCGCGCCGCATCACACGGCGAGCGACGCCGGACTTTTGGGCGGAAATATCAACCCGACGCCCGGCGAAATTTCACTCGCGCATCACGGCGTTTTATTTCTCGACGAATTGCCGGAGTTCAAACGCAGCGTTTTGGAAACCATGCGCCAGCCGCTTGAAGAAGGCCGCGTGACGATTTCGCGCGCGGCGGGCACGATGACTTTTCCCAGCCAATTCATGTTGGTCGCCGCGATGAATCCGACGCCGGATGGAAAAATGCCGGGCGAATCCAAAAGTTCGCCGCGCGAAATCCAGAATTATCTTGGCCGCATTTCCGGCCCGTTGCTTGACCGGATTGATTTGCACGTCGAAGTGCCGCAGGTGAAATTCCGGGAAATCTCCGGTGAAAAAACGGGCGAATCCTCGGCGCAAATCCGCGAACGCGTCATCGCCGCGCGACAAAGGCAACAAAAACGTTTTGCGCACAAACCGAAAATCACTTGCAACGCGCGGCTTGGGCCGAAAGAGTTGAAGGAATTTTGTGCGCTGGACGACGCGACGAAAGAGCTGCTGAAAATGGCCATGACAGAATTGAATTTCAGCGCGCGCGCCTACGACCGGATTTTGAAAGTGGCGCGGACGATTGCGGATCTGGCCGGCGCGGAAAATATTTCCAGCGAACATATTTCCGAGGCGATCCAATATCGCTCGCTCGACCGGCAGTTGTGGACTTGAAGATTATTTTTTCTTTTCCGGCGGCGCGGAAATTTCGATTTGCGGCGTGCGATTGACCAGCGCGAGCATGGTCACGGTGGCAGCCGCCGCGCGTTCCGCCTCCTCGATGCGCGCAAATTCACCGTAAATTTCCGCGCGCATCGGTTCTTCGCGCGAAACCAATTCGTGCCCGACGCCCGAACGCATCGCGGTCAGAATATCGTGCGCGCTGATGGCTTCGAGCGGTCGCGCGGGCAAATAGCCGGATTCATCGCCGGCGGCTTCGACGACGAGTTTGGTCGTGATGAGCGTTCGCAAAACTTGTTGCGCCAGCTTGGTGGGAATTCCAAGTTCGGTGGACAATTCCTGCGAAGAAATTGGTTTTTGACCGAGAAAAAATCGCCGGCAAATGCAGGTCATCAATCGCAGCGCAACAAATTCGCGTCCGCGCTGGTTCACGTTTTCGACGATTTTATCCTGCAAAAATAATTTCCGATTTTGGAAGGCGTAGGCGACTTGCGCGCCGAAAAGTAAAATGACCCAGGAAAAATAAATTCCCGCCATGAACACGGGCACGAGGCCGAGTTTGCCGTAAATTTTTCCGTTGGTGACGACGCGCGAGGCGTAAATGAATCCAAAGGCGTTGTTCAAATGCCACAGCGAGCCGCCGACCAAGCCGCCGATGAAAGCCGCGCTGAACTGGACTTTCGCATTCGGCACCAGTTGATAAATCAGCGCGAACGTGAGCCACAAAACCACGAGCGGCAGCAGTTGAAAAATCAGGCCGCCGATGAAGGGCGTGCGATGGATGAAATTTTTCGCGGCGTCAAAATGCGTTCCGCTGGTCAAGCCGAGTGCGCCGATGAGCAGCAGCGGACCGAGCGTGATGACCGTCCAATAAAGCGCGGTGCTAAAAAGCCAGGTGCGTCCGCGCGCGACGCCCCAGATGTCGTTGAAGGTCTGCTCGATGTTCGCCAGCATCCGAATGGCGACGAAGACGAGCGCGAGCATTCCCACGACGCCGAGCGTGCCGCTGCGGGTGTTCTGAATAAAATTATGGATGCCCTCGGCGACTTTTTTTTGCGCGTTGAAAACCCGCTTGTCCTGAACAACTGAATTTGTTCCCGCAATCGAATTGGTTTGTGCGCCGGCGGCAATGGCATTCGTTAAATTATTTTCATTCGTCGCGCCGGAAATTTCTGGCGGCTCATTGGTGTCGGCAGAAGCAGGCGGAATCATATTGTTGACGACTTTTTGGACGAATTGCTCGATGGGTTGTTCGCCTTTTGTTTTCAAAAGGCTGCTCGTGACGCTGATAGCGACCGCCAGCATCGGAATGAGCGCGAGCAACGTCGAAAAGGAAAGCGCCGAGGCGCGAATGAGACAGCGGTTGCGAATAAAACTTTTGACGACAAGCACCCAAAAATGCGCGAAACGTTCGAGCCGGTTGAATTCGATTTCCGCGCGGAGAAATTCCGCTTCCGAGCCGGCGCGATTGCCGAACAGAACTTTGATGAAGCGCAAAAACCGGGTTTTAGGCATGACGCAGCAACGCTAGCAAAGCGTGTTGCCAAGTCAACCGGCACGAATCCACTTTATTGCCGGCGCAAAACTGGCAGAATGCCGGCGCGCATCCGTAGCTCAATTAGATAGAGCTTCTGACTTCGGATCAGATGGTTGCAGGTTCGAGTCCTGCCGGATGCACCAAATTCTCTTTTGTCAGAAGCTCCACCAATTTTTAGGCGGCTGCTTCAACTAATTGCTCGGCTCTTTTCATCGCCGTTTCCTTTAACTCTTCGGATTTGTGCTTGAGATAATCGTTGAAATATATTCGGACAATCTCATTGATTACCGGGCCCTTATCCAATCCAAGTTTCTTTGCTGCCAGCAGCCTTTCCTGATTCTCTTCCCAGATGACAAAATTCATCATCTCTCTAGGACTTTTTTCCATACATCCTCCAATGGTTGATGGTTAATCAGTGCAGGCATCAACACATTAAGGCGGTAAAATAGTATCGTCAAGATTCATCTACACAAAAGCGTAAAAATAATTATTCACATTTTATTAACAAAGTTGTTGACAAGTGTAGATAAATCTATATGATGCTGGAAATGAGCGCAAAACCGCATGAAACCAGCCGGAAAACAGGGAATCAAGAAAGTTATTCACCGGCGCGCATCCATCACTCATCCCGCAACGATAAAAATTTATGACCCAAAAATCAAAACGCAAACTGACGAATCTGGAACTGTGCGCGCCCGCGCGCGGCTCGCTGTCACGGCTCAAACGCCGGACGAAGTGGACTAAAACCGCCGTGGTGGAAAACGCGATTCTCTTTTACGAGCGGCACGCGGAGCTTGGCGGAAAGGCGGTGCCATCGTGAACATCCAAGCGGCGGCATATTTCTTAAAACTCGCGCGCGTCGGGCGCAATTCATCGGCCTCATCCGGCGAGCACGCGGCCTTCAAGCTTGCGGTTCTTTTGAACCGGCACTTGGATTTGATAAGCAAAATTGACGGAACGGCGAACGAAGGTTTGCGCGACCTGATTTTGGCCGCTGGCAATGGCGGTTACATAGTCGTTTCTGATATGGTGGAAAAATTTAACTCCCCTGAAATATGAATGTGCGCTGCATTAAACTGGTAGTCAGGCCGACGCGCGGGCGGGCGTTGGTTTATGTAATCTCGCCGCAAACTTTGGGCGCGGAGCTTTACCAAAACGTCGAGCAAATGGCTCGGATGTTTGAGCGCAACCAAAGTCATGCGGACGCGAAGCGGGTATGTGATGCGGAGGCGGAACGACACGGCTTATGCAAACAATCCATCGCCTACGATAATATTAAGGAACGGCGCAAGAGGTGGCCGGTGCAAACACTGGCTGGCCAGTCAGTCGCGGCTGGCGGTGTTCTTGCAGATTATGTTCCATTTTATTTCTCGAACCGTTCACCGATGCTGGGTGCAATTCATAAAGGCCATGTGCCAGCGTATCAAGGTGGACAACGAGATGTTATTTATATTGTTGCACGAGCCGAATCAGTTGCGGCGGCAGGATTGGTCTGGTGTTTCACGGACGGTCACGGAGTGGAAAAGGTGACTGAATTTTATGAGCGTCTTGCCGATTTGACTCGCGTGGATTGGGATGCAGTAAGAACATGGCGTTGGGGCGGCAAGTGGCTGCTGGCCGACCCTGACATCATGCGTCGCAAGCAGGCGGAATTCCTGGTGCATCAGCGTTTTCCGTGGACACTGGTGGAGCGCATCGGGGTGCTGGACGCGGCGATGGCCACACAAGTGCGCGCCGCTTTGGCGGGTGCAACGCATCAACCGAGCGTGACAATCGAGCGGAATTGGTATTATGATACATGAGGAACGCAATGTATGTTTGAATTAGCCAAAGGAAATTTGCTGGAAGCCGAAGTTGAAGCCCTCGTCAACACGGTGAATACCGAAGGCGTGATGGGCAAGGGCATCGCGTTGCAGTTCAAGAAAAAATTCCCGGCGATGTTCGAGGCTTACCAGGAGGCGTGCAAGGCTGGCGAAATCAAGCCGGGGCATATGTATGTGTATGAGCGCGAGGATATGCTGAACCCGCGCTACATCATCAATTTTCCCACCAAGCGGCACTGGCGTTCACCGGCGCGGATGGAAGACATCCAAGCCGGATTATCGGCGTTGGTCGAAGAAATCCAAAAGCGCGGCATTCACAGCATCGCCGTTCCGCCGCTGGGCTGTGGCAATGGCGGCTTGAATTGGGAAAATGTTTTGCCGGTCATTCAAAAGGCACTCGGCAATTTTCAGAATGTGAACGTGCTGGTGTATCCGCCTGCGGGTGCGCCGGAAGCGGCGGAGATTGCCCACAAGACCAAACGACCGGACATGAATCCAAGCCGGGCGATTGTGCTGAAAATCTGGCGTCAGTATTTTGCGCTGGGTTATCAGCTTACGTTGCTGGAAATCCACAAACTGCTTTATTTTCTTCAGGAAGCGGGCGAAGAACTCCGGCTCCGGTTCGAGAAAAGCACATACGGGCCATACGCTGACAATTTGCGGCATCTGCTGCACCGCTTCGAGGGACATTTTACGCTCGGTTTTGGCGATGGTCGGAACAAACCGGATACGCAAATCGAGTTGTTGCCGCAATCGGCGGAGGAGGCGGATGAATTTCTTAATCGCAACGCGGAGCAAAGCCGCGAAAGTTTGCAACGTCTCAAGCGCGTTGCAGAGTTGATCGAGGGTTTTGAATCGCCCTACGGAATGGAATTGCTCGCCACTGTGCATTGGGCGGCGCATCACGAAGGCGGTAAAGACGGTGGTTTAAGAGCCGTTGAAAAAATTGTCCATGCGTGGAATCCGCGCAAACAAAAGTTGATGAAGCCGGAACATCTCGAACTGGCTTGGAAGCGATTGGAAGAAAAAGGCTGGCTGAATTGAAATGATGAATTTCTGCCATGCCCGCCCAAACCATTGAAAAGACGTTTGAGAAGTTGCAGGCATATCACACCGCCTTGATTGCGGCGGCGGTCACGGGAAAGATTGATGTAAGGGAGGAAAACAGGTAGTCTTCCGGCATGGATCGCGTCGCCATCAAACCGAAATTGTTGCGATGGGCGTGTGAACGCGCCGGATACGCGGTCGCGGACTTGGAACACAAATTTCCACGACTGCCCGCGTGGGAACGGGGAGAGGAACAGCCGACTCTAAAACAGGCGGAAACATTTGCCAGAACCACCCACACTCCCATCGGTTATCTGTTTCTCCCGGAGCCGCCGGTCGAGAAGTTTCCGCTCCCTGATTTCCGCACGATTGACAACCGGCACGTCGGCCATCCAACTCCCGACCTACTGGACACCATCTACATTTGCCAGCAACGACAGGAGTGGTATCGGGATTATGCGCGCTCCGCAGGTGAGAAACGATTGCCTTTTGTTGGTTCCGTCAGCGTCCGAGATGACATCGTTTCGACGGCGGCAAGTATTCGAGCCGCGCTTGGTTTTGACGTGAATGAACGCCGCCGGATGCCGACATGGACAGATGCTTTGCGGCATTTCATCGAGCAGGCGGAAAGCCTGGGAATTCTGGTCATGTGCAACGGAGTGGTTCATAACAACAACCATCGGCACTTGGATCCCAAGGAGTTTCGCGGCTTTGCGATAGCGGACGATCTTGCCCCGCTGGTGTTCATCAATGGTGCTGATACCAAGGCCGCGCAGATGTTCACATTGGCTCATGAATTGGCTCACATTTGGATCGGGGAATCCGCCGTATCTGATGCCCAACCCGCCTTGGTGCCGGAACAGGCCGTCGAGCGCTGGTGCAATCGGGTTGCAGCCGAACTTCTTGTTCCGCTCGCCACTCTGCGCGCACAATATAACAGTGCCGTTGGACCGAAGGATGAGGCCGGACGCTTGGCGCGTTATTTCAAGGTGAGCACGCTCGTCATTTTGTGTCGCATTCATGACGCAGGCAAACTCACGCGCGAAGAATTTTGGAAGGCTTATGAGGAGGAACTTGAACGCCTGCGAGCGATTCCAAAAGGAAGCGGCGGCAATTTTTATCTAACCCAGGCCGCGCGAGTCAGCAAACGCTTCGCCGCCGCACTCGTCGCAAGCACGTTGGAAGGGCAAACGCTTTATCGTGATGCTTTTCGAATGCTTGGCTTCTCGAAAGTTGCGACCTTTCATGAACTTGGGCGCAGTCTGGGGGTGGGTGTCTAATGGCTTATCTCTTGGATGCGGATGTTTTCATTCAGGCCAAGAATCTCCATTATGGCCTCAATTTTTGTCCCGCGTTCTGGGACTGGCTCATCGCGTCCAATGCCACCGGGCGGGTCTTCAGCATCGAAAAGGTAGGCGATGAAATCGCTGCCGGTGACGATGCGCTATCAGTCTGGGCTGCGGATCGCGGAGCAGCCTTCTTCTTGAAACCTGATACTACGATGTTGCCAGCGCTCGGCGCGGTCAGCAGTTGGGTCACCGCACAGAACTATGAATCCACCGCCGTGAATACGTTTCTACAAGTGGCTGACTATTACCTCGTGGCCCACGCACTTGCACATGGACATACGGTCGTGACACATGAAAAAGCCCAACCGTTGGCAAGGAAGATCAAAATCCCCAATGTTTGCATTGGCCTTAACATCAAATGCGTAACTCCTTTCGAGATGCTTCGCCTTGAACGCGCCCGGTTTATCCTAGAGCCACCTCATGAGCCAAACCACTGAAAAAGCGTTTGAGACTTACGTTGAACAAATCCTCCTGACCAAAGGCGGCTGGCATCCCGGCGCGCTGGCGGAATGGGACAAGGAACGCGCGCTGTTTCCCGCCCGCATTTTTGCATTTCTCAAAGATACGCAGCCGAAACTTTGGGATGAAATGATAAAATTGCACGGCGTCGGTTTGGAGCCGTTGCTCATTACCACGTTGGTCAAGGAATTAGAACTCAAAGGCACACTTCATGTGTTGCGTAATGGTTTCAAGTTTTACGGCAAAATTTTCCGGCTGGCCCATTTCAAACCGGCGCACGGCCTCAATTACGACGTGCTGGCCTTGTATGGAAAAAATTTTCTGACGGTGACACGGCAGGTTCCGTGTCATCCAAACGACAACAGCACGATGGACTTGGTTTTTGCCGTGAACGGCCTGCCGGTGTCCACCTGTGAATTGAAAAATCCCGGCACCGGCCAGAGCTGGCGTCACGCCGTAAAACAGTATCGGGAAGACCGCGATCCGCGCGCGCCGTTATTTCAGTTCAAAAATCGCGCGCTGGTTCATTTTGCCGCCGACCCGGACGAGATTCACATGGCCACGCGGCTGGCACGGGAGAAAACTTTTTTTCTGCCGTTTAATCGCGGAAGTCATCCGGGCGAAATAAAATGCGGTGCGGGCAACCCGCAGCATCCGTCCGGCTATCGCACGGGTTATTTTTGGGAAGAAGTGCTCCAGTTCGATAGTTTCCTCGACATCCTCGGCCATTTCATGTTCATCGAACGGAAGGAAGAAAAAATTGATGATGGCAAGGGCGGCAAACAGCGGGTTGCGAAAGAGGCGGTCATTTTCCCACGTTATCACCAGCTTGATGCGGTGCGGAAAATCATTGATGCCACGCGCAGCGAAGGTGCAGGTAAAAATTATCTGATTCAACATTCCGCCGGAAGCGGCAAGACAAACAGCATTTCATGGCTGTCGCACCGGCTCGCCAGTTTGCATGACAGTAAAGACCAAAAAACTTTCGATTGTGTCATTGTCATCACCGACCGACGTGTGCTTGACCAGCAATTGCAGGACGCCATTTATCAGATTGAACACGCGCAGGGCGTGGTCAAGGCGATTGACCAGGATGCAAAGCAACTGGCCGCCGCACTTATTGACGGCACGAAAATTGTCATCACGACTTTGCAAAAATTTCCCTTCGTCCTGCGCGGATTGCTTCACACCGCCGGTGCGGAAAATCAGGATGCGGCGACTGACGAAGAAAAATTGCAGGCCAAAAAATGGCAGGCGGCCATTGCTGCGCGGAAATATGCAATCATCGTTGACGAAGCTCATTCCAGTCAAACCGGCGAAACGTCGCGTGAGTTGAAGGCTATTTTAGGAGCAGCCGAAAAAACTCAAAGCAGCGAGGAAGAAAATGATTGGGAAGATCGCCTGAATCAAATCATGCAGTCACGCGGACGGCAGCCGAATTTGAGTTTTTTTGCATTCACAGCCACACCCAAAGGCAAGACCCTTGAACTTTTTGGCCGCATCGGAGCCAGTGGCAAACCGGAAGCTTTTCATACTTACAGTATGAGACAGGCGATTGAGGAGGGCTTCATCCTCGATATTTTGCGAAATTACACCTCCTACGCGACGTATTACCGTTTGGTGAAGGCGGTTGAGGACGACCCGAATGTGCCGAAAAAGAAAACCGCAAGGGTGCTGGCAAAATTCATGAGCCTGCACCCGCATAACATTGAGCAGAAAACCGAAGTGATGGTTGAGCACTTCCGGCAGCATGTGCGTCATCAAATCGGTGGCCGTGCCAAAGCAATGGTCGTTACATCATCACGATTGCACGCGGTGCGCTACAAACTGGCCTTCGAGCGTTACATCAAAGAGAACAGCTATGCAGACATTGGCGTGCTGGTCGCCTTTAGTGGCACAGTCAAAGACCCCGATACCGGCGTTGAATACACCGAACCGGGCATGAACCCGGACAGCGTAACTGGCAAACCGATAAGCGAGAGCCAGCTTCCGGCACGATTTAATTCATCGGATTATCAAGTGCTGCTCGTGGCGAATAAATATCAAACGGGCTTCGACCAGCCGCTGTTGCATACTATGTATGTGGACAAGCGGGTGGACGGCGTTCAGGCGGTGCAGACATTATCCAGGTTGAACCGGAAAATTCCCGGCAAGGATGAGCCGTTCATTCTCGATTTCGTAAATCCGCCGGAGGACATTTACCGCGCATTCAAACCGTATTACGACGCGACCAGTTTGCAGGAATCGTCCGATCCTTCAAAACTTGAAGCCCTGAAACACGAGTTGGATCAATTTCAAATTTATCATTGGAGCGAAGTCGAGGCGTTCGCCCGCATTTTTTATCGGTCGCCAGAAAAACAGAACGTCGCCGACCATGCGAATATGCAAAAGCATTTGCAACCGGCCGTTGATCGTTTTAAGGGCATCACGGACGAGGCTCGGCGCAGCGAATTCCGCGAGAAATTAAGCGGCTATGTGCAAATCTACGCGTTCTTGAGCCAAATTATTCCC
Organism: Verrucomicrobiia bacterium; assembly: GCA_036509895.1. GTDB lineage: Bacteria > Verrucomicrobiota > Verrucomicrobiia > Limisphaerales > UBA11358 > UBA11358. The sequence continues at coordinate 125,162 of DATCEV010000028.1, forward strand.
TATGCCGATCCTGATTTGGAGATGCTTTACAGCTACGGCAAATTTTTAGTCCCGCATTTGCCATTGGATCGTGACAATACCGTGCTCAAGCTGGGCGATGGAGTTGGATTGCAGTATTACCGGCTTGAGCGCATTTCCTCCGGCGCAATTGAATTGAAAGAGGGCGACGCGACAGGCGTGAAAAGTCCCACGGATGTTGCGACTGGCAAGGCGAAGGACGAAAAAATCCCCTTGTCGGAAATCATCGGCGTGCTCAACGAACGGTTCGGCACGGATTTCACGGACGAAGACCGTTTTTTCTTCGAGCAAATCAAAGAGAAGGCTGCGAAAAATCCACAGGTTGTCCAGACGGCGCACGCAAACCCGCTGGACAAATTCCAGTTGGGCATCCGAAAGTTGGTCGAGGAACTAATGGTTCAACGCATGACCGACAACGATAAAATTGTCACGCGCTACATGGACGACCAGGAATTTCAAAACGCAGCCTATCCAATCCTTTCCAAAGCAATTTTTGAGACAATTTTGAACACGGATAAAGCCGCTTAAATAGCGATCAAACATATTTTTAATTCACACGCATGTGAAAATATAGAGATCGCAAAAAATTTAGATTTCTCTTAACCAATCATCTGTGTCATCAGAACACCAAAACACATGGCCTCGATGCACTATAAAATGGCTTTTACAGCCAACCGTTCGCCATACAGACGGAATCAAAGTGACCTGTTTATTCCGGTAAATTCGCACACGCCAACTTGGTGTTGAGTCCGTAACAAGACTCAGATGAATCGCATCACGGCATCCGCACGGACATAAAAGAACAGCGGCCCAGTCGCAGTCATCATCTCCGACAACATAAACGACATTCGACTCAAATCGTTGTGGAACAGATAAAACGCGCAGACCTTTGAATTGCGCTGGTTTCTGCCGCACATTCCAAAGCAGTTGAGCAAGCCATTTTCTAAATTTCTGACTCATTGGCTAAAAGGGTTGTCAATTCTCGGCGAAGAGTCGCCACGTCCAACTCGCTTGTGTAATATCCGGCAGATTGAATCATCAGCCAGTTTTAACCAGGCTCCATCACGCAATGAGAGCACTTGATAACGATATTCGGAATTGTCATCTGCTCGAAAAGGGTGCAAGCGCGCAAGCAATTCGTTCACGGCGTGGCTGGCCGCAAAGCCGTTGATGCTGATAACTGCCGGACTGTCCACTGCAACACCCTGAATGTAACCTTCTTTCAAGCGCGCTTGATATTCTTCAGGGTTTTGTCGGCGGAGAGATTGCGCAGCGATTTGATCCGAGTTGATTACTCCACGGCTCAACAAGCTCGAACCGCCCGGAATAATGAAATGAATAGCACAACAAATTTGCGTGACCCCCCCTTTACCATCCGCGTCCAATCGCACGCCCACATCGATGTATGGAATTGAGTAAAAGGTCGCAATCCGGTTCAGTAAGTCACGTCCATCAGCAGAGTCCAAGCAGCCAAAGAGCACATCGCACTCGGCGAATGCCTCAATCACGGCAGATTTTGAGAGGTCTTCTCGAAAGATTTCCACCTTTGTTCCCAAGCCCATCGCGGCGATAGCTCGTGCGAGCACATCAACTTTCGACTCGTTTAACCGCGCTGAATCCCCGGTCGAGTTTACAATGCGATTTAGGTTTTTTCGCTCAATACAGTCAGGATCAACCAACACAAGTTCGCCAACTCCCAGACGTGCAAGCATTTCTACAACCCAGCTTCCAGTGCCTGAACAACCAGCAACACCGATGCGCATAGATTTTAGCAGCGTCGTAGTGCCATCCCCAAACGCTTGTCTTGTTCGGAGGTCTGCATCGTCAAAAATTTCATCGTCAGCTTTGGAGGCAAATATACGAATCTCATCACCAGCTACGGAGATACGATTCACGAGGGGCATTTCTTTGTTATTGTCCACCAACCGCGCTCGCACAATTCCATCGGGCAACATATAAGCGCTTATGTGTCGCATCGGATGATCGCCCCAATGACTGAGACTGCCAAGGAGTGTAGCATCTGACTCGTCATCAAATTTAGAGAACTGGTCAAACCCAGTCGGATGACTATGAATCTTTAAGATAGCCATCTTTCGTTTCACTGCCTTGGCGAATAAATCCATTCCCAATTCTACTGGCCAACGAACAGCCGTTGGCGACCGCAACGAACAGGCTTCGGGCGGAATTTCAAGAATCTCATGGATGCTGTAAATATGACGAACGGCACCGAACCTTGTTCCGCAAAGTGCTAGGGCAACAGATTCGCACCCGTCGTCTCGGAACAAAAGGCGTCGCAGGAATGTATGCTGCTCGGCAGTCATTCGCAGAACTGTAATGGAGTGCGCCATTCAGTTGCCTTCCAATGCTGCCTTTAGCCAGTTCCTAATGAGAACAATATGCGTGGATATATTGTGTTGTCCTATAATCCAAGAATAATGCCGCGACCAACGCTGCCACTGCTTGCCTTCAATTTGTTGAAACACTTGAGTCTGGCGAAGCGGCTTCGCGTCCAGTCTGGCCAGAGGTGGATAGAAGTAAGCCATATCTAGCGGTGCCATTGGATAATTATTTGGAATCTGGATTGCCACAGAACCACTTCGATGGTTATAGCCTTCAGGAAATTCGAACTGATGCAACAATAGCCACGCACTGCCATTTCGCATTGTTTCCCACTCAAGGCCCATGGCGTCGAGGCATTCCACATCGTCTTCCGATAATATAATCTCTCTCCGCATGAGATTAGCCCTCCTGAACTTCTCGTGGCAACGTGTTAAACCGCTCCAAACCATGTCGAGCCAGTTCAACTATTTCTTCGAGCGTGATGGTTCGCACTCCGCCTTTCCGGATTTTTTCGGTCAAAATGAATTTTTCCGGCGGGATTTTTCCAGCCAGCACCAAAATTTCACGACCCATAATGCTATGCTGGTGGACGACATAGTATTTGTCGTCAACACGGATGCGATACCGCTTTGCTTTCGGTGGTTTCTTGTCCTCTCTGGCAAAAATTTCAATGTCGATTTCTTCAACCAGGATGATTTCCTCGATTTTTTCGGGTTCGTTTGGCTTGTTATTTGCGCTCATAAAATATTACTCTTAATTGTTAGTTTTGAAGAGGTTCTGCCCCTTCAAAAGATAAACGATTGCACATTACATACAGGTGCAACGCGCATACTGTAATGTGGGAACGTTCATATTATGATGGACACAAGTGTAGACGCAGACAATCCGTCTCCTGCATTGCCAGTTTTACTGGCAAATTGCGATCCGATTCTTGAACTGGAATCGGACGACGGCCTTGTTACCTACATGGCATTGAAGGATGAAGACGCTGCCTTGGCTCGCCGGGCGTGTGAAGAATTACATCGTCGTCATGCAAGATTCATGTTGGGTTGGTGCCTAAACAATCGAGCCGAAACCTTTGGAAGTTCAGCTGAAGATTTTGTAAATATTGCTTTCCGTAAAGCATATGACAAAGCTGATACTTTTATTTGCCCGGTCGATGCTAATGTGGAAACAAAGCGGCGCAAAGTAAAAAGCTGGCTTTTTCTGATTCTTTACAACACCTTCCTTGATTCGCGTAGCGCCGAAATAAGAGAGCCAATTTCAAGAAGTGACGAAGACGAAGATGGTCTTCTATTCGATCTGCCAAATCCAAACGAGGAGTTGAACACCTCGAACGTTTCTCCTGAAAGAAAAACATTAGTCTGGAAGTTCATTGAAAAGCAGGAGCTGGTAGACCAAGCGATTTTGAAAGTGACCGCTGAATATTGGAGTCCATCTGTCAATAAAACTGTGTTGCCAGATCATGTTCGCAAAGCTCTCTGCGGTGAGTTTGGGCTAACCGAAAATAGCCTCCGTGTTCGTCGGCTTCGGCTCCTTGAACGCATGAAAAATTTTATCCTCGAAAATGAAACACAAAACCAAGTCACGACATGAAAAAACAACCAAATCGCGAGTTGACAACCGCCGAGGTTGAAGCAGCCCTCCATGCCGCGCTCCGGGATGAAGGGCATCTGTTCCCGCAGACTGATGAGGATATGGCCAACCTAGAAATCAGCCTAGACCTCTCTGGTGTGCCTACTCCGGATACAAACAAATTCCGAAAACTCCTTCATGAGCACGAGGCGGAGAATATTATTCAGTTTCAGGCAAATCATGTTTCTTCGCCTGTTATGGAAGAAAATTTCGCCATGGCTGCTCGTAATGGAAACAAGATTCGTGATAAAATCCGGCGTAAGATGGACACCGCTCGCGCTGAACACGAAAAGCAACATCCACATTCGTCCAATGGCTCGCATTGAATTGCCACTGGCGCGACGTGAATTTATTGCTGATCTCGCCGAAGATGTCTGGGTTACATTTTCTGGCGAGCGCCAAGCCTTTTTGGATGGGATTGCCGAAGCTGCCAGTGTTGGTCTGACCTACGCTGATTTTGAAGATGCTTTCGATGGTATTATCGAACACAAATTTGGCCGCTTTCATATTTTTTGTAACATTGCTAAGGATATGCAGGCAAATTTTCCGCGTGTCCGTTTTACGCTTGCACATGAACTAGGTCATTATTTCATTGATGAACACCGAAATGCATTAGCTGCCGGTAAGCCTCCCCACCCTTCGTTCCCGGATCGCCCATCGGAGAATCCAGCCGAACATGAGGCCAACCACTTTGCGTCTCATCTCCTGATGCCCAAAAAAGAATTTCGAGCAGCGCTTATTGAATCTCAAAATGGCATTGACGGTATTCGAAATCTTGCCAGCACATTTAATGTTTCCGCTCAATGCGCTGCTTTGCGCTATGTCGCTGGCTGTGAGAAATCTTGTGCAATTGTAATGTTCCGTGATGGTGCTAAACCGTGGTTTGATGTCTCACCTGAAATGGAGAAGTTTGGATTGACTCACATTCGTGTTTCCAAGAATCAAATACCACATGATTCAGCGACTGGCATGGCACATCGCGATCCAAAAAATAAATTCAATAATCCGCATACGAATATGACACTCGCCTCCGCTTGGTTTGTTGGTGTTTCCCAAGGCAGTCGGAACGATTTCTTTCTACATGAGTTTTCAGTTCGTCTTGGAGGATTTGGTGTGCTGACACTTTTGGAAATGAAATAGCGGGTCTTTATGTCCAATTCCGGTATTTTTGCATTTTTACACAGATTCAGCAGCGGCAATATTCTCGAACTCTGTATAAATTTCAGTGTGATTGGCGTTCAAATACCGGATGACCTTGGCGTTCTTCAACAGGTTTTTGATGTAGGTTTGAGCGGTCTGGAGCGTGAACATATTTTCCGTGTAATTATCCGTGACCGTTTTCAGGTCTCGTTCCAGTGACTCCATTTCATTTTCCATGCGCGCGATGTCTTCCGCCGACATGCCCTTCTTTTTCTTCGGCTCACCGGGGTTGGCCAGTTGATCTGGAACCGTTCCCAAAACCAACGCCTCCGCGTAGCCGGTGAAAAAATTATTGTGCGTCACCATCAAGTCCGCGATTTCAATCTGCCGCATCCCGTTGACCCGCTTTAATAGCCGGATGGCCGGGGGCGAAATGTTCTTGTCCTTCAATAACTCGACCGCTTGCTCATGAATGCCGTTCAGCAAATTTATGGACGCTTTCACGACGTGGACTGGCATGTTCAATGCCGCCGCCAGACGCTCCGGGCTGACCCCATCTTTCACCGCCTTGACGATCATTTTATGTTCCTGAATGGGCGGCAGTCGGCTGACACGCGCATTGTAGGTGTAGCATTCGTCGTCGGTGGCAATGATGCAGTCGGCGGACGTTTCCCCCAATTCTTTCAGCGCAACATAGCGCAGATGCCCGTTCTTTAGCAGATATTTTCCCGGCGCGTCTTTTTGCGGATACACCACCAGCGGTTCAACCAGACCGACCTCCTTGATGGATGCCAGAATCTTTTTGTAGCGCATGATGCCTTTGTGCAGGTCTTTGATTTGACGCATCGGCGAAATATCTACCAGTGCCAACCGGATTTTTCGCATCTCAAACCCGATTTTCATTTCATTCATGCCGCTTCCTTTTGTTCGGGCGAAAGTTTCACCGACAAATATTTTGGAATCGTGGCCAATGACTCCGCCCTTAACAGCGTGAAGAAATTTTCATCGGCCAGCAGCTTGTTGAAGGCCGTCACGATAAAGGACAGTCTGGCATCGCACACCCGCGCCTTTTTTATCATCAGCTTCTGGCGTTGGCTCTCCTTCCGATACGCGTTGACCATGCTCTCGACACTGGTTTTTGGTTTTGCTCCCAGCCCATTGCCCGTGCGCTGTTTGCCAATCAGCCGACGCTGCACAATCAGTCCCTTCACATATTTGAGAGACAAATAATCCAGTTCCTTGTTTTCGTAGGCTTTGAGCAGTTCGCGTTGGGTTTCGAGGGTGTCCGTTTTGGCGATGTCCACCGCGACCCATATTGGAATTTTCCCGATCAAAGCGAGATCAAGCAACCGCTCTTCACCCGCATTCTTGAGAGTCATCAGTCCCCGGATCAAGTTGTCACTGACATCCAACTTCTGGCCGATTTGGTGGGGATTGTATCCCAGTGCCTTCAGCCGTTCGATTTCACGAATCAAATCCATCGGCTGCGGGTAGCGCCGTGCGATGTTTTCCACCAGACTGCGGATGAGCAGTTCTTCTTTTGAAATTGCGACCACGATG
>DATCEV010000029.1:0-14178 GCA_036509895.1 Verrucomicrobiia bacterium
CGAAAATCCATTGACGATACCGAGGGCGTTGCCCTCGGCTACGATGGAATAGCCTTTCAGGCTACTTATTTTTTGGGTGTTGTCACCCTGTTGCCGTCGCCAATTGCGCAATGTGCGCCAATGTTATTGTGATTTGCTATACAAATAAAACCCGCCATAAAATTTGCCGTCGTTTTGATTACCACGCCGGATTTGAAAGCGGCGCGCGCCTTGAGCAAAGCCGCGTTGCAGGCCCGCCTGATTGCCTGCGCGAATCTCATTACAAAAATTGAATCGCATTATTGGTGGCAAGGAAAAATTGAATCGGGCGCGGAAGTTCTGATGATTTTGAAAACAACCAAATCAAAGCTGCCCGCGCTGGAAAAATTGATTATCGCCAAACATCCCTATGATACGCCGGAGTTTTTGGTTTTGCTCTTGAACGCGGGCAACCCAAAATATCTCGACTGGCTGGCGGCGAATTGCTGAATTTTTTATTTGAACCTGCGCAGCGCAGGCGTAAATTCAAAGCGTGAACTCGGCGGACGCAGAAACCTTGATGCTATTGACGGCGCACTTTCTCGCGCTCGGTGTCGCGTGCGCGATTTTTGTCGGCATGATGGTTTTGCATCGGCGGGCAAAAAAATTCAACCGATCGTTTCGGGCATTTCCCAAATCATTGCGATTGCATTCCAAATTGCGCCCGAATATCTGGCTGGCGATCCGCACGGTGGAACCGGAAACGGTGCGGCTGGCGTTGTTGGGGCGCGGAAAATTTTCGGTCAATTCGCGTGTGAACGGCTGGGTCCTGGTCACCGGCCAGGATTTGCCAAATCCCGGCGACGATGTTGACGTGTGCTTCAAGTTTCTGGTTTCCACCAGCCGGCAGCTGGGCCATGTGCAATTTTTTTACATGGATAAATTTTCGGCGCATCATGCGTGGGCGCGCATGGATGACGGTTGCGTGACGCGCGCGTATGCCTGGGCGGGCGAAACGATTTGGAACCAGGGCGCCAAAACGATGGCCGAAGCCGGGCTGGGCATGAAATGCTTCAACTACGGCGACGAATTGGAACTGGATTTCGCGACCGCGAACGATCACGCGATCACGAACGTGGAAAAGCTTCCTTTGCTGGCGGCACGTTGGAGTGTGGATCCGGCCATGGTGCGCCGCGAATCGCCCCGATTATATTAAATCACTTGCTCGAAATAAAAAAGTCCGTTCCCTTTGGAACGGACTTCGTAATTTCAGCTTGTAAAATCAAGTTTTGATTTCAGGCGTTTTCGCTTCGGCAGTTGAAGCGGTTTCAGGGATTTCTGGAGCCGTAATGATTGAGTCAACCCATTCCAAAATTGCGCGCTGGGCGGCGTCGCCATTGCGCTGGTTCATTTTGACGATGCGCGTGTAGCCGCCATTGCGTTCCTTGAAAGCGGGGGCGATTTCCTTGAAAAGAATTTTCGCCGCGTCTTCCTGATGCAAACGCGCTACGGCGAGCCGGCGCGAATGAAGGGTTCCTTTTTTGCCGAGCGTGACCAATTTTTCGGCGACGGAACGCGCGGCTTTTGCTTTCGCCAAAGTCGTCGTCACGCGCCGATGTTTAATCAGGCTGCAAACAAGGTTCGCCAGCATCGCGTTGCGATGTTCGGAGGTGCGGCCCAGTTTGGCGGTGCGTTTGAGATGTCGCATACTGCTTAATTATTTTCGAGAGTTTCCTTCGCGGGCGTTTCGATCAAGCCCGGCTCGAAATTCATGCCGAGCGCCAAGCCCAATTGCGTCAGCTTGTCTTTGATTTCGTTCAACGACTTTTTGCCGAAGTTGCGATACTTGAGCATTTCCTGCTCGCTCTTCATTGCCAGCTGGCCGACGGTCGTGATGTTCGCGTTGTTCAAACAGTTCGCCGCGCGGACGCTCAATTCGATTTCGTTGACGCTCATGGCGAGAAGTTTTTTGATCTTCGATTTTTCCTCGTCCTGCTTGTCGGCGGCTTCTTCAAATTCAATGGCGTTCTTGTCGTAACCGACAAACACGTCGAGGTGATGCGCCAAAATCGCGGAGGATTGCGTCAACGCGTCGTCAGGCGTCAGCCGTCCATCCGTCCAAACTTCCAAAATCAGACGGTCATAATCCGTGCGGTTGCCGACGCGGGCGGCTTCCACCGCGTAACGCACGCGCGTCACGGGCGAGAAAATCGAATCAATGGCGACGACGCCAATGGCCTGGCCGGGCTTTTTGTTTTCATCGCTCGGACAAAATCCACGGCCAACTTTCACCGTCAATTCCATTTCAAATTTTTTCTTTTTATCGAGCGTGCAAATGTGCTGGTCGGGATTGACCAATTCGATGTTTTGATTGGTCTGGATGTCGGCGGCGGTCACGGCGCCTTCCTTGTTGACCGAAAGCAAAAGTGTTTGCTCATCGCGCGTGTGCGCCTTGAACTTGACTTTTTTCAAATTCAAAACGATGTCCGTCACATCTTCGACGATGCCGTCAATCGTGGCGAACTCGTGCATCGCGCCGTCCACTTTGAGCGACGTGATGGCCGCGCCTTCGAGCGACGAAAGCAGCACGCGCCGGAGCGAGTTGCCGATGGTGTGGCCGTAACCGGTTTCAAACGGGTCGGCGACAAATTTTGCGTAAGTGGGCGTGGTCGTGGCTTCTTCCTTCTGCAACCGCTTGGGCATTTCGAAACGTCCTAATCTAACTGGCATATTTTCCTTTCAACAATTTTAATCTGACTTTCCGGCTAATTTATTCCCGTGCCGAAAAAGTCCGTGTAATTGTTTTTTTTGTTTTCTGTTTATCGGGAATAAAATTCTACCACCGCCTGCTCATTGGCAATCGGCTGGATTTCGTCGCGGGTCGGAATCCGCATGACGACGCCCTTAAATTCTTCTTTGTTAAATGAAAGCCAATCGGGCACCACGCGGCTCACGGCGACTTCTAAATTTTTCGTCGCAAGCTGCCGCGACACATTATGGTTTTTGACTTCAATCGAGTTATTTATTTTCAACGCGAAGGATGGAATGCTGACTTTGCGGCCATTGACCGTGATGTGGCCGTGCGAAACCATCTGTCGCGCGGCGGCGCGGGTGTTCGCCAGACCGAGGTGATAAACCACATTGTCGAGACGCGTTTCCAAAATCTGCAACATGGTTTCGCCGGTGACGCCGCGCTTGTTTTTCGCTTTTTCATAGACGCCGCGAAATTGTTTTTCCATCAAACCATAATAATAACGCAGCTTTTGCTTTTCGATCAGGCCGAGGCCGTAATCGGTGTGCTTGCGGCGCGATTTCGGGCCGTGAACGCCCGGACCGTAATTGCGGCGTTCAAGATATTTTGACGGGCCGAAAATCGGAATTCCGAATCGGCGGCTGATGCGAACGCGAGGACCTGTATAACGAGCCATAGAAATTTATGATTTACGATTTGAGATTTACGATTTTTACACCCGGCGTTTTTTACGCGGGCGGCAGCCATTGTGCGGAATCGGCGTCACGTCTTTGATGGAACTGATTTCAAGACCAATCGCTTGAATGGCGCGGATCGCGGATTCACGACCCGAGCCAGGACCTTTGACGCGGATTTCGACTTCCTTCATTCCGTGCGCCATTGCCTGACGCGCCGCATCCTGCGCGACTTGTTGCGCAGCATAAGCCGTGCTTTTGCGCGAGCCTTTGAAACCAACGCGACCGGCGCTCGACCAACCGATGAGATTTCCCTGCATGTCGGTGATGGTGACCTGCGTGTTGTTGAAAGTGGCAAGAATGTTCGCGACGCCGACGACAACATTTTTTGCGTGCTTCGCCTTGATGACTTTTTTGGCATTGGCGTCTTCGCCCAAAAGTTCGGCCGCCGTTGGCGCGGCGATCACTGGAGTTTCCGCAGGCTTTGCGCCTTCGCCGACGGCTTCCGTCGCCGGATTTTTTTTAGCGGATTTTTCGTCCGCAGATTTTGCGGCGGCTTCGGGCTTCGCCTCTTTTTTCGGAGCAGCTTTCTTTTTTATTTCTTCGGCCATAATAACGAATCAAATTTTTAGTGGATGCCGGTCTTGGCGTTTGGATTGCGCTGCACGCCGACCGTTTTGCGCGGACCTTTGCGCGTGCGCGCGTTGGTTTGAGTGCGCTGGCCGCGCACCGGCAAACTGCGCATGTGGCGAACGCCTCGATAACATTTGATGCCTTGCAAGCGTTTCAAATTCATGCCGAGTTCTCGGCGCAAATCGCCTTCGATGACGTATTTGCCTTCTTGAATCGCATGGACGATTTGCGAAAGCTGCTGCTCGGTCAAATCTTTCGCGCGAATCGAACGGTCAATGTTCGCGCGCTCGAGAATTTCCAGCGCGTTGACCGGGCCGATGCCGTAAATGTAACGCAGCGCAATATCAATGCGCTTGTTCGGCGGAACTTCTACTCCAATGATGCGTGCCATAAATTTTAACCCTGCCGTTGCTTGTGACGTTTGTTCGAGCAAATCACGCGGATGACGCCGCGACGGCGGATCACCTTGCAATGCTCACACAGTTTTTTAACCGATGCTCTGACTTTCATTTTCTAAAAATTATTTTGTTTCCGGCAAAATCCGCCCGACGCTCAAATCGTAAGGCGTCAATTGCAATTTCACTTGGTCGCCGGTTTTCAGCCCGGCAAAATTTTCCTTCGCTTTTCCCGCCACGAACGCCGTCAGCCGGTGTCCGTTTTTTAATTCCGCGCGATATGTCCCGTTCGCCAAAACTTCCATCACGCGACTTTCAATTTTGAAGGCATCGTCGCGCATGTTAAAATTTCCGGTTCGCCGCCGGTGATCAAAACCGTGTGCTCAAAATGAGCGGATAATGAACCATCTTGCGTGACCACTGTCCAGCCATCTTTCAAGATTTTTACTTGAGGCTGGCCGGCATTGACCATCGGCTCAATCGCCAGTGTCATGCCCGCGCGCAATTTATCGTTCATCTTGCGATCCACAAAATTCGGCACCTGGGGTTCCTCGTGCATGATGCGCCCGACGCCGTGACCGACAAATTCGCGCACGACGCTGAAACCGTTTCCCTCGACATAATCCTGAATCGCGCGTGAAATATCCGTCACGCGATTTCCCGGAACTGCGGCGGCGATCCCCAAATAAAGCGCCTGCTCCGTCACGTCCAAAAGCCGTTGCGCCAAAACTCCGCAACCGCCCACGGCAAACGTCCGCGCATTGTCGCCGATAAAACCTTTGCAACTCACGCCCACGTCCACGCTCACAATGTCGCCGAAATGCAATTCGCGTTCGCCGGCCAGACCGTGAACCACTTCGTCGTTCACCGAAATGCAGGTGTGGCACGGATATTTGCGATAACCCAAAAACGCGCTTTTTCCGCCGCGCAGTTTTATTTGCGCCGCTGCAAAGTCGTCCACCTGCCGCGTCGTGATGCCGGGTTTGATGAACGCGCCGATTTCGTCCAAAATTTCCGCCGCCACCGCGCACGCCGGACGCATCAGTTTCAAATCGTCCTCGCTCTTGAATTTTATTCCGCCCACAAATCAAAACCGCCCGCGAACTTTTCCTTTTTTCAAAAAGCCGTCGTAATGGCGCATCATCAAATGCGATTCAATCTGGCGCATGGTGTCCAGCAAAACGCCGACGGTGATCAAAATGCTCGTGCCGCCAAAAAATTGCGACACGTTTCCGGGAATGCCCATCTGCCGCGAAAGAATGATGGGAATGGTCGCGATGATGGTCAGGAAAATCGCGCCCGCCAGCGTGATGCGGCTCATGGCTCGATGCAGATAATCGCTCGTCCCCTGCCCTGGCCGAACGCCGGGAATGTAGCCGCCATTTTTTTTCAAGTCGTCCGCGATTTGCAATTCATTAAATTGCGTCGCCACCCAAAAATAGGAAAAGAACAAAATCATCAGGGCATAAATGATCAAATACAAAGGCGAGCCCGGAGTCAGCATGATGGCCAAGTCTATGAAAAACGGAATGTTCCAATGATCGCCCAGCGCTTTGAAAATCGTTTGCGGAAACATTAAAATGGATTGCGCAAAAATAATCGGCATGACGCCCGCGTAATTTACTTTCAACGGCATGAACGAGGTTCCGCCCGCATACATTTTGCGTCCCACGGCGCGCTGCGCGTATTGCACCGGAATTTTTCGCTGCGCCTGCGTGACGGCGATGACGCCGGCGACCACGCCCAGCAGCAATAAGATCAGCGCGATCATGTGACCGATATTGTAATGCGTCTCAATGCCGTTGCCGGGAAAAAACATGTCTTTCAATCCGGTATAAACCATGGGCAAGCGCGCCACGATGCCGATGGTGATGACCAGCGAAACGCCGTTGCCGATGCCGCGCTCGGTGATTTGTTCGCCGAGCCACATCAACAACATCGTGCCGGTCGTGATGATCAAAGTCGTTTGAATGCGATACCACCAAATATGATCCGCGCTGAAAAGCACCAGCCGTCCGATGCCCTGGCCAAAGGCTTTGTCAGGATTTTCATAACTGATGGCCGTCGCCATGCCCCAGCCCAAACACAATAGCACTGTCAAATAGCGACCGTATTGAACAATTTTTGTGCGACCGCCTTCTTCGCGCGAGAGCTTGCTCAATTTCGGCCAGACGGCCGTGAGCAACTGAATGATGATGGTCGCGCTGATGTAAGGCATGATGCCGATGGCCCCGATCGCGCAATTGGCCGTCGCGCCGCCGTTGAACATATTGACCAAACCCATCGCGCCACCGCCGTTTTGCGACTGGCTGTTGAAAAATTCCGCGAGCCGAGTATGGTCAATTCCCGGAATCGGAATGTAAGCAATCAGCCGGACGATCGCCAAAATTCCCAGCGTGAATAAAATCCGCGATTTCAGCTCCGGGATTTTGAAGCAGTTGGCGAAGGTGTTGGCGATGGAGCGAAACATGCGTCAACGCCGCTCAAGATTTGGCCAGCGCGCCGGGCTTGCGACTGATGATTTCGCACGCGCCGCCCTTGGCTTCAATTTTGGTTTTCGCCGACGCGCTGAACGCGCTCGCGCTCACCGTCAGTTTTTTGGAAAGTTCGCCGTTGCCGAGAATTTTAATTCCGTGCGCACGGCCATTCGCCAGACCGAGCGAGCGCAACGCCGTTTCATCCACTTTCGCGCCGTCGTCGAATTGGTTCAGATCACTGACATTCACGCCGTGATATTTGGTCGTGAACCGCGCGTTGTTGAAACCGCGCTTGGGAATGCGGCGGATGAGCGGCATCTGCCCGCCTTCAAAACCGATGCGGATGGAACTGCCCGAACGCGCCGTCTGGCCTTTGCCGCCGCGACCGGAAGTTTTTCCGTGACCGCTGGATTCGCCCTGGCCCAAACGTTTGGTGCGATGTTTCGCGCCCGGACGAGGTTTAAGATCGTGTAGTCGCATAAAATTTTAGATGGCAGCCGGAGTCAACGCAGGCGCTTCCGGCGTTTTTACTTTTCTAATTTCCAAACCGCGGCTCTTGTAAATGGCCTCGCGCAAACGCAGGCTCAACAATCCCTTGAGGGTCGCCTTCACGACGTTCGCCGCGTTGCTCGAACCGAGTGATTTGGTCAAAATATCCTTGATGCCGGCGGATTCCAAAACCGCGCGAACGGTTTTGCCCGCGATGATTCCCGTTCCCGGCGATGCCGGACGCAACAAAATTTTCGCGCCGCCATAACGGCAAAAAACTTCATGCGGAATCGTCACGTCTTTCAATGAAACCGAAACCATCTGGTTGCGCGCCAATTCGCCGCCGCGCCGGATCGCGTCCGCGACTTCGCTCGCCTTGCCCAGCGCATAACCGACGCGGCCTTTTTTATCTCCGACCACGACGAGCGCGCTGAAATTAAACCGGCGTCCGCCTTTGACCACTTTCGACGAGCGGTTGATGAACACAACCTTCTCCATTAATTCTTCGCCGCCGCCAAACGCATTTTCAGGAGCATCCGACCGGCGACGACCGCCGCCGCCGCGACCGCCTTGACTGCGGGGACCGCGTTGTCCTTCACCACCAGGTTTGTTGATTTCAGCCACAGTATTTTTCAGGTTAAAATTTTAATCCAGCTTCGCGCGCCGCGTCCGCGAGCGCCTTGATTTTGCCGTGATAACGCGCGCCGCCACGATCAAACACGACTTCCTTGATGCCTTTTTCCAAAGCGGATTTTGCGGCCAGCGCGCCGATGATTTTCGCGCTGCCCACGTTGGCTGCGAGCTTGTCGCGGTCGGGCGTGTTCTTGCCGAGCGTCGAGGCGTTGGCCAACGTCGCGCCGGCTTCGTCGTCAATAAATTGAACGTGAATGTTTTCGTTCGAGAAACAAACCGCCATGCGCGGGCGTTGCTTCGTGCCGGAAATTTTTTTCCGAATGCGCCAGCGCCGCAGTTGCACCAATTTCTGTTTTTTTTCCGTTCTCATTTCATTGCGTCCACGGATTTGCCGTGAACTAAAAATTATTATTGAACCGTCTTGCCTTCCTTGCGCTCGACGTGTTCGCCGACGTAACGCACGCCTTTGCCTTTGTAAGGTTCCGGCGGATAAAACGCGCGGATTTCCGACGCAACTTTGCCGACGACCATTTTGTCCGGCCCTTCAATCGTCAACTTTGTGTTTTCCTCGACCGTCACTTTGATCTGGTCGGGAATCGTGTAATTGACCGGATGCGAATAACCGAGCGACAGGTTCACAACTTTGCCTTGAACGGCGGCCTTGAAACCGACGCCTTGGATTTCCAGCTTCTTGACGAAACCTTCGGCGACGCCTTTGACCATGTTATTGACGAGCGCGCGGCTCAAGCCGTGCAACGCCTTCGCCTGCGCGTCCTCGCCGTCGCGGCTGACGACAATGTTGCCGCCGTCCACTTTCAAGCTCGTGCGCTTCGGCAATTCCCAGCCGAGTTTGCCTTTCGGCCCTTCGACGGAAACTTTCTGCCCTTTGACCTCCACTTTGACTTTTGGAGGAATGGCAATCGGTTGTTTTCCAATTCGCGACATAAAATTTTTACCAGATGTAACAGAGCAATTCGCCGCCCAGATTTTTCTTGCGCGCTTGCACGTCGGTCATCACGCCTTCGGACGTGGAAACGACTGCGACGCCGAGACCGCCGCGCACGCGCGGAATTTCCGTCGCGCCGACGTATTTGCGCAACCCGGGTTTGCTGATGCGCTTGAGTCCTTCAATGACGCTTTTTTTGCCCTGATATTTGAGTTGAATCTTCAACTTTTTAATCGTCTTGCCGTCAACGGCCACGTCCACGACGTAACCTTGCTGCTTCAAAATCTTCGCCACATTTTCCTTGATGCGCGAGTGCGGCATTTCCACCGCCGGCAACAGCGCGCGTCCGGCATTGCGGATGCGGGTCAACATGTCAGAAATCGGATCGCTCATAAAAAATTACCAGCTTGCTTTGGTGACGCCCGGAATCAATCCGTTCAACGCCGCTTCGCGGAACGTCAAACGCGAGCAGCCGAACTTCCGCAAGAAACCGCGACGGCGTCCGGTGAACGAGCAGCGGTTCACGATGCGCGTCGGGCTGGCGTCGCGCGGCAATTTCGCGAGACCGGCGTAATCGCGTTTCGCCTTCAGTTCAGCGCGCAACGCGGCGAATTTCTTCACCGTTTCCGTCTTGCGCTTGTTGCGCTCTTTCCATGCTTTCTTGGCCATAAAATTAAAATTATTTTTCCGCGAACGGGAAGCCCATCAACTTCAGCAAATCCAGCGCCTCTTCATTCGTCGGCGCGCTCGTCACAATCGTGATGTCCATGCCTTGCTGACGTTTGATTTTGTCCAGTTCGATTTCCGGGAAAATCGTCTGGTCGCCTACGCCAAAAGTATAATTTCCGCGACCGTCAAACTTGCGCGGCGACAATCCGCGAAAATCGCGGATGCGCGGCAACGCCGTCGCGACGAGCCGGTCAAAAAATTCATACATCTCGTCGCGGCGCAACGTCACGCGGCAGCCGATGGCCTGATTTTCGCGCAGTTTGAACTGCGCAATGCTGTGGCGCGATTTGCTGATGGCCGGTTTGCGTCCGGTGATCAAAGTCAAATCCTTCGCCGCGTCCTCGACCGCGCCTTTTTCCAGCGACGCGCTCACGCCCATGTTCACCACGATCTTCACCATCTTCGGAATCTGGTGGACGTTCGTGTATTTGCGCTTTTCTTTCAGCGCCGGAGCGACTTCGCTCTTATATTTTTCGTAAAGTCTGGCTTTCATTTTTTGGCGTCACGGATTTTGCCGTAACATTATTTTGTAATCGTAAAAATCAACTCGCCGCCGGCGCCGGCGTCACGCCGCGTTTTTGCGCGCGCGCGTCAAAATTCATCGCGCTCATCACATTTGAAATGTGGATCGAGCCTTCGCGCTCGACAATCGCGCCCTGCGGATGGTCCTGACTTTTGCGCGTGTGCCGCTTGATCATCTGCACGCCTTCGACAATGACGCGCTGTTTGCCCGCCAAAACCGCGATGATTTTGCCGCGCTTGCCTTTTTCTTTTCCGGCCAGCACGACCACTTCATCGTTTTTTTTCACATGAAACTTCATAAACTTTCAAATCACTTCCGGCGCGAGCGAAATTATTTTCATAAATTTCTTGTCGCGCAACTCGCGCGCCACCGGGCCAAAAATGCGCGTGCCTTTCGGGTTCAATTCCTTGTCAATGATCACGCACGCATTATTGTCAAAGCGCAAAGACGAACCGTCGGCGCGCGGAATGATCTGGCGTGTCCGCACGACCACTGCGTCATGCACTTCGCCTTTTTTTACCGAGCCGTCCGGCGCGGCGACTTTGATGTGAACCTTGATGACGTCGCCGATGCCGGCGTAACGCTGGTTCTTGCCCAGCACGCCGATGTTCCAGGCGATTTTTGCGCCCGTGTTATCCGCGACATCCAAACTGGAACGAATCTGCAACATAAAATTCTTTTAAGCCGCCACCGATGTTTCCTGAACCGCCTTCTCGACGACCTCAACGAGCCGCCAGCATTTGGTTTTCGACAATGGCCGCGTTTCCTCGATGCGCACAGTGTCGCCGATTTTCGCCTCGCTCTTTTCGTCGTGCGCGTAAAATTTCTTGAAGGCGGTGACAATCTTCTTGTAGCGCGGATGCGGAAAACGGCGCTCGACTTTGACGACAATCGTCTTGGTCATTTTGTTCGAGACGACTTCGCCGACGCGTTCCTTGCGGTTGGCGCGTTTCGTTTCCGGTTGTTTTACAATTTCAGCCATACAAATTTTTAACCACGAATAGACACGAATGAACACGAATTCGTCTTGGACTGCGGCGACACGTCGCCGCTTTCCCTCGACGCGACATGTCGCGTCGTTCCAAAGCGCGGACTTGTCCGCGCACTCCAAAATTCGTGTTTATTCGTGTTCATTAGCGGTTCAATTCATTTCGCCTTGTTGCGCAATTGCGAGATGCGCGTTTCGATGCGCGCGATGTCTTTGCGCAACACCGTCAGGCGCGCGGGTTTTTCCAACTGCGCGCTCGCCTGCTGCAAACGCAGGTTGAACATCTCGTGACGCAGGTCGCGGCTTTTGGCCGACAACTCAACCAGCGTCATGTCTTTGGATTCTGCAAATTTCATAAAATCAATGGCTGTGTCGCGAAATGAATTTCGTTTTGATCGGCAATTTCGTCGCCGCCAACCGCATTGACTCGCGCGCGATCGCTTCCGTCACACCGTCCACTTCAAACAGAACGTTCGCCGGACGGATCACTGCCACCCAGCCTTCAAGCGGCGCTTTGCCCTTGCCCATTCGGGTTTCGAGCGGCTTCTTCGTGAAAGATTTTTGCGGGAAAATGCGAATCCACATTTTGCCGTGGCGCTTCATATTGCGGGCGATCGCCACGCGCGCGGATTCGATCTGTTTCGCGTCCATCCAGCAACGTTCCAGCGCCATCAATCCGTATTCGCCGAACGCGACCGTGTGGCCGCTGCGCGCAGTGCCTTTGCGGCTGCCGCGGTGCATCTTGCGAAACTTCACTCTTGCTGGTTGCATTGCCATAACAAAAATCTTTTCTAAAATTAATTCGCGGCGACTTCGGCCGGCGCAGGCGGCACAATCGGATTAGCCACCGCAGCTTTTTTGGGTTTGTTCTCACCTTTGCAAATCCAGCATTTCACGCCGAGTTTGCCATAAACCGTCAGAGCTTCTGCGAAACCATAATCAATGTCCGCGCGCAACGTGTGCAACGGCACGCGACCCCAGTGATACAATTCCGTGCGCGCGAGTTCCGCACCGCCGAGACGACCGGCGCAACGAATCTTGATTCCCTGCGCGCCAAAATCCTTCGCCGTCTGCAAAGCCTTTTTCATCGCGCGACGGAACGCCACGCGGCGTTCGAGTTGCAAAGCGATATTTTCCGCAACGAGCTGCGCGTCGAGTTCCGGCGTCTTCACCTCGACGATGTCCACGTAGACTTCCTTGCCCGTCATCTTGCTCAAATCTTCCTTGAGCTTGTCAATTTCAGAACCTTTGCGACCGATGACCACGCCCGGACGCGCCGTCATGATGGTGACGCGGCAACGGCTCGTCGCGCGTTCGATCAAAATTCTCGGCACCGACGCACCTTCAAGTTTCTTTTTCAGGAACGCGCGGATCTTGCGGTCTTCGGTCAATAGCGTGCCAAATTCTTTTTTGTTGGCATACCACTTCGAGCGCCAGTCCTTGTTGACGGCGACGCGCAGACCGATTGGATTTGTTTTTTGGCCCATGAGATTATTCGTCGGAAACGGTGATCTTAATATGGCAACGGCGTTTCAAAATTGGTCCCGCCGAGCCGCGCGCCTTCGGTTGAAAACGTTTCAGCGTCGTCGCGGCTCCGGCAACCGCTTCTTTCACGCGCAACGATTCCGGCTTGAGCTTGTTGTTGTTCTCCGCGTTGGCGATTGCCGACTTCAAAGTCTTCGCGACAAGTCGGGCGCCCTTGCGCGGAACGAATTGCAGCACCGCCATCGCTTCGAGCGCGCCGAGGCCCTGCACCTGCCGCACGACCTCGCGCATTTTCTGCGCGGACATCGGCACGTTTTTCATTATTGCAAAAGCTTCCATAAAACTATTTGGCCTCCGCCTTGGCCGTGTGCGCGCCATGTTTCTTGAACGTGCGCGTCAGCGAAAATTCGCCGAGCTTGTGGCCCACCATGTTTTCCGTCACGAACACCGGGTTGAAAATCTTTCCGTTATGCACGGTGAACGTCAGGCCGACAAAATCCGGCGTGATCGTCGAGCGGCGCGACCACGTCTTGATCGGCGTCTTCTGGTTCGCAGCCTTCGCCTTTTGGATTTTATCCAGCAGGTGCTGCTCGACAAACGGACCTTTTTTAATCGAACGTCCCATAAATTATTTATTTTTCATCGGCAGACCGTTGCGTTGGACAACGATGAAACGGTTTGAGGTTTTGTATTTCGCGCGCGTCTTGCCGCCCTTCGCGACAAAGCCCCACGGCGAAACCAACGCCTGCCAGCCACCGCCGCCCTTGGATTTGCCCTGGCCGCCGCCGTTCGGATGGTCAACCGGATTCCGCGCCACACCGCGCGTGATGCCGCGATGACCGCGATGACGCGTGCGACCCGCCTTGCCTAAAATAATATTTTCGTGCTCCGTGTTGCCGACCTGGCCGATCGTCGCGTAACACTCTTCGTTGATCTTGCGGATTTCACCCGAGGGCAAACGGATTTGCGCGTAACCGTCATCGCGCGACATCAACGTCGCCGAACCGCCCGCCGAACGAACCATCTGTCCGCCGCGACCGGGAGTGATTTCCAAATTGTGAATCGCAGTGCTGACCGGAATCGCCTTGAGCGGAAGCGCATTGCCGATTTCCGGCGGCGCTGTCGGACCACTTGAAATTTTTGCGCCGACCACCACGCCGACCGGCGCGATGATGTAACGCTTTTCGCCATCCGAATAATCCAGTAGCGCCAATCGCGCCGAACGCATCGGATCGTATTCAATCGCGGAAACCGTCGCCTGCACGCCGTGCTTGTTGCGCTTGAAATCCACCATGCGGATTTTCTGCTTGTGACCGCCGCCGATGCCGCGCGCGGTGACGCGACCGTAATGGTTTCGCCCGCCGGATTTTTTCCGCGTGACGACCAGCGACTTCTCCGGCGTCGTCTTCGTGATGTCGCTAAAGTCCGCGATCGTGATGTATCGCGTGGACGGCGTTAGCGGTCTAAAATGTTTAACTGGCATAAATGCAAAAGTT
>DATCEV010000030.1:0-109002 GCA_036509895.1 Verrucomicrobiia bacterium
CGAAAATCCATTGACGATACCGAGGGCGTTGCCCCCGGCTACGATGGAATAGCCTTTCAGGCTACTTATTTTTTGGGTGTTGTCACCCTGTTGCCGTCGCCAATTGCGCAATGTGCGCCAATGTTATTGTGATTTGCTATAAGTCCGCGCCAGACTCAACTAAGTCCACGCGGGAGTCAACTCGGTCTACGTCAGACTTTGGCTGTTTCAGGGCGGATTTGGGCTTGGGCGTGTCCCATCTTGTGACACGCAATCCTGGCTGATAATTCAGGCGGTGGCGTCAGCGGTTTTATCTTCGGGATGTTCGTCGAGCACCAGAACGCCGTGCGGCGGAATATCGTAGTTGCCCGAAAAAGTGTTGCCGGTGAGAAAATCGTGCATGGGTTTGTAAAATTGAATCCGCACGGGTGAGTTCTGGTGATTGAGCAAAAAGAAAATCCGCACGCCTTCTTTTTGTCTCATGCTGACTTCGACATTTTCCGGAACTTTGAGCAGCGGATGCAGGTTGCAGGTCTGGCGGAGCCAGATGACGAGGTCGTGATAAAAATGCTGGTGGCTCATGGTGCCGATGTAAATCGCCTTGCCGAGGCCAAAATTATTCAAGGTCATGGCCGGGCGTCCGGCGTAAAAATCTTTGGCGTAGGTCGCCAGAATCTGGCAGCCCTTCGGCTCGATGATGTCGCACCAGATTTTGGCCGGGTGCATATGGCTGGTCGGAAATACGCCTTTGAAAGTAAGGTGGTTTTCGTCGCCGGGCGGCAGCGGATCAAATTCCAAAACTTCGAGGCCGAACAAATCGGTCAGGTCGCCGGGATAGCCGGTGTCGGGCGCGATGTTGTATTGATTGACCAGGCCGGTGTTAAAGGTGCTGACGAGGATGCCGCCGTTTTGGACGTAAAGTTTCAGGCGGTCGGCTTCGGCGGCGGAAAGCAAGTGCAGCGACGGCGCGATGACGATTTTGTAACGCGCCAGGCCGCCGGTCGGGCGCGCAAAATCCACCGGCAGATTGCGGTCGTGAAGCGCGTTGTAAATGAGCTGGATATGTTCGCGCAGGCTGAAAAATTTATTGGGCTGGTTGGGTTGTTGCAGCGCCCAATCGTTGTCGTGGGTATAAAGAATGCAGACTTCGGCGGCGACTTTGGTGTCTTTAAGCGCTGGCGCAAGCTGTTTTAATTCTTCGCCAATCTGGCTGATTTCTTTGAAGATGCGGCCTTCAGTTTCTGCATGATGCGGCAAGAGGGCGCCACTAAATTTTTCGTTGCCGATACGCGGCTGACGCCAGCGGAAAAAAATGATGGCCGTGGCGCCGCGCGAAACCAATTGATAAGTGAACATTCTCAAAACTCCCGGACGCACGAGCGAATTGACATCCTGCCAGTTGACGTTGCCGGCTTTTTGTTCCATCACCCAAAAACCCGTGTCACCGTCGGGCGTGCGGATGTCGTTTTTTTTAAGCGAGCGCAGCATGTCAATTTCACAGGCCAGTTCCGATGATTTTGCCTTGATGGACGCCGTGCTTTCGATGGAGACAAAATCAATCACTTCCGCCAAATCGAAATGGTCGAAACGATGGAGGAGCGGACGCAAGTTCGTCGTGACGGGACAATTGGGCGTCAATTCATGCAGCAAGTCGGCCTGCATTTTCACGAACTGAACAATGGTGTCGCTGCAAAAGCGGCACCAGTCGAGAACCAGCGCGGGATTATGAGCCGTCGGCGCGTGCCTCGGCATCGGCACTTGATCCCAATGGGTGACGACTTGTCCCCAATGGCGCAGTCCCATCAAATCGTTCATGCGGGGAATCGTTTGATATTTTGCCTCCAGCCAGGCGTGCCAATCCAATCGAGCCGCCTCATTGAAAGCGGCCTCGGTAAAGTTGCCTCCCAAACTATTATCAATCTGCCACGCCATCAGTTGCGGATGATCGCCGAGCGCCTCGGCCATGGCGGTGATGATGCGTTTGGAATAATCCCAAAAAACATCGCTGGAAAGACAGACGGCGCGGCGCGTGCCTGCATTTTTTACGCGGCCAAATTCATCGAGCGGAAGAATTTCAGGATGTTTTTTTGCGAGCCAGATCGGCGGCGCGGCGGTGGGCGTGCCCAAAACCACTTTGATGTCGTGCCCGGCCATGATGTCCATGACGCGGCGCAGCCAGAGAAAATCGTGCTTGCCTTCTTCGGGTTCGCAAAGGCCCCAGGAAAATTCGGCGAGGCGGACGATGTTGATGCCGGCTTTCGCCATCAACGCCGCGTCGCGTTCCCATTGGCCTTCGGGATTTTCGACGGTTCCGCCGTAAGGAAAGACCCAATGCTCTGGATAATAGTCAACGCCAAAAAACATAACGCGAAAACGTCCGGGTTCGTTTCCACTCTAAAACAAATTTTGGCGCTTGCAAACTTAAAATCATCGGATGAAACTTTTTTTAGACGCCAGCGTCTTGAATGATATGCTAAAACCGCTTTCAAAAGACCGTTGGAAATTTGAAACGGCGGCGCATTTGTTGAATCGCGCGGGTTTCGGCGGCCCGCCCGCGCAAATTCAAACGCTCGCCGGCCTGGATCATGACCATGCGATTTCTTTCCTGATTGATTACGAAAAAATTCCCGACCCCACGTTGAATCCCGATTGGGCGAAACCCGATCCCGACCGCATGAAGCAAGTCCGGGAAATGAACCAGCACGGAACGCCCGAAGGAAAAAAACAATTTCAGCGCGCGCAGCAGCAGATTTTGCAGCGCGAAATGATTGAGTTGCGCGGCTGGTGGCTGCAACGCATGGCGCGCGGGCCGAGGCCGTTCCAGGAAAAAATGGTTTTGTTCTGGCACGGACATTTTGCGACGAGCGTGGATAAAGTCCGCGACGCATATTATATGTGGCGGCAAAATGAATTGTTCCGCCGGCTCGCCACGGGCAATTGGCAGGGATTATTGCTCGAAGCGGGCAAAGACCCGGCGATGCTCATCTGGCTGGATCAGGCGCAAAGCCGCCAGCAACATCCGAACGAAAATTATGCGCGCGAAAACATGGAGCTGTTTGCGCTCGGCGAAGGTCATTATACGGAAAAAGATGTCACCGAAGGCGCGCGCGCCCTGACCGGCTGGTCCTTGGATCGCATCACTCAAAAATATATTTACCGCCCGCGAATTCATGACGACGGCGAAAAAACTTTCCTTGGCCGCACGGGAAATCTGGACGGCGATGATGTGATCGCGCAAATCGTCGCCCAGCCGCAAGCGGCAAAATTTATCACCGCAAAAATCTGGAATTTTTTTTCCGGGCAAAGGCCGGATGAAAAATTGAACGACGCGCTGGCCGCCGTTTTGCGCGCGAACGGAAATAATTTCAAGCCGTTTCTGCGCGTGATGTTTCGCAGCGAAGAATTTTACACCAACGACATTGTCCGTAATGAGGTGAAAAGCCCGGTGCAATGGCTCGTCGGCAGCGTGCGGATGCTCGAATGCGATTTGCCGCCGACGATTGTCAGTTGGGGAATGCTCCGGCAACTCGGCCAGGATTTATTCGCGCCGCCAAACGTCAAAGGCTGGGACGGCGGCCTGACGTGGATCACGACGAACACGTTATTGACGCGCTACAATGACGCCGAAACGCTGGTCGCGGGAACGTTGCCGGAACTTACGCCGGCGGATTTCGCGCGCAAACCCGGCGGCGCGGGCGGCGAGAAAGCCATGAAAGTTTTGGAGCGCGTCCGCATGGGCGGCGTCAATCTGGAAAAAATTCTTTCGCCGGACGAACGCGACAACAAGGATACCTTGGTCGCCGCATTGCAACATCGGCTTTTGCAAACGACGCTCAAAGGCGATCAGGAAAATGCCTTGCAGGAATTTCTCGACTCAAAGGAAAAATTAACCGACGCGGACATTCGCACCACGATCCGGCTCATCATGTCCACGCCGGAATATCAAGTCGCCTAACTTATGAAAAACGAAATCACTCTTCAGACGCGCCGCGAATTTTTGCGGACGACAATTCTTGGCAGCGCGCTCACCTGGACGGTTCCGGCGTTTCTGGCCAACACCTTCGCCGCGCTGCACGCGGACGCCGCCGATTCCGCCACGCAAATCGCGACCGGCAAAGACGCGACCATTCTGGTCGTTTTACAAATGGCCGGCGGCAATGACGGATTGAACACGGTGGTTCCCTACGCAAATGATTTTTATCACAAAGCGCGGCCAAAAATCGGTTTGCACGCCGATAAAATTTTGAAATTGAACGACGATCTGGGTTTGCACGGCGCATTGACCGGATTTAAAAATCTTTATGACTCCGGCAATCTCGCCGTCGTTCAAGGCGTCGGTTATCCGAATCCGAACCGCTCGCATTTTCGTTCGACGGAAATCTGGCAGACCGCGAGCGACTCGGACAAAATTGAAAAATACGGCTGGCTCGGGCGTTATTTTGACAGCGCATGTTCCGGCGCCGACCCGACTGTGGGCGTGACGATTGGCAACCAATTGCCGGAAGCGTTCTTTGCAAAAAAACCCATCGGCGTCTGTTTCAACAACCCGCAAAATTATCGGTTTGTTTCCGGCGCGCATCCCAAACCGGGCGAGACGGACCTGACCGAGGAGTCTTACAAAAAAATGAACGAGTTGAACGAACTGGAAAATTCAAGCCCGTTGCCGGACGATAATTCCGGCGGCAGCATCGGTTCGCTTGCGGCGGGAATGCCGATGCAAGGCGGCAAAGCCGTGGACTTCATCACCCGCACCGCGCTCGACGCGCAGATGAGTTCGGATGAAGTTCGCAAAATCGCCGCGCGCGTGAAAAATCAGGCGGTCTATCCCAATTCACAACTGGGCGGCTCCCTCAAACTCGTCGCCAAACTCATCGGTGGTGGATTGCCCACGCGCATTTATTATGTTTCGCAAGGCGGTTACGACACGCATACCAACCAGATCAATTCGCAACAGCGATTGTTCCAAGACCTCGGCGACTCGACGAAAAGTTTCGTGGACGATTTGAAGGCGCAGGGAAATATGCAGCGCGTTTTGGTGATGACGTTCAGCGAATTTGGCCGGCGCGTCTCGGAAAATGCCAATGGCGGCACCGATCACGGCGCGGCGGCGCCGATATTCATCGTCGGCAACAAAGTAAAAGCCGGTTTGCTCGGAAAATATCCCAGCCTCGCGCCGCAGGATTTATTTGAAGGCGACATCAAATACAACGTGGACTTCCGAAATGTGTATGCCGGTGTTTTGGAAAACTGGCTCAAGACCAAGAGCGCGCCGATTTTGGGCAAACAATTTGAGCCGTTGCAGATGGTTTAGAAATTAAATTGCCCTTGGCAGAACTTCGGAAAAAGCAGATTGGCTCTACGTTGTCCCAATGCGGGACACGCCTGTCCATTTGCTAATCAGAACGGTGACGTTGCAGGTATGTAACGCGACGTTACAGACATGTTTGCAGATACGGAGTAGGACGTTACTAGTAAGCTTCGTGAGTTGAAACAAGCAATGCCGCAATGCAGGTTCGCATCATCACATAACAGATATGTTTCAGGGCAATGCAAACAAGCAAAGCCGTGTTCCCTGTTTGCTTCGGCGCGTTACAGGTAAGGAGCGCCGCGATCCAAGTTTGATGAGAAGACCGAATCCAGGGCAACTGGAACGCCGATTGCTATTTGATGCTCAAGAAGAATTTAATTGCGGCCATATTATAGTAGTGGAGTGGACATCACTGATGAAGCTATGGCGCAATTTTTTAAGTTCGCTTCATCTTCCTAAAACGTCGCGGGCGACGGTGTTAATGTCCACATCGCCCAATTTTCTTTTTTGTCGGCAGCCAATCTTCGGCGCTGCGCGGCTGACGCGCATTGACGCCGCAAATTTTCCCGCGCACACTGCGCGCCAATGTCAACGGCCTTCGACGCAGCATTCAGGCGGGTAAAAGAATTGGTTGCCGATTTCAAAGCCAATGACAACTTTTACCTCTCGCCGCAATTTTCCGAGGCGCAGGCGCGCAAGGATTTCATTGATAAATTTTTTATCGCGCTCGGCTGGGACGTGAACCATGACGCGCAGAAAAATCCTTACGAACAGGAAGTCAAAATCGAAAAGAACGAATCCGGTTCGCAACGCCGCGCCGATTACGCTTTTTTTCTCGGCCCGAATTTTCACGACATCCGGTTTTTTGCCGAAGCAAAAAAACCGCACGGCGAATTCGGTTCGCCCGATAATTATTTTCAAACGCTGCGCTACGGCTGGAGTGGCAAAACGCCGTTGGCCATCCTGACTAATTTCGAGGAACTGCACATTCTCGACAGCCGTTTCAAACCGAACATCGGCGATACTTTAAGCCGCATCGTCAAGCGATTCAGTTACGCCGATTATGCCGACGCCGAAAAATTTGCCGAAATTTACTGGCTCTTTTCTCGAGAAGCGCTTGCCAATAATTCACTCGCTAAATTCGCCGACACGCTACCCAAGCCCAGGAGCAAAACTTTCCGACGTGAATTATTTAAGGGAGGTTATCAAAGTCTCGATGAAGCGTTTCTCATCGAATTGGACAATTACCGCGAAATGCTCGCGCGCGCTTTCAAATCCAAAAATCCGAATCTCAACAGCGAGCAACTCACCGAAATCACGCAGCGCAGCATTGACCGGCTCGTGTTCATCCGTTTTCTCGAAGACAAACAAATTGAATCGGCGCGCCACGTCGAACGCTTTGGCGAAAATGGGAACAGCGCATGGAAAGATTTCGTGGATGTTTCCACCAATCTCGACCGCATTTACAACGGCGTCGTTTTCAAGCGGCACGAAATTCTCGACGCGCCCGGTTTTCAGATTGACGAAAAACCGTTCCGCCTCATCTGCGACGAACTTTCCGATCCCACTTCGCCTTACAATTTCGACGCCATTCCCATCCACATTCTCGGCAGCATTTACGAACGCTTCCTCGGCAAAATCATCACCGACGGCGCGCGCATCGAGGAAAAGCCCGAAGTTCGCAAAGCCGGCGGCGTTTATTACACGCCCGAATACATTGTCCGTTACATCGTCGCCAACACCGTCGGCAAAGCCATTGAAGGCAAGACGCCCACCGAAATCGCCGGCATGAAATTTGCCGACATCGCCTGCGGCAGCGGTTCGTTTTTGCTCGAAGTCTTTGATTTGCTCATCCGATTTCATACGAAATTTTACAATGAAAATCCGGGCAAAATGAAAAAAGGCGATTGCGTGAAACGCGACGACGGCTTGCATCTCTCGCTCAAAAAGAAACAGGAAATTTTGCGCAACAATATTTACGGCGTGGACATTGACCGGCAAGCCGTGGAAGTCGCGCAACTCTCGCTCTACTTAAAACTACTGGAAGATGAAACCATCGGCACGACGCACGCCTTTCAAAATGAATTTCATTACACGCTCCTGCCGCCGTTGAATGAAAATATCATTTGCGGCAATTCGCTTATCGGCCCGGACATTTGGGAAATGGGACAGACTTCCAGCCTGTCAACATCGAACAGGCAGGATGCCTGTGCCACTACTTTCACGCCCGAAGAAGAAAAGAAATTGAACCCGATGGATTTCGCGCAACGCTTCCCGCAAATTTTCCGTAGGAGACGAGGTGACGAGTCTCAAACTCTAAAAGAAAATTCAGAGACTTCTCACGTCGTCTCCTACGGTTCGGATGAATTGCGCGATGCCACTCCCGGCGAACTGGCGCACAACATTCCCGGCGGAATGCCGCTGCATGGCAGCTATGCCAAAGTGAGTTACCGGAAATCCAAAAAAGAAAAATCAATCGCGCTGTCCCGCGATGCGGGAGAATACGAAGGCGGTTTTGACGCGATTGTTGGAAATCCGCCGTATGGTGCGGAACTCAATTCGACAGAAAGGAATCATCTTCAAAAACATTTCGACGTTAGCATCACGGACACGGCCGCATTATTTATTCTGCAACAATTGCGATTGTTAAAACCAAACGGATTCGGTGGCTACATCGTTCCAAAGCCTTTGATTTACGCATCCAACTGGAAAGAAATCCGCAAAATCATGATGCCGGTGCTATTGGAGATTTGCGATTGCTCGAAAGTCTGGCAGGAAGTGAAGCTGGAACAAATCATTTATCGGCTGCAAAAAAGCTCAAATAAAAAAACTTACCAATCATCTGTCAGGAGAAAAGAAACTATCGAAAATCTCGGTGAGATCGAAAAACAATTGTGCCAACAGTTTGATTTTATTTTGAGCAATGTTTCTCCTACGGAAGTCGTGCTGGCTTCAAAGTTGAAAAAATCTGGAAAGTATTTTTCCGAAATCATTCAGAATCAGCGCGGCGCAATGCTGCAAGGCAACGTTCATTTGACAAAAGGGAAATTGAAAGTCATCGGTGGAAAACAAATTGCGCGTTATGGGCTGGCCAAAACTTCAAAGGGTTTCATCGACAAAAAAGCTATCACGGATGAAAATGCGTTTGTTGGAAAAAATAGCGCGCTCGTTCAAAATATCGTCGCGCACATTCTCAATCCGACGGACCACATTCAAATCATAGCCACAGTTTTGCCGGAGGAATGGCGAAAAAAGGTAATCATTTTGGATACGGTAAATCAGCTTTCGGTCAAAACGCCGTGGTCAGCTAAATTTGTCGCAGCGTTGTTGAATTCGCAACTGATTAACTGGTTTGTCTATCGCTTCATTTTTGCGCGCGCCATCCGCACGATGCACTTCGATTCGCCGGTCACGGACAGAATTCCGTTTCCAGTAATGCGCCTTGACGACGACACCGACAAAGCGCGTCACGACAAACTGGTTTCGCTGGTTGAAAAAATGTTGGAAACACGAAAGCAATTGTCCGCCGCCAAAACCGACGGCGACAAAGATTTTTATTCCCACAAATGCGCCACCCTCGACCGTCAGATTGACTCGCTGGTCTATGAACTTTACGCCCTGACGGAAGATGAAATTAAAATCGTCGAAGGTTCGTAGGAGACGAGGTAACGAGTCTCTGACTAAAAATTTTTGAGTCTCGTCACCTCGACTCCTACAAAATCATTTTTCACTTGGCCGACTTTTGTTCCGGTATATATAATTTCCGCAGCGCATGAAACAGTGCGAAGCCATTTATCCGCCCGTGACCCGTTTTGAACGGCGCACGAGCCATTGTCCGCTGTATGTGGCCTTGTTCATTTTGGACGAGGCGCGGAATTATTTCTGGACGGAACTGCCGCCCGATTTGGCGGATGAACTGGCGCAAAAGGCGGAGATCGTTTTTGCCGGCAATGCGCGCTGGCGGAAAAAATTTCAAGGCCGGCGCGGGCGCGAGTATCTGGAAATGTTCATGCGGCACTGGCTGGGCTCGGCGTTGTTCAAGCGCAAATCGCCGCTGTTCCGCCAGTTGCCGGAAGATTTCAAATCGGGAAAACCGCTGCCGATAATTTCGCTTCCGCGCCAGTTGAAGATGGAAAAGGAAGAAAGAATGCGGCCAGCAAAAATCCCGCAGCAGCCATTCAATGCTCATCGCTGGGCGGATTTGCATTGCGTGGTTTGAAGCGTTGCCCGAGGGCGGATGGATTGCGCTCAAAGCGTGCTGAAATTAATTCTTCATTGACGGCGGATGGCGCGCTGATAAAATTTCCCGCTCGGTTGACGAAACAAGTTTATTAAAGGACATTAAAATTATGGCAGTAAAAGTTGCAATCAACGGATTCGGTCGGATCGGTCGCTTGGTTTTCCGCGCCATCGCGGAGCAGGGCTTGCTGGGCAAGGAAGTTGAAGTCGTCGCGGTCGGCGACATCGTGCCCGCCGACAATCTCGCCTATCTGCTCAAATACGATTCCACGCAAGGCCGTTTTCACGGCGAGGTTGGCTCCAAGAAATCCGCCGAGGACAAAACGGAGCACGACGTGCTGGTCGTCAACGGCAAAGAAATCCACGTCGTCAGCGCGAAGACGCCGGCGGAATTGCCGTGGAAAAAATTCGGCGTCGAATTGGTCATCGAATCCACCGGGCTTTTCACGGACGCAGACAAGGCGAATCCCAAATCGGCTTACGGCCACATCACGGCGGGCGCGAAGAAAGTCATCATTTCTGCTCCGGGCAAAAACGAAGACATCACCGTCGTCATGGGCGTGAACCATGAGAAATATGATCCGGCCAAACATCACGTTGTTTCCAACGCGAGTTGCACGACGAACTGCCTGGCGCCGGTCGTGCATGTTTTGTTGAAAGAAGGTTTCGGCATCGAGGAAGGTTTGATGACGACGATCCACAGTTACACAGCGACGCAAAAAACCGTGGACGGTCCGAGCAAGAAAGATTGGAAAGGTGGACGCAGCGCGGCCATCAACATCATTCCCGCTTCGACTGGCGCGGCGAAAGCGACGGCGCTCGTTTGCCCCGAAGTAAAAGGCAAATTGACCGGCATGTCGTTCCGTGTGCCAACGCCGACGGTTTCGGTCGTTGACCTGACGGTGAAGACGGTCAAGGACACGAGCTACACGGAAATTTGCGCCGCGATGAAAAAAGCCAGCGAGACGTATCTCAAAGGCATTCTCGAATTCACGACGGACGAAGTCGTGAGCAGCGATTTCATCCACAGCAATGCGTCGTCCATCTTCGACGGCGGTTCGGGCATCGAATTGAACAAACGTTTTTTCAAACTCATAAGCTGGTATGACAATGAATGGGGTTACAGTTGCCGCGTGGCCGACCTGCTGAAATTCATGATCGGCAAAGGCCTGTAAGCGAAATCGAAATTCAAAACGGCGGACTGGAAACCGTCCGCCGTTTTATTTTTTAGGACTTACAAACGGAATCGCATCTCGCCCGTGGCGGCGATAAAATCTGAAGTCGGCGTCCAGGGTGAACAGCATCGGGTTTGGAAATTCTTCCGTCATCACCACAAGGCAGGCGTCGGCGAAATCCATCGGCCTGTCGGAGTATTTTTCCATCAGCCGTAAAATTCGGACGATGTTCGACTGCGCGCAAAATTCGACGGTTAAAATTCCATCCCTTACAAGTTGAATCACCCGATGAGGATCAAACCCGCCTGATTGAATCCGCGCGCACGATTCAGCCAGAACCGCCTCGCATGTCGAAAAATTTTCGTTCGCCGAAAAAACACCAATCGCCCACTCGTTAAATTCGTCGTCGCTGTCAAGATAGGCGATGATTGCCCCGGCGTCAACGAGGTTTTTTCTTGGCATAAATTTTTAGATATTCATTTCCGCGCGACATTTTTCCGCCGCCGCTGAAAATCAAATGCTTCGCCCGCTCGTGCGCGGAATTCTTCACGCCGCCGCCAACGAGGTTTTCCGCCGCCTGCCGCAGTAAATCCGACAGGTTTGGGTTCAAGGCGCGTAATTTTTCCTTCGTGCCGGACGGCGCTTTGAAAATGATTGTTTCCATGTCCGGGAAGGTATTACAAAAACGCCATTCCGTCAAATACAACCTTGCCCGCGTCCTGAAGCATGGCCCGGATTCAGTTTTCAAACGAACAAAGATCTGTAAGCGAAATTAAAATTCAAAACGGCGGACTGGAAACCGTCCGCCGTTTTTTTGTTTACACGAATTTAATGTGCCGGACTATCTCGATGATCTGCCTGATAACGGTGAAATTTGTCAGCGCATCGCATTTTGGGCTTGACAATTTCAAAAAAATTTGGGTTAATCGCTTCGAATCGAAACAGGACGTGCTTGTTTGGACTTCCGTTATCAGAGGTAAAATATGAAAAAAAGCATTCTTCGAGCTTTAGTGGTCTCTTGTCTCATTGTCGCAACCGGCATTGTCCGCGCCGCCACCGTCACTTGGGCCAACACCAATAGCGGAAATTGGAACGTCGCCACCAATTGGATTCCTGCCCAGGTGCCCGCATCGGGCGACGATGTGATTATCACCAATGCCGGCACTTACAGCGTCACGAACGCTCCAGGTGTGACGCTGAACAAACTCATCCTCGGCGGCACGAATGGAATTCAAACGTTGAACCTGACTTCAATGACATTGACGAATGCGGGCATCGTTAATTCAAATGGCGTCTTGAACTGGAGTGGCGGCGACTTGGTGGGAGCGTTGACCATCTTGCAGGGCGGGACGTTGAGCATTTCCAACACGATGTATTTTGACGAAGCACCTCCCTACAATGGCAACGCTGCCTTGACCAATTATGGCACGGTGATCTGGGCGGGAAATATCGCCAGTTACGCCAACGAAGCAAGTCTGGGCGGTTCGGCGACCATTGACAATGCCGGTTTATGGGAATCAGTCGGGGACAATTCGATTTCATTGGAAACCACCAGCACCAATCTCTTTGTCAACACCGGCACGCTGGAAAAAATCGGCGGCACAGGCACCAGCACCATCAATTGGGGTTTCACAAGTTCCGGCATTATCCAGACAACTAGTGGCAGCTTCAATTTGAATTGGAACGGCCCCAGCACCTTGAATGGAAATTTAACCTTGAGCGGAACTATTACCTCTCCGCTGATTGTGGCCAGCAATGCGGTTTTGAATTTATCAAGCGGCGATCTGGTAAGTTCACTGACCGTTTTGCAAGGTGGAATATTGAGCATTTCCAACACAATGTATTTTGACGAAATATCCCCCTACACCAACAACGCTGCCTTGACCAATTACGGCACGGTGATATGGGCGGGAAACATCGCCAGTTATGCCAATGAAGGTGGTCTGGGCGGTTCGGCGACCATTGATAATGCCGGGCTGTGGGAATCGGTCGGGGACAATTCCATATCCGTCCAAGCATCCGGGGCCACCAATACTTTCATCAACACCGGCACGCTGGAAAAAACCAGCGGCACTGGCGCCAGCACGATTGGCTGGAGTTTTATCAATAATAGCGGAACCGTCAACACGCTGACCGGTTCCTTCAGCATGGGCAATTGGATTGACAGCGGCCTCGTTCATGGTAATGCCACTTTTTCAAGCGGCACCATCGCCGGAACGTTGGCCTCGGATGCGATGATGAATTTTTCCGCCACGATCAACGCGGCCTTAACTATTTCTTCCAACGCCGTTGCGAACTGGAACGGCGGCGATCTGGAAAGTTCACTGACGGTTTTACAAGGCGGGACGTTGAGCATTTCCAACCAAATGTATTTTGACGAAATATCCCCCTACACCAACAACGCTGCCTTGACCAATTACGGCACGGTGATCTGGGCGGGAAACATCGCCAGTTATGCCAATGAAGGTGGTCTGGGCGGTTCGGCAACCATAGACAATGCCGGGCTGTGGGAATCGGTCGGGGACAATTCGATTTCATTGGAAACCACCAGCACCAATCTCTTTGTCAACACCGGCACGCTGGAAAAAATCGGCGGCACCGGCGCCAGCACGATCAATTGGAATTTTGCCAGCACCGGCACGATAGACACCTCAAGCGGCGCATTCAATCTGGATTGGAATGGCCCTAGCACCTTGCACGGAAATTTAACTCTGGCTGGATCAACCTTGACCTCTCCTTTGATCGTCGCGAGTAATGCGGTTTTGAATTTATCAGGCGGCGATCTGGTAAGTTCACTGACGGTTTTACAAGGCGGGACATTGAGCATTTCCAACACAATGTATTTTGACGAAGTATCTCCTTACACCAACAACGCGGCGCTGACTAATTATGGCACAGTGATCTGGGCGGGAAATATCACCAGCTATGCCAACGAAGGTGGTCTGGGCGGTTCGGCAACCATTGACAATGCCGGGCTTTGGGAATCAGTCGGGGACAACTCGATATCAGTCGGAGCGTCCGGCGGCACCAATACTTTCATCAACACCGGCACGCTGGAAAAAATCGGCGGCACAAGCACGAGCACCATCAATTGGAATTTCGACAGTGAAGGTGGAACGCTGGAAACTCCGGTTGGTTCATTCAGCATGGGCAACTGGAACGGCAACAATTTGGTTTATGGCAATGCGAGTGTTTCAGGAAGCATCGGCGGCATCATCGGTTCCAATGCCGTCGTCAATTGGGTAGGCGGAGATTTGGAGGGAACGTTGACGGTGGCGCAAGGCGGGACGTTGAGCATTTCCAACGCGGTCTATTTTGATGAAGCTCATTCTCCTTATACCAATAATCCGGCTTTGACCAATTACGGCACGGTGATCTGGGCGGCCACTATAACCAGCTATGCCAACGAAGGCGGTCTGGGTGGTTCAGCGACCATTGACAACGCCGGACTCTGGGAATCAGTCGGGGACAATTCGATTTCATTGGCAACCACCAGCACCAATACTTTCATCAACACCGGCACATTGGAAAAAATCGGCGGCACGGGCACCAGCACGATCAATTGGAATTTTGCCAGCACCGGCACGATAGACACATTCAGCGGCGCATTCAATCTGGATTGGAACGGCCCCAGCACCTTGCACGGGAATTTAACTCTGGCCGTATCAACCCTCACCTCTCCTTTGATCGTCGCCAGCAATGCGGTTTTGAATTTATCAGGCGGCGATCTGGTAAGTTCACTGACGGTTTTACAAGGCGGGACGTTGAGTATTTCCAACACGGTCTATTTTGACGAAGTATCTCCCTACACCAACAACGCGGCGCTGACCAATTATGGCACGGTGATTTGGGCA
This sequence comes from Verrucomicrobiia bacterium, assembly GCA_036509895.1. Taxonomy (GTDB): domain Bacteria; phylum Verrucomicrobiota; class Verrucomicrobiia; order Limisphaerales; family UBA11358; genus UBA11358. The sequence continues at coordinate 14,556 of DATCEV010000030.1, forward strand.
GGAGCGATCACGAGCTACGCCAATGGAGACAGTCTGGGTGGTTCGGCGACCATTGACAACGCCGGACTCTGGGAAGCGGTCGGGGACAATACAATTTCATTACTAACCACCAGCACCAATCTTTTCATCAACACGGGCACGCTGGAAAAAATCGGCGGCACCAGCACGAGCACCATCGGTTGGAATTTTCTTAATCCCGGCGGCATCGTTGGTTCGCAGACGAACATATTATCGCTCACGGGAAATTATGATCTTACCGGCGGCACGTTGAATTTTGGCATCAATAGCCTGACCGGGTTTGGTAAAATTCACCTCTCCGGCAGTCCGGCTACTTTGACCGGCTCCGTCAGCGCGAATCTTAACTATGGTTACGTCCCTGTCACGGGCAGTTCATTTCCAGTGCTGACTTATGGTGCGGAGAACGGAACCTTCACGAATTTAATGTCACCGTTTGCCATCGCCTTGGGAAGCAGCTATGGCGGCACAACTTTCACCTTGACGGTCTTGAACATCCGGCCGGTTTTAGGAACACCGGCAAATCAAGTCATTGATGAGTTGACCCCGCTGATAGTCGGAAATCCTGGCACAGATATGGACGGAGGACAAACGCTAACCTATTCTCTGCTAAACGCACCTGCGGGAGCAGCCATTAACTCTTCCGGCACGGTCAGTTGGATTCCAAGCGAAGCCCAAGGGCCGGCAACCAACGTGCTTACCACGGTAGTGACAGATAATGGAACGCCCAGCTTGAGTGCGACCAATAGCTTTACGGTGGTTATCAATGAGGTGAATGTTCCGCCAGTATTAACCTTGCCCATAAATCTCACGATCAACGAACTGGCCGGCTACTCGGCAAATGCGACGGCAACGGATTCAGATATTCCGGCAAATCCATTGACGTTTGCCCTGGTCAGCGGGCCTGGCGGCTTGACCGTCTCGCCGACCGGAGCCATTTCGTGGACGCCCGGCGAAGCGCAAGGCCCGGGCATTTATACGGTTTCTATAAAGGTATTCGATACCAATTCTGCCGCCGTAAATACAAAGTCATTCAGCGTAACAAATAGTTATCAAATTACCGTCAACGAAGTGAACAGCGCGCCGGCAATCACACTGCCGGCGACACAAACTATCAATGAATTGACTGCCTTAAATGTCACCGCAACGGCGAGCGATTCGGATATTCCGGCGAATACGTTGACATTTGCCTTGGTTTCCGGTCCCAGCGGCTTAAGCGTGGCGGCCAATGGCCACATCACCTGGACGCCGACTGAGGCGCAGGGACCAAGCACCAATACGGTAACTGTGAAAGTGACTGACAATGGTTCTCCCAACTTAAGCGATACCAAATCATTTACCGTTGTAGTTAATGAAGTCAACACGGCGCCGGTGTTGACGTTGCCCGCCAATGTCAGCATCAACGAACAAAGCAGTTACTCCGCCAATGCCACCGCGACCGATTCAGATATTCCGGCCAACCCGTTGACATTTGCCCTGGTTTCCGGGCCGAGCGGATTGACCGTTTCATCAAGCGGCGCAATTGCCTGGACGCCAACGGAAGCGCAAGGCCCCGGCACAAACACCGTTACCATTTCTGTCACCGATACAAACCCACCGGCAGTGAATGCTAAATCTTTAAGTGTCACCAATAGCTATCAAATTATTGTCAATGAAGTGAACTCTGCGCCAGTGCTTGGAACATTAAGTAGTTATACGGTTAATCCGGGCCAGACCATCAGCTTTACGGCGACTGCGACCGATTCAGACATTCCGGCAAATACCTTGACCTTCAGCCTGGTCAGTCCGCCCGCAGGGATTAGCCTGAATAGCGCCAGTGGATTATTCAACTGGCGGCCAACGGTGGCCCAGGCCAATACCACCAACACCGTCCAGATTCGCGTCACCGATAATGGAGTGCCGCCGTTAAGCGACACGAAATCATTCACCGTCGTCATCAATCCGCTCGCGCCAGTTGTTTTGACCTCGCTCGGTTATACTAACGGCCAGTTCAAACTTAAAGTAGATGGCACTTCCGGACCGGATTATATCATCATGACGAGTGGCAATCTCATAAATTGGACCGACTTGGCGACCAATCTTTCTCCAACTTTGCCGCTGCAATACACGGACACCAACGCACTTTCATTCACCAATCACTTTTATCGCGTGCGGCTCTCGCCATAACGGGTAAGCTCAATGCTTGCCAACTATTCCAATATTCCGCCTTTAAGTTGACCGGCATATTGGCGGCTCAGTGAAATTGAAGGCTCATGCGGGAACTACTATGCGCTTGCGTCAAGGCCGCCGAAATTACCAGCCGCAGGCGCGACAACAATTATATTTTCGAGCCACAGATAACCGTCGTCCAACGATCCTTTATTCGTTTGGAAATAAAGGATTAAAACTTCTTCAAGAGATTTTTTGACTCACGGGCAGGTTAGGTTTAATTTAATCCTACATGCCTAAATATCTTAAACGCACTTCGTGTAATTCGTGGTGGTCACGGGTTTTGACTTTCTCATTTTTCTGCGCAGTGCTGGCGGGCAGCCGGGCGGCTTATGCGCAGGCTGATTTGATGATTTATTCTGATTCATTGGCGAGCGGCTGGGGGGATTCCAGCTATAATATCACGCTTAACTACGCCAATACCGCGCCAGTTTATTCCGGCAGCGATTCCATCAGCGCGACCATCACCAGTGCTTACGGCGGGATTGGAGTATTTCATGCCGGGTTGACGGATGGTGCCTACTCCAGTGTGAGTTTCTGGCTCAACGGCGGAGCCAGCGGCGGACAGCATCTGCAAATGTATGGCAATCTGGAGGTGGCTGGGAATAACACGGCGCAAGCGGCGCGTTACTCTCTCAATGCTCCGCTGGCCAATACCTGGCAGCAATACACGGTGCCATTGTCGGCGCTCGGCGTGGCAAACGCGACAAACTTCAGCGGCTTCGTCATCCAGGATTCCGGCGGTTCGTCGGAACCCACTTTTTATCTGGATGACATTCAATTGAACAGCGCCGCCGCGCCCGCGATCGTGCATCTGACGGTGAATGCCGGCCAGTCTATTCGCACGGCGGATGCGCGCTGGTTTGGAATCAATACTCCTGATTGGGACGGCAATCTCGACACGCCGCAGACGATAGCTTTGCTGACCAATATGGACGAGCAGGTCTTGCGCTTTCCGGGCGGTTCCGAATCGGATGAATATCACTGGCTTTATAACCGGAGTCTGAACGACAATTGGTCGTGGGCGTCGGGCCTGGGCAATTTCATTCACGTTGCCACCAATGTCAACGCGCAGGCGATGACTACTGTGAACTACGGGACGGGTTCCACCAATGAAGCGGCGGCGTGGGTGGCTTATGTCAATGCTTCGACGACCAGCACACAACCTTTGGGCGTGGATGCATCGGGTTTCAATTGGCAGACGGCGGGCTATTGGGCGTCGTTGCGCGCCGCCACGCCGCTTCAATCCAATGACGGCAAAAACTTTCTTCGCCTAGGGCGTTCCGCGCCACTTAATTTTAAGTATTGGGAAATAGGCAATGAAGTTTATGGCGCTTCGTGGGAAACGGACAGCAATACCGTGCCGCACGATCCTTATACTTACGCGATGCGGGCCAAGGATTATATCTCATTGATGAAAGCCGTTGACCCGGCCATTAAGATCGGCGTCGTAGCTACTCCCGGCGAAAATAGCGATGTCAATAACACCAGCCATCCGGCGTATAATGCGCGCGAAGGAAGTTATCATAATGGTTGGACGGCGGTAATGCTGGCCACGCTAAAAAGCCAGGGCGTCACGCCAGACTTTTTGATCCATCATCGCTATCCTCAAAATCCGGGCAACGAGAGTGACGCCGGATTGCTGGATACCACGGGCGGATGGGCGGCGGATGCTGCGGATTTGCGGCAACAAATCACGGATTATATCGGCGCGGCGGGAACGAACATCGAGTTGCTCTGCACGGAAAACAATTCCGTTTCTTCCGGTCCCGGCAAACAATCCACGAGCCTGGTCAACGGACTTTACAAGGCGGACAGCATGGCGCAACTCATGCAAACGGAGTTCAACGCGCTTTGCTGGTGGGATTTGCGGAATGGGCAGGGAACGGATGGCAACTTAAGTCCGTCGCTTTATGGTTGGCGTGAGTATGGGGATTACGGAGTCGTGGACAGCGGTTATAATCCTTATCCGGCTTACTACACCTCGAAACTCATGCGCGATTTTGTGGGCGGCCGCGATACAGTGATCAGCGCCGGCAGTGATTATTCCCTGCTCTCGGCTTATGCAGTCCATCGGCTGGATGGCAGTCTGACCATTTTGGTAGTCAATAAAGACCCGGATAATACCGTCACCGGACAAGTGGCTGTGGCCGGCTTTACTCCCACGCCGGGCGCAGCCGCCTATTTTTATGGAATGCCGCAGGACAATGCTGCGGAAACCGGCATCGGCTCGCCCGAAATTGCCCAGAGCAACTTTTCCATCGTTGGCACTAACTTCAATTACCTATTTCCACCCTACTCTGCCACCGTGCTGACACTTTCACCGATCTCACCGCCGCAGTTCAATCGCTTGACGATGCAAGCCAACGGCACATTTGCGCTAGAGTTCACCAACTACACCGGATTATCCTTCACCGTTTTGGAAAGCACGAACTTAACGCTGCCATTGACCGGCTGGACAATTTTAGGAACGGCCAACGAAACATCGCCCGGTCAATATCAATTCAGTGACCCGCAAGCCGTCAACAATCCCCAACGCTTCTACCGCATCCGCTCGCCGTAGCAAAAACGGATTAAATTTTACCGTCTTCAAAATTTCAATCGCCAGTGGACTTTGCGGCCAAACTCCATTAAACGTGTCCGCGCCACTGGCAATTGAAAACTTTGCATAAATATCTGACGCGACAAGTGCTGGCTTCGCTGGCGCTCACCGTCGCCGTGTTCACGTTCGTGCTGCTGATCGGCGACGCGCTCAAGGAAATTCTTCCACTGCTCGTCAGCGGCCACGCGCGTTTTGGCCTGACGCTGGAAGCCATTGGACTTTTGATTCCCTTCATCTGGGTTTTCGCGTTGCCCATGGGTTTGCTCACGGCGACGCTGCTGGTCTTTGGCCGTTTCAGCGCGGATCAGGAATTGACCGCCGCGCGCGCCAGCGGCATCAGTTTGCTTTCGCTCATTTCACCGATTTTGATTTTAAGCCTGCTTTGCTGCGGGTTGAGCGCGTGGATCAACATGGAACTTGGCCCGCTGTCGCGCGTCGCCTGCAAAAATCTGATTTTCAAACTTCGCGCGGAACTGGTCAACGTGCAGTTGCCCGCCGGCCGGTTCATCCGCGATTTTCCCGGCTACATTTTTTACGTCGAAAAAAACCATCGCGGCAATTTGAGCGATGTGATGATTTTCAAACTGGAAAACGAGACGAACGTTTCCATGACCATCAGCGCGCCGAGCGGACACCTTGAAATCAACGACACGAACAAAGAAATGTTTTTGCATCTCATCCAGCCGCGCATCATCAGCAGTCGCGGACAAATCACCTACGCGCCCGAACTGACTTCGCCAAATTTTTATCCGACCAATTCAACCGCGAAAATTCTTTTTCATCCTAAAATCAGCGACATGACGTTCTGGCAATTGCGCGACGAACTGCGCGACCTTGATGAAAAATTAAGTCTGCCGCCCGCCGCCGTCACCAACTCGGCTCAACTGCGCGCGCAACTTCGCGAAGCCGCCCGGCAACGAAAAGATTTGACCGAGCCAGTGCGCGTGGAAATGCACCGGCAACTCGCCTTTTCGTTCGCCTGTTTTGGCTTTGCGCTCGTCGGCATTCCGCTGGGCATCCGCGTGCATCGCCGCGAAACGAATATCGGCGTGGCCATCGCCCTCGGCCTCGTGCTGATTTATTACAGCTTCGTCATCTTGGGCGAATCGCTCGCCGCGCGACCCGAATTTGCGCCGCATCTTATCGTCTGGCTGCCGAATTTTATTTTCCAGGCTGTCGGCGCAGTTTTGCTCTGGCGCGCAAACCGGGGAATTTAATTTAGCAGTCATTCACAAATCTCGTCGGCAAGATGTTCAATTCCGTCGCTTAAAAGTTGATTTTCAACGGCAATCGTTTTTAATTGTTCGTTCAATTTCGAAATGAACATTCACGAATATCAGGCCAAACAATTACTCACAAAATTTGGCGTCGCGGTTCCACTGGAAATTCCTGCAAAATCTTTTGCCGAAGTTCGTCCGGCGGCGGAAAAAATTTCTGCGAACGGCAGCGCAAAAATTGTTGTCAAAGCGCAAATCCATGCGGGCGGACGCGGCAAAGGCACTTTCAAATCCGGTTTTCAAGGCGGCGTGAAAGTCGCCGGTTCAGTGGACGAAGCAGTTGCGTTCGCCGAAAAAATGTTTGGCGAAGTTTTGGTTACAAAACAAACCGGCGCGGACGGGCGCAAAGTGCAGACGCTGTTGATTTCCGAAGGCGCGAAAATCAAAAAGGAATTTTATCTCGCCGTGCTGCTCGACCGCGCCAATTCGCGTCCGCTCATCATGGCCAGCACCGAGGGCGGCATGGACATCGAGGAAGTCGCCGCGCACACGCCGGAAAAAATTTTCAAGGAACACATTGATCCCGCTGTCGGCATCATGCCGTTTCAGGCGCGGAAAATTTCCGGCGCACTCGGACTTAAAGGTGATTTGTTCAACGCCGGAGTAAAATTGATTACCGGCGTCTATAACACCTGGTGGGAATGCGACGCGGCGATGGTGGAATTAAATCCGCTCGCCGTTATTGAATTGCGCGATGGAAAAGAAACCGTTGTCGCGCTCGACGCAAAAATTTCCTTGGACGACAACGCGCTCTATCGTCACAAGGATATTTTGGAGATGCGCGATTTGAACGAGGAAGCGCCGCTGGAAATCGAAGCGTCGAAATTTTCGCTCAATTACATCAAGCTCGACGGCAGCATCGCGTGTCTCGTGAACGGTGCGGGTCTCGCGATGGCGACGATGGACATCATCCAACATTTCGGCGGCAGCCCGGCGAATTTTCTCGATGTCGGCGGCGGCGCGAGCAAGGAGCAGGTCACGGCAGCGTTCAAAATTATTTTGAGCGACCCGAACGTGAAAGGCATTCTCGTGAACATTTTCGGCGGCATCATGGATTGCAACGTCATCGCCACCGGCATCGTCGCGGCGGTGAAGGAAACCGGCTTGAAACTCCCGCTCGTCGTCCGGCTCGAAGGCAACAACGTGCTCGCCGGCAAAAAAACTCTGGCCGAATCCGGCGTGGCCATCATCACCGGCGATTCGATGGCCGATGCGGCGCAGAAGGTTGTCAAAGCCGTTGGCAAGTGAACGAGATTTAACCGCGAACGACGATGTTGCAAACGACTAAAGAAGTTCAAGCTGACGCACAGTCCGTCAACGGCCTTGAGTCGTATCAACGGCTGGTCGAATTGCAGAAACAGATGATCCAATTGGCCCAGCAAAACGAGCGCGCCAAACGAGAGTGCGCCGAGCTGCGCGAATTGGTGGCAACTGAAATGATTGCGCCGACGGGATCGCGCCGCAGTCTGCGGCCCAAGACAAATAAAACATTGAAACAATCGCCCAGAACGGCGGTGACAAAATCCAATCTGGTTTCGCTGATCATCAAGGAACCTTCAACCTGTTGAACGCAGCCTGAAATAATCTTTTGAATTTATGATCACCGAAATCGCATTCACCGGCACACCGGTCACGGACATCAAACGCGCGCGCGAATTTTATGAAGGCGTGCTCGGTCTCAAACCGGCGATGGAATCCGCCGGTGGCATGTGGGTCGAATATGAAATCGGCAACGGAATTCTGGGCATCGGCTGTTACGGCGAGGTCTGGAAGCCGTCGCCGGACGGAACGTGCATCGCGTTTGAAGTGGACGATCTGGACGCGGATATCACGCGGCTGAAATCGCGCGGCGTGAAATTTTCCATGGAGGTCATGGACACGCCGGTCTGCCGCTTCGCCATCATTCTCGATCCCGACGGCAACCAAATCATGATTCACAAACGGAAGGCGAAGTGATTGATTGAAAATTCAAACGGGCTGCTTAAATTGATTCCATGATTGACGAAGCGACATTAGCGCAGATGAACGGCGAATATCTCATGCCCCCGGACGCTGGCCCGGCGTGGCGCGCGGCGGCTGAATATGGATTTGATATGTCGCTGATTGAAGATGCGCTGCAATTGACGCCGGAACAGCGGCTGGAGCAGCATCAACGCGCGTTGGATTTGATCCTCGAAGTCAAGGAGGCAGGAGAACGTCATGCCGCAAAATGACAAGGCATTGCTGTCCCGGCTCAAAGAGCAGAAAGTGGAATTCGTCATCATCGGCGGCGTCTGCGGAGTTTTGCATGGCGCGTCACTGGTCACATTGGACTTGGACATCTGCTGCCGTTTTAGCCGGGAAAATCTCCGGCGAATTGAAGCTGCCGCGAAAGATTTGCATCCGTGCCATCGTTTGACCGCCAACAAGCTGCCGCTGGAATTGACCGACGAGCTTTGCGGCAGTTTGAAAAATATTTATTTGAACACAGATTTGGGAATCCTGGACTGCTTGAGTGAAGTGGCGGGCGTTGGTGACTATGAAGAAGTTTTGAAACAATCCATTTCGCACAGCCTATCGTATGGTGAATTCAGAATGTTGAATTTGGACGCGCTCATCGCGGCGAAGTCTGCCGTCGGACGCGAAAAAGATTTGAGCACCGTTAAATTACTTCAAGCCATAAAGGAACGGAAAGAGCATCAAAAAGAATTGTTTTGAATCGAATTGAAAATAAAAAATGAAAGGAAGCCAGCGTGTTTCAAATACGGAGTCAATTTGCCCAGCCATTTCTGGGATTTCGAGCATCCGCCTTCCGCTGGCTCACTAAAAACATAAATAATCATGTCCATCCTCGTCAAACCCAACACCAAAGTTCTCGTCCAGGGCATCACCGGCAGCTTTGGCGCGAAGCACGCGCAACTCTCGATTGATTACGGCACGCAAATCGTCGCCGGCGTCACGCCCGGCAAAGGCGGACAATTTTTTGAGCACGGCGGAAAAAAAATTCCTATTTTCGACACCGTGGCCGACGCGGTGAAACAAACCAGCGCGACTGCCAGCGCAATTTTCGTTCCCCCGCCCTTCGCCGCTGATGCAATTCTCGAAGGCGCGGACGCCGGACTGGAACTCGTCGTCGTCATCACCGAAGGCATTCCCGTGCGCGACATGGTCAAAGTGAAACGCGCGCTGCAAGGCAATACCAAGACGCGGCTGATTGGACCCAATTGTCCCGGCGTCGTCACGCCGGGCGAAGGAAAAGATTCGCACGGCGGCTGCCGAATTGGAATTGCGCCCGGCTACATCCACAAACGCGGAAACATCGGCGTCGTTTCGCGCAGCGGCACGTTGACTTACGAAGCGGTCTGGCAATTAACTTCGCGTGGTGTTGGCCAAAGCACTTGCGTTGGCATCGGTGGTGATCCGGTCAATGGCACTTCGCATCTCGACGTAATAAAACTTTTCAACGACGATCCCGAAACTCACGGAATAATTATGATCGGCGAAATCGGCGGCAGTGCGGAAGAAGAAGCCGCCGAATGGATCAAGAAGAATTGCAAAAAGCCGGTGGCCGGATTTATCGCGGGCGCGACCGCGCCGCCCGGACGTCGCATGGGTCACGCGGGCGCAATCGTCAGCGGCGGCAAGGGAACTGCCGAAGCGAAAATCGCCGCGTTCAAAGCCGCCGGCATCGGCATCGCCGTCACGCCGAGCGAAATGGCAGACACGCTTTTGAAAATGATGTGAGGAATTGCAAAGGCGTAATTTTGAATCTCGAGTCATTCTATTTTCTAAATTTCGCAATTTGAATTTGATGAGCTTCGTTGATTTTATCCTGAACGTCGCGGCGTTGTTGCTGTGGATGAGATGGCGTTCGCTTCCGTTTGACCCGTTCAACAAACGGATTCCGGCGACATTGATCGGCACATTGCGCCGCGCTGCGCCGTCGCGATTTCGGCGCTGGCACCTGTTGGCAGTCATTGGCGCGCTGTTGATTTTGCGCGCGTTGTTTTACTGGCAGGTCGGATCGGCAATACGCTGGGCGGGAAAAATAGATTTAGGAATCATCGCGCTTTTTTTCCCGGCTGATTCATTTGGCCGAATGGTTTTATTTTCGATTTTAAGCTTCGGGTTGACGCTGGGAATTTTTTATTTGTGGGTGCTGTTGCTTTCCATCGCCTGTCCGCGCGCAGAAAAATCCGGATTGATCCATTCACTGGTCCGAATGCAATTGGGTCGCGTGGATGACTGGCCGCTCCGGGTGAAAATTATTTTGCCATTCGCGGTCACGGCATTTTTTTGGTGGCTCGTGAGCTGGCTGCTGATGTGGAATCAAATCATTCCGCCGTTTATTTCACCGGCGCATCGCATTGAGGAAGCCTGCGTCATCGGTCTGGGCAGTTATCTGGCCTGGAAATTCGTCCTGGCCGCGCTGCTCGTGCTGCATTTGTTGAACACTTATATTTATTTCGGCAAACAGCCGGTGTGGAATTATGTGAACGCATTGGCGCAAACACTTTTGAAGCCCTTGAAAAAAATTCCGTTGCAACTGGGGCGCGTGGATTTTGCGCCGATCGTTGGCATCGCCCTCGTTTTTTTTATCGCGCAAACCGCTACGCTCGGCCTCGCAAAACTTTACGCGGCTTTGCCCTTTTAAGCGGAATGTATTTTGGTCTTGGGCAATTTCGCGATGACCGTCGTGCCCTCGCCTTTTTCGCCCTCGATTGAAAGCGCGCCGCCGTGCAATTCCACCAGCCGCTTGGCGATGATGAGTCCCAGGCCGAGACCTTGCTCGTCGTGCATTTTCCGATCAAACTGGATGTAGGCGCCGACACGCGTGATTTGATCAGTGGAAAATCCCCGCCCGCGATCGCTCACTGAAATCGTAATGCCGTTGGAATTTTCCGCCAGCTTGACGTGGACGGGCGAACCGGATTCGGAAAATTTGAAAGCGTTGTTGACCAGCTCATGCAAAACGCGGCTCAAATAATCTTCGGAAATGGGCACGGGAACATCCGCAATTTCCACCGTCAAATCATCCGGGCGCGCGGCCTGGGCGGCGTTGGCGACGGCAATTTTTTTGATGAGCGGCGCGGGATGATCGGTTTTTCCAATGCGCAGGGCGTTGACATTTTTCGGATCGGCGGCGATCAATTCCAATTGCGCATAAATCAAGAAATTTTCGATGAGCCGTTCGAGCCGCTGGCTGGACTTGAAAATTTCCTGGCCCATCTCCGCGATCTCGGCCGGCTTCAAAGTCGCGGCGGAAGTCGCGAGCATTTCCGCATTCGATAAAATTCCGTTGAGCGGCGTGCGCATTTCGTGCGGCATCAACAGGCTGATATTATCGCGCAGGCTGGCGAGTTTGCGCTCGGCTTCGTCGCGCACGGTTTGGGATTTTTTTAAGCGCGCATCCACGGCGGCATAAAGCGCGTCAATCGTGAACGGCTTGGGCAAATAATCATCTGCGCCCAATTCCATGCCGTGCCTCATGCCGGCATTGTCCGCGAGGCCGGTCATCAAAATAAAAGGAATGGCGGCGGTCGGCGTTTCGCCGCGCAACGCAGAAAGCGTCAGATAACCGTCCACCTTGCCCATGTTGACGTCGCAAAGGATGAGGTCGGGCAATTCCTTGCGCGCCAGTTCGATGCCGTCGGGGCCGTTTTGAGCTTCGATCACTTCAAAGCCGTGTTGTTTCAACGCGAGCTGAATCATCTCGCGCAACCATTCTTCGTCGTCAATGACCAGGATTTTTTTCACAATAAATACAACTTGATAAAGCAAAAATCATACCTTTTCGACTGCCGACTCCGGCCTGAATGCCCACAACCAATAATAAACTCACTTTCGCGCTGCCAATGGAACGTAACTATTCAGCGTTCGCCCGACATAAATCTGGCGCGGACGATAAATGCGACTCTTCGGTTCTTCCATGATCTCCTTGTAATTGGCGATCCAGCCGGGCATCCGGCCAATCGCAAAAATCACCGGAAACATCTCCACCGGAATGCCCAGCGCGCGCATGATGATGCCGCTGTAAAAATCCACGTTCGGGTAAAGTTTGCGCTCGACGAAATACGAATCTTTCAACGCCGCCGCTTCCAGATGTTTGGCGATGTCCAACAATGGGTCACTGATTTTCAGCTTGGACAAAACTTCGTCGCAGGCTTTCTTGATGATTTTCGCGCGCGGATCGTGGTTTTTATAGACACGATGGCCGAAACCCATGAGTTTGCGCCCGCTGTTTTTGTCTTTTGCCGCCGCGATGAATTTTGAACCGTCGTCGCCTTCGCGATGGATTTCTTCGAGCATTTCGAGCACGGCCTGATTTGCGCCACCGTGCAGCGGACCCCAAAGCGCGCAAACGCCGGCGGAACAACTGGCGAACAAATTCGCCTGGCTCGACGCGACCATGCGCACGGTCGAAGTGGAACAATTCTGCTCGTGATCCGCGTGCAGCAGAAAAATCAAATCCAGCGCCTTCACGATTTCCGGTTTCAATTCGTAATCTTCGTAAGGCGAAGAAAACAGCATGTGCAGAAAATTTTCCGTGTAAGTGTAGGATTTTTTCGGATAAATCAGCGGCAACCCGTGCGATTTGCGATACGAATATGCCGCAATCGTCCGCACTTGCGAAATCAACTTGGCGATGATGCTGTCGAATTCCGCCGTCTTGCTCCACCGCCAGCGCATGATATTTTCGTCAAAGCAACTCGCCGCGTTGATCATCGCCGAGAGAATCGCCATCGGATGCGCCCCCGTCGGAAATCCCTCGAAGTGATACTTCATGTCCTCGTGCAGGAACTGATGTTCCGCCAGCAAATCGGAAAAAGATTTGAGCTGTTCCCGATTCGGCAGCGAACCATAAATGATCAGCCACGCCGTCTCGATGAAATTCGATTTCTCCGCCAGTTCCTCAATCGCGATGCCGCGATAACGCAAAATCCCCTTGTCGCCGTCAATGAACGTGATTTTGCTCGCGCACGAACCCGTGTTGCCGTAGCCGTCGTCGAGCGTGATATAGCCCGTCGTCGCGCGCAGCGAGGAAACGTCCACCGCTTTTTCGCCCTCGGTTCCTTCCACCGTCGGCAACGTATAAGTTTTGCCGTCCAACTCCAGCTTCGCTTCTTTGCTCATGCTCTTTTACAAACTGTGCCGTTGAAAATAAAAATTGGCAAGACGCGAAAAAACTTTTTTGTAAAATTCATGCGTTGAATTAGCCAAACTCGTTCTGGACTTTTTTGGCCCGGATAAAAAACTGCGAAATATCGTTGATTTCACGATTTGATTTTCATGCTCTTTCGCTTTTCTTTCCGCGCTTTGCCGATTAAATTTGCGCGCACCTAAATGGCTTTGAAACTGTTCAACACACTCGCGCGCTCCGTTCAGGAATTCACGCCGATGGATTCGGCTGGAAAAAAAGTCGGCATGTATTGTTGCGGGCCGACCGTTTATGACTTCGCGCACATCGGAAACTGGCGCACGTTCGTTTTCGCCGATTTGGTCCGGCGCTATTTGGAATTCAAAAATTTTCAGGTCACGCATGTCATGAACATCACGGACATCGAAGACAAAATCATCAAACGCGTCTGCGAAAATAAAACTTCTTTGCGCGAATTCACCGGAAAATTTGAAGCCGCCTTTTTTGAGGATTTGAAAACGCTGAATTGCCTTTCGCCGCACCAAACCCCGCGCGCCACCGAGCACATTCCAGAAATCATTTCACTCATCGAAAAACTAATTGCGCGCGGCATTGCTTACAAAGCCGGCGACGGCTCGGTTTATTTCTCAATCGAAAAATATCGCGGTTGCGGCTGCAATTACGGCCAGCTTTTGAAATTGAACTTCGATGAGATGCGCACCGGCGAGCGCGTCAAGAGCGACGAATACGCGAAAGAATCCGTCGCCGACTTTGCACTTTGGAAAGCGCGCACGCCGGATGACGGCGATATTTTTTGGCCGAGTCCATTCGGCGAAGGCCGCCCCGGCTGGCACATTGAGTGCAGTGCGATGAGCATGAAAATTCTTGGGCCGAGTTTCGATCTGCATCTCGGCGGCGAGGATTTGATTTTCCCGCATCACGAGGACGAAATCGCGCAAAGCGAAGGCGCGACGCAAAAACCGTTTGTGAAATACTGGCTGCACGGCGCGCATCTTTTGGTTGAAGGCAGAAAAATGAGCAAGTCGCTTGGAAATTATTTTACGCTGCGTGATCTTCAGGCGAAAGGTTTTTCTGGCCGCGAAGTGCGTTATCTTTTGCTGACCGCGCATTATCGCGAGACATTTAATTTCACGCTCGATGGCTTGGCCGGTGCTGGGACGGCTCTGGCGCGAATTGACGAGTGCATTGGCAAACTCCGCGAACGCGCGGCGGAAATGTTGTCGCTCGAAAAAAATCCCGGACAAAATTCCGTGGTCAGTTTGCTGCCGTCGTTCACGGCGGCGCTGGAAGAAGACTTGAACATTTCCGGCGCGTGGGGCGCGGTCTTTGAATGGATTCGCGAAATAAACCGCCGTCTCGCCGAACATTCCATGAGTCCGACCGCCGCCGAAACGGCGTTGCTGGAATGGAACAAAGTTGATTCCGTCCTCGGCATCGGCGCAAAATCTGAAACGGAAGTTCCGGCTGAAATTCTGGCGCTGGCCGAAGCGCGCATTGCCGCCAAGAAGGCGAAAGATTTCAAGCGCAGCGATCAAATCCGCGCCGAATTAAAAGCCAAAGGCTGGGTCGTCGAAGATTCGCCGAAGGGATTCAAATTGAAAAAATTGTGAGCAAGAGTCCGTCGAATTGCTCGATGAAATTACTTCAAACTGGATCGCCACCAAAAAGATTCATTGTGGCATTAACTTTTTTCTTTGCATTGCCTGGCGAATGAGCAATCCGTTCGGCATAAATCGCGGAGAATTGGCGGACGATTAAATTTGTTATTATAGCGGCTTCTTGACACGCATCAATCTTGAACAAATATGGCTTTTGAATGCTTAAGAAAATTTCACGAGCTTTTTTCAATGTGTCTGTCTTTTCAAAATGATTTGCTCTGTCACCGCGCGTTTTAATTCTTTTCAATCCGGTCTTTGGATCAATGTCGAGAACTACCAACAAATCTGGTTCGGGAGCAAATTGTTCGTTGAGGTGCATTATTTCTTCTGGACTCATCCCGCGTGCGCCTTGATAGGCCATACTGGAAAAATAATAACGGTCAACAATCACAATATGGCCAGCGGCCAATTCGGGGTTTATTTTATCTTCGACGTGTTCTTTCCTGTCTTTAACAAATGTTTCGACTTCTTCCTCCAGCGAAAGCCTTCCGGTCACTGCCGAATCACGCAAAATCTGTCCCCATTGGCCTGTCGTTGGTTCTTTGGTTCGCATAACGGCGAGCTTTCGCGCTTGCAGGGCAGCTTGAACATGGTGCGCTTGCGTGGTTTTGCCTGAACCATCAATGCCTTCCATTGCAATTAAGAAACCGGGAAAATGATGTTTTCTATGCACGCGCAAAATCTCTCACAATTAACCCAAACCGGTCAATGAATTGGATGAAAATCTTACGATCAGTATTCACAAGCTCATTTAAAAATTGGCTGAAATAGTTATTCACTTTTTTATCCAACGACTTATTCGTGGCTTGTTCGCATGGTTATTCGCAGGCAGATTTAATCGAAATTTACACTGCATCGCTGCCTGAATTTGTTTGGTTGAATTCAAGTGACAGAGTAAGTTTGCTTCAGCATGATCGAAAACACCATCACCAAAATTGAAGCGAAGATTCGCGGCGCGAACGCTGTCACCGAAGAGCGCAAGCGCGAATTGCTCCAGCTCCTCGGCACGCTTAAATCCGAAATCGGCAAACTTTCCGAAACTCATGGCGAACAGGCGCAAAGCATCGCGGGCTTTGCAAACGTTTCGGCGCACGAAGCGACGCGCGTGGAAAAAAATCCGCAATCGCTGGAACATTCCGTGCGCGGCCTGCGCTCGTCCGTGGACGGTTTTGAGCAATCGCATCCCAAACTCGTCCAAATCGTCAACAGCATCAGCAACACGCTGTCGAATCTTGGAATTTGACGGAATTTATGATTGATGATTTACAATCTATGATTGCTTCGCTGAACGGTTGCTGTTTTGAAAATCATAAATCATCAATCGTAAATCATAAATCCTCGCGCGGTTCTAGCTTCGCAATCGCTGCCATGATTTCGTCCGCGACTTCCTGATAAATTTCTTTCAAGCGCGCTTTGGAACACGTTTTCGCCTCCGCGCGCAATTTTTCAAAACGCATCGGTTCGCCATATTTCACCGCGAGCGGTTTCGGCAGATGAAATTTTATTTTGCGGTTGTAACATTCAAACGTTCCGAATGTCCGCACCGGAATCACCACCGCGTCGGATTTGATGACCGTCAGGCCGATGCCTGAACGTGCCGGTTGCAACTGGCCGTCCTTCGTGCGCGTGCCTTCGGGAAATAAAATGATCGCGCCGCCTGCGAGCAGCCGGTCGAGAATCGCCTTCAATCCCGCCGCGCCGCCACCGGCGCGATCCACCGGCACGGAATTCCATTTTCGCAGCAGCCAGCCGACGCCGGGATAACGAAACAAACTTGCGCGCGCGAGATAATTGATCGGACGCCGCAACCCGGAACCGACCAGCGGTGGATCAAGAAAACTCGCGTGGTTCGACGCCAGAATGACGCCGCCCGTTTGTGGCACGCGCTCCGCGTTGAAAACGCGCCAGCGAAAATAAATCGTGTAAAGCGCGCGAAAAAAAATCCAGCCGCAGCGATAGAAAAAATTCATAAAACGAGAATGGAGGATTGAGGATGGAAGATGAAAAAGATTCGGCGCGATTTGTAATTGCTATTCTCCATCTTCAATCCTCCATCATCGCTTTTCCGCGAGGCGCGAACGGATTTCCTTCAACAGCAACCCGCTCGTCTGCTCGGAAGTCAGGTCAGAATTATTGATGACCTTTGCGCCCAGCGAAATCATCAGCGGCGCGACGGCGCGCTGGCTGTCGCGCTGATCGCGCGCGGCGAGATTTTCGTCCACGCCATCGGCGGCGCGACGGCGCGAGCGCTCTTCCAATTGCGCGTCGAGGTAAAACTTGAAATCCGTTTCGGGAAAAACATTCGTGCCGATGTCACGGCCTTCCATCACCAGGTTGCCGAATTGAATGCAATCGCGCTGCGTTTTCTTCATCCAATCGCGCACCTTCGGAATCGCGGCGACGTGCGACACCGCCGCGCTGACTTCCGAAGTGCGGATTTCTTTTTCGGGAAAATAACCGTCCACGAGCAAATGCACCGTGCGCAAATTATTTTTCTCCACACATTCCAATTTCGTTTTCCATTTGCGGCAAAGCGCGGCGACGGCTTTCGCGTCATCCACGTCAATTTTCTGTTTCAAGCAATGCCACGCCAGCGTGCGATACATCGCGCCCGTGTCCACGTAAACGTAGCCGAGCGCCTTTGCCACGAGCTTGGCGTTCGTGCTTTTGCCGCTCGCACTCGTGCCGTCAATCGCAATGACAATTGGATTTTTCAAAGCAAAGAGTTTCGACAGAATGCACAGAATTTACAAAATTAAATTCTGAGAATTCTGTCATTCTGTCTAAATCAATCCGCAAATAATTCCTCGTGCGTTAATTTCTTTCCAGTTTTCGCGTCCAAAATTGTCGCGCCCAAACCTTTTGGTGGTGGCGCGGCCAACTTCTGGAAAAAATTCGGGAACGTCTTCTTCACGCAGGCGGGATTTTTAATTTTTATGCCGGGAACTTTCAACCCCAGAATCGCAAAACACATCGCCATGCGATGGTCGTGGTAGGTTTCGATCTCCGCGTCGTGCAACGGCGACGGCCAGACCGTCAGCGTGTCGCCTTCCTCGACCACTTTCGCGCCGCACTTGGTCAACTCCGTCCGCAACGCGACGACGCGCTCGGTTTCTTGGACGCGCAGGCGGCCAAGGTCGGTAAAATTATAGCGTTGGCCACATAGCACTGCGATAATAACAGCAGTCATGATGCTATCGCCAAGATCGTCCGATCGCGACAGCGATTTTACCCCATACTTTTCATCAATCTGTTTTTGCCACGTTTCTTGCTCGTTCTCAACGCGCTGTCGCCAATCTGGTCCATAAGCCTCTCGCACTTCCTCTATAACTCTTGGAATATCTTCAGGATTCCAAGAGTGAAATGCAGTCAAGAATCCAAGATGTT
Organism: Verrucomicrobiia bacterium; assembly: GCA_036509895.1. Classification (GTDB taxonomy): domain Bacteria; phylum Verrucomicrobiota; class Verrucomicrobiia; order Limisphaerales; family UBA11358; genus UBA11358. The sequence goes on from DATCEV010000030.1 coordinate 32,841, forward strand.
TTGGAAACTCCGCATCAATCTGCCAGTCTGTGGTAGGCCATTCTCGAACAGTAACAGTTGGGATGCTAATACCTTTGGTCACAGCGAAACCACCAGTTACGCCAAGAGATAGAGTTGAAGCGACGCCTGCCGCCCAAAAATAACTCCCGCTGCTCGCATCCGGTTCAATTTGAAATTCGCAGCCGTTTTTCGGAAACACTTCCATCAATTTCAAAGTCATCGCCACATACGGCGATTCCTCCGCGTTCTCGCCAACGACTTCTACCTTCCAATTCCCAACCTTTGCGCAAAGCAACAGTGCCGACGCAAATTGCGAACTTTCTTCGATGCTCACCCGACATTTCTTCGTAGGAGACGACGTGAGGAGTCTCTGATCAATTCCCACTTTTTTAATTTGAGTCTCGTCACCTCGACTCCTACCGCCAAAAATTTTCACCGGCAACTTGTCATTTCCATTTTCCGATTCGACACGATAACCCAATTCCTGCAACGCCTGAAACAACGCCGCCTGCGGACGCTCGTGCATCCGCGCCACGCCGTGCAGCCGATAGACTCCGCTGCCCAAACACAAAAACGGCGCGAGAAAACGCGCCGCCGTCCCCGCATTGCCAACGAACAAATCGAGCGGTTGCGACTCCGTGCCGCCACTCGGAATCAGACCGCCTTCGCCGATGACCATGATGGTGCGGTTGCACGCCTCATCCGGGTCGGGCGCGACGCTCACCAAAAATCCAAGCTGCCGCAAACACGCGACCATGATCTGCGTGTCCTCGCTCCACAACGCGCCCTTGAGCGTCACCTCGCCGTCCGCGAGCGCGGCCAAGATCAGCGCGCGGTTCGTGATGCTTTTCGAGCCGGGCACGGTGATCTCCGCGCGCACGGGCTGCGCGAGCGGCACAATTTCAATTAAATCTGGAAGCGCCATTTTATTTAGCCACGGATGAAACACGGATTGAACACGGAAAAGCATCCGCAGATTTCGCGGATTAACGCAGATGAATTTGCAGCAAGCCCAATCTGCGAAAATTTGCCAAATCTGCGGACAAAAATCCGCGTTTCATCCGTGTTCAATCTGTGGCTAAAATTCATTCGGATGAAATTGCGGTGGCTTTCGCACACCAGTTGTCACGACTTTGCTTGGCCGTCGTAAAATATTTTTCCACGGCTTGTTCGTCGCCGCTCTTGAGCGCGCTTTGAAATTTTTTCAGTTCCGCCACAAACGCATCCACCGAACGCGAAATATTTTTGCGATTGGCGAGTGCGATGTCGCGCCACATTTCCGGCGAGCCGGACGCGATGCGCGTCGTGTCGCGAAAACCATTGGCGCAAAGTGTCGCCTGCTGTTTTGGATTGGCCGGATTCAAAACCAGATTTGCCAGCGTCGCCGCGACGACGTGCGGCAGATGACTCGTGCGGCTGACGAGCAAATCATGCTGCGCGGCGTCCATTTTCAAAACGCGCGCGCCGAGCGCTTTCCAAAATCGTTCCAATTTTTTCAGCGCGGCGGAATTTGTTTTTTTGGTTGGCGTCAAAACGCACACCGCATTTTCAAAAAGATTTTCGCGCGCGGCGGCCACGCCCGTTTTTTCCGCGCCCGCCATCGGATGACTGCCGACAAAATGCGCGCCGCTTTTTTCCACGAGCGCTTCTAACTCGCGCACAACATCCACTTTCACGCTGCCCACGTCCGTGACAATTGCGCCGCGCTTCAACGCGGGCAAAAATTGTTTCGCGAGCGCGGCCATTTGCGCGAGCGGCGTGCAAAGAATGATCAAATCAGAATTGGAAACGGCGGCGAGCAAATCGGTCGTGGCAAAATCCGTCGCGCCAAATTTTTCGCAGTCGCGCAGATTTTTTTCGCGACGAACGAATCCGGCAATTTCTCCCGCGACGCGATTTTTCCGCGCGGCCAAGCCAATGGAACCACCGAGCAAACCAACGCCGATGATGGTGATTTTGCGAAATTGCACGGGCGAAAGATAATCGAAGAATTTTTTTTGTTAAACCACGAAATACACGAAAATGCTTTGTAGAAATCTTTTTTCTCATTAACACCGCGTTTCAACGCGGTGGCTTCAAACGCCGAAAAGAAAAACCGTTTAAACGGTTTTCTTCGCGTATCGCCTCAACACCTCGCTAAAGCAAGGTGTTAATGAAAAGTTTTCTACAGCGCACCACTAAAACAAATTTTATTTCGTGTATTTCGCGGTTAAGAACTTTTCGCGGCGGCCAAACATTCATCCAAAACTTTTTGCGTTTGCAGCGCCCACATCGGCCAATCTTCATTCAACTTGCCGGAAAAAATCTGCTTCGCAAAGTTGCGAAACATAATGGTCTCTTGCGCCGTTGGATGTCCCATATCCATCGGGCCAGCAACACGCTCGTGATTTTTTGCTCCGGGAATTTGAACGCGAATTTCAGATTGATTGATTTCAAACGCGGGCGCGCGGGTATTGAAAGGATGCACAAAATCAGGCATCCACAAATTCCCTTTTTCGCCAATGACGGAAATCCATTGCTGGCGCTGGGCAAGAAATGAACAATAAAAATTGGCGGAAACACCGTCGTCGAAAAAAAGTTCGGCGGAAAATTCCGTGGGCGCGGACAAGCGTCCGCTGGTCGCAGCCGATTGCGATAGAATTTTTCCGGTCACGGCGCGCGGCAACTTCCCCTTCATGGCCCACAAAATAAATCGGAGGCAATACCAGCCCAGATCGCCAAGACATCCGGCAGGTTCGAGCGCGCCATCGGTGCGGATATTGTTGCGGGAAAAATTTCCACCGCCCAAAAAACTGAAGGCGGAAGAAATGCGCCTGATTTCGCCGACACTTTTGCCATCGTCCAAAAGTTTGCGGATTTTTGGCAGGCGCGCATTGTGCATGAACATCACGCCGTCCATGAATTGCACGCGATTTTTTGTGCAAGCCGAAATCATTATTTCAAGATCGGCGGAATTTACCGCGCACGGTTTTTCGCAGATGACGTGTTTGCCCGCTCGCGCCGCGCGCACGACCCATTCCTTGCGCAAACCTGTCGGCAACGGAATGTAAACTGCGTCAACATTTTTGGAGCCGAACAATTCTTCGTAACTGCCGAGCGCGTCGGGGATTTTTCCAAAAGGAATTTCGCGCTGGCAATCGCCAATGAATTTGCGGCTTTTTTGCAAGTTGCGGCTGGCAACGGCGGAAACGACACAATTGCCGGAATTAAAAATGGCCTTCCAATTTTTTTTGCCGATTCCGGCGGTGCTTAAAATTCCAATGCGTAGATTTTTCATAAATTTATTTCGCCGCTTCGCGCACCCGTTCCAAAATCACCTCCGCCATTTCCGGCGCGCTGCCGACGGCGGGCGAATACCAAACCAGTTTTCCATTTTTTTCCGTCGGATTACGCCACGATGGTTGATTCGCGGCGAGACGTTTTTCGACAACGCTTTTCGCTTCGCCGAACAAAACCGGAATGTCTTCCTGCGTGTGCAAACCGTCGCTGATAAAAAACGGAACGATGACCAGATTTTTGGTTTGCGCAATGGAATAGCATTCCGAAATGCGCGGAGATTCTTCAAGAAAAATCGCGTGAACGTCAGCATAAATTTTTTGCGCGCGGATCAGTTCTATTTGCCGCTCGATGGCTTTTCGCGAACCCTCATTTTTCTCCGTGCCATGACCGGCAATAAAAAGTGTTATTTCAGAATTTTTTGGAAGGCGTGGAAATGGAAATTTTTGAACGACTTCCTTTGCGCGCGACAAAATGACTTTGGTCATGCTTTCGTGCGAGCCGACGGGTTTGCAGTAAAATAATTCTGAATTTTGAATTTTGAGTTTTAAGTTTTCTGGAAAAGCAAAACCGAGTTCGCGCGGAATTTTTTCCGCCGCAAAAAAACCTTCGCTGATAAAAAGCGGCGCGATAAAAATTCTGGGCGCGGAAATTTCGGCCAGCACTTTTTTGATTTGCGGTTCCTGTTTCCAAAAGGCTGCGCGAACTTCGCGGAAGATTTTTCGATGGCGCAATTCCGCGACGTGTTGCAAAACGGGCGCGGCGGAATTTTCATTGAGCGTCGTGCCGTGACCGAACACAACAAGCGCGGCATCGGAAAAATTTTCGTTCACGCTGAAAATTTAACCATGAAATCCGTGAAATATACAAAATCATTTCCACCCGCGCCGGCGCGCGAAGTTTTTACTTGAAACTTTTAAGAGATTCAGGCGTCTTACTGTGAAATTCGGCAGGCAAATTTATTATGAAAAAAATTATTTTGATCACCGTGACCACATTTGGGGCAGCGATTTTGGCTTCGGCGCAAGACGCGACAAAATTACCGCCTGATTCGACGAAAACCGGCGTGACTTTCGCGACCGACATCAAGCCGGTTTTTGACGCGGCGTGCGTGAAGTGTCACGATAGCACAAAAAAACCAAAAGCTCATCTCGCGCTTGATTCGCTCGACGGCGTGCTCAAAGGCAGCAAAGACGGCAAAGTCGTCAAACCGGGTGACAGCGCGCACAGCGATTTGGTTTTGAGCATCGCGCATGTCGGCAATGACCCGGACACGTTCATGCCCAAAGGCAAAGGCGCGCATAAATTGTCCGACGACCAAATTGGTTTGATTCGCGCGTGGATTGATCAGGGCGCGAAATAAACCGTGGATTTCGCGGATTATTTTTTAAAAATGGGCGAACGTTTTTGTTCGCGGAGTTTTTGTTGTTCGCGCATCAACTCAATTTTTCCCACGTCAGAAATTTCCGGCTGATGCGTGCGTTGCGCCAGCGTGGCAATTTGACGATCCAAAAATTGATTGCGCAATTTCAAAATCACGTCGGTCAATTGCAATTCCGGATTGGGAATTTTGCGATCTTCGGCGGCGGCTTCGGTAATTAAACTTTGCAGTTCCGGCAATTTGCACTCGTCCAAAAACGCGGCGAGATTTTTCCACGTTTGTTTTTTTTGCGCGGCAAAGCGAAGCTCGAAAATTTCTTTCGCGCGCGGATTTGAAATCCAGTTTGTGTCTAAATGGAACGCGGCCTGCGCGACCAATTCATCGTGGTGTAAAAGCAGTTTGAGCAGATGAAATTCGTGCGGAGATGGACGCTCCATTTCAATTTCGGTCGTGGCTGTTTCAAATTCATTTTCAACAGACGCGATTTTTGCCGTCGGAATTTTTTTGAATTCAGCGCGGACTGCTTCCGGCGAAACGCCCAGGCGCAGAGCGGTTTTTTGCGCGTAAGTGTCAATCAAAACGGAGTTGCCGGTTTTGTGGACGGCTTCGGTCATCGCGCGCAAAATCGAAACGCGGCCTTTGTCGGAATTGATTTCGTTCGTGACGCAAAGACGACTCAAAAAATAATCGAAAAATCCGTCGGCGTTTTGAATCAGTTCGCGGAATTTTTCGCCGCCGAATTGTTTTATGAAACTGTCCGGGTCGTGCGGCGCGGGCACGAGGGCGACGCGCACGGCCAGACCGGACGCGAGCAAGTGGTCGAGCGAACGAACGGCGGCGTTTTGTCCGGCGGCGTCGGAATCGAAACACAAAACAACTTCGTTGGCGTAACGTTTCAAAATGCGCGCGTGCGATTCGGTGAACGCGGTGCCTTGCGGCGCGACAATGTTTTGAATTCCGTTGGTGAAACACGAAATCAAATCGAGTTGGCCTTCGCAAATAATTGCAAATCCGGCGTCGAGAATTGCGCGTTTGGATTTATCGAGGCCGAAGAAAACTTTGCTCTTGGTGAAAATTGGCGTTTCGGGCGAGTTGACATATTTGGCGATTTTTTCGTCGCCGGATAAAACGCGTCCGCTGAAACCAACCACCCTGCCCTGCTCGTCGCAAATCGGAAACATGAGCCGTCCGCGAAAACGGTCGTAAAAATGCGTTGAAGCGTTGAAGCGTTGAAGCGTTGAAGCGTCTTCCGCATCTTCAACGTCTGACGTCTGACTTCTGACGTCTGACTTCTGAATAATCAAACCGGCTTTTTCGACGAGTTCGAGTTCGTAATTTTTACTTTTCGCCCAATTCACGGTGTCGTCCCAAAGTTCGGGCGCGGCGCCGAGGCGAAATAATTTTATGGCGTCGGCGTTCACGCCGCGTTTTTGCAAATAGTCGCGCGCGATTTTTCCGGCGGCTTCGTTGAGCAGACAATTTTGCCAGCGCTGTGTGATTTTTTCGTGAATTTCCAGAAGTTGATCTTTGAGATGGCGGGTTTCCTGCGCGGCGGGATTGTTTTCAAATTCGAGCGGAATTTTTGCGCGTTCCGCCAGCCGGCGCACGGCGTCCACGAAGCCGATGTTTTCGTAATCTTTGACGAAGGTAAAAACGTCGCCGCCTTTGTGGCAGCCGAAGCAATGAAAGATTTGCTTGTGCGGATTGACGTTGAAGCTGGGCGATTTTTCCTTGTGAAACGGACAGAGCGCGGTGAAATTCGCGCCGGCTTTTTTTAGCGGCAGATACGCGCCGATGACGTCCACGATGTCGCTGGCGGCGCGGATGCGTTCGAGGGTTGCGGGAGAAATTCCGGCCATGCGCGTTTCAGCGGCACGAGGCGCCGGTCATTTGCCGATGTGGATGATCGGCTGTTTTTGCGGCGCCGGTTTTCCCTGATCTGCGGGCGAACCGGTATTGATCAAAATCGGGTCGAGATATTTTTTAATGAACGAGCCGGTGAAAGAATTCTCGAAAACGGATTGTTGAATGCCCTGGATGGTCGGAAAATAATCGCCGCTATAACCTTTCTCGCCGCCGCCATACCAGCGCGCGACATAAGCCTGATGCGCGCGAATGTCCGCCAGCGAATAAAATGGCGCGTTCAAGAGGGCGAGCGCAAAAAGCAAAATGCACGCGTAACGAATCAGGCCGGAAATCATCCCCAGATAATATTCGGAATGGCCAAAAAAATTGCTGCCGGTCAATCGCGGCATCAAGGGTTTTTTTATCATGGTGAAAATAATCCACACGACAAGAGTCAGCGCCAGATAAGCCGTGAGGTAAGCGGGCAATTTTTCCCAGCCCGAAAGATTGATGATCTCATCTCCGACAATTTCATAAACCAGCCCGGCGACGACCACAATCGAGATCCATTGAAACAGCGGGATGACTTCTTTGGTCATGCCGTTTTTGCGTCCGCGAAAAAGTCCGAAAACGAGGATCACCACCAGCGCCAAATCAAACCAGCCGACAGGCAGGTTGTCGAGCGACAGGGAATTTTTTGCCTGGGTTGCCGCAGCAATCATGGGGACAAAATTATGGGTAAGGCCGCCGGAAAGCGAGCCAAATTTAATAAAAACGCGCGGCGGCGGAAAGTTGCGGGTTGCTGGATTTTGGCGAATCATTTAGACTGCGGGACTTGAAATCGTTTTATGCGGACTTATTCATGAATAAAAAAGAAAAAAAAGAACCGGCGGAAACTGAAACGGCGGCGGCGGAAATGATGCCGGAACCATTGGCGGAACTTCAAAGCCAGGCGGCCAAAGCGGAGGAAAATTGGGAGCGCTTGTTGCGCGTGACCGCTGATTTTGAAAATTTCAAAAAACGCGCGGCGCGGGAAAAAACTGAATCCGCGCACAATGCTTCCGCCGCGTTGCTGCATAAATTGCTGCCGATCCTGGACAATTTTGAGATGGCGCTGGCCGCCGCGCAAATGGCGCAAGGCGACAAGCTCGCGTCGTTGCAAACGGGCGTGGCGATGATCCAGCAGCAACTCAAAGGCGTTCTGGCCGAAAGCGGCTTGGAGGAATTGGACGCGGATGGCAAGTTGTTCGACCCGACGTTTCACGAAGCGGTTTCACAATTGGAAACGAGCGAAGCGCCCGAAGGCCATGTCGTCCAGCAATTGCGCAAGGGTTATAAATTGCGCGAGCGGTTGTTGCGCCCGGCCAGCGTCGTGGTCGCAAAAAAACCGGCGGAAAAATCCGACGGACAAGCGAATTGAATCATATTTTCACGGCGCAGTTCTTTATGGCATGGAATTGGCGCAAGGCGATGTAAGGATCAATGTGCATGAGCAAAAAATGCGCCCAGCGATGCTCCCAACGCCGCCAGAAGGTCTGGGATTTTTGCCATTCGAGCAATTCGATCCGCCGGCTTTGTTTCAGCACGCATTGAAAAACGTTGCGCGCGTCCGCCGCCGTATCCGCATCATCAAGCCGCAACATCAGTTCGTAGTTCAGATTCAAGCTGCGCATGTCGAGATTGGAGGAGCCGACGTAAGTGATGCCGTCCACGATGATGAGTTTCGCGTGCAGAATCTGCGGCTGATATTCATAAATTTCCACGCCGGCTTTTAAAAGCCGGTGATAAAAACTGCGCGCGGCCAGTTGCGAAACCAGCACGTCGGTTTTGCCGGCGAGAATCAATTGCACGCGGGCACCGTGCCGCGCGGCATGAATCAAAAGCCGCCGCAGTTTTCGCGTGGGCAAAAAATAGGCGATGATGATCCGCAGGTCGCGCGCTTTCGTCAAATCATGATACAATGCTTTTTGAAAGGGACTGGCGCCGCGTCCCGGATGCGTGAGGAGCAATTCTCCCGCCGATTTTTTTTGCAATTTGCGGCGGCGTTTGTAGGCGCGCAATCGCAGGAGCGGTTTGCGCCGGAAATCCGCGAGCACAAATAATTCGTCAAAGGTCGCCGCCAAAGTCGCGAGCAGCGCGGGATTTTCGATCTTCACTCCCAGATCGCACCAGCCGCAAGTCACGCCGTCGCCGTCATATTCGTCGGAGATATTGAATCCACCGATGAAAGCCACGCGGTCGTCGCAAAGCAAAATTTTACGATGGTCGCGGACGCCGAAACGCCAGATGCGGAGCGGATTGAAGAGGCGCATTTCTCCGCCGGCCTGAACCAGTGGTTTGAAAAAATCGCCCGGCAACAGCCACGAACCCATCGCGTCCAGTAACACGCTGACGCGCACGCCGCGTCTGGCCGCCGCGAGCAGCGCCACAAAAAATTGACGGCCCAATTTGTCGTCGGAATAAATGTAAGTTTCCAGCCGGATGGATTTTTCGGCTTTATTGATGACTTCCAGCATCGCCGGAAAAATGTCGTGGCCGGTGCAAAGCCATTCCAGCTTTGAAAAGTTGGGTTCGGACATGCTTTGAGCGTAGCCGGGAAATTTCCGGGTAGCAATCCGCGCCGTCAGTCATCTTTGTCCTCGTGTTTGTCCTTGTAATCTTTCCAAAGGATGACGAGCACGAGCCATGCGCTGCCGGCGAGGGCGATCAGGAAAAAAATCATGGCGATGCCGGGATAACCGAAAAGCTCGAACGAAGAACTGATTTGCATCATCAACGCCGCGCCGACGATCAGCGCGGCGAGCAGAATGCCGGTGGTGACGCGATTGGCGATTTTTTCAAAGCCGTGGAGCAAATGTCGCGCGTCGGGAGTTTTGACGTTTATTTCCAGATTGGAATTGCCGACGGTGTCCAAAATTTTATTCACGCGTCCGGGCAGTCCGCCGACAAAATCCTTCATTTCCAGAAAGGTTCCGAACAAATGACCGGGCGAAGCGGATTTGCGCATCCGTGTCGTCATGATTTCGGCGACGTTCCGGCGCACGGAAGCGTTGGGATTGAAATCGGGACATAAAATTTTTCCGATTTCTTCGAGTTGCAGCAAAGTTTTTCCGAGCAACGTCAATTCAGTCGGGACGTGCAGGCCGGTGCGCGCGGCGGTGCGCGAAACTTCCATCAACGTTTTGCCGACGTTTTCCCGGTTCAAAGTCTGGTCGCGTTGTTCGGAAACGAAGTCGTTTATTTTTTTGGTGAATTCCTCTTCGTCAAAATCCTTCGTGGTTTCACTGATGCGAAAAATAATTTTCACCGCTTCGTCGCCATTGCCTTCGCTGATGGCCAGCAGCAGGCGCAATAAATTCTCCTGCATGGCCGAACTCAAACGTCCGGTCATGCCCAAGTCCAGCAGCGCAATGCGGCCATCGTCCGTGAGAAAAATGTTGCCCGGATGCGGATCCGCGTGAAAAAAACCGTCAATCAAAACCTGTTTCAGATAAGCCTGGAACAATTCCTCGGCCAACGCCTCGCCGTTGATGTCCAGTTGCGCGATGGGACTTAACGCCGTGATTTTTGTGCCGCTGACATAATCCATCGTCAAAACGCTGCGCGAACTGTAATCCAAAACGGGCAGCGGAACGTGAATGTGCGGAAACTCTTTCAGGTTATTGGCAAGCGTGGTCAGGTTGGAAGCTTCGCGTTGATAATCGAGTTCCTGCAAAATGGAAGTTTTGAACTCGGCGAGCACTTTTCCAAAACGATAACGCCGGCCAATGTCCGTGTGTTCGTCAAAAAACGCCGCGATTTCCTCAAGCACTTCAAAATCTTCGGCGATTTGTTTGCGGATGTCCGGGCGCTGGACTTTCACGACGACCGGACGCCCGTCGCGCAACGCGGCGCGATGCACCTGGCCGAGCGACGCGGCGGCCATGTGCTTTTCTTCAAAATAAGCGAACGCCTTTGAAATGCGGATGCCCAATTCGCTGCTGATGATTTCTTCGACCTGCTCGTAAGGAAACGGTTTGACTTTGTCCTGCAAACGCGCGAGCGCTTTCAGATAAGGTTCGGGCAAAAGATCGGCGCGGCTGGAAAGCAACTGGCCGAATTTTACAAACGTCGGTCCCATTTTTTCCAGATCGTCGGCCAGTTCTTCCGGCGCGGGCTGGCCGGGTTGGACGGGCAAAATTTCTTTTTCATTCGCGTCATCCTGCGCGAATTCCTTTGCCAAATCCGACGCGCCATACTTCAAAAAAAGCATGGCGATGTCTTTGTAGCGTTTTAGATGATGCGGTTTTAGAGATAATTTCATTCGCTTGATTCAACTGATTTTTGGAAATGGCATTTTTACTTAATATACCTGTCGCTTTCCTTTAGCTTAACACTTGCCAAGCGATTTGGATTCAAAACGGCGCGACCACCCCCTAAATTTTCCAACGCTTCGCTTCTCACGCAGACAATTCAAGACGGGCACGGCTTTGGCAATGAAATTAACTTTTATTTTGTTCAATGCGGTTTGCAGGAAATGTCCGGTTAAAAATGCAAATTGCACAAAGGTTATTGCCAGACTTTTCTAAAAGTTCAAAACTTTTTTTCTATGTCCAGCCAACCTTCTCATGGCACATTGATTGCGAAGGAAAATCATTGAATGGAAAATCTGGAATTTTTATCCCGCCAAAATTTTAATGAATCATCCCCAAGGCACCCATGGAAAACTTGATGTTCCGGCTGCGAAATGAATGGAAGCGGCGGATCGTCCCGGCGGCTGCCGTCAATGAGCGGCCTTTGCGCGGCGAACTTTTAAGCAGCGACTTGCTCAAGCAGCACGCCAAAAATCTTGCGCGCGACCATAAAGTTTCCGACCGCACCGGTGCCAATTTCCTGCTCTCGCGGCTGGCGGACAATGAAAATATTTTGCGCGATTACAATGCGCAGACGTTGCGCGCGGAAAAAACGCGCCAGCTCACGCCCGCCGCCGAATGGCTCCTGGATAATTTCCATTTGATCGAGGAACAGATTCGCGCCGCGCGCCGCCATCTGCCGCGCCGGTTCAACCGGCAATTGCCGCATTTGACGAATGGCGCGCTCGCCGGTTTTCCGCGCGTTTATGAAATCGCGCTCGAACTTATTTCCCACAGCGACGGCCGCGTGGACGCGCCGCATTTGACCAATTTTGTCGCCGCTTATCAGGAAATCGCCGATCTGAAACTCGGTGAACTTTGGGCCATTCCCATCATGCTGCGCCTCGCGCTCATCGAAAACTTGCGGCGCGTCGCGGTTTTGTCCGGCACCGAAAGATTGGAACGCAATCGCGCGGACGATTGGGCCGACCGCATTTCCGCCATCATGGAAAGCAATCCTTCGCGACTCATTGTCGTCATGGGAGAAATGGCGCAAAATTTGCCGGCCTTGAGCCGGCCCTTCGTCGCGGAATTTTGGCGGCGCATGCAGGAAAAATCTCCGCCGATAAAACTGGCCGTGAGCTGGATCGAAGAACGCGTCGCCGAAGAAGGTTTGACCGTCAGCCAATTGGTGCAAAGCGAAAGCCAGAACCAGGCGGCGACGCAAGTGTCCGTCGGCAATTGCATCGGCAGCTTGCGTTTTCTCGACGCCATGGATTGGCAGGATTTCGTCGAGAACCAAAGCGTCGTGGAAAAAACCTTGCGCGGCGATCCGGCGGAAATTTATCCGAAAATGGATTTTGCCACGCGCGATCTTTATCGCCACAGCGTCGAGCGCATCGCCCGCCACAGCAAAAAAACCGAACCGGAAGTCGCCGCCCTCGCAATCGAACTCGCGCAAAAAAATGCCGGCGACGCGCGCAAAGCGCACGTCGGTTTTTATTTGACGGGAAAAAATGTGGAAATTTTGGAGCGCGCCGTCGCCGTCAAACTTTCGCAATGGGATTTGCTTTTACGCGCCGCGCGCCGACGCCCACTTTTATTTTATTTGGGCGGCATTTTTGCGGCGACGCTTGCGTTCACGATTCCTTTGATCTGTTTCGGCGCGGCGGCAGAAATGCCGTGGTGGACGCTGATTTTATTGGCAATGCTGGCGTTGCTGTGCGCGAGCCAGGCGGCGGTGGCCTTCATAAATTGGCTCGCCACAATTTTTGTGAAGCCATCGCCCTTGCCGCGCCTTGATTTTTCCAAGGGAATTTCTGCGGCGCAAACCACTCTGGTGGTCGTTCCCACTTTGCTCACCAACGCGCACGAAATCGAAAATCTTTTGGAAGCGCTGGAAATTCGTTACTTGGCCAATCGCGATGCCAATGTTTTTTTTGCGCTGCTCACGGATTTTTCCGACGCCGCGCAGGAACATTTGGCGAACGATGACGAATTAACGCGCCGCGCCGTCGAAGGCACCCAGCTTCTCAATGAAAAATATAAAAGCGACCGGCCTTCGATTTTTTATTTGTTTCATCGCCCGCGCCGCTGGAACGCGCAGGAAAAAATCTGGATGGGTTACGAACGCAAGCGCGGCAAGCTCGCCGACTTGAATCGCGGTTTGCGCGGCGGCGATTGGCAATCTTTCTCGCAGATCGCCGGGGACATTTCGCGCCTGCCGCACATTCAATACGTCATCACTTTAGACACGGACACGCAACTGCCGCGCGACACGGCCCGGCAATTGGCCGCAACAATGGCGCATCCGCTCAACCGTCCCCTTTACGATGAGCAACGCGGATTGGTCGTCGAAGGTTACAGCATTTTGCAACCGCGCGTCGCCGTCAGTCTGCCCAGCGCGAGCCGTTCCCGCTTCGTAAAATTGTTTTCCGGCGATCCGGGAATTGATCCTTACACGCGCACCGTCTCGGACGTTTACCAGGATGTTTTTCAGGAAGGCTCGTTCATCGGCAAAGGAATTTACGACGTGGACGCCTTTGAAAAAGCAGTCGGCGGAAAATTTCCCGAAAATAAAATTCTGAGCCATGATTTGCTGGAAGGAAGTTATGCGCGCTCCGCCCTCGCCAGCGATGTTCAACTTTTTGAAGATTTTCCCGCGCGTTACAGCGCGGACGTTCGCCGGCGTCATCGCTGGATGCGCGGCGACTGGCAGATTTTGAGCTGGCTCTTGCCGCGTTTGGCGGTTGATGCCCGGCGCATTCCCAATCCGTTGACGCGCCTCTCGCGCTGGAAAATTTTCGACAACCTCCGGCGCAGCCTGGTTCCGTTGGGACTTTTGGCGGCGCTGATTTTGGGCTGGTCATTTTTTCCGCAAAATGCCGCCGTCTGGAGTTCGTTTGTGCTCGCCATCATCGGCCTGCCGTTTCTGCTGTCCGTCCTGATGGAATTTTTTTCCAGGCCGAAAGAACGGATTTTCATTCAACATTTCAACAATGTGGGCCGCACTTTTTTCCAGCAAAGCTGCCAGTTTTTTTTGACGGCCGCTTTTCTGCCGTATGACGCGGCCATCAGCCTCGACGCAATTTTGCGCACGCTCACCCGCCTGTTTTTCACCCGCCGCAATTTATTGCAATGGCAGACTTCCGGCCAGGTCGAGCAGGAAAACGACGGTTCTCTGCGAAATTTTTTTGCGCAAATGTGGTGCGCGCCCGCGCTGGCTTTGGCCATGGCGCTCGCGCTCTTTTTTTTGAAGGGAGAAGGCTGGCCGGCGATTGCGCCACTCCTTTTTTTATGGTTCGTCTCGCCGGCGATTGCGTGGTGGATCAGCGCGCCGCTGAAAGAAGCACGCGCCGAACTCACCGCCGACTCGATCCGGCAGCTTCACAAACTGGCGCGCAAAACCTGGAATTTTTTTGAAACGTTTGTCGGGCCGGAAGATCATTGGTTGCCGCCGGATAATTTTCAGGAATATCCGCATCCCGTTGTCGCCACGCGCACTTCACCCACCAACATCGGCTTCGCGCTGCTCGGCGGACTTTCCGCGTTTGATTTCGGTTATCTCACCTTGCGCGGTCTCGCCACCCGGACCTCCCGCGCTTTGGACACGCTGGGAATTCTGGAACGCTACGAAACTCATTTTTACAATTGGTATGACACGCGCACGCTCAAGCCGTTGCAACCGCTTTACGTTTCCACCGTGGATAACGGCAATCTCGCCGCGCTGCTTTTGACGCTGCAATCGGGACTGCTCACCATCGGCGGACAAAACTGGGACGGCTTTCAAATTTTTTCGGGACTGCGCGACACATTCGCCGTTTTGAAAGAACAGATTCCTGTTGATGAAACCAATTCAATTTTGGAACCCATTGAAAAAGAACTGGCGGAGATTCCGAACTCGTGGCCGGAAATTTTTCAAAAGCTCAATCGCTTGACGGACGCCGCGAAAAAATTGGCTCCGGCCAAAGAAATAAAAACCGGCGCGGATTTTGAATCGTGGCGTCGCCTTTTTGAACAAAGCTGTGGCGAACAACGCGCTGAAATTGAACATTTTTTTCCGTGGGTCCATTTGCATGAGCCTTTGAAAACGCATTTGAACCACGAAGCCGCGCATGAATTAAAAAAATTCTGGGAAGAAATCAACGCGCCGCAAAATTTGCGCCGCATGGCCGGGGAAATGGACGCGCGTCTGGCCGAGTTGGAGCGTTTGCTCGCGGCGGCAAATAAAATTTCTGAAGAGGGAGAACTGGCAAATCTCTTGACCGATTTGCGGACGCGCCTGGAATCCGCCGGTCAAAATGTCCAGAAATGCTTGACCGAATGCGAAGATTTGGCGCAACGTTGCGATGCGTTTGCGCGAATGGATTTTACCATCTTATACGAGCCGGCGCGCGAACTTTTCTCCGTCGGTTACAATGTCAACCAACATCGGCTCGACAGCAGTTGTTATGATTTGCTCGCCTCCGAAGCCCGGCTGGCGAGTTATGTCGCCATTGTTTTGGGACAAGTTCCGCAAAGCCATTGGTTCCGGCTCGGACGTTCGCTGACGACGACCATCGGCAAGCCAACGCTCATTTCGTGGAGCGGTTCGATGTTTGAATATCTCATGCCGCTGCTCGTCATGCCGACTTACGAAAATACGTTGCTCGACTTGTCCTGCAAATCCGCCATCGCGCGGCAAATCGCCTACGGAAAACAAATCCATTTGCCGTGGGGAATTTCCGAATCCGGTTACAACTTGCGCGACGCGAATGCAAATTACCAATATCGCGCGTTTGGCGTGCCGGGCCTGGGATTCAAACGCGGGCTGGCCGAGGAAAGGGTCATCGCGCCTTACGCCACCGTGATGGCGCTGATGGTTTCCCCGCAAGCGTCCTGGCAAAACTTAAAAGAATTGCGCCACGAAAACGGAGCGGGAAAATTCGGTTTTTATGAGGCGCTGGATTACACCCCTGCGCGCGTTTCCAAAGGCCAGACGCACACGGTCGTCCAATCCTTCATGACGCATCATCAAGGCATGAGTTTGCTTTCGCTGGCGTATGCGCTTTTGGATCGTCCCATGCAACGGCGTTTCAATTCCAATCCGCTGCTCAAGTCCGGCGAACTGTTGCTTCACGAACGCGTGCCACGGGAAACTCCCGTGCTTTATCCGAATGAATTTGAAGCCGGCAATCTGCGCGAGCCGGCTGCCGCAGCGGAATCAAACCTGCGCATTTTCACGGACCCAAATGCCGGGCCGCCGGAAGTGCATCTGCTTTCCAATGGGCGTTATCACGTGATGATCACCAATTCGGGCGGCGGTTACAGCCGCTGGAATGAAACGGCCATGACGCGCTGGCGCGAAGACGCAACGCGCGATTGTTGGGGAACATTTTTTTACCTGCGCGATGTTGAAAGCGGAAAATTCTGGTCAACGGCCTGTCAACCGACGCTCCAAACCGCGCCGGGCTGCGAAGCCATTTTCAGCCAGGGCCGCGCGGAATTTCGCTCGCGTCTTTATGAGATTGACGCGCACACGGAAATCGCCGTCTCGCCGGAAAACGACGTGGAAGTGCGCCGCGTCACGCTCACCAATCATTCCCACGAACCGCGCATCATTGAAATCACGAGTTACGCGGAAATTGTTTTGAACACGCAGGCAGCGGATTCGGCGCATCCGGCGTTCAGTAATTTATTTGTCCAGACCCAAATTCTGGCTTCGCAACGCGCGATTCTTTGCACGCGGCGTCCGCGCGCCTCGCACGAAGAATTGCCTGCGATGTTTCATCTGCTGCTGACCAATGGCAAAGAAATGGGAACGGCTTCCTTTGAAACGGATCGGGCAAAATTTCTTGGGCGCGGCGGAAACACTTTTTCGCCAGCGGCATTGAACGGAATTTCAGAATTGTCAAATAGCGAAGGTTCCGTGCTCGATCCCATTGCCGCGATCCGCCGCACGGTTCGCCTCGCGCCCAAAGAAAGCGCGACGTTCACGCTCGTTTCCGGCATTGCCAAAACTCGCCCCGAAATCACCAGCTTGATTGAAAAATATCAGGATCAAGCCATCGCCGACCGCTGTTTTGAACTGGCGTGGACGCATGGCTTGATTGTGCTGCGCCATTTGAATGCGAGCGAAGCCGACGCGCAACTTTATGGACGGCTCGCGGGCGCGCTGCTTTACAGCCAGTCCGCGCGCCGCGCCGCGCCCGCTGTCATTCTCCGGAATCAGCGCGGCCAACGCAATTTATGGAGCTTCGGAATTTCCGGCGATCTTCCCATCGTCGTCGTTTATAGCACCGGCGCGGAACGGATTGAGTTGGTCCGGCAAATGATTCAGGCCCATGCCTATTGGCGTCTCAAAGGTTTGCTCGTTGACCTCGTGATTTTGAACGAAGATGCTTCGGTTTATCGCCAATCGCTCAACGACCAAATTTTGAACATGATCGGTTCGGGCAATGCCGCGCAAATTCTTGACAAGTCCGGCGGAATTTTCATGCGCCGCGCCGATCAGCTTTCTTCCGAAGACCGCATTTTGCTCGAAGCTTCCGCGCGCCTCGTTTTGCGCGATGAAAAAGGAAATCTCGCCGACCAATTGCAAGTCCGTCGCGCGCGAACCGAGCCGGTGCCGCCGCCGCTTCGCGCCCGTCCGCGTCCGTCCGTTGTCACTCTTTCGGAATTGCCCAAACGCGAAATGGTTTTTTTCAACGGCCTCGGCGGTTTTACGCGCGATGGCCGCGAATATGTCATCACGTTGCAACCAGGCCGGGCGACGCCCGCGCCCTGGATCAATGTTTTAGGCAATCCAAATTTCGGCACCATTATTTCCGAAAGCGGCGGCTCGTATAGTTGGAGCGAGAACTGCCATGAGTTTCGTTTGACGCCCTGGAACAACGATGCCGTCACGGATGCCAGCGGCGAAGCTTTTTACATTCGCGACGAACAAACCGGCAAATTCTGGTCGCCCACGCCCCTGCCCGCGCGCGGCCAAACGCCTTACGTCGCGCGCCACGGTTTTGGTTACAGCGTTTTTGAACATTTGGAAGATGAAATTTTTTCCGAGCTTTGGGTTTATGTGGCCGTGGAAGAACCAGTGAAATTCACGCTCCTAAAAATTCGGAACGATTCCAATCGCCGCCGCCAATTGTCCGTCACCGCCTATTGGGAATGGGTGCTCGGCGAATTGCGCCAAAAAAATGCGATGCACATCGTCACGGAAATTGATCCCTTGACCGGCGCCTTGCTCGCGCGAAATTCCTACAACATTGATTTTGAAGGGCGCGTCGCCTTCGTCGCCGGGAGCGAACTGGCGCGCTCCTTCACCGCCGACCGAACCGATTTTTTGGGACGCAACGGCACGCTCGCCCAACCCGCCGCGCTGGGGCGCATCCGGCTTTCCGGCAAAATCGGCAGCGGCCTTGATCCTTGCGCCGCGTTGCAAACGATTTTGGAATTGGAACCGGGCGAAGAACGCGAAATCACTTTTATTCTTGGCGCCGGGCGCAATCTGGACGACGCGCGAAATTTAATTCAAAAATTTCGCGAAGTCGAATCCTGCCGCGCCGCGCGACAAAATGTCTGGGATTCCTGGAACAAAACTTTGGGGGCCGTTTATGTGGAAACGCCCGAACCGGCGCTGAACATTTTGGCAAACGGCTGGCTGCTTTATCAAACCATTTCCTGCCGCCTTTGGGCGCGCACCGGCTTTTATCAATCCGGCGGCGCCTTCGGTTTTCGCGATCAACTTCAGGACGCCCTCGCGCTCGTTCATGCGCGCCCGGAATTGTTGCGCGAACAATTATTGCGCGCCGCCGCCCATCAATTTCGCGAAGGCGATGTGCAACATTGGTGGCATCCGCCCATCAATCGCGGCGTGCGCACGCATTTTTCCGATGATTACTTATGGCTCCCTTTTGCGACGTGCCATTACGTTCAAACCATCGGCGACACCGGCGTGCTAGATGAAAACATTTCTTTTTTGGAAGGCCGTCCCGTCAAACCGGAAGAAGAAGCCTACTACGACTTGGCCCAACGTTCGGCTGAATCCGCCACGCTTTACGAACATTGCGTGCGCGCCATAAAAAACGGCCTGAAATTTGGCGAACATGGCCTGCCCTTGATGGGTTGCGGCGATTGGAACGATGGAATGAACCTCGTCGGCGAACACGGAAAAGGTGAAAGCGTCTGGCTCGCCTTTTTTCTTTACGACGTGCTCAAAAAGTTTTCCAGCTTGGCGGAAAGGCGCGGCGATAAATCTTTTGCGCAATCATGCCAGGAGCAGGCCAAGTTATTGCAAGAAAACATCGAAAAAAATGCGTGGGACGGCCAATGGTATCGCCGCGCTTATTTTGACAATGGCGATCCGCTCGGCTCCGCCCTCAATCCTGAATGCCAGATTGATTCGTTACCACAAAGCTGGGCGGTCATTTCAGGCGCGGGAGATGCGGCGCGGTCGCGAACCGCCTTGGAAAATGTCGCGCAGCGGTTGGTCCGTCGCGACGCGCATTTGATTCAACTATTCGATCCACCGTTCGATAAGTCTGCGCTTGAACCAGGCTACATCAAAGGCTATGTGCCTGGCATCCGTGAAAACGGCGGCCAATATACTCACGCCGCCATTTGGGTAATCATCGCCTTCGCTTTGGCGGGCGAAACTGAACGCGCCTGGGAATTATTCCGGCTCATCAACCCGATTCTTCATGCCACTACTTTCAAAGAAATTCTTCGCTACAAAACTGAACCCTACATCATCGCCGCAGATGTTTATAGCGTTTCTCCACATGCCGGTCGTGGTGGTTGGACCTGGTATACCGGCTCTGCCGGCTGGATGTATCGTCTCATCACCGAAACTTTTCTGGGATTGAATCTGGAAGGAGCTAAATTACAGCTCACGCCACGGCCGCCCGCCGGCTGGAAATCGTTCAAGGTGCATTACCGCTATCGGGAAACCTTTTATCATATAACATTACTAACTACTTCCGGCAATTGGACTAGCCTGACAAAAATCATAATTGACGGAAATGAACATCCTGAAATGATCCTTAACTTAATAGATGACCGCCGTGATCATTTCGCCGAAGCTCACTTTGCCTAGAAGATAAAAAAGGAGACGCGATTTCTCGCGTCTCCCGAGATTAAACAGATAAAGTAATAATTCAACTTATTGTTGCTGAGACTTCACCGTTATATTGTTCTGCACGTCCTTTACACCTTGAACCTGCTTCGCAATTTGACCTGCTTTATCCTTTTGGTCCGAGTTATCTACAAAGCCGCTAAGTTGAACCGTGCCGCGAAACGCTGTCACATTGACGTCACTGAATTTATATTCAGCATTATCATTCAAGGCATCATTGACCCGCGAAGTTATTGATTTGTCATCAATATATTGCCCTGTGCTGCGATCATAGCGACTTCCGGCACAGCCGGTAAAAGTTGTCACGACCGTTGCTGTTGATAGTCCCAGGCACAACGCCAGAAACAGTCCGCCTTTTTTTATGTTCATAATTTTCCTATTTTGTTTATTGTTATTGTTGGTTTCACTAAAAAATTCCGCTGCCTTGCACGATTAACTCCATTAACTCAACGTTTTGCCGGTCGGAACGTCATTACCGCGCCTACTATTGCCGCCGCAACACCACCCAGTAACAACCACAATGCTTTATTGGTCGGTGCTCCAGTGAAGATGCGGGACACATCCGAGCCGGCTGAATTGGAGGCGTTGATGCCATAAACGATCAATGCGATGCCGACAATTAATAATGCAATCCCTATTCCCTTATTCATATTGCCTTTCATGCCGAGCAATGCGCTCGACTTACTTTATTATTGGTTAAGTTCAAACTACGTTAATTACTGCGTTCGCCGTGCCGAAAGGATTGGGCGCGTGTTGCGGTGAATGAGGATCATCGCACCATCTCCCATCCACAATGAACCGATAAGTATATGTGCCGCAGGATAGCGGAACGATGGTGAACCATACGCCGTCCTCGGACTTGATCATATCCAGTGGAAATTTGTCCCAATTAGTGAAATCGGCGGCAAGCTTCACTGATTCAGCCGTTGGCGCAGCCAGATGAAATTCTTTTAGCTTAAGTTCAGTGGCAGGATTGGCACGAACTTGGTTGCCTACCGATTTACTTTGCTTAATTGATTTAGAAGTTTGGTTATCCCTATTTGTGCTGGCTCGCGAAAAATTTGGCGGAGAAGTATTCATAACGGATTTAATAGGAACATGAATCAGCAAACTGGAGACAAATCGAACCGCCAATTTTGTTTTCGACGTTTTGACCTCATTCATTTCAAGCCAAACAGAGGAACAGCTAAAGTTCATTTTGCCTTCCAGTTGGTGGTTGTTGACATGATTTTAAGTTCAAAGATTGAACAATTGCACGACGAATCCAATTTTTCTGTTCTTGTTTTCGCTTTTGGATGCGACCAAGAAGTTCGTCTTCTTTGCCTTTCACAAATTGAAAATGATCATCGGTAAGCTGCGCAAATTTTTGCTTGAATTTGCCTTTGGCGATATTCCAATTTCCTTTTAATGCGAGAGTGTGCATAAAATTTTCAGTTAAGTCTTAATCCACTGGCGGCTCTCACCGCTCTTTTTCATTTGCAAGTCGCGTGCCGGGGTTTTGGAAATAAAAAATACGTGTGAAATCAAAGATTTCAGGGATTAAAAAAATTCACCGAATCAAAATTCTATGCAGGCTGCAAGTTTGTTAAAAATTACTTGCGGTCTGCAATTGGTTCCAATAACTGCACTTCTTACTTGGCTTTGTAGAAAACTTATTATTAACACCTTGCTTTAGCGAGGTGTTAAACGCGCACGGGGGAGAAAAACCGTTGAAACGGTTTTTGTTTTCACCTCCGGCATTCACCGCGTTAAAACGCGGTGTTAATGAGAAAGATATTTCTACAGAGCATTGGCAGTTCTTTGCAAATTGCAATTTAACCTGCGATTGCCTTGCAAATTGCTGATTGATATTTTTCCTATTTTGGAATTAAGACCCGATAATTTAAGGAAATGCTGAATAGTAGATTCGGCACAGTGGCAGCTTTAGAAAGAAAAGAGTTCAGCGTTCTTATAAATTTAAAAAGCAGTGAAAAAATGGAAATCGAATATGTATGCTCTACACACTTGCTTTAATTTTAATTGTCGCCTGGTTGTTAGGTCTTTTGTCGTCCTACACCCTGGGCGGTTACATATACATATTATTGGTCGTGGCGATAATTTTAATTATTGTCCGCCTGATGCAAGGCAATAAAGTTTGAATACTTAACCAAAAACAAAAATTATTATGAAACATACCACTCACAAAACCCATCAATCCGAACCTACGGTGCATCTGCTTGAAGATGCGAAGGAATTATTGGCGGCCACCGCCGATGTCGCCGAAGAAAAAGTTGTCGAAGCGCGCAGACGCCTTGCTTCGGCCATTGAAAGAGGCAAGGAAACCTGGAATGCGATCCAGGAAAAAACTGTCGCCGGCGCCAAGGCCACGGACGAAGTTATTCGCGCCAATCCTTATAGGTCCATCGGCATTGCCGTCGGCGTGGGCGCTTTGGTGGGTTATTTGTTAGGTCGTCGCCACAACTAAAAGTGCGCAATGGAAACATCGTCGCCAGTTGAAGACGGCGCCAACTTGACGGATTCATCCAAACGTCTCGCGCGCCGGCTTTTGGTCATTTGCGAGAATCGCGTGCAACTGCTGCTCATTGAAGCACAGGAAGAACGTGAGCGGATTTTGCGCGCCATTTGGATGGCAATCGTTGCGGCGGCCTTGGCCATGCTGGCTGGCATCACCGTCACGATCATTGTGGCGGTGGTTTTTTGGGGAAATCATCCGGTGGTGGCGCTCGGGATTTTGGCCGTGATTTATATTATTGCCGCCTTGGTGTTCTACATAAAATTGGACCAGTTGCAACGCGACTGGCAGACGCTGCCGGACACAATCGCACAATTGAGAAAGGATCACGAATGCCTGGAAAAACAACTCGGCTGACGGCGCGGGAAACGCGCAAGCAATTGCTTCTGGTCGAAAGCGAATTGAACCGCGCGCACTTGCTCAACGATGTGCGCGATATTCAAAATGAACTTCATCGCCTGCAAACTCAAGTTCATGCCATTGGTTCCATGATTGCGTCAACGGCCAGGCTCGCGGCCACTTTTTTTTCGATTGGAAATATTTTCACCCATCCGGATGATGACCATGCCGATAAAAAAAAATCCTGGATTTCTAACTTGATGAAGGGAGCGCGCACCGGCGCCTCGGTGTGGATGAAACTTAAATCTTATTTGCGCTGATTTTATGCCTTTGCCAGCGCCACCGGCTGGTTTGACCTTGTATGAAATCATTTTATGAAGTCACTTGCGCCAGATTCGAGCGAAAATCATTTGCGCCAACCGCTGGAATCTCAAAAAGCATCGGCCCGGTTGAACGCAAGTTTCATGCGCTCCCTGAAAACGATCCAGTTTTTTTTCATGGTGCTGGGCGGAATTGTTTTCGCCTATTTTGCGCGCCTCGTGGTGCTTCCGTTTTTGCTGGCGTGGGTGGCGGCGATGACTTTGAAACCGCCGGTAAGCTGGCTGCGGAACTGGGGTTTGCCCACTCCGCTCGCAGCGGCGGCGGTGCTGATTTTCTTTTTATGCGTCGTCGGCTTCAGCGCGCTGTGGCTGGGTCATCCCGCCGTGGAATGGGCCAAATCCGCGCCCGAACAAGTGCCGCAATTGAAACACAAATTCAGAAAAATTCTTCAACCGGTCTTGCGCTTCAGCGACGCGGCCTCGCGCATGGGCAATCTGGATGTTTCGCAAACTTCCACCAATGCGCCGCCGCCGGTTTTGAAAGATAACCATGTGGTCGGCGCCATGTTCACCTGGACCAGCGCGCTGCTGGCGGGAATTGCCGAGGCAGTTGTTTTGACTTTTTTGCTGCTGGCTTCGGGCGACAAGTTCTCACAAAAGCTCGCGCATCTCGTGCCGAGGCGGCACAAAAGACGCGCGGTGGAAATCAGCCAGGAAATTCAACATAGCATTTCCCGTTATCTGTTCACGGTCACTTTGATCAATGCCGGTTTGGGTTGCGGCATTGGTTTGGTTTTTTGGCTGGTGGGAATGCCGGATGCCGCCATGTGGGGCGGCGTGGCGGCGCTGTTGAATTTTTTGCCGTTTTTTGGGCCGACGATTGGGATGATCATGGTCGGTTTGGCAGGACTGCTGGATTTTAATACCATTGGCGGCGCGTTGTTGCCGGTGGGCATTTATTTGTTTTTCCATTTATTAGAAGGTTATTTGGTGACGCCTTTCGCGCTGGGACGACGTTTCAGTTTGAATCCAGTGATTATTTTTGTGGCCTTTATTTTTTTCGTATGGTTATGGGGAGTGATCGGAGCGCTGCTCGCGGTTCCTTTATTGGTGAGCCTCAAAGTAATGTGCGGACGAGTGCCGGCCTGGCGAGCGATGGCGGAATTTCTGGCTTGAATTGTGAACCAACCCATTCATACAACTGGACAGCGGGACCGGACGGGCGTAGCGTCTGCCACTATTTTTGAAACGGCGGCTTAAGAATTTTTTCCGATGAAAGTTAATGCTACATTGCGACAGCCCAACAACGGGATTTATAAAACCATTGTCATCTTGTGGCTGTCGCTTTCCGTCGGGAGCATCGTGCTCGCGGCCATTTCGTGGACGGAACTTTCCCGGCAAATGGCCAGTGCCCGGCAAATGGCCGAGAGCCAGCAAAAATTGGACGCGATTCTCAAATCGCTTTTGGACAGCGAAACCGGCGCACGCGGATACGTCATTACTGGCAATCCGGTATTTTTGCAACCCTACCAAATAGCGGTGACAAATCTGTCGGTTCAATTCGGTCAGTTGATTGAATTGGTTCAGCACGATCCTGCGCTGCTTCAACATATCGGCGACTTGCAAGCAGAAGCGGAATTATCCCTTGAAAGCCAACGGCTGATTCTGGCCGCCCGGAATCAAAGCTTCACCAATGCCGCCGCCCTGGTTGCCAGCAGAGAAGCCAAACATATCATGGACAACGTTCGCCGTCAGGTGAATGCCATTTACAACCTTCAATCCAATTTGCGTTCGGATATTCGCGAGCAAGTCAGAGATCAACTCATGCGCGCGAGCCTGACCAGTTTGATCGCCGGAACTTTGGGATTGATCGCGGGAATTTTCGCCTTCTGGTTGTCGCGCCTCACGTTGCAACATCAAAAACGCGAACGCGATTTGATCGAAGCCAAATTAAAAGCCGAGCGCAGCAATCGCGAAAAAACCATGTTCCTTGCGAACATGAGCCACGAAATCCGCACGCCGATGAACGCCATTCTCGGTTTCAGCGAATTGCTCCAGGCGGATTTGAAAACGCCCAAGCACCGGCAATATCTTCAATCCATCCGCACCAGCGCCGACTCGCTGATGCAATTGATCAACGACATTCTCGACATGTCAAAAATCGAGACCGGCATGATGGAATTGCGCCCGGAGCCGACCGATCTGCACGAGATTTGCGATTTTCTGCATATGTTATTTTCCGAGCCGACGGCAAAAAAAGGATTGAAGCTAAAATGCCACGTCGCCGAAGATTTGCCGCACGCATTGTTGCTGGACCGAATCCGGTTGCGGCAGATTTTGATCAATCTGGTGGGCAACGCCATTAAATTCACGGATTCCGGCGGCGTGGAGGTGCGCGTGCTTTGGGAAAAACCGCCGGCCAACAGCGGCCTCACTCTCATCATTGAAATTCAGGATACCGGCGTGGGCATTCCCAAAGACCGGCTGGATGCGATTTTCAAACCGTTCGTCCAGTCGGGCGCTCATTTGGAAAAAGAAAAGCAAGGAACCGGTCTGGGACTTTCCATCGTCAAGCGCCTGACCGAAATCATGGGCGGCACCGTGACCGTCGCGAGCGTGATCGGACAAGGCTCGGCCTTTCATTTGCGGTTCACCGACGTTTCAATTTCCGCGCGCCTGCCCGCTTCCGAAAAAAAGACCAGTCCGGCTGAAATTAATTTCAACACCTTGCGCCAGGCAACTTTGTTGATCGTGGATGACAATCAAACCAATTGCCAGTTGATCGCCGGAATTTTTGAAGGCTCGCATCACCGGCTGGTTTTCGGTTTCAGCGGCGAAGAAGCCGTGGCCAAAGCCCGCGAACTCAAGCCCGATATTCTTTTGCTCGACGTCAGAATGCCGGGCATGAGCGGAAATGAAGCGTTGCAACAAATCCGCAAAATTCCCGGCCTGGAATTTCTTCCGGTCATTGCCGTGACCGCTTCCAGTTTGATGGACGAAGAAAAAGTTTTGCGCGAACAATTCAGCGGTTACGTCCGCAAACCTTTTTCAAAGCGGGAATTGTTCAATGAACTCGCGGATTTTCTGCCGGAGAATTCGCAGGACGGAACCGACGGCCAGCCGAACGGCGCGGAACAAAATGACGTTTCTCCGGCGATGGATGGAGCCGTGCCGAAAGAATTGATCACGCAATTGCGCCAGTTGCTCGTCGAGCCGTGGCCGTCCATTCGCGACAGCGTGGCAGTCAACGAAAGCAAAATTTTTGCGCAAGGTCTGGAAGGCTTGGGATTACGCTGGCAATGCCGGCCGTTGATGGCTTACGCGCAAAAAATTTTGAACGACGCGGAAAATTATGCCGTCACGGATCTGGAAAAACATCTGGGCGAATTTTCCGTGCTGGTCGAACAACTTGAGCAAAACGTGAAAGCATGAAAACTGATTCTTCAACCGGCGTGCCGGAACAAACTAAAAACGGTTCCGCTTCCGCTCCGGAAATTGCGGCGGCGCGGATTTTGGTCGTGGATGACCAGGCGGTCAACATTCAGATCGTCGGCGCGGTGCTCGGCAATTTGGGCCACGAAATCATTCCCGCTTCCGACGGCGTGACGGCTTTGAAGCGCGTCGCCCTGCGGATGCCGGATTTGATCCTGCTGGATTTGCTGATGCCCGGCATGAACGGCTGCGAAGTCTGCCTGCAATTGAAATTAAATCCTGATTGGAAAGAAATTCCCGTCATTTTTTTGTCCGCCGCCGATGACAAGGATTTGATCGTGCGCGCGCTGGATTCCGGCGGCGTGGATTACATCACCAAACCGTTCAACCAAGCCGAACTGATTTCGCGCGTGCGGACGCAACTGGCTTTGAAAAGCGCGCGCGACCGGCTCAAACAATTGGCCGAGGACAAAGATGAATTGCTCGGCATTCTCGCGCATGACGTGAAAAATTATCTGGGCGGGATGAACATGAGCGCCGAACTGCTGCGCGAGCGCGTGGGCCGTTTGAACGACGACCGCTTGAAACAATTGTCGGAAAATATTTTTCGTTCCAGCGCGCAGGCCCTCGCGTTCGTCAAAGAATTTCTCGCCAACTCGGCGGCGGATTACAATTTTACGCCGAATTTGAGCCGCGTGAATCTGGTGGAAATTGCCGACACCGTCATCCAGCAATATCAGGAAACCGCGCGCCGAAAAAATATCGAGCTCAAAACAGATTTTCCATCCGCGCCCGTCAACGCGCTGGCGGATGCTTCTGCGCTGGATCAAATTCTGGACAATTTGCTTTCCAACGCGCTGAAATTTTCGCCGCCGGACAAAAAAGTTTTTGTTTCCGTCCGCGCCGACGGCGAAAAATTGGAATGCGTCATCCGCGACGAAGGTCCGGGTTTCACGCCCGACGACAAGGAAAAAATGTTTCGCCGTTACGGCCGGCTTTCGGCGCGACCGACCGGCGGCGAACCGTCCACGGGATTGGGCTTGAGCATTGTCCATAAACTCGTGGAAGCCATGAACGGTGAATTATTGTGTGAAAGCAGCCCCGACCAGGGCGCGACTTTTACGATTCGCCTGCCGAAAACTGTTTCAGCTTAATGGAGGATTTATGGATTTTTTAGTCATTGATGATGATAAGACGTTTCGCGACGCCACTTGTTTTTTGATTGAAGAAGCCGGGCATTACGCGGAAGGCGTCGAGTCCGGCCGGCTTGGATTGT
This sequence comes from Verrucomicrobiia bacterium, assembly GCA_036509895.1. Classification (GTDB taxonomy): domain Bacteria; phylum Verrucomicrobiota; class Verrucomicrobiia; order Limisphaerales; family UBA11358; genus UBA11358. The sequence goes on from DATCEV010000030.1 coordinate 60,665, forward strand.
CGTGGTTGAAAGAAGACAAGTGGGACGCGGTTCTGCTGGACTTGAATCTTGGCGGCGAAAACGGTTTGGACGTGCTGCTGGAAATTCAAAAACAATTTCCGCAAATCCCGGTCGTCATGTTCACCGCGCAAGGCAGCGTCAAAGTCGCCGTCGAAGCCATGCGCCGGGGCGCCGCCGACTTTTTGGAAAAGCCGTTTCAACGCGAGCAATTCATGACGGTGCTGGCGCGCTTGCAACGGCTCAATCAAATGACGCGCCGCATCGCGCGGCTCGAACAGGAAGTCACCGAAATCAAAACGCAGGGACTCGAACCGATCTTTGATTTCACGACGCCTGTCATGTGCGAAGTGATGGATATTTTGACGCGCGCCGCCAGGACGCCCGCTTCCATTTTGCTGCTCGGCGAAAGCGGCACGGGCAAAAGCGTGGCCGCGCGCGCGATCCACGAAAAAAGTCATCTCGCGGACAAGCCGTTTGTGACCGTGAGTTGTCCGAGTTTGTCGAAGGAACTTTTGGAAAGCGAATTGTTCGGCCATGTGCGCGGCTCGTTCACCGGCGCGATCAAAGATCATTGGGGCAAAGTAAAAACTGCCGAGGGCGGAACCCTTTTTCTCGACGAAATTGGCGATTTGCCGATGGAAATTCAGCCGAAATTATTGCGCCTTTTGCAGGAGCGCGAATACGAACGGCTGGGCGAAAGTGTGACGCGGCGCGCCAATCTGCGCGTCATCGCCGCGACGAATCGCGATCTCAAAAAGCGCGTGGCCGACGGTTTGTTTCGCGAAGATTTATATTTCCGGCTCAACGTCATCACCGTGGAAATGCCGCCGTTGCGTTTGCGCGACGGCGATCTGATCCGGTTCGTCGAACATTACGAAAAATTTTTTGCGGCGCAATGCGCGCGCAAACTCGAGGGGCTTTCGCCGGAAGCCGTCGGGTGCCTCCGCGCCTACCATTGGCCGGGCAACTTGCGCGAATTGCGCAACGCGATTGAACGCGCCGTCATTCTGGCCAAGGGCGATAAACTTCAGCCGGAAGATTTTTCCAACGAAGTGCGCGGACAAAATGCGGCGGCAAATTCTGGCGCGGAAAATTTGCCGCTGCTCGGCTCATTGATCTCGCTGGAAAAATTGGAGGAATTGCATCTGCGAAAAATTCTGGAACGCACGCCAAGTTTGACGGAAGCCGCGCAGGTTTTGGGCATTGACCAGGCGACCCTTTATCGCAAGCGCAAACGCATCGGATTGGAATGAAGAACGAGCCGGAAAATAGCGGCCCGACGCGCGAAGAACTTCTGCGCGAAAATGCGCGGCTGCGCGGCGATTTGCTGACGATTGCGCGGCGCATCAGCCACGATTTGCGGACGCCACTCGGCGGCATCGCGACCACGAGCGAAGTGATCCGGGAAATTTTGGAAGAAAGCAGCGCCGCGAACGCCGCGCTCATCGCGCCGATTTTGGATTCGACGGACGGCATGGCCAAAATCATCGAGCGCGTCAGTTTTGTGCTGAAAGCCTCGGCAAAATCTTTTCCCGCCAGCCGCATAAAAATGGGCGACGCCGTTTTTGCGGCGCTGGAACGTTTGGAAAGCAAAATCCTAAAAAGCGGCGCAACGATTGTGCAGCCGGATTCGTGGCCGGAAATCAATGGCGTCGCCATTTGGCTTGAAGTCGTTTGGTGGAACTTGCTCGCAAACGCTTTGCAGCACGGAAAAAATCCGGCGCGCGTTGAGCTCGGCTGGCTGGCGGAAAAAAATAAATTTCGCTTTTGGGCCAGCGACAGCGGCGGCGCGATCCCGCCGGAAAAAATCGCCAAACTTTTTCAACCGTTTCATTCATTGCACGAGGCGGACGCCGCGCACGGATTAGGTTTGCCGATTGTGCAACGGCTGATGGAATTGCAAGGCGGCGATTGCGGTTATGAGCGGGCGACCGGCGGCGGCAGGTTTTATTTTACGCTTCCGGCTTGAGCCGTCGCCGTGGGCAAGTTGACCCTTGTAAAGTAGTTGTCAGCGTTTCAGGTTTCGTTTAATTATCAGAAGTGGCGCGCATCATTTCATCGGACGAAAATTGGCGCTTGAACATCATGGAAGTTGAAAACTCTAAAAGCGCGCCGCCCTGGTTGCTGACTATCTTCAAAGAAATTAAACCCGATTTCAAAAATGGAAATATCAATGTATCGCAATAAATGGCTGGGCTTGCTCCTCGGACTTTTCATCGCGCTCGCGCCGGGGATCAAAGCAGCGGATTTGACGTCTTCGCAAACGGCGCCTGCGCCCAGCGAACCGCCCAAAACCAATTCTGAAGTGCTTACGACTTACAAAAAAATGAGCCTTGAGGAATTGATGAATCAGGATGTCACTTCCGTCTCAAAACAGCCGGAGCCATTGCGCGAAGCGTCGGCGGCGATCCAAGTGATCACCGGAGATGAAATCCGGCGTTCGGGCGCCTCCAGCATTCCTGAAGCCCTGCGGCTGGCGGATAATCTGGACGTGGCGCAGGTGAATTCACATGACTGGGCGATCAGCGCGCGTGGTTTCAATGCGAATCTGGCGAACAAACTTCTGGTTTTGATTGATGGTCGCGCAGTTTACACGCCGCTCTATGGCGGAGTGCTTTGGAACATGCAGGATTATTTGCTGGAAGACATTGATCGCATCGAAGTCATCAGCGGGCCGGGCGGAACGCTTTGGGGCGCGAATGCGGTCAATGGCGTCATCAACATCACCACCAAGAACGCCAAAGACACGCAAGGGCTTTACCTGGAAGCCGGCGGCGGAACCGAGTTGCAGGATTTTACCGGCGTGCGTTACGGCGGAATGTTGACCTCGAATGTTTATTATCGCGTCTATGGCAAATATTTTAATTTGGATGATGAAATTCTTACTGATGGAAAAAATGCCTCGGACGCCTCGGAAAAAGGCCAGGGCGGTTTTCGCATTGATACCGAGCCGTCCCTGCCGAATGTATTCACAGTGCAAGGCGATATTTATACCGGCAACGAAGACATTGCCGCTGGCGATGAAAGAATCGGCGGCGGAAATGTTTTAGGACGCTGGACTCATGCAATGTCTGGCGGTTCGGACATGAGCCTGCAAGCTTATTATGACCGCACGCATTTAACTTATCCTTATGGCGCGCCGCTTGGCACGTTGACCGATGATTTATCCACTTACGATTTGGATTTTCAACACAACTTCAGTTTGGGCCAGCGCAATAACATTGTTTGGGGACTTGGCTATCGTTTCACCCAGGAAGTCGAGAACAACGCCCATCAAGTGCTGTTTTTGCCGGCCACGCTGAACCATAATTTATTCAGCGGCTTTGTGCAGGATGAAATCAAATTGTTCGAAAATCTTTTTTTCACGCTCGGCTCCAAACTTGAACATAACGATTACACCGGTTTTGAAGTGGAACCCAGCGCGCGCTTGCAATGGAACGTCACTTCCAAACAAATGCTTTGGACGGCGGTATCGCGCGCCGTGCGCACGCCCTCGCGTTTCGATCACGATCTGAACATCCCCACGTTCCTTCCGCCGCCCTATCAAACTTTTCAGTCCGGCAATCCTGATTTTGAATCCGAAACCGTCATCGCCTACGAACTCGGCTATCGCGCCCAGCTTGGCTCAAAAATTTCCAGTTCCATTTCAACTTTTTACAACGATTATGATGATTTGCGAAGTTTGAGTCCCGGATCCGCCGCCGATTTTTTTCTGCCTCATGAATTTGCCAATGGTCTTAAAGCCGATACTTATGGGGTTGAGATAAGCGCCGATTATCAAATCCTTCATTGGTGGCGGCTGCACGGCGGCTACGATTGGCTCAAAGAAGATATTTATGTGAAGTCCGGGCAAACTGATATGAACAACGCGCTCGACGAAACGGCCGATCCGCAAAACCAGGTTTTCTTGCGCTCATCCATGGACTTGCCGTTCAATCTCGCGCTCGACTTGGACTCGCGTTGGATTGACATCCTTCACAATGATAACAACGGTGTGCCGGGAACTGTGCCCTCCTATTTTGAACTGGGCGCGCGGCTCGCATGGCGCGCGACAAAAAATCTGGAATTTTCCATCGTCGGCCAAAATCTTTTGCAGGACCAGCATCCTGAATACGGTTTTCCCGGCCCGACCCGCGAAGAAATTCAGCGCAGCATTTACGGAAAAGTCGCATGGAGATTTTAAGTTCACCAAATCAAAATCGCCCGGCGCGCGAGACGTTTAATCCCCTCTCAAATTTCCGAGAGCGGAGACCGGCGCGCTTTTTCATTTTTTGTTTGTGGCTCGCGCTGTTTTATTTGGGCTTGAATGAGGCGCGCAGCCAGAACTTTTCCCGCGAATATCCGCTCAAAGCCGTCTTTCTTTTTAATTTTGCGCAGTTCACCATCTGGCCGGCCAATGCGTTTGCATCGCCGGATTCGCCGATTGTCATTGGAATTTTGGGCGACGATCCTTTTGGCGATGTGCTGGAGGAGACAGTGGACAACGAACAAGTCAATGGCCGGAAATTTCGCGTGGAGCGTTACCCGCATTTGGAAGACATCAAAAACTGCCAGATCCTTTTTATCAGCCACTCCGAAACGTCGCATCTGGACAAAATTATAAAGGCGTTGAAAGACAAACCTATTTTGACGGTCAGCGGTATTGAGAATGCGGCCAATCGCGGCGTGTGCATCAGCTTTATCACGGAAAATAATAAAATAAGACTTCGCATCAATACGGATTCTTTGAAGCTTGCGAATCTCACCGTGAGTTCCAAACTGTTGCGCGTGTCGGAAATTACGCCTTTGCCAGCGCCATGACGCAGCCGCATCAATCTTCGATCAAAAGCAAACTGATGACGGTCATCATGCTGGCCAGCATCACGGTGCTGTTGATGACGGTGGTGGCCTTCATGTTCTATGATTTGGTGACGTTCCGGCAAAACATGGAGCGCAATCTTAGCACCGAGGCGCGGATAATCGCCGAGAACAGCACGGCGTCTCTGGCCTTCAAAAATGAAAATGATGCCGCGAGCATTCTCGCTTCGTTGCGGAACGAACCGCACATCATCGCCGCCGCCATTTATGACGCGCAGGGAAATCTTTTTGTGAAATATCCCGCGCACCTTTCCGCCGCCGCTTTGCCGCGCAAACCGCAAAATCCTGGTTATGAATTTCAAAAATCGCATCTGACTATTTTTGAGCCGGTCATCCAGGCCGGCGTGCCGCTGGGCACAATTTTCCTGCGTTCCGATTTGACGGCGCTGGCGCAGCGGCTCGAACTTTACGGCGCCATTTCTTTGCTCATCATGCTCGGTTCGCTGCTGGTCGCCTTCTGGCTTTCAAACACATTGCAACGGCGCATTTCCGATCCCATCATTGTTCTGGCGGAAACTGCGAGAAAAATTTCCGAGCAACGGGATTATTCCCTGCGCGCGCCCAAATTGAGCGATGACGAACTGGGTTTGCTCACCGATTCTTTCAACGAAATGCTCGAACGCATCCAGGCCAGCGACCAGGCTTTGCGCGCAAGCGAGGCGCAATTTCGTCTCGTGACCGATCAGGCGCCTGTTTTGCTGGCGCACATGGATCGAAATTATCACTACAAATTTGTCAACCAGACTTACGCCGAACGTTACGGTCTTAAACCTGAAAACATCGTCGGCAAACACGCTGCGGAAGTCGTCGGGTTGGAATTGTTCGAGCGGGCGCGTCCTTACATAGACAAAGCGCTCGCGGGATTCCAAATCCAATTTGAACTTGAAGTTCCCGATGCCCATCGTGAACGCCGCTGGAATCATGTGGAATACACGCCGGAAAAAAATTCCGAGGGCGAAGTCGTCGGTTTCGTGGCCGTGCATACGGACATCACCGCGCGCAAACGCACGGAATTGGAAATGGAACGCACCCGCGATCAAGCGCTCGCCGCTTCCCGCGCCAAAGACGATTTTCTCGCCGCGCTCTCGCACGAATTGCGCACACCGCTCAATCCCGTGCTGCTGGTCGCCAGCGATGCCGCCGAAGATCCGCAATTGCCCGCGCCAACGCGCGCAAATTTTGAAATGATCCGCCGCAACGTAGAATTGGAAGCGCGGCTGATTGACGATTTGCTCGACCTGACCCGGATCACGCGCGGAAAATTGTCGCTCGAAAAACGTTCGCTCGATGTCCGGGAAGTTCTGCGCGAAGCCATCGCCACCGTGCGCGCCGACGCCGAAAAAAAACGAATCGTCCTGACGCAGGATGGCATGGACAAAGAATGTCTCATGGCCGGCGACAGCGTGCGCCTCCAGCAAATTTTTTGGAACGTGTTGAAGAATGCCGTAAAATTCACGCCCGAAGGCGGCAAAATCTCCGTCGAAACGCGTGCGTCGGAAAACGGAAAAATCATCGTCCAAGTCACGGACACCGGCATCGGTTTGACGGCGGAAGAAATCAGCCACGTTTTCGACACGTTTGCGCAAGGCGATCACGCCGATCCCAACGGCTCGCATCGTTTTGGCGGACTCGGTTTGGGCCTGGCGATTTCGCGAATGCTCGTGGAACTTCATGCCGGCGTCATTCGCGCGGCCAGCGCCGGACGTGACCGGGGAGCAACCTTCACGATTGAATTGCCCTGCCTGCCAACAGCGGAAAAAAATAATCTTGCGTCATCCGTGCCGGAAAAAACCGGCGCCACCATTTCTCAAAAAAAGAATTTTGGCCTGCGCATTCTTTTGATTGAAGACCATGAACCGACTCGCACCACGCTGGCGCATTTGTTGACGCGCCGAAATTACAAAGTTAAAACCGCGAATTCGGTCGCCGATGCCCGCGCCATTGCCCAAAAGGAAACTTTCGATCTGGTGGTCTCGGACATTGGATTGCCCGATGGCAACGGCTATGAGTTGATGGCCGAATTAAGAGATCAATTCCACCTCAAAGGAATCGCGTTGACCGGTTACGGAATGGATCGCGATGTGGCGGCCGCCCAAAGCGCCGGTTTCGTCGCGCATCTCACAAAACCAATTCGCGTTGAGTCGTTGGAAAAAGCCTTGCTCGATGCGACTTGAAATTAGTTGCAAAAAAGCGCGCCTGATTCTATTCAGGCGCGCTTTGGATTGCCGGATTCCTACTGGCTCATTTTATCGGCAAGCCAATCCCATGCTTGTTGAAGCGAATTCTTCACATCATCATAGGATTGTTGGAATCCAGCTTTAGCATCATCCCACTGGTCCTCCGAGGCGTTCTTTACACTGGCAAGTTTTTGATCGAGATCGGCGCGTTTGTCGCGTAAATCCTGAATTTTAGTTTGCGCATCGGCTTTCACCGACTCACTCGCATTGGCGGCCTTATCGGACAACTCAGTGATCTTCTGATCCATCGCGCTCAAATCAGACTGCGCCTGCGCCACAAACGCATCCTTCTGGGCATAAGTATAATTTGAATAATCATTGGTTCCGAACTCGTTGGTCGAACCATTGGATTCAAAAGTATTTTTAACATCGCCCCAGGCATTCGTCGTGACGTTTTTTGTTTTCTCCCAGGCGTTTGAGGTTCCTTCTTTCACGCCGCCCCACGCGCTGACGCTGGCGTTTGAAGTATTTTGCCATGCATTCGTGACTCCTTCCGCCGCGTTTTCCATTTGCTGCGTTGAACCCATTTCATTGGTTTGAAATCCGTAGGCATTCGTTTCGGCGGAATTTGTTTCGGTAGAATATTCCGACGATGGTTCGTTTTTGTTGCAACCGGCCGCCACGGCGGCAATGGCCAGAACTGCGATTAATACATTTTGATTTTTCATGTTGTTATTGTCTAATTGTGACGGTTGTTTGCCGTAAATTTTTAATCGCGCTTGCGACCGGAACCTTTTTTCTTGCCGCCGCCAGTCTGTTTATTGACCGTCGCCCAAGCGCGCTTCTCGGAAGTTTTGGCGCTGACGCCGCGCTTCTCGTAACTTTTTTCAATATGCCCGGCCATCCGCTTTTGCTTTCCGGTATAACTTGATTTATCACCTTGAGGCATAAATTTTCATTTAATAAATCTGTCGCAACGCAAGACTCTCTTGCAAAATCAATGCCATCGCGCTTCCCGCATCTGAAACCACCCGTTTCTCAAATTTTCAGCGAAAATAAAAAACCAGCAAATGCACAATGCGAGGTCTTGGGCACATATAAATTGCAAATCGCAATTGCATTCCATTAAAAAAGCAGCGTAAAATTCTGAAGCTTCTTCAGAAAATTCCTTATGCCAGATTTAAATCTAAAAAACGGACCTCGTGATTTTTTAAAACAAACTTTGCTTTTCAAAACCGCCTTGAATTGCAAAAGGCATTTTGAATTTTAGTTTCGGTTTGCAAAATGCTGAATCGAAAATGCCTCCGTGAAATCATGAGCTTTTTTTCTTCAAATTTTCGAGCAATATTGATTTTTATAAATCGCAATTTTCTGGCACGCCGCAAGCTAAAATCATTTCAAGAACCGAGGCCGTTGCAAAAAAGTCCCTAAGTGACTGGACATTGGAAAACAAATGGCAGACAAATTTGCAACCCCTCGTTTCCCATAAACAAAAATGATTATGGCCAAACTAAACAAACCTGATACCTGGACGGAAGCGGTTTTTGGAAAATTCCAGACCGCCAGTTATTGGGCGCAACGTTTGCAGGAAAAAATTCCCGCATTGCCGGAAAGCCAAAATCCCGTCAACGAATACGAAATATGGAAAAATGCATTACTTGTGGAAACATTCATGAAAAATCCTTCCAGGTGATCTTGGATGGAAAAACTTATACTTTCGATTCGTTTGATTGCGCCATTCAAGCGCTCGCTGCCGTGTGTCCGCATTGCCACAGCAAAATCATTGGCCTTGGCCTCAAGGAAAATAATAAAATTTATTGTTCAGCCCAATGTGCGACGTTTGAGCGGCGATTGGAAAAATTGCTGCGAGGCGGATTTAACCCATTCCACACTCCGCTTAAAAATGAACGGGCCGCTGCCACAGCTTAACGTGACGGCCCTTTCGTTAATTTTTTCCCGCTTCATTCGGCGCGGAATTTTTTTTGACAGCGCTAGGAGAAATCCGGTGAGCGTGTTAAAATAATTTTATGTATAACGTCAAAGCTTTCGCCGCCGCATCCCAAACATCTTCGCTTGCTCCCTTTAATTTTCAGCGCCGCGATCTCGGCCCGAAAGATGTCCAAATCCAAATTCTATTTTGCGGTGTCTGTCATACCGATGTCCATATCGTGCGCAACGAGTGGCACGGCACGACTTATCCATGCGTGCCCGGCCATGAAATCGTCGGGCGCGTCATAAAAGTCGGTGGGCAAGTAAAAAAATTCAAGGAAGGCGATGCCGTTGGCGTTGGTTGCATGGTGGATTCCTGCCGCGCGTGCGAAAATTGCCGCGACGGTTTGGAACAATTTTGTTCCGAAGGCGCGACCTTCACTTACAATGCGCCGGATAAAAAAAGCGGCGGCATGACTTACGGCGGTTATTCCGAGAGTGTGGTCGTGGACGAAGCGTTTGTGCTGCGCGTGCCGGAAAATCTGGATTTGGCCGCCGCCGCGCCGTTGCTTTGCGCCGGCATCACGACCTACTCGCCGCTGCGCCACAATAAAATTGGCAAAGGCCATAAAACAGGCATCGTGGGACTCGGCGGTCTGGGTCACATGGGCGTAAAATTGGCCAAAGCTTTTGGCGCGCGGGTCGTGGTCTTTACAACTTCACCCGGCAAAGTTAAAGATGCCTTGCGACTTGGCGCCGACGAAGTGGTCATTTCAAAAAATGAAGAAGAGATGAAAAAACATCTCAATACTTTTCATTTTATTTTGGATACGGTAGCCGCCAAACATGACATCAATCCCTACTTTGGCTTGTTGAAACGCGACGGCACACTTACTCAAGTTGGCGCGCCGCCCGACCCGTTGGAAGTGGATGTGAGCAATCTCATTTTTGGCCGGCGGAATTTCACCGGGTCGCTGATTGGCGGCATCAAGGAAACGCAGGAAATGCTCGATTTTTGCGGCAAGCATAAGATCACTTCCGACATCGAACTTACTCCGATCCAAAAAATCAATGAAGCCTATGATCGGATTGTGAAGAATGACGTTAAGTATCGTTTCGTCATTGACATGGCATCGTTGAAATAAAAGGTGGAATCCTAAATTCCGATCAACGCCGCGCCGAGAACTCCGGCGGAATCGCCCAGCCGGTTTTTTACGATAGGTGTTTCAAGCCGGTCATTCAAAACAAATTTTGCGACTTCGGCAATGCCTTCAGAATAAAGCGCCGCGAAATTTGACACGCCGCCGCCCAGAACAATGGCGTCCGGGTCGAGAATATTTATGAGATTTGCCAGCGCGCGGCCAAGGTTGCGGAAGAAAATTTTAACAAATTCCACGGCGTTTGGGTCGCCGCGATAAAAATCATTTTCGATTTCCTTGAACGATTTTTTTATGCCGAACTGTTCGGTGTAACGCGCCTGCAATCCGCCGCCGCTGATGTAAGTTTCCACGCAGCCGCGCCGGCCACAAAAACAAAGTGGCCCTTCGGGATTGATGGACATGTGTCCCCATTCGCCGGCGATGCCCTGCGCGCCGGTGATGACTTCGCCGTGATGGACGATGCCGCCGCCGCAGCCCGTGCCCATGATGACGCCAAAAACCAGTTTTTTGCCCGCGCCCGCGCCGTGCAGCGCCTCGGCCATGGCAAAACAATTCGCGTCATTTTGAATTTCGATTTTTCGGCCCAGGATTTTTTCCAGGTCCGCTTTGAGCGGCTGGCCGTTCATGCAGACGGTGTTGGAATTTTTCAGAAGGCCGGTGCGCGGAGAAATGGTTCCGGGCGTGCCGATGCCAAAAGTGTGCGACGAGCCGGAACAGTTTGCGGCAAGCTCATCATGCAGCGACTTGATGCGGTTGAGAATGTGAAGGTAACCGGACGCCGACTGGGTCTCAATGCGTTTGCGAACAAGTTCGCGGCCGGTCGCGGCGAGAACAATGCCTTCAATCTTCGTGCCGCCGAGGTCTATGCCAATGCGAAACATTTGAGGATAGAACAAAATCCAAATTCCAAGGCTGAAAAGAAGATTTTCAAACTGCTGAAATTTTTTTCCGGACCAAAACCGCCTTGTTTTTTTTCAGGAATTTTTCCACGGTTGACTTGGAGCTGACTGAATTGGGAATCCGCACTGCCTCCGGTTTGGCGAGTTTGTAATGCACGAGCAATTTGCCGACCAGTCCCACTTCCAGGTTCAATTCCGCCATGCGCCATATCTGGCCGGTTTCAAGCGGTCGCGACCGGGGAACACGCACGGGCTTTTTTATCATGCCCCAGCTTGCCAGTTGTCTTGGATTAAACCAGCAAAATCTATTGACGACTTTCCTGGGAGCCTTTTTCAATCAGGCGCTTGGTCAGGAAAACCAGTCCGCCCATCTGCACCCATTCGGAAACAATGTTGCCGACGACTTGCCCCCACTTGCTGTTGGCGTCCATTTTCCAAAAAAGAACCGCCCAGCCGACGCCGGTCACGCCGATGAAAATCAACAGCGAATGCCGCCAAAGAAAATCCAGGAGCGGATTTTTCATCCGTCCTCTGACGCGGCGGCTTTCGGCGGATTGCGATTCCAGCAAAAATTTTGTGCCCAGAATGATGACGACCGACCCGCTCCAGTCGGCGATCGCATTGCCAAAGAATGAGCCGAGGTGCGTGCTGGGATCAGAGTAACAGTAAAGAATAATCCAAAGTGTGAGCAGGGCGATGCTGGCAATGCTCAAGGAGTGCTTGTGAAAAAAACTGCGCCGCTCGTGCTTTTTTATTTCAGCCATGCCAAAGAATTTGCCCGCAGATTCTGTTTTGGCAAGCGCGCGGAAAATTTCCGCGCTTGGGAAACCCGCATCCGTTCAGACAATTTGCGGCTGGATTTTTTCAGGATCAACGCCGAGGTCTTTGATCGCCTGCGCCACGACTTCGCGCCCGATAAGATTTTTTTCCGCCAGGGCGTAAAGCGTGCCGATGACAACGGATTCCGCGTCCACTTCAAAAAATCTCCGCAATCGTCCGCGCGTGTCGCTGCGGCCAAAGCCGTCCGTGCCCAGCGTGAACAATCCGCCGGGAACCCACGACGCGATCTGATCGGGCACAGTGCGGATGTTGTCTGAAACAGCAACGAATGCCCCCTGCTCTTTCGCCAAAAGATTTTCCACGTAAGATTTTTTTTGCGATTCGGTTGGATGCAACATGTTCCAACGCTGGCAACGGATCGCGTCCGTCCGCAAAAGTTTGTAACTCGTCGCGCTCCAAACGTCGGCGGAAACGTCATAGCGTTCGGCGAGAATCTCCTGCGCCTTTAACGCTGAATTGATAATCGGTCCGCTGCCAAAAATATGCGCCTTGATTTTTTTGCCTTCCGCGCCGGGTTTGAATTTATACAAGCCTTTCAAAATTCCATCTTGAACGCCGTCCGGCATTGGCGGCATGGCGTGATTTTCATTGTAGAGGCAAAGGTAATAAAAAATTTCCTCGCCTTCGACATACATCCGGCGCATTCCATCGGCGATGATCACGGCCAGTTCGTAACCGAAAGCCGGATCGTAAGGCAGGCAGGTTGGAATCGTGCTGGCGTGCAGCAAACTGTGGCCGTCCTGATGTTGCAGACCTTCTCCGTTCAAAGTCGTGCGACCAGCGGTGGCGCCGAGCAAAAATCCTTTCGCCCGAATATCGCCCGCGAGCCAGAACAAATCGCCGACGCGTTGCGGGCCGAACATCGAGTAATAAATGTAAAATGGAATTGTCGGCACGCCGTGCGTCGCGTAGCTCGTGCCCGCCGCGATGAACGACGCCATCGAACCGGCTTCCGTGATGCCTTCTTCGAGAATCTGTCCGTCCTTCGCTTCGTGATAAAATGAGAGTGTGTTGCTGTCCACGGGTTCGTAAAGCTGTCCTTTCGACGAATAAATTCCAATCTCGCGGAACAACGTATCCAAACCAAACGTCCGCGCTTCGTCGGGAATGATCGGCACGAGATTTCTGCCGATGCCTTTATGTTGCAGCATCAGGCTGAGCAACCGGCCAAAGGCCATCGTGGTTGAAACTTCTCTAGTCGAACCCCGAATAAGCTCGGCGAAATAATCAAACTTCGGCACGTCCAGCGTCACCGGCTTGACATGGCGCGCGGGCAAAAATCCGCCGAGCGCCTTGCGCCGTTCGAGCAAATACTTCATTTCCGCGCTGTCAGCGGGCGGGCGATAAAAAGGCGTTTCCGCAATCACGTCGTCCGTGATCGGAATCTCGAAGCGTTCGCGAAATTCGCGCAGCTCCTTCTCGTTCATTTTTTTCTGCTGATGCGAAATGTTCCGGCCTTCGCCCGCTTCGCCGAGGCCGTAACCTTTCACCGTCTTCGCCAAAATCACCGTCGGCTGGCCTTTGTGTTCCACGGCGGCTTTGTAAGCGGCATAAACTTTCAACGTGTCGTGGCCGCCGCGCAGCAATTTGCGAATCTGCTCGTCGCTCAAATGATTCACGAGTTCGAGCAGTTCGGGATATTTTCCAAAAAAATGTTTGCGCGTGTAGCTGCCCGGCTCGACGCAATACTTTTGGAAATCGCCGTCCACGCATTCTTCCATGCGCTTGTGCAACAAACCGTTTTTGTCGCGCTTGAGCAATTCGTCCCAGTCCGTTCCCCAGATTACCTTGATGACATTCCAGCCCGCGCCGCGAAAAAGTCCTTCGAGTTCCTGAATAATTTTTCCGTTGCCGCGCACCGGGCCGTCGAGCCGTTGCAGATTGCAGTTGATGACCCAGATCAAATTATCGAGATTTTCGCGCGCGCCGAGCGTGATTGCGCCGAGCGTTTCCGGTTCGTCCGATTCGCCGTCGCCGACGTAGCACCAGACCTTCGGTTCTTCGCCGCTGATAAGTCCGCGCGCTTTCAGATAACGATTAAATCGCGCTTGATACAACGACATGATCGGGCCAAGTCCCATCGAGACCGTGGGAAACTGCCAGAAATCCGGCATCAAATACGGATGCGGATATGACGACAATCCGCCGCCTTCCGCGAGTTCCTGCCGGAAATTTTGCAAATGTTTTTCGTCCAGCCGGCCTTCGAGAAAAGCGCGCGCATAAATTCCCGGCGACGCGTGGCCTTGAAAATAAATGATGTCACCGCTGAAATTTTCCGATGCGCCGCGAAAGAAATGGTTGAACCCGATTTCGTAAAGCGTCGCTGACGAAGCGTAACTTGAAATATGCCCGCCGACGTTCGTCGTCGAGTTGGCCTTCACGACCATCGCCATCGCGTTCCAGCGCATGAGACTTTTGATGCGCCGTTCCACGCGCCAATCGCCCGGATAATTTGGCTGCTGTTCCGCCGGAATCGTGTTGACGTAAGGCGTGGTCAAACCCGCCGCCGGACGCGGCGCGGCGCGCAACTGGCTCGCGAGTTTTTCCAGCAATTGCGCCGTGCGTTCCGGGCCGTGGCTCTCCAGCGCCAGCTCAAAAACCGATTGCAAAGATTCATCCAGCTTCTCGCCATTTCCATTTCCATTGGAAAAAGCAGCCAGACGCGAACCGTAAATTTCTTTTGTATCCACTTTCACTATGATTCAATTTCCCACATCGCGGCAAATCCGCGAAATAAATTAGAACGAAATTTAACATTCAAAGCCAGCGAAATCAATGCCGGTGAAATACCTTGACCTGACATTTCCCACACCCGCTGAAAATCTCGCGGGCGATGAGGCATTGCTCGACTGGCGCGAAGAAAATGGCGGCGAAGAAATTCTGCGCGTTTGGGAATCGCCGGAAATGTTTGTCGTCGTCGGCTATGCGAATAAAATTGCGGCGGAAGTGAACGTCGAAAATTGTCGCGTGAAACAAATTCCTATTCTTCGCCGCTGCTCCGGCGGCGGAACGGTTTTGCAGGGCCGGGGATGTTTGAATTACGCGCTCGTTTTGCGAATCGCCGAAAATTCTCCGCTCGCCGGCATTTCCAGCGCGAACAAATTTATCATGGAGCGAAATCGCGCGGCGATTGAGTCCAAAATCCAAAGCCCAAAGTCCAAAGTTGACGTGTGCGGACACACGGATTTGGCGCTCATCACTCATCACTCATCACTCATCACTTCCCGAAAATTTTCCGGCAATTCCCAACGTCGCCGGAAAAACTTTCTGCTTTTTCACGGAACATTTCTTTTGAATTTCGACCTCGCGCTCGTCGGCGAATTTTTGCGAATGCCGTCCAAGCAGCCGGATTATCGCAGCAGTCGCGAGCACAACGATTTTTTGACCAACCTGAATCTGCCGGTCGCAGAAATAAAAAGCGCGCTCAAAAAAATCTGGAACGCGGACGAAAAATTGGATGAGTTTCCAAAAGAAGAAATCCAAAAACTTGCCGCGCAAAAATATTCAACCGACGAATGGAATTGCAAATTATGAAACGAAAAGTTGCCGTCATTTTGTTCGTCTGGATTTGTTTTGTTTTCCGCGTCTTTTGCGCCGATGCGGAATACAAACTTGTTCGCATCGAAACCTTGACCAATGCCGTGCGCGTCCGTTTGCCGTTGACCGACGTGACCGGCAAAGTTCGCGTGAAGGAAAAAACTTCGGATGGCTTTGGAATTCCGATTGCGCCGTCCAAAACTTCGCTCGGCGAAAAAGATTATCTTGAATGGCAGATCGGTTACGACCTTCCGAACACTAACAGTCCCAGCGTCGTTCCTGAAATAAAATTCCAGCGTAATGGCGAGACGAAATACGGCCACGAACTTTCCAAAATCATTTTTGAAGCCGTTCGCATCGGAATTCTTTCAACGAACGATTTGATTCGCGAACTGGAATCTCTGAAAAAAATTCCCGCGACTGAATTTGAGGAAAGTCAGACCGTGCAGGTTGAAGTTTCCACCAATGCCGCTGCGGACGGATTTCAAAGCGCCGTCGAGCGATTGCCGCAGTTCACCAAATCCACGCCGCATGGTTCGGTGCAAATTCAATTGAAACAAAAGCAACGCGCCGTCGGTTATCAGGCGATGGTTTATGTCTGCCTGCCAATGAATCAGATTTTGGACGCAAATGGAAATTTAAGAAAATCCGGTCCGGCCAAATCCAAAGAAACGGTTTTTTACGATTTCAACCGCGCGAACGCCGCGTTCCTTCTCGACATCATCCACGCCTTCGGCATCGCCTCGCAACAGCACAACGAAGACATCCGGCAGATTCTTGGAAAAATTTTGGAAACGGCTGGCAATTGATACAACGCAAAAACTTTGACACGAATTCCATGAACTAACGCGAATTAAAAATTCCTTCAGCGAAACAAATCGCTGTGCGTGCCGGTGCGCTCAAAGCGGACGTGCGAACCGTTTTCCGCCAGCGTGTAAATCAAAACCCAATCCGGCTCGATGTGGCAGTCGCGGCTGCCGGCAAAATTTCCGCGCAAGGGATGGTCTTTGTATTCCGGCGGCAAAGGCTCGCCGTCAATCAGCAATTCCAGCACGGCCTTGAGCTGCGCCATGTCCTTGCCGCGCTTGTCCGCGCGCTTGACATCTTTTTTGAACTGGCTGGTGCGGCTGCGGCTCCTCACAAGCCCAGATCGGCGTAGAGTTCTTTTTTGCCGCCAAACCGTTTTACACTTTTTCCCGTCTTGCTGGCGTTGAGCGTGCGCGCGGTCAGCGCGTTTGGAATCCGCACGTCAAAGGGCAGACCGCGCTGCAGCTTGATCTGCCGGTAAAGCAGATGCACGGTTTCCGAAACGGTGAGTCCCAAGTCCGAAAGGATGTTTTCGACCTCGGTTTTCAGACCCGGCTCGACGCGGGCGCGGATGTTGGCAGTCTTGCTCATGCGCTGAATGTAGCCCTAATAGGGCTACATGGCAAGCTTCTTTTTTTAGGGAAACAACCGCGAAAAATAACTTTACTCGCAAAAGCGTCGCAAAACGGCGTTCACGAATCCGAAGCGAGAAATGGAAACCGCTTTATCAAGTTCCTTTTGTTCTTCCACGTCAATTTTCTGGAGAACTGAATCATATTTGTTCGCGTCCTGACCGAGATCCGCTTTCCAGCCATCAACGACCTCTTCAATTTTCGTCAATTCGTCTTTGTCCATCCAAATGCCGCCGCACGCGGTGCATTTGTGTAAAATGATTCCGCTCGTGTCGCCGTAATTGAAATGCTCCATCCGCACGTCGCCACACGCGGGGCAATTCAATTCGTCCACGTCGTCTTTTTCAGCAGTGAAAATTTCCTTGTTGACCGCATCCAGCGAAGCGATTTCTTCCGGCATGAAAACCTCGGCGTGATGCTCGGCGATTTTTTGAAGCTCGCCGGCAAAAAGCCATTCGCCTTTGCAATCAGGACAGACTTCGACTTTTTGATTGTCGTATTCGACGGATTGAAGAACAGAATTTTTGCAGCGGGGACAGTTCATAGTTTTAAGATTTAGACAGAATTTACAGAATTAACAAAAATTCCAAGAAATAATTTTGAAATTCTGTCATTCTGTCTTCAAGTTCTTGAAACCAGTTGCCGCAACACGAACGGCAAAATGCCGCCGTGCTGGTAGTAATCAATTTCAATCGGCGTATCTATGCGGCAAATCACGGAAATATTTTCGGTTTGGCCGTTCGCGCGCGTGATTTTCAGGGTCAAATCCTGCTGCGGTTTCAGGTTCGCGCCGAGGCCGGCAATGTCGTAAGTCTCCGTGCCGTCGAGTTTCAAAGTCTGCGCCGTCACGCCGTCCTTGAATTGCAACGGCAATACGCCCATGCCGACCAAATTGCTGCGATGGATGCGCTCGAAGCTTTGCGCGACGACGGCTTTCACACCGAGCAGGTTCGTGCCTTTCGCCGCCCAATCGCGCGAGCTGCCCGTGCCGTATTCCTGTCCGGCCAGAACGACGAGCGGGATTTTTGCAGCCACATATTTCATGGCCGCGTCGTAAATGGACATTTCCTGACTTTGGACTTCGGACTTCGGACTTTGGACTTCAAGATATTTCGTCACGCCGCCTTCGACGCCGGGCACCATCAAATTTTTGATGCGCACATTTGCAAAAGTGCCGCGCGTCATCACGCGGTCGTTGCCGCGCCGCGAGCCGTAGCTGTTGAAATCTTCCGCGCTCACGCCGTTCTCGATGAGATATTTTCCGGCGGGCGAAGATTTCTTGATCGAACCGGCGGGCGAAATGTGATCCGTCGTCACGCTGTCGCCAAAAATCGCCAGCGCGCGCGCGTTTTTAATTTCATGGATTTCACCGGGCGTCATCGAAAAATTTTCAAAGAACGGCGGTTCCTGGATGTAAGTGGATTTTTTATCCCATTCATAAACGTTGCCGGTGGACGAAGGAATTTCATTCCACTTCGGATTTTGTTCCGCGAAATCCTTGTAAAGTTTTTTGAAAACTTCCGGCTTCAGCGCGCTTTGCATCTGGTCGCGAATTTCCTGCAACGTCGGCCACAAATCTTTTAGAAAAACGTCCGCGCCATTTTTATCTTTGCCGAGCGGCTCGCTGTTCAAATCAATGTCCACGCGGCCCGCCAGCGCGAATGCGACGACGAGTGGCGGCGACATCAGAAAATTCGCCTTGATGTTTTGATGGATGCGCGCCTCGAAATTCCGGTTGCCGGACAAAACGGACGCGGCGATCAAATCATTTTTGGAAATCGCCTCGTCAATCGGCGCGGCGAGCGGGCCGGAATTGCCGATGCACGTCGTGCAGCCGTAACCGACGAGATTGAAGCCGAGCGCGTCGAGATATTTTTGCAAACCGGCCTTGTTCAAATAATCGCTGACGACGCGCGAGCCGGGCGCGAGCGACGTTTTTACGAGCGGGTTCACGGTCAGACCGCGCTCGACGGCTTTTTTCGCGAGCAAACCCGCCGCGAGCATCACGCTCGGGTTGCTCGTGTTCGTGCAACTCGTGATCGCTGCGATCAAAACCGAGCCGTGACGGATTTCGCCGCCGCAAATTTTTGCCGACGCGCCGTGAACCGCGTCGGGCGTCGGACGATTATTCGCCATTTCCAGTTCCGTCTGCGGATTGGTATTTCTCGCGAACGACTGTGTTTCCGAAACCGGCTCCTGGCTGCCGCCGCCGGAACTGTCGCCATCGTGACATTCAACGCGAAAGGTTTGGTTCAAGACGTCCGGCGATTTTCCAAAACCGCTTTCGGCCACCGGCTTGGAAAACGTGGAAATAAATTCCTGCTTCATTTTCGGCAATTCAATCCGGTCCTGCGGACGTTTCGGACCGGCGACGCTCGGAACGACGCCGGCCAAATCCAGTTCCACTTCCTGCGAGTATTGGATTTCGCCGCGCTTGGGCATTCCAAAAAGATTTTGCGCGCGATAATAATTTTCGTAGAGGCGGCAATGTTCCTCGCTGCGGCCGGTGGCGCGCAGATAATTCACGCACTCGGCGTCAATCGGGAAAAAACCCATCGTCGCGCCATATTCCGGCGCCATGTTCGCGATGGTCGCGCGATCCACGACCGGCAACGCCGCCGCGCCGGGGCCGAAAAATTCCACGAATTTGCCGACGACTTTTGCTTTTCGCAACAGTTGCGTGACGGTCAAAGCCAAATCAGTCGCGGTGACGCCTTCGCGCAAACTGCCGGTCATGTGAACGCCCACAACGTCGGGAGTCAGAAAATAAACCGGCTGGCCGAGCATTCCGGCTTCCGCTTCGATGCCGCCGACGCCCCAGCCGACGATGCCCAAACCGTTAATCATCGTCGTGTGCGAATCCGTGCCGACGAGCGTGTCGGGATAAAATAGGAGCGCGGACGGCTCGTCCGCGTTTTTCGAATTCGCGGGCGAGCCGCCCGCGCTCCAAAGCACGCCCTTCGCGAGATATTCCAAATTCACTTGATGAACAATTCCGATTCCGGGCGGCACGACTTTGAACGTGTCGAACGCCTGCATTCCCCATTTCAAAAATTGGTAGCGCTCGCGGTTGCGTTGAAATTCAATTTCCAAATTTTTTTGCAGCGCGTCGGCGTTGCCAAAAAAATCCACCTGCACGGAATGATCCACGACCAAATCCACCGGCACGAGCGGTTCGATGATTTTTGGATTCTTGCCGAGCTTCGCAACCGCGCTGCGCATCGCCGCCAAATCCACGAGCAGCGGCACGCCGGTGAAATCCTGCAAAACAATTCGCGCAACGACGAACGGAATTTCCGCCGTGCGCGTTTCAACCGGCTTCCAATTCGCGAGTTCCTTGATGTTCGCCTCGGAAACTTTTTTGCCATCGCAATTTCTCAAAACTGATTCGAGCACGATGCGAATTGAAACCGGCAATTTGGAAATGTTCCCGACGCCAGCTTTTTCCAACGCCGGCAGCGAATAAAAATTCCCTTTTTTCCCGTTGCCCAAATCGAAAGTTTGCAGTGAATCAAATAAATTGTGTGCGCTCATTTTGTTTCCTCAAAAGAAAATGAAGCTGAAGCGCGAGCGTGTCAAGCGAAGCGCAGATAATTGCGCGCGAAATTTCAGGCGCAGATGAAAACCGCGTGATAAAATGGAAACGCAACTGGCAAAAAACTTGTTGGCCGCAGGCAATTCTGGCAGTTTTAGCAAATGCCTACGCGACGAGGTTCCATCCATTTATTCCGACTTTTCGGAATTGACGTGTATTTGCATTGGGCCTGGTTTCTGGCGGCGGCCTATTTTGTCAATCAGGCGCGCGGATATTCTTCGCCGGTGTGGAGCGTTCTGGAATGTCTTTCGCTTTTCCTCATCGTGTTGATCCACGAATTTGGCCATCAGCTCGCCTGCCGCTCGGTGGGCGGAAAAACCAATCAAATCATTCTGTGGCCGCTCGGCGGCGTGGCGTTCGTCACGCCGCCGCAACGGCCCGGCGCACAACTGTGGAGCATCGCCGCCGGGCCGCTGGTCAATGTGATTCTCTTTCCAATTTTCAGCGCGCTGCTTTGGGTCGGAAAACGATTCGTTCAAGACGACGCAATTCCCGACTGGTTTCGGTTCCTCAATAATCTCTGGCTCATCAATCTCGTGCTGCTGATTTTCAACATGCTGCCGATTTTTCCGCTCGATGGCGGGCAAATTTTGCGTTCGCTCCTCTGGTTTGTTTTTGGGCGCGCACGTAGTTTAATGATCGCCAGCAGCCTCGGTTTCGTCGGCGTCGCGGGATTGATTGCGTTGGCGCTTTGGGAACAATCCATCTGGCTCGGCATTTTGTGCGTGTTCATTGCGATGAATTGCTGGGCGGGATTTCAACAGGCGCGCGCGCTGGCAAAAGTGGCCAATGCGCCGCGCCGTGCCGGATTTTTTTGTCCCCACTGCAAACTCGCGCCGCCGGTGGGAAATTTTTGGACCTGCGCAAAATGCGGAAATCCATTTGACATTTTTGAAACGCAAGGCGCCTGCCCCCATTGCGCCGTCCAATATGCCGCCACTTCGTGTCCCGAATGCGGAAGCGTGCGGCCAATCAGTGAATGGATGATTTCTGTCTGAAATTAATAAATTTATTGCGCTGGAACTTTGCCTCTTGCGAACGACATTTCGTCATCGGAATGAATACGATTGCCAGCCGGGTCAACTAAAGTGACAGTGACCAACACGAGCAATTCCTTTTTTTCCTGTTTCGGAAAATTTTTTACACCGACGGCCTCCGTGTTGAACTTGCCCAGCAACAAAGTTTGCCCGTCATATAATTTGGCGCGCGCGCTTGCTTTCTGAATACGAACACTGGGAGAAACTGCTGGCAAAGGAACATCTCCGTTAGGCGACTTCACAATTGCCGATGCGTTGGTGTTTTGTGCATAGCCAAAAAATTCGGTCAACGAAGCCGTTGTTCTCAAATTAATCATATAGCCATCAGGCAAGACTGTTGCGGTTGAATCCAAAACCGGCCCCGTTTCCAAAGGTTGTTCCTGGAAGCCAATTGAATTCACCTCATTGCTGGAAATACCCGGAACATGGTAATTTTTTTCAAACGATATCCCGCTAATGACTTTTATTTCTTTGGTCGCCCGGAATTGAGTCTGTCGCCCGCTGATGGTAACTATTTCGGGTTCCCCCAAAATTTCAACATTGGTCCGGGCTTCCAATGTTCGCATCGCTACCTTCGCATTTTCACTGGTCAAAATTCCGATGAGTTGATTGGTGCTGCCAATCATTTTTGTGAATCCATCCAACATTCCTTTCGGCACTTCAAAAAACCGCGCCTTGATGTGGATTTGCGGCGCAGCCGAGGAGTTGAGCACGGAAATAGCGCGTTCAATCGTGTCCAAATCTTGTTCGGTTCCGCGCACAAATAATTCGCTCAAACCGTCATTATAGAAAACTGACTTGCCCGGCAAATCCAAGTCCACGTTCAATGTGCTGAAAAAACTTCTAGCCATTGTTGAGACATCGTCGGTTTGCAAGCCCGGGATATTTCGCAAGGCGGCAGCAAATGTGTTTGCGCCCACTTTGAAATGCCGACTGAAAAGATTCGTCATTATGGGAGTCGAAGCATCTTCAAACCGGATTTGTCCGAGCCCTTTGACAAATTCATCATAGTTGGCGTCAATTTCCTTTGTTGAATAGCCATTCAGGTTCAACACGACCCGATTCACCAACGCCAGTTGATCTACAGAACCTCGCGCCAGCATCATGCCGTTGTCCCGGTAGAAGAAAACCGTTGGCGGAATTTTAACACCCGCCGCCAGCAATTTTTCCTTCAATTCGTTCTGACGAATCGGTTGGTTCAACTTGAACGTCATCGCCATCTGATTGGACGATTCGGAAACAGCATTGGAAAGCAGCGTCGAAATGTTGTCCGTCCTGATCCGATTGACGCCACGGCCGCTCGTCGTTACCACCTCTGGGGGTTTGGCCAATGTTTCGACTCCGGTGCGCTGTTCCAATATGCTCAACACCGCGCGGAAGTTCGGATTGCTTAAGATGCCGGAGACAGTCACTGCGTCAACGTTCGTATTTTGCGCTGGTAAAGTCTGTTTTTCCGTCGGACTTGGCGCTCCGCCCATCGGCACGGCGATGGCGGTGAACACTGCAATTCCGAAAATTGAAACGAGCGTCAGCCCGGCTTTTTTCGGCGCGCGAAAATTTAATAGCCGCTCGATGCGTTGGCGCAACGCGCTGCGCGATTCCAAAATTCCCACCAGACCGAGGCTCGCCAGCGGACGGTTCAGCGCGAGCTTCGCCACTTCCAGTAGCGTCGGCGCGTAAGTCTCCGCCGCGCCGCGCAACGCCAGCATCACCGCGTCGTCCACCGCTTCCTCGCGCGCGCGCCGGATGCGCGCGTTCGCCAGCCAGACCAGCGGCTGCCACCAGTAAAAAATCTGGAGCAACGACTGCAAAAAATTCACCCACACGTCGCGCCGCCGCAGATGAATCAATTCATGCAGCAACACCGCGCGCAATTGCTCGTCCGAGAAATTTTCCACAAGCGATTGCGGAATCAAAATCACCGGACGAAATAATCCGCAAACGGCGGGCGACATCGTGTTCGCCGTCAATTTCACCGGCGGATTCGATTTTATTCCGGCGAATTGTCGCGCTTCATTTGCCAGAGCCGTCAGGCGTTCGGAGATTTTTGCACATCGAACTTCAGTCGAAACTTTCCACCAACGAATCAAAAGCCAGACAAACAGCACACCGCTGACAGAAACGGAAATCACCAATAACCACGCGAAAATTGTAAGCTTTTGTTTTGGCGGCGTGAAAGCCGGCAAATTTTTCGGAATTTCCGGCAACGATTGTGAATCGTAAGTGACGGTGTAATTTTGGAATCGTGGGTGGTCTTGAATTGTCGCCGGAGTTTTATACAACCACCAGACCGGACTGGTTGGCAACGCCAACGTCGGCGGCAAAATCAATTTCAACAGCACGACCAGCCAAAGCGAATAACGAATTGAAGCGCGGATTTTGCGCCGGAACAGAAAATCCAGCGCGAACAAAATGACGATGAGCAGGCTTGATTGCCAGAACATCGGCCACGCGAAGTTCAAAAAATTTTCACCCCAATGATTCAAGGTTTCGATGAAAGAATTCATTTGCGCCTTTCTGATTTGAAATGTTGATTATTTCTTCGCGGATTTTTTCCTGGCTTTGATCAAAGATTCCAACTGCGCCAATTCTTCCGCGTCCAAATCTTTGCTTTCCAAAAGGCATTGCACCATCGGCGTCAGCGCGCCGTTGAAAGCGTGCTTGAGCGCGTAAAAAAGTTCGCCATGCTGCGCCTGCGCGCGCGTGACGGCGGACTGGTAAATGGTCAGTTTGCCTTCCTTCTTCGCCTTGAGCACGCCTTTGGCGACCATGCGATCCATCAAGGTGCGGACAGTCGAATAATGCCAGCCGGTCGGCTTGAAAAGTTTTTCCCGGATGGCGGGCGCGGTGCAGGGTTCGGCTTCCCACACGGCCTTGATGACGGACCATTCGGACTCGGTGAGTTCCACGGTTGGCTTGGACATGCGGCGATATTCTCTACAATTGTGGAGAATGTCAAGCGGATAATTTACAAATGTAGATTAAAAAATTGTCGCGCGAAGAACGCGAAGGCGACGGCTCGCAGAAATCCAAAACGAGACACGAATTACACGAATTTTCACAAATTCAATCCGTGTTAATTCGTGAAATTCGTGTCAAAGAATAAAAAAGGCGCGTTTGATTTCACGCGCCTTGAAAATTTTGTGGCTGAACTCTATTTTAATTTTGCCAGCACCGCCTTGACCGCCTCGAAGTTCGGCAAATCTTTCGGCGTCGGCGTTTGTTCGCTGTATTGCACCACGCCGTTTTTATCAATCACGAACGCCGCGCGCGCCGCCGTGTCGCCCACGCCCGCGAGCATCGGAAACACCACGTCGTATTTTTTGATGACTTCCTTGTTCAAATCGCTGGCGAGCGTGATGGAAATTTTTTCCTTTTGCGCCCATGCTTCCTGCGCGAACGGCGTGTCAATGCTGACCGCGATGACTTCCGCGCCGAGGTTTTTGTAATCGTTCAAGCCGCCGCTGAGGCTGCACAGTTCGTTGGTGCAAACGCTCGTGAACGCCGCCGGAAAAAACAGCAGCACGGTGTTTTGTTTGCCGAAATTGTTACTCAACTTCACGTCCACCAGACCAGACGCGGTTTTGGATTTGAGCGTAAAATCGGGAGCTTTAGAGCCAACGGGAATGGGCATAATATTTTTTTGATTTTGGTTTGTTGTTAAAAATTCGCTGGCGCAATTGTGAAAATTCGTTTCCCCTTTGTCAATTGTTTGGCCAAAATGAATTGCGGATGCAATCTTTTCACGAATCTAATCCTTTATGGCAAACAGCGTAACTGCTGCTCCCGTTTCCAACGCGCGGGATGAAGTGATTTTGCTGCATGGCCTGTGTCATACGAGCCGTTCGATGGCGAAAATTGAAGGTGCGCTGGCCGACGCCGGTTTCAAAACGCGGAACGTGGATTATCCTTCGCGCACTGCCTTGATTCAAAAACTTGCTGACGACGCGATTGGAAAAGCGTTGGCGGATTGCCATCAAAAAGGCGCCACAAAAATTCATTTTGTCACGCACTCGCTCGGCGGAATTTTGGTGCGCAGTTATCTCGCGCGACGCGCGATTCCAAATCTTGGCCGCGTGGTGATGCTCGCGCCGCCGAATCAAGGCAGCGAAGTCGTGGACTGGCTGGGTTCGCTCTGGTTCTTCAAAAAACTCAATGGTCCGGCGGGAAATGAATTGGGCACGGACAAAAATTCTGTTCCGAACAAACTTGGCGCGGCGAATTTTCCGGTCGGCATCATCGCGGGCGACCGTTCCATCAATTGGATCAACAGCCTGTTATTTATTTCGGGCCGCGACGATGGAAAAGTTTCCGTGGAGCGAACCAAACTCGCGGGCATGACCGATCACCTTGTGGTTCACGCCCCTCATCCGCTCATCGTGCGCCATCGCGAAGCCATCCGGCAGACGATTCAGTTTCTGCGAACAGGCAGTTTCTCGTAGGAGTCGAGGTAACGAGACTCATTATTTGCCGGTAAATTTAGAGTCTCCTTACGTCGTCTCCTACATTTTTAGAATCAGCCGCCAACTTTCATCCGCTGCAAACAATGCGTGAGATACGGCAGCAATTGTTTTTTCCGCGAAACCACGTCGAGCAATTGAAATACGCCGGGCTGCGGTTCGGGATAATCAATGCGGTCAACGAACTTTTTTCGCTCGCGACGAGCATCAACGATTGCTGCCCGACCACGTCCGTGACCATGAGCGCGGAAAAAAGAAAATTTTTTGCGCGCCGGAAATTTTCCAGCGCCGCGAGCAGTTCGTCTTTGCGTTTCCAAAATTGGTTGAACCCGACTTCCTCGATTTGCGCGACACTGAACCTCTCGCCGTTTTCGCGATACTCTTTGCAATCCGTCGTCACCGCTTGCGGCGCGGTTTGAGCGTGAGCAGCGAGCCGGACGCGAACAATTGGTCCGTGAATTCGCGCGCGTTGACGCCGGCGATTTTTTCCAGGCGCGCAAGAATTTCCGTGTCGCGCGCGGTGGTTGTTGGCGAAGTCAAATTCAACGTGTCGGAAACCAGGCCGGCCAAAAGCAAACCGGCAATGGGTTTGGGCAATTCGACATTTTGGCGAAAAAAACAATCCGCGACAATCGTGCTGGTCGAGCCGACCGGTTCGTTGCGGAACAAAATCGGCTGCGGCGTCGTCAGCGCGCCGAGGCGGTGGTGATCAATGATTTCAATGATTTCAACCTCGTCCGCGCCTTGAACGGCCTGCGAAAGTTCGTTGTGATCCACGAGAATCAGTTTGCGCTCGACCGGCTTGAGAAAATCCGTTTTCGATAAAACGCCGGTGGTGCGGCCATTTTCGTCGGTGACGGGAAACGCGGCGAAACCGGACGAGGCGGCTTCCATTTTCACGGCATTCAAGGAAGCGTCTTCGCGGAATGAAAGAAATTCTTCGTTCAGCATGTGGCGAATCGCGACCGCCGAGCGGCAAAGCGACGCCGTGGTGGAAGTGTCGTGCGGCGATGAAATAACGCTCACGCGATTTTCTTTTGCGACGGCAATTATTTTGGGTTCAATCGCCAGTCCGCCCGTGACGATCAAAAGACGAACGCCGTCGCGAATCGCCGCTTCCTGAACATTGGAACGGTCGCCGACCACCACTGCGAGTTTTTCCGGCTGCAATTTTTTGAGCCGCTGCTGAAACGATTCCAATTTCATCGCGCCGATCATCAGGATCAATTCTTCCTCGCGTTCCGCTTCGTGGCTGATCAACAATTTTTCGCCGAGGGTTTTTGACAGATTGTTCAGCGACGACAAAACGCGGCGCGAATCAATCAAACGGTTCGCCGCCGGAAAAAGAAATTTGCTCAACTTGAACAGCGAAAGCAGTCCGCGACATTTTTGCTGCGCGTCGAGCACGGGCAAAATGCGGATGTCGTGTTCATCCATCAAGCCGAGCGCCTCGGCGGCGGTCGCGTCGGGCGTCACGCTCAAGACGTGCGTTTGCATCACGTCGCGAACCTTGGGCGAAACATCGGCGACAAATCTTGGCGCGGGAACGCCGAACGTTTTGAGGACAAAATCAATGCGTTCGTTCGTGTCGCCGCAACGCGCGGCCATGGCCTCGGGCATTCCTGTGCGCCGTTTGAATTCCGCGTAGCCGATGGCCGAACAAATCGCGTCGGTGTCGGGATTGCGATGGCCGATGACAAAAATTTCGCTCATTTTCTTTTTTGTAGGAGCCGAGGTGACGAGGCTCAAATCAAAACAAAGTAAATCTTGGCGACGTCTTTTCTGAATCTGTGTTTCATCTGTGTCCATCTGTGGCTCCGTTTTTTGTCGGCGAGCTGGCTGGGTGCGCGCCGAGTTGTTTGATGCCATCGAAAACGTAGAGCAAACCGGAAACGCCCGTGCAAATCGCCGCCGCCAGCGCACCGTAAAAAAAGGCGCGCGCGCCGCCGCCGAAATCCCATTTCAATAAAACCCAAATGACCACGACCATTTGCAGAACGGTGGCGCATTTTCCCAAAAGGCGCGGATGCACGGTGACTTTGCCGACGGTAAATCGAATGACGCCGACGCCGACGAGAATCAATAGATCGCGCCCGATGATTGTGCCGGTGAGCCAGAGCGGAATCTGCCGCAGCCACGGCGCGTTATCAAAGCTTAAGAGCACGACGCCGGAGACGAGCAGCAGTTTATCCGCGAGCGGATCGAGAATTTTTCCCAATTCGCTGATTTGATTGTAATGGCGCGCGATGTAGCCGTCCACGCCGTCGCAAATCGCGGCCACGGCGAAGGAAATAATCGCGAGCAGCCGGTGAATTTCATTTCCAGTTTTGACGTAATACAAAACTTCGACGACAAAAAACGGCGTCAGGAGGATGCGCAGAATCGTGATTTTGTTGGCCGTCGTCATTATTCAATATCTTGGCACAATTTATTTGACGGTTCCACCGGCGAATTGCCGACAATTTATTTGCACGATGTTATTGAAAAAAATCGGGCGTTCACGCTGACGCAAGTCCAGCGATGCTGCGAAACAACACGACCAGCATACATCCGGGAGTTGGCCGAGCGTCGGTTAAATGAACCGTTGCATTACAAGTTCCGCCCTTGAAAGGAACTATTTTTGAACCCGGAAAAACATTTTAGAACCGGAAATTGGCGCGGTGAAAGTGATCGCTCCCGCGTTTGACGTAGTCGTCGCCGTGACCGTTTTCCAAGCCGCCAGATTGGTTGAACTCTGCAATTGAGATTGGAGGGTGGCATTTTGCACCTTCAACACGGCATTATTGTTAGTCAACATGAATGAGTTGATGGAAAAAGGCGCAATAACCAGCGAATTGGTGGCCACAATTTGTCCCTTCAAAATCAGGGTTGTGTCATTGGCTGAAAGCAGGCTGAAGACAAATGGCGTATTAAACTGGATCAACAGTTTTTGGGTTGCGCCATCGTCGCTTAAAGACGCGCCATTGGCCACGGTGTTGGTTGAATTGCCGACCAAAGGGGTGTAACCAGATCCAAAGGGGGTATTGTAATCAAATTCCGCGCCCGAATAAAGTGCGAATGAAAAAACCAGCGCGCTGGAATCAAAATTGGTTCCTGATAACGCCAAGGACGGGCTGGTCAAATCCAAAATAATATTCCGCGCCGCGCCATAACCAGTATATATGCCATAGATACTGATTTGCCCACCATAATTGGCCGCCGCACTGCCGTTGACGCCGCCCAGCGCCGGTTGCCAGGAGCCGTTGGTCGTGGCGGTTATTGCGCTGGAGCCGGTGAACTGAATCGTGGAACCAGAAACCAAAGCTTTAATGCTGCCAGTGTAACTATTTGTCAAACTGCCGGAACCTTGCGGCCCCAGAGTAAATCCCGCAATCGTGCCCGACAGCGAAATTTGACTTTGGGAAGTATCAATGGTGAAAGTCTCGAACGCAGCAGCACGCGCCTGGCCGGCCAAAAGAATAGTCGCAGCGAACGTTAAAACACTGAACGTAAAATGGATTAGTTTCATAGAGGGTGTGACATTATAGATGGATTCTCATTTGTAAAGCTAATTGATTTTTCGCAAAGCGCGAACGTGCAGCCTTCATCGCCAGCATTTTGTTGTAGAAAATTTTGCGACGCATTTTGCTGCTTGCCAAGCTCGCGATTTCTTCGCTCAATTTCCCCGCATGAAAAATTCTAAAAATCCACTGGTTGGCATTTTAATGGGCAGCGATTCAGATTGGCCGACAATGAAACTCGCCGCCGATGCGCTGGCGGAATTTGGCGTCGCATCGGAGGCGAAAGTCATTTCCGCGCATCGCGATCCGCACGGGCTGGAAGAATATGTTTCCAGCGCGATCGCACGCGGATTGAAAGTCATCATCTGCGGCGCAGGCGGCGCGGCGCATCTGGCGGGCGTCACGGCGGCGTTCACGACGTTGCCGGTCATCGGCGTGCCGATTCTGGGAAAATCCACGGACGGTTTGGATTCGCTTTTATCCATGGTGCAAATGCCGCCGGGCGTGCCGGTGGCGACGGTCGCCATCAACGGCGGTCGCAACGCGGGAATTCTCGCCGCGCAAATCATCGCGACGGGCGACGCGCGCTTGCAGGAGGAATTGAAAAAATTCAAAGTGCGATTGATGGAAGAATCGCGCGCCAAAAATAAAACGCTCGCGCAATGATTTTTTAACCACGAATGGACACGAATAAACACAAATCAAAAACGGAAATGGGAAACGTATTGATTAAAATGATTCGTGTTCATTCGTGTTCATTCGTGGTTTGAAATTGAATTAAACTCATGGAACAACTCATCGCAGGCGTTCACAAGTTTCAGCGGGACCAGTTTGGCAATTACCGCAAACTGTTCCGCAAACTTTCGGAGGAAGGCCAGAATCCGCACACGCTGTTCATCACCTGCTCGGATTCGCGCGTGCTGGCGGAACTCATCACGCAGAGCAAGCCGGGCGATCTGTTCGTCGTCAAAAACATCGGCAACATCGTTCCGCCCACGAGCGCGACGGGCAGCACCAATTCCACCGCCGCCGCGATCGAGTTCGCCGTCGAGACCTTGCGCGTGAGCGACATCGTCATCTGCGGCCATTCGCAATGCGGCGCAATGTCGGCGTTGCTCGGCGAAAATCCGGTGGACAAATCCATGCCGCACCTGCGCGAATGGCTGAAGCTCGCTACACCAGTGCTGGAAACGATGCGTTCGCAATATGCTCATCTCACAAAAATGGCTGAACGCATGGATGCCGCCGCCGCCGAGAACGTCCTCTTCGCGCTGGAAAATCTGCACAGCTATCCGTGCGTGCAGGACCGGCTGATGGACGGCACGCTGCGATTGCATGGCTGGTTTTTTCAGATCGCGACGGCGGAACTTTTCGCCTACGACCCGGAGTTGTTGCAATTTCAACCGCTGGTGCAGGAAAAAGAATAAATTCAACGCGGAGATTTCAAAATAAATGAACGCAGATTGACGCTGACAGATTTAACGCGCAAACTTCATCGCATGGCGAAAATGCTCCATCCACTTGCAGAAGTTTTCGGATTTCCGACAACTGATATGAGTGCCAAGGCAAACCGGCATCGAACGAAACGTCTTTGTCCGTTCAACAATAAAGTTCCGAACTGCACAAAAGATAAAGCTCAAAACCCGCTCGGCGTTTGCAGCGTTTTCCATGACGGCGAAGCAGTTATCACTTGTCCGATTCGCTTTCGTCAGGAATGGATAATTGCAGACGATGCGGCGGATTTCTTTTTTCCGGCAGGCGCAACGTGGACGACTTTGACAGAAGTTCGTTTGAAGGATGCAGAAGGCGGCTCGGCTGGTAACATTGATGTTGTTCTTTGTGCTTATGACAAGTCCGGCAGAGTTTGTGATTTTGGCGCACTAGAAGTTCAGGCGGTTTATATTTCTGGCAACGTGCGGAATCCATTCGAGCATTACATGGAATCTCCGGCCAAAAATTGCAAAATGGATTGGACGAACGAGGTAAATTATCCCAGACCTGATTATCTTTCTTCATCCCGCAAACGTCTCGCACCTCAATTGATTTTCAAAGGCGGAATTATTAACGCTTGGAATAAGAAAACAGCGGTTGCTCTTAATAAAGGATTTTTCGATACGCTTCCTGACTTGCCAGAAGTCTCAAAAGAAAAGGCAGACATTGCTTGGATGATTTATGATTTGAAGCCACCCGCAAAAGATGGCGAGCATTACGAACTATTTCGGGAACGGATTGTTTATACGCGCTTTGAACCCGCATTGAATCAAATTACAGAATCTCGTCCCGGCAAAATGGAAGATTTTATCAACCATTTGCAGGAAAAAGTTGACGAGAAGCTGGAGACGCCGCCGATAAATCGCACGCTTGAAAATCCTTTTGGCAAATGAGCGTATCACAAACATTTTTGCTTCCAGATTTCGTTGAGCGTGACAGGCCGGTGAATGTTTCTTCCGTGCCGCAGCGCAGTCCGTTCCGTTATCCGGGCGGCAAGACTTGGCTTGTGCCGCTTTTTCGTCGTTGGATGATGAGTTTGCCAAGCCAGCCAGCAACTTTTGTCGAACCTTTTGCTGGTGGTGGAATCATCAGCCTCACCGCCGCATTTGAACATCTTGCCGATTCCGTTGTGATGGTTGAACTCGACGATCAAATTGCCGCTGTCTGGCAGACAATCCTTGCGGGCGACGCGCAATGGCTGGCAAAACGGATAATGAATTTCGATTTGTCACCCGAATCTGCCAAAGCAGAGTTTGCCAAATCTCCAAAGTCACAATGTGAACGCGCATTTCAGACAGTTCTCAAAAACCGGACGGCACATGGTGGAATTCTGGCGGAAGGCGCGGGCGTATTGAAAAACGGCGAGAACGGAAAAGGAATTTTATCTCGTTGGTATCCGCAAACCATCGCCAAACGGATTACAAACATTGAACTCGTTGCCAAGCGTCTTGAATTTATTCACGGCGACGCGTTCGATGTGCTGGCTCGTTTTCAAAAAGACCGTGACGCTGTGTTTTTTATTGATCCGCCATACACGGCTGGCGGCAAGCGCGCAGGTTCACGGCTTTACACGCATTCAGAAGTTGACCACGAACACTTGTTTTCTCTTTGTAAAAAATTGCGTGGTGATTTTTTGATGACTTATGACAACGCCGAAGAAGTTTGCGCGCTGGCCGAACGTCATGGATTCGAGACAAAACCAGTGGCGATGAAAAATACGCATCACGCCGAGATGGACGAATTATTGATTGGTCGAAACCTTGATTGGGTTGAAGACGGCGGGATTTTTCGTGAAGAACCGCCAGCTTACAAAGTTGCATCGGCTACGAAAAAACTGCGCCACACAAAATGAAACGCGGACGAATATCAAAAGTTGTTGGATATGGCAGGTGAAATTATTACAAGTTCAGGCTTGGCTGCTGCAGTTGGCGTAAAATTGATTTATGACGTATGCGGCCCAACAGCCAAGTATGCAGGCGGAGAACTTGCGTCCTACGCGGAAATTGGAGTTAAAAATCTTAAACGTGTTTTTGAAAACGCTGCCAAACAACTAAAAGCACAGAATAAAATTGGTGGACAAGTGCCACCTCGAGTTCTTAAAGAAATTCTTTCAGAAGGTTATTTTTGTGAGGATGAACTGCAAGCAATGTATTTAGGTGGCGTTCTTGCCTCATCCAAAGGTTCAATATCTCGTGACGACCGTGCCATAGCTTATTGTTCGCTGGTAAATTCTCTTTCATCTTATCAGCTACGCACACATTGCATCATTTATTCAGCTCTCCTTCGGATAAAGCATTACCATCTCGGAAAAAACCTGCTTCCAATCGAAGATATTGTTTCACGTTGGATTCAAAAACATGGTCTTACTGTAATTATCCGCGAATCAGATTATCAGTCAGCGATGGAGTTTTCGGCGGAGGAACACCCGTCAAATATTGCACAACACTCCTTTGTCGGTCTCGAAAAAAAAGGTTTATCGGAACGCGGTATTCATGTTTGTCATTCACGTAATCCAAATAATCCAAAGGATGGAGAAGTGCCATTTCGATATTTTTATCCGACAATGCTCGGTGTTGAGCTTTTTCTTTGGGGACAAGGTGTTGGTGACTGTGGCTTGGAAGCTTACAGGTCTGATTTATTACAAAAGATAGAACTCCCATTTAATGTCGAACCATACGAGGTT
This sequence comes from Verrucomicrobiia bacterium, assembly GCA_036509895.1. Taxonomy (GTDB): domain Bacteria; phylum Verrucomicrobiota; class Verrucomicrobiia; order Limisphaerales; family UBA11358; genus UBA11358. The sequence goes on from DATCEV010000030.1 coordinate 94,269, forward strand.
CATCCGGGTCAATGTGGTTTCTAATTTCTTACGGATGCGGTGTCGCAAGATTTTCTCCGCGCGACAATTTTGGACAATCGCATTTTCGTTTGTTAGCCTTCAAAAAAATTTATGAGTCTGGAAAACAAAGAACCCGCGCCCGCGCCGTCTGATTTCATCCGCGACATCGTGGCCGCGCACGTCGCCGGGCAAAAATATCCGCGCATCCACACGCGCTTTCCGCCGGAGCCGAACGGTTATCTCCACATCGGCCACGCGAAAAGCATCTGCCTGAACTTCGGCATCGCGCGCGAGTTCGGCGGCGTCTGCAATCTGCGCATGGACGACACGAATCCCGCGAAGGAAGATGTCGAGTATGTGGATTCGATCCAGGCAGACGTGAACTGGCTCATCGGCGACTGGGCCGAAGACCGGCTCGGCCTCAAGCCCAAAGGCAAGACGCCAGAAACCATCAGCGGCGACGGCAAACGCGATTTTTTTCTGCCAGCCATCGTAGGACAGGCGTCGCGCCTGTCTCTGACTGTTTCATTTGAAGATGGAGACAGGCGCGACGCCTGTCCTACGCTTGAACCCTTTTACGCGAGCGATTATCGTGCTCGCTTCTTATCAAAACCGTGGAATCCCCCAACCCTCAACCAATGACACTTGCATCATTGACGATCCCGATTGCAACTGTCAGTGCGTGACCGCCTGCAATTTTTCAATCCAGCCCAATGACGCCACCCTGTCATTTTATTCACCCGATCAGAACCATTGGACGCAAAACATTCCCAATGACGAAACCGCTTCCAGTTGGGCGCGGATGTGCGCGCTTGAACTTGGAGTTGACCTGGCGCAAGTCGTGGAAAAAACGCCCACCTCGCATTTCAATACGGATACCAACGACAACCCTTTGACCAATCAAATCTGTGGTCGCGGAATTTTTTTATACCGCGAGCTTGACGGGGTTCCTTTCTTTTCCCCCAATGACGAAGGCGATGGAGCGGAAGGTTTTTCGATTGAGTTCGGCAGTTGCGGAAAAATCCGTTCTTTTTCCCTCTGCTGGTCGGAGGTCGCGCGTTACACCAGCCAGCAAACCGCCAGCCTGCAAGAAATCATCCATTGCATCCGGGCGCACAAAGCCATTGTGCTGCCAAACCCTGATGAAGAAGATTATTTTGCCCGGCTCAAACAACTGGCAACGGCAAAGAAACTTACCATCACCAAAATCACGCCATATTATAGCGAAGGTATGTTTGGAGAAACACCAACCAATGGTGAACCTGCCAAAGTTATTGCTCCGCTTGCCGAATTGGAAGCCGTCGCTGATTTCGGAAACAGCAATGCCACTCTCCGACTCGTATCGCCCATTCTTTCATCGGAAGTCAGCCGATCGTTGGCAAAATAAAAGCGGCCTCCGTTTCCGAAGGCCGCTTTGCTTTTGCGAGAATTGATTTTACGGATGCGGAGTCGCGGGCGGCGTTGGTGGAGTCGCCAGGGCGGTGGTGCTGGCGGGCGGAAAAGTATTCAAGCGGAATTGGTCACGGATTCCGGCGTTGGCGGGATTGCTCACCGGCCATTGCAAATCGGCGGCGTTTTGAATTGTCAGCCCCGCGCGCAAAGCGTATCTGCCGTCAAAGGCGGCAAGTTATTTATTTTATTGGCTGCAATTTGCCGCGCAACACATGGATGAGCGCTTTGACGGTGAGTTCGATGAAGAGAAATGGCTTGGCGATGAAGTCGTTGCCGCCGGCCATCATGGAACTGGTGCGGTTGTCGAAATCGCTCAAGCTGGTGACGAAAACGACGGGCGTTTTTTTATGCGCGGGCAAAGCGCGCAGCTTGGTGCACAGTTCAAAGCCGGTCATGCCGGGCATGTCCACGTCGAGAAAAATAAGGTCAAAACTATTTTCAACGAGCAGTTTGTAGGCGGCGTGCGGGTCTTCGGTATTGACAGATTTAAGGTGCGCTTTTTCCAGGGCGTAAATGATGGCGCGGCGCGAAATGGCTTCGTCATCCACGACCAGAATTTTTGACACGGGAATTTCCTGCTTTTCCGGCAACGTGCCGCGCTCAAATAAAAATCCCAGAAAATCCACGGCGGCGGCCACGGTCCGCAACGTCGAGGTGTTGATGTTTTTCGGTTTTTCGTAAATTTCCTTGAGCAAGGCTTCGAGCGCGGCGGCCATGTGCGCGATCTGCACCAACCCGGCGATGCCGGCGTTTCCGTTGAGCGCGTGGATGCGGCGATACAGTTCGTAAATTTCTTTCAACCGCGTCATTTCGTTGTCCGCCTTGATGAGGCTTTGCAACGCGGCGCGCAACGTCGTGATCGTCACGGGCAAACTTTCGATGAAGGCTTTGCGCAATTCGGCCTGGAAGGCGGAATCATTTTCGCCGGCGAGCGTCGCGGGCTTGGACGGTTTGTTGTGCGTGCCTTCAATGGCCGGACGCGAAAGCGGAATCGCGCCGCTCTCGCCGATGGTGTGGCGCACGACTTCAATGACTTCCTTGGGCGAGCAGTTGGATTTGGAAAGACATTTGGTCGCGCCCGCTTTCCATGCGTCTTGAATCAGATTGGTCAGATATGTATTGGAAAAAACAATGATCGGCGTTTTCGCAAAATCCGTTTCGCTGCGAATTTGCTTGATGACTTCAACGCCGGACATCGCGGGCAGCATCAGGTCAATCACGATGATATCCGGCTTGAGCGTGCGCATGACTTTCAGGCCGGTCTCGCCGTCGGGCGCGGACTCGGTCTGATAACCTTCGACGGCAAGTTTGTTGCGATAAACATTCGCGACGATTTGATCGTCTTCGATGATGAGAATTTTTTTCATATTAAGGAACTGCCGCCAGCGTGTCCAAACCCGGTTGCGCCGCCAGAAATTTTTGAATCACCTTGAACTCGCGCGCCGCATCTTCGCAAAAACGCGCGGCCTTCGTCAATGTGCCGGACGCGCCTTCTTTTTCCAGATCGCGCATCAATTGCGCGAAACGTTTCATGCCCAGCGTCGCGCTCGCGCCGGCGCAACTGTGCGCCACGCGCCGCACCTCTTCCGTTTTGTTGGCGCGCACGGCGTCATTCAATTGCGCCAGTTGCTCCGTGGTTTGTTTGAAATACATCTCGACGAGTTCGCGCAAACTCTCCGCGTTGCCATCGGTCAAATCGTTGAGCCGGTCCATTTCCACCGGCGGTTCGGCGGCGGGAATTTCAGTTTTCGGCGTCGGCGCCATATTGATTTTTTCCGTGGGAATGGATTGCGAACCCCATTTCTCGATGATGCCGCGAATGTCGCCGGGGCGGATCGGTTTGGACAAATAATCATCCATGCCGGCGGCCAGGCAATTATCCCGGTCGCTCTGCATCGCGTGCGCAGTCATGGCGACGATGAGAATGCGCGACCCATAATTCGGATGCGCCGCCGGATTTTTTTGACGTTCGCGAATGGCGCGCGTGGCTTCGAGTCCGTCCATTTCCGGCATCATCAAATCCATGAAAACCAGATCGTAATTTTTTTGGTCCAGCGCGGCGAGCGCCTCGCGCCCGTTTCCGGCGAGGTCGGATTGATAACCGATTTGATTCAAAATGCGCGCGGCCACTTTTTGATTGATGGCGTTATCGTCCACCAAAAGAATCCGCAACGGCAAACGTTCGGCCAAAAGTTCGGCGGGCGCGGCGGGCGCGGCGGGCGCGATTTTTTTGGGACTGAACAACGCGCGTTCCAACGCCGTGTAAAGTTGCGCGGGGCGAACGGGCTTGGCGACGCAATTCGCGAACGTGATATGCGCGGCCGTCGGCGCATCGGCGCGCACGCCCAACGGCGTGAGCAAAACGAGCGGCAACATTTCCGCGCCAGGCAGTTTGTGGATTTCAGCCGCGAGCGCAATCCCGTCCATGCCGGGCAATTGCAAATCCAAAACCGCCAGGTCAAATTGTTCGCGCCGCATTAATTCCAACGCCTGTTGCGGCGTGGCGGCGGTTTCGGGAATCATGCCCCACTTGGCAGCTTGCTCGGCGAGCGTGCGGCGGCTGCTGGCGTTGTCGTCCACGATCAAAACTTTCAGGTCGGCCAGTTTTGGCTGGCGCGTTTCGCGCGCGGGTTGCGGCTCGGCGACAAAGTTGACCGTGAAATGAAACGTCGAACCTTTGCCGGCCTCGCTTTCCGCCCACATTTTTCCGCCCATGATTTCCACGAGCCGCTTACTGATGGCCAATCCCAAACCCGTCCCGCCATAATGCCGCGCCGTCGAAGTGTCCGCCTGCATGAAGGGCTTGAATAATTTTGAAAGTTTTTCCGGCGTGATGCCGATGCCCGTGTCGCTGATGGCAAAATGCAGGTGAATCGGCCAGAACCCTTTTTCGTCCGGCGTCAGCGCGGAAAGAATTTTTACCTGCACGGAAACGTCACCGTCGGCGGTGAACTTGAGCGCGTTGCTCAACAAATTTGCCAGCACCTGCCGCAACCGCAGCGAATCGCCCGTCACCACCGGCGGAATCGCGTCGTCCATCTGATAAACGAGGTCGAGATTTTTTTCGACGGCCTTGGCCGAGAGCAAATCCAAAGTTTCCTCGACGCACGTCCGCAAATCAAACGGGCGCGAATCCAATTCCATTTTGCCCGCCTCGATTTTTGAAAAATCCAAAATGTCGTTGATGATGTTCAGCAATGATTCGCTGCTCGTGTGAATCGTTTCCAGATAACCGCGCTGCTCGGAAGTCATCTGCGATTCCATCAGCAACCCGACCATCGCGATCACGCCGTTCATCGGCGTGCGGATTTCATGGCTCATCGCCGCCAGAAAATCCGATTTCGCGCGCGCCGAAGCCTCCGCCAGCGTGCGCGCCTTGGCCAATTCCAGATTGTGCTGGATCAATTGATCGTAATGACGCTTGGTCTTGAACGAGGCGAGCAAACGCGCGCGGCAGAGCGCAGGTTCCAGCGGCTTGTTCAGGCAATCCAGCACGCCCAACTCATACGCCTTTAATTTTCCCGCCGCGTCGTTTTCCGCCACCAGCGCAATGACCGGCGCAAACGGCAGCAACGGTTGTTCCTGAAATTGCCGCAACAAGGCAAAGCCGATGTCGTTCGGCGATTCCAGATCCACCAGCACATAATCAGCGGTGCGCTCCTGAAACAATTCATTGGCGTGGGCGATGTTCCTGGCAAAGCGCCATTCAAAAGGATCGTCCTTGAAAATGGCGGATAAAATCTGCAGCACTTTCGCATCGGCTCCCACCAGCAAAATTTGTGATGACGGTTCGTTCATCTTTCGGATTCAATTTTTCTCTGCCCGTGAATGAAACAACATTAAACAGCATTTGTGGCGGCAGGCCAATCCGATTTTTTTTCTATCGCCATGCTGATTAAACCCGTGATGGATTCAAAAAGCCCAATATCTTTAGATTTTTGTCGCCGCGACATGCGGAAAAGTCCGCAAGTTCCATACCATCATGCAATTGATAGAAGGCTTTTAAATCATCTCCGTCTGTTTCTCCGCTTTGCCTTCGCGCTGCGCTTTGGCGAAGGGATTCAATTGCGGCGGCGCTTCCACGCGCTCTTGGCCGCTCAATAATCCTTCAATCGTCAGGATTTGGATTTTGGGATAATCCTTGTCGTGCCAGAGTTTGGATTCGTAACGGCCTGCGTCCGCCGCTTCTTCGCGCATCGGCTTCGTCGGTTTTTCCAAAGTGATCAAAATGCCGCCGGCAAATTTCTGGTTGTTCACGTCGCCCAGCAGAGTTGAAATGTCATTGCGCTGCACGCCGCCGCCTTTGACTTGCACGAGGATTTTTTGGCGCACGGCTTCTTCTTTTGATTTTGTAGGAGTCGAGGTGACGAGACTCTTATCTGGTTTTTTAGTTGGAGACTCCTCACGTCGTCTCCTACTTTCATCAGTGTAATCATAAAAATACAGCATCCCGTCCACGCCGCGATCCGCGCCTTTGCCGTCGCCTTCCGTGCGCGGGCGGGCGTCAATCAGCGAGAGCGCCCATTGCTGGAACTGCCATTTGTCCAATTCCGCCAGCCGCTTCGCGCTCCCGAAATCCGTGGGCTGGCCGCGTTCCTCAAACTGCGCGTCCGCGCCGAAGGCGTCTTTGAGGCGGCGTTTGATGAGATTGATGGCGAGGTAGGTGACATCAATGCCAATCCATTGCCGGCCGAGTTTTTGCGCCGCGTGAATGGTGGTGCCGCAACCGCAAAACGGATCAAGCACGATGTCGCCCTTGTTGCTGCTGGCTTCAATGATGCGTTCAAGCAACCCTTGCGGCTTTTGAGTTGGATACCCAAGACGTTCCTGCGCTTGCGCGCCAATTGGCGGAATGTCGGTGATGTTCGACTTGATGGCCGTCCCTTTTTGTTCGTCCAAATATCTTTTCAAATATGGACGCCCCGACTTGCTCCACTGAATTCTGCCATCTTTGTCCAACGCCTCTAATTTTCCACGAACCATTCGCCAGCCCCACTGCGGAGTATAACCTTTATATTCGTAAGCCAGATTTGGGCGCGGCCCCATGCTCGCGGAACGAATGATGTGATCCAAACGATAAATGCCGCGTTCATCTTTCAACCGATAAAAATCGGCGACGTATTTTGCTTCGTGTCCGGTGAAAACAGGATTCCACACATAATTTTCACCTTTTGAGTAAAAGAAAATCGTATCGTTGACCGAACCCCATTTTTTACTGTCGTTGTGACTACTGGTTCGTTGCCAGACAATTTCATTCCTGAAATTTTCCTGCCCAAAAATTCCATCCAGCAACATCCGCAGATAATGGCTCGCAGTTGGGTCGCAATGAAGATACAGGCTGCCGGTGGATTTGAGGACGCGATGCAGTTCCACCAAGCGCGGCGCCATCATCGCCAGATACGCCATCATCGGGGAATTTTTCAGGAAGGAATGCAGCGCCTCCACCATTTCCACGACGGCGGTGTTCGGGCAGTCGTCCACAAACTCGGTGTAAGTCTGCGCCGCGTCCGCCCAATTCCAGGTATCCGTGAAGGCGTGAAACTGCGCCTGGCTGGCCTCGCCGGAAGCCTCGCGGAACAGGACGTTGTAATCCGCATTGGAATTGAACGGCGGGTCGAGATAAACGAGGTCAACGCTCGCGTCGGGAAAAATCTTTGGGTCGCGCAGCCAATTGTCGCCGAAAAGGAGGCGGTTCATAGGTTAAACCAATTTCAATCGTTCCAAAGTATTTCGCCGGAATTCCAAATCCGGCACGGGAATTTATCGGCGTTCCAAAATTTCGTAGGAGTCGAGGTCAAGAGACTCAAATCAATTTCAATCAGAGACTCCTCACGTCGTCGCCTACGGTTTGATGGCAGAATCCGTGCATTTCCGAACCGTGTCGAGAAATTTATGGAATTTTCAAACGAATCATCCCAAGGGACAACCGAAATTAATCAGATGCAGCGCGCAGGCTGTTCACGCTTTTGGCCGCCGATAAAATCCGTAGGCGATGGACAGGGCGGCGGTGATTCCGGCGGGAATGAACAGCGCGGCTGCGTTCAGCGCATGATAGGCCAGCGCTCCCGCCACGCCGCCACCCAAAAAACCGGAGATGATCAGCAGGCACAGGCGCATCCGTTTCAGATCCACCGGCAGGCCGCGCAACGCGTGTCCCAAAAAAATGCCGAGGTCGGTGAACATCCCGGAGAGATGCGTGGTGCGGATGACAGTGCCACTGTAAGTAGTCATCATCGCGTTCTGCAGACCGCAGGCGCACGCGGCGCAATAAAGTCCTGACAAATAATGACGTTGCAACAGAGGCACGGCGGCGCAGAGCAGAATGGATTCCAACACCAGCGCGACGCCGTAACGCCGCCCCAGTTGCAAGGCGGTGTCCTGGATGATAAACCCGCTCAAGACGGTTCCGGCAACGAACGAACCGAGGAGGGCGGCAAAGTGCAGGATGGAAAAAGTGTTCAGCGTGGCCAACCCAATCGCGAGCAACGATGTGCTGCCGGTCAGATGCGTGATGGCCTGATGTTCAAAACCGAGCAGCCCGACGACGTTGACGATGCCGGCGTCAAATGCCAGCACCCAAGCGCCTGCCCAAACCCAGCGCGGCAGTTTTGAAATCATCGGCCACAGCATACGACTATTGTTTCCGAACTGTGTCGAGAAAATTTAGACGTGGATTACAAGGCGGCGGTTTTTCAAGTTGCAACTTTGAATTGCATTAAAAGAAAAAAAAGGGGAAAATTTCGCAATGCTGCAAACGGTGTCCGATTGCGAACGAGTCAATGATCGGTCCGGCGCGCGCGCGGCGCATCTCAAAGCGTATCGCTTCATGCTGCTGGCACGGTTATTGGATGATAAATTTGCCGCGCTGTATCGCGCGGGAAAAATTCGTGGCGGCGTTTTTCTTGGGCGCGGACAGGAGGCGTTGAGCGCGGCGGTGGGGATTTCACTAAAAAAAGGCGATGTTTTTGCGCCGCTCATCCGGGATGCCGCCGGGCGGCTGGCTTTTGGCGAAACGGTTTTGGACGCGGCGCGAACGTATCTCGGCTCGGCGCTCGGCCCGATGCGCGGGCGCGACGGCAATGTGCATCGCGGCAGGCCGCTGGAAGGTTATCTGCCGATGATCAGTCATCTGGGCGCGATGATTTCCGTCGTCAACGGAATGCTGTTCGCGCGAAAATTTCAAAAAAAATTCGGAACGGTCGGCGCGGCGTGCGTGGGCGACGGCGCGACTTCCACCGGCGCATTTCATGAGGCTCTCAACCAGGCCGCCGTCGAGAAATTGCCGCTCGTCCTGGTGGTGGCGGACAATCAGTATGCCTATTCCACGCCGACTTCCCGCCAGTTTGCCTGCGAAAATCTGGCGGACAAAGCCATCGGTTACGGCGTGGAAACGCATTCGGTGGACGGCACGGACCTGGCCGCGTGTTTGGAAATCGTGGGCGAAGCTGTTGCGCGCGCGCGCGAAAATTCCACGCCGCAAATGGTCGTGGCCAAATTGCTCCGGCTGTGCGGCCACGGCGAGCATGACGATTCCAGCTACATTGATCCGACATTAAAAAATTCTCCCCTCGGGCGCGATTGCCTGAAAGTTGCCGAACAATTTTTGCTGGGAGAAAAATGGGCGGACGCGGCGACCTTCGCGAATTGGCGCGGCGAAATCATCCGTGAAATTGAAGAAGCGGTCGGCAAGGCGCAACGCGAGGCCGGGCCGGACCCGTTTGTGGAAGAATGGCGCGCGCTTGCCACCAGGCATTTGAGCGAAACCCACCATGAATAATTCAAAGGAAGAATTAAGAAGGCAGAAGGCGGAAATCATTTCAACGCGCGCCGCGCGGATTTTTGTTTCATCATTCTTCATTCTGCCTTCCGCCTTTCCGCAATGAGCCTCACTTACCTTGAAGCCATTCGCGAAGCGCAAGCCCATGCGTTGCGCGATGACCCGCGCGTATTTATTTACGGGCAGGATGTCGGCGCCTTCGGCGGCGCGTTCAAGGCCACAAAAAATCTGGCGAAAGAATTTCCGGGGCGCGTTTTGGATTCGCCCATCAGCGAAGACGCAATGGTCGGTCTCGCTGTCGGCGCGGCGATTGAAGGAATGCGCCCCATCATTGAAATGCAGTTCGCGGATTTTTCGACGATCGGTTTCAACCAGATCGTCAACCAGGCCGCGACCCTTTTTTGGCGCACGAATATTCCCTGCCCCATCACCGTGCGACTGCCGTTTGGCGGAACGGAAGGCGGCGGGCCGTTTCACAGCCAGTGCATCGAAACTATTTACGCGCATTATCCCGGCCTCGTCGTGCTGACGCCCGCGACAGTTGAAGACGCTTATTCCATGCTGCTGGAAGCGGTGGCGCTCGACGACCCGGTGATTTTTTGCGAACACAAATTTCTTTATTACCATCTTAAGGCGGAAAAATTGCCGAGCGAAGCCTTGCCCATCGGCAAGGCGCGAATCGCCCGCGAAGGCCGCGATCTTACCATTGTCACTTACAGCGCGATGGTTCACGAGGCGCTGGAAGCGGCGGGCGAACTTTCCGCCGACGGCTGGGAAGTGGAAATTGTGGATTTGCGTTCGGTCAAACCGTTGGACACGGACACGGTCATCGCCAGCGTGGCGCGCACGGGAAAATTGTTGTGCGTGGGCGAAGCCTGGCCGTGGGGCGGCGTGACGGCGGAAATCATCGCGCGCGTCGCGAGCGAAGGCTTCGGTTTGCTCGACGCGCCGCCGCAACGGTTGAATGCGAAGGACACGCCCATTCCCTATCATCCAAATCTTTGGACGGCGCATCGTCCGACCGCGCGCGCGGTTGCCGCCGCCGCGCGAAAAATTTTAAGGCGCTAAAATTATGCCACACATTCCAATCATCATGCCGCAGCTCGGCGAATCTATCGCCGAGGCCGCCATCATCAGTTTTCTCGTCCAGACTGGCGACAATGTCGAGGCCGACCAAAATCTCATCGAAGTCGAGACGAACAAAGCGACGATGACCGTGACGTCGCCGTGCAAAGGAAAAATTGAAAAATTTACCGCGCAGTTGAACGAAAGTTACGCAGTTGGCGCGACGCTCGGACAAATTGAGATTACGAAAGAAGAAGCCGCGCGTTTGGGACTCGACGTTGCCCCAACAAAAATTCCCGAAACAGAGCATCTTTCAAAATCAGATTCAAATCGCAGAAGCGGACGCGTGCAGCCGACGGTGCGCGGCTTGCCCGTTCCCGCGAACGCGGCGGGCGCGAGTTATCTTTCGCCGCGGCTCAAGGCGCGCATGGACGAACTTGGATTGCACGCGGCGGATTTGGCGGGCGTGGCCGGCAGCGGCTCGGCAGGGCGCGTGACCGTCGAGGATTTTGAGAAATACATCGCCAGCCTGGAAAAACATAAAATGAGCGGTGCCTCGTCCATGCGCGTCGCGGTGGCCGATGCGATGCGGCGCAGTTGGACGCGACCGCTGGCCACCGTGGGTTTGCCGGTGGCGCTGGATGCGGTGCTCACGCACCGAAAAAACCAAAATCCCAAGCCCGGCCCGGCGCTTTACGCGTTGCGCGCGCTGGCGATCGCGCTGGCGGAAAATTCCGCGCCCGCCGGACGGCTCGTGGGAAATAAAATCATTCATCCGGGTTCGATTGACGTTGGCTTTGCCGTGGAAGCCGAGGATGGCGTGCTCGTTCCCGTGATCCGCAACGCCGATAAAAAATCGCTGAACGAATTGACGCAACGCTATAACGAACTGGTGGAATGGGCGCGACAACGAAAACTTCCGGCGGAGGCGACGGGCGGCTCAATCGCCACGGTCACGAATTATGGCACGTTCGGTTTGATTTGGGCGACGCCCATTCCCCTGCCCGAACAAACGCTCGTGCTCGGCATGGGCGCGGGGCGCAAAGTTCCGTTTTGGGACGAATCGAAAAATCAATTCGTTCCGATAATGGAAGCCAACCTGACGTTGAGCTTCGACCATCGCGTCATTGACGGCGGCGCGGCGGGACGCTTGCTCTCGCGCATCGCGGATTTGATGTCGCGGCCGGAGCAGTTGTAACTGCTTTTTAGTTTAGGGATGCAGTTCCGGTTCCTTGCGCCGGGCTGAAAATTTATAGATGATCGTATTTTTGTAAATCTCGCCCGGTTTCAATTCGGTGGAAGGGAATTGCGGATGATTGGGCGAATCCGGGAACCCTTGCGGTTCAAAACAGAAAGCGTCGTATTGATGGTAGATGTGTCCACCTTTGCCTTTGATCGTTCCGTCCAGAAAATTTCCGGTGTAGAACTGCACGCCCGGCGCGGTCGTCCACACTTCCATTTCGCGTCCGCTGGCTGGATCATAAACCGTGGCGGCGCGGCCAAACTCGCCCGGCATTTTGTTCAAAACAAAATTATGATCGTAGCCCTCGGCGATCTTCAATTGTTCGTTGTCATCCTTGATCCGCGCGCCAATCGGCGTGGGCTGGCGAAAATCAAAGGGCGTGCTCGCGACCGGCCTTAATTCGCCGGTGGGAATTTGCGTGCTGTCGGTCGGCGTAAATTTGTCCGCGTCAATTTGCACCACATCGTCCAAGACATCGCCTTTGCCGCTCAAATTAAAATAGGAATGATGCGTGAGATTGCAAAGCGTGTCCTGGTCGGTCTTCGCGGTGAATTGCACGATCAGTTCGTTATTTTCCGTGACGACATAATCGGCGGTGACGGACAAGTTGCCCGGATAGCCTTCTTCGCCGTCCTTGCTCAAATAAGTCAATTGCAGGCCGGGACCATAGGCAGTGTTCACCGGCTCGGCTTTCCAGACCACTTTGTCAAAACCTTTCAAGCCGCCGTGCAAACTGTTGGAACCGTTGTTGACGGCCAAAGTATATTCATGCCCGTCCAGAGAAAATTTTCCCTTCGCGATGCGATTTCCATAACGCCCGATGAGCGCGCCGAAATAGGGGCTGTTGGTCCGGTATTCGGCCAGATTGTCAAAGCCGAGCACCACGTCGCCGAGCTTGCCGTTTTTATCCGGCACTTTTAAGGAAACCACCGTCCCGCCGTAAGTCATGATGCGCGCTTCCATTCCGGCGTAATTGCGCAACGTGTAAATTTCAACGGGCGTGCCGTCCGGCATTTTTCCGAACGGAGCTTTTTTGACGACCCCGGTTTTAGACATGGACGCGCAACCTACAAGGGCCGCCACACAAAGTCCAGCCGCCGTGAGCATGATGGATTGAATGAGTTTTTTCATAATCAGTTTGATTTATTTCTATTGCAATTTGTTGGAGCCGCATGTTTTCCGTAAAAATTTAATTCAGCAACGACAAGGATTGTCGCGCCATTATTTCCCAAGCCGACCGCGAAGTCAACGACTTGCTTTTAACCCCATAAATCGGATGGTTGGAAATCATGCCTGTTTGGCGTTCTCAATTTTCTTCCCGAACGATGCAAATTGTTTGCCTTCTTTGGCGAATGAGCTTGCCAGTCACGCGCATTCATGCAAAAAATGTCCCGGATGAAACGTAGCGGATTAAGTTTGGTCGATCATGCGGACAGGCATACAGAATCCACTATAAATTATTGTTAAACAAAGGTTGGAGAGATGGCCGAGTGGCTGAAGGCGATGGTTTGCTAATTCAAAAACGACCTTTGCTCACTTTTGTTCAAGGTTATCTATCATCACAAAATCCGATAAACATTGATGATTTTTCATTAGAGCTTTGCTCCTATTGAGTCTATTTGAGCGGCAAAAAAGTCATGTAGTATCCAAAAGCAGTATCAGATTTCCCTCGAAAGAATTTCAAATTCGGACGCCTCGACTTTGATTTTGAGCCTGTGCCGGTCTTTGAGCAAGGGCGCGCGACATTTTGTATTCAAACGATTCGACCACAATGCTCATGTCGTGGCCGGGATATTTTTGCTCCAGATGTTCCCGCATTTGCGCCGTCACGTCATCTTTCCAAAGTCTCAAGACTTGCCGCTGGTCGTGCGCGAACGTCTGCAACACTTCCCGCACGTTGTGGCCGCTGTTCAAAACTTCTTTGGTTTCACCCGACGGCAACGGAACGGATTCGACAACGGCAAATTCCATTTCGCCAGCGTTGCGACGATGGCAAATGGAAATATCTTTCATCAAGTCAACGTCGTGCTGCCATTCCGCGCCCTCGTCTGTTTTAACAACACGGCCAGATGAAAGCAGCGCGGCTTTGAAGGCGTCGTTTCCTGTCGTTTCCAGATTGCGCTCAAGATTATGGAGCGCGTCGCAAAAACTGTTAAACTGGTTCAAATGTTCCGCAAAAGCCATTTTTGTTTCGGTGGCAGCCGATTCTTGCAATTCGGTGGGTCTTTCCTGGTATTTCATAATTTACCTCAAGTCAGTTTGTAAGAGTTTTACCAGTTCCGTGCGCGGCACGAGCAATTTGCCGCGCAACACACGGCAGGTTTTTATTTTTTGCCGCTGAATGAGCCGATACATGGTGTAGTAGTGGATGCCAAGCAGGTCGGCGGCTTCTTGGATCGAATATGCCAGCCGCTCGGCGAGTGGCGTGGTGGCCGGTGTTGTTTTTTCATTTTCGGGGATGGTTTCCATACGTTTCTGCTGGTTGTTATTATTCCTCAACTGCCCTGCGCCAATCAATTTGAGAAAGAAATTCGGACGGCTGAAGACCAAGCGCGGCGGCGATGTAATAAAGCTGCGTCAGGTCAATCCGCAGCAAGCCGCCTTCAATTTTGGCGACGGTATCGCGGGTGGCGTCATGCCAGCCCGCAAACTGCAACTTGTCAGCGAATACGTCCTGCGTCCAACCGCGTTGGTTGCGCCATCTGCTGACCAGCCGCCCGATGAAATTTCGTTGCTTCATTTCCAACCGCTCATTTTTTCAACTTTCGTAAAAGCGTAGCCTAACGAAACTGTCTCCTCAAAAAATCAACTATCGTATTTGCCTATAGTTCGTATAGGCAATTCCGATAACTGTTGGCACGGATTGCACAATTTTCCGGGATTCAAAAACCGACTTCCAAGGCATGGCACGGCCATGTTTTGGGAAGTGGGAGTCATCAAACTGACCGCAAACCGGCGTCAGTTCTCGCCAATAAGCCTCAAGAGAGGCAATAAACAGGCAAAATTGCCTGACCCATTATGGGATGAAGGGCATTATCGCATCGGCTTTCGCCGACCTATAGAGTTTCACATTGACATTGGGACATAGTGTGATAGAGTTGGGGGCATGAAAGCCTATGCGTTGGATTTACGGGAACGGGTGGTGAAGTTCGTCAATGATGGCGGTTCCAAAGTTGAGGCTGCCCGACGTTTTGACT